>NZ_JBIWIO010000011.1:0-42799 GCF_044764665.1 Streptomyces sp. NPDC093795
TTTACCACACCCCCAACACTCCCCTCCACTAGCCGCGCGTTCGCCGCCCGCGCCCCCCCCCCCCCCGGGGGGGGGGGGGGGGGGCCCCCCCCCCCGGGGGGGGGGGCGCGGGCCCCGCCCCCCCGCGGCTCGCGGACATCGCGGCCCAGTCCGGCGTCAGCGAGGCCACCGTCAGCCGGGTCCTCAACGGCAAGGCGGGGGTGGCCGGCGCGACCCGGCACAAGGTGCTCGCGGCGCTCGACGTCCTGGGGTACGAGCGTCCCGTACGGCTCAAACGCCGTAGCGCGGGCCTCGTCGGGCTCGTCGTGCCCGAGCTGACCAACCCGATCTTCCCGGCGTTCGCGCAGGTCGTCGAACAGGTCCTCGCCGGGCACGGCTACACCCCGGTGCTCTGCACCCAGATGCCCGGCGGCGCCACCGAGGACGAGCTCGTCGAGCAGCTGGTGGACCGCGGGGTGGCCGGCATCGTCTTCCTCTCCGGCCTGCACGCCGACGCCTCCGCCGACCCGGTCCGCTACGCCCGCCTGACCGCCCGGGGCGTGCCGTACGTCCTCATCAACGGCTACAACGAGCACATCGACGCCAACTTCGTCTCGCCGGACGACCGGGCCGCCGCCCGCATGGCCGTACGCCACCTGGTCGAGCTCGGCCACGAGCGGATCGGCCTCGCCATCGGCCCCACCCGGTACGTACCCTCGCGCCGCAAGGCCGAGGGCTTCACCGCCGAGCTGTACGAGCTCCTCGGCGTCGAACGGGCCGAAGCGGAACGGTTCATCAGGCCCACGCTCTTCGGCGTCGAGGGCGGGCACGCCGCCGCCGACATCCTGCTCCGCGAAGGCTGTACGGGCATCGTCTGCGGCTCCGACCTGATGGCGCTCGGCGTCATCCGCGCCGTCCGCGCCCGCGGCCTCGACGTGCCCGGGGACGTCTCCGTCGTCGGCTTCGACGACTCGCCGCTGATCGCCTTCACCAGCCCTCCGCTGTCCACCGTGCGCCAGCCCGTCCAGGCCATGGCGACGGCGGCCGTCGGCGCGCTCCTCGAGGAGATCGAGGGCAATCCCGTGCAGCGCACGGAGTTCGTCTTCCAGCCGGAGCTGGTGGTACGCGGCTCCACGGCGCAGCCTCCCGCGCACGCCCACCACGAGTCGCAAGTCCTTTCGTAACAACTTGCGTTGCGGTGTCCGGAGGGTTGACCGGGCGTCGGGGCACTCGTACGGTCACGGCTGAAAACAGTTGCTGAAGTTTTCGGCAACTTCTTTCGACACCCGACTGCGACACCGACGTCGTACAGGAGGAAGCATGGCCAGAAGAACCGTGGCCGCTGCACTCGCCCTCGTGGCGGGAGCCGCCGCTGTGGCCGTCACGGGATACACCCCGGCGCAGGCCGCCCCGCCCGGCGAGAAGGACGTCACCGCGGTGATGTTCGAATGGAACTTCGCCTCCGTCGCCCGCGAGTGCACCGACCGCCTCGGCCCCGCCGGATACGGATACGTCCAGGTCTCCCCGCCCCAGGAACACCTCCAGGGCGGCCAGTGGTGGACCTCGTACCAGCCGGTCAGCTACAAGATCGCCGGACGCCTCGGCGACCGCACCGCCTTCAAGAACATGATCGACACCTGCCACGCGGCCGGGGTCAAGGTCGTGGCCGACTCCGTCATCAACCACATGGCGAACGGCTCCGGCACGGGAACGGGCGGGACCCCGTTCTCGAAGTACGACTACCCGGGCCTGTACTCCGGCTCCGACATGGACGACTGCCGCTCCTCGATCACCAACTACCAGGACCGCGGCAACGTCCAGAACTGCGAACTCGTCCAGCTCCCCGACCTCGACACCGGCGAGGAGTACGTCCGCGGCAAGATAGCCGGCTACCTCAACGACCTCCTCTCGCTCGGCGTCGACGGCTTCCGCGTCGACGCCGCCAAGCACATGCCGGCCGCCGACCTCGCCAACATCAAGTCGCGGCTCAGCAAGCCGAACGCGTACTGGAAGCTGGAGGCCATCCACGGCGCCGGCGAGGCCGTCTCCCCGAGCGAGTACCTCGGCAGCGGAGACGTCCAGGAGTTCCGCTACGCCCGGGACCTCAAGCGCATCCTCCAGAACGAGAAGCTCGCCCACCTGAAGAACTTCGGCGAGGCCTGGGGCTACATGTCCTCCGGCCAGTCGAGTGTCTTCGTCGACAACCACGACACCGAGCGCGGCGGAGACACCCTCTCCTACAAGGACGGCGCGAACTACACCCTCGCCTCCGTCTTCGCCCTCGCCTGGCCCTACGGCTCCCCGGACGTCCACTCCGGCTACGAGTGGACCGACAAGGACGCAGGACCGCCGGGCGGCGGCCAGGTCAACGCCTGCTACACCGACGGCTGGAAGTGCCAGCACGCCTGGCGCGAGATCTCCTCCATGGTGGCCTTCCGCAACACCGCCCGCGGCACCGCCGTCACCCACTGGTGGGACAACGGCGGCAACGCCATCGCGTTCGGCCGCGGCTCCAAGGCGTACGTGGCGATCAACCACGAGTCCTCGGCGCTCACCCGGACCTACCAGACCTCCCTGCCCGGCGGCACCTACTGCGACGTCCAGTCGAACACGCCCGTGACGGTGAACTCGTCCGGCCAGTTCACGGCCACCCTCGGCGCCAACACCGCCCTGGCCCTGCACGTCAACGCCGCGAACTGCGGCGGCGGCACCACCCCGACCGCCCCGCCGACGACGCCCCCCGCCACCGCGGGCGCCTCGTTCAACGTCACCGCCACCACCGCGGTCGGCCAGAACATCTACGTCACCGGCAACCGCGCCGAGCTCGGCAACTGGTCCCCGGCCGCCGCCCTGAAGCTCGACCCGGCCACGTACCCCGTCTGGAAGCTGACCCTCGGCCTCCCCGCCGGCACGGCCTTCGAGTACAAGTACGTCCGCAAGGACGCCGCCGGGAACGTCACCTGGGAGTCCGGCGCCAACCGCACCGCGACCGTCCCCGCCTCCGGCCAGATCGTCCTGAACGACACCTTCCGCAGCTGAGTCCGTCTCCCCCTCAGGGCCGCCCCGCCGGGGCGGCCCCCCTTCCCGTACCTCCAGGGAGCTCCCCCGTGACACGCAAGAGAACGGCGGTCGCGCTCGCCGCCGCCCTGTGCGCCGCCCTCGCGCCCGCCGTCCCCGCGGCCGCCGCGCCCCGGCCCCCCGCCCCGCCGTCCGACCGTGCCCTCGCGGCCGAGCCCGCCCGCCAGGACCTCACGCGCGAGCAGTTCTACTTCGTCCTGCCCGACCGTTTCGCCAACGGCGACACCTCCAACGACCGGGGCGGCCTCACCGGAAGCCGTACGCAGACCGGCTTCGACCCCGCCGACAAGGGCTTCTACCAGGGCGGCGACCTCAAGGGCCTGACCCAGCGGCTCGACTACATCAAGGGGCTCGGCACCACCGCCATCTGGATGGCGCCGATCTTCAAGAACCGGCCCGTGCAGGGGGAGGGGAAGGACGCCTCCGCCGGCTACCACGGCTACTGGATCACCGACTTCACCCAGGTCGACCCGCACTTCGGGACCAATGAGGACCTGGAGAAGCTGATCGCCGCCGCCCACGCCAAGGGCATGAAGGTCTTCTTCGACGTCATCACCAACCACACCGCCGACACCGTCGACTACGCCGAGAAGAAGTACGGCTACCGCCCCAAGGGCTCCCACCCCTACCTCGACACCACCGGCCGCCCCTTCGACGACCGGGCGAAGATCGGGAAGGTGGACGCGGACTCCTTCCCGTACACGCCCGTCCAGAAGGCCGAGAACGCGAACGCCAAGGTCCCGGCCTGGCTCAACGACCCCACGATGTACCACAACCGGGGCGACTCCACCTGGGTCGGTGAGTCCGCCGAGTACGGCGACTTCGTCGGCCTCGACGACCTGTGGACCGAGCGCCCCGAGGTCGTCGAGGGCATGAAGCGGATCTACGAGAAGTGGGTCCGCGACTTCAAGATCGACGGCTTCCGCATCGACACCGTCAAACACGTCGACCTGGATTTCTGGACCGAGTGGGCCACCGCCCTCGACGCCTACGCCGAGAAGCGGGGCCGCGAGGACTTCTTCATGTTCGGCGAGGTGTACTCCGCCGACCCCACCGTCACCTCCCCCTACGTGACCCGGGGCCGGCTCGACTCCACCCTCGACTTCCCCTTCCAGGACGCCGCCCGCGCCTTCGCCTCCCAGGGCGCCGGAGCCGACCGCCTCGCCAAGGTCTTCGCCGAGGACTACCGGTACACCACCGACAAGGCCAACGCCTACGAGCAGGTCACCTTCCTCGGCAACCACGACATGGGCCGCATCGGGGCCTTCCTCAAGCAGGACAACCCGAACGCCTCCGACTCCGAACTCGTCCGGCGGGCCCGCCTCGCCAACGAGCTGATGTTCCTGTCCCGGGGCAACCCGGTGATCTACTCCGGCGACGAGCAGGGCTTCACCGGCGCCGGCGGCGACAAGGACGCCCGCCAGCCGCTCTTCGCCGCACACTCCGCCGACTACCTCGACGACGACCAGCTCGGCACCGACCGCACCCACGCCACCGACGCGTACGACACCACGCACCCGGTGTACACCTCCGTCGCCGAGCTGTCCCGGCTCACGAAGACGCACCCGGCCCTCCGCGACGGCGTCCAGCAGGAACGGTACGCCGAGGGCTCCGTCTACGCCTTCTCCCGTACGGACGCGGCGCAGCGGACCGAGTACCTGGTCGCCACCAACAGCGCCACCACCGCGAAGACCGTGACCGTCCCCGTCGACTCCGCGAACTTCCGTGTCCTGTACGGAGGTCAGGGCGGCGTCGCGGCATCGGGCGGCAAGGTCACCGTCACCGTCCCGGCGCTCTCCTCCCTCGTCCTCCGGGCCGAGAAGCCCCTCGCGGCCCCGGCCGCGAAGCCCGCCGTGTCCCTGAAGGCCCCGGCCGCCGGAGCCACCGGCACCGTCGAACTCACCGCCGACGTCAGCGGCGGCGGCCTCAACCGGGTCGTCTTCGCCGCCCAGACCGGCAACGGCCGCTGGCAGACCCTCGGCACCGCCGACCACGCCCCCTACAAGGTCACCCAGCACGTGACCGCCCCCGCCGGCACCGCCCTGCGGTACAAGGCCGTCGTCGTCGACAGCGCGGGCCGCACCGCGAGCGCCACCGCCGCGAGCACCGCGGGACAGGCCCCCGCGCCCGAGAAGCCGGTCGCCGTCGAGCGCACCCACGCGATCGTCCACTACCAGCGCGAGGACGGGAACTACGACGGCTGGACCCTGAAGGCCGCGGGCCAGGAGGCCGCGTTCACCGGCCGCGACGCCCACGGCGCCTTCGCCTGGGTCAAGGTCCCCGAAGGCGCCTCCACCGTCACGTACACCGTCGAGAAGGACGGCGCCGCCGAAGGTCCGCAGCGCAGCATCAGCCTCGGCCGCACCGGCGAGGTCTGGATCACGCAGGGCCAGGACGGCCAGTCCGACACGAACCCGGCCCCGGTCACCCCGGACCGGACCAAGGCCGTCATCCACTACCAGCGCCCGGACGGGAACTACGACGGCTGGGGCCTCCACACCTGGACCGGCGCCGCCCAGCCCACCGACTGGTCCAAGCCGCTGATGCCGGTCCGCACCGACGCGTACGGCGCCGTCTACGAGGTGCCGCTCACCGAGGGCGCGAGCTCCCTCTCGTACATCCTCCACAAGGGCGACGAGAAGGACCTGCCCACCGACCAGTCCCTCGACCTCGCCACCTACGGCCACGAGATCTGGACGCTCTCCGGACAGCAGAAGTACCTCCTCCCGACCGTCGGCGCGGCCCCGAACCTCGACCTCACCAAGGCCGAGGCCCAGTGGATCGACCGGAACACCGTGGTCTGGAAGGTCAAGGCCACCGACGCCACCAGCCAGCAGCTGGTGTACGCCAAGGACGGCGGGATCACCGCCATCGACGGCGCCCTGAACACCGAGGGCCAGTGGCTCCGGCTGAACCAGGCCGCCCTCACCGACGCGCAGAAGGCGAAGTTCCCGCACCTGAGGGAGTACCCGGCCTTCACCGTCGACCCGCGCGACGCCGACCGCGTCCGCGACTCCCTGCGCGGCCAGATCATCGCCACCCAGCGCGCCGCCAACGGCGCCCTGCTCGCCGCCACCGGCGTGCAGACCGCCGGAATCCTCGACGACCTGTACGCGAAGACGGCCGAGAAGGCGGCCCTCGGGCCCGTCTTCCCGGGCGGCCGCACCAGCCTCTCCGTCTGGGCCCCCACCGCGCAGACCGTGGCCCTCGAACTCGACGGGAAGACCGTCCCCATGCGGCGGGACGACGCCTCCGGCGTCTGGTCCGTCACCGGCCCGAAGTCCTGGACGGGCAAGCCCTACCGGTACGTGGTGAAGGTCTGGGCGCCCACCGTCCAGAAGGTCGTGACCAACAAGGTCACCGACCCCTACTCCACCGCCCTCACCGCCGACTCGGCCCGCAGCCTCGCCGTCGACCTCACCGACCCCCGGCTCGCCCCCAAGGGCTGGACGTCCCTGAAGAAGCCGGCCGCCGTGCCGCTGCGCGACGCCCAGATCCAGGAGCTGCACGTCCGCGACTTCTCGATCGCCGACCCGACGGCGAAGGCCGGCCACAAGGGCACCTTCCTCGCCTTCACCGACAAGGACAGCAAGGGCTCCCAGCACCTCAAGGCCCTCGCCGACTCCGGCACCTCCTACGTCCACCTCCTCCCGGCCTTCGACATCGGCACCATCCCCGAGAAGAAGTCCGACCAGTCCACCCCCGCCTGCGACCTCAAGGTGTACGCCCCCGACTCCGAGGAACAGCAGGCCTGCGTCGCCGCCGCCGCGGCCAAGGACGCCTACAACTGGGGCTACGACCCGCTGCACTACACCGTCCCCGAGGGCTCCTACGCCACCGACCCGAACGGCACCCGCCGCACGGTCGAGTTCCGGCAGATGGTCCAGGCCCTCAACGGCCAGGGCCTGCGCACGGTCATGGACGTCGTCTACAACCACACCGTCGCCGCCGGACAGTCCGACAAGTCCGTCCTCGACCGGATCGTGCCCGGCTACTACCAGCGCCTCCAGGCCGACGGCTCCGTCGCCACCTCCACCTGCTGCGCCAACACCGCGCCCGAGAACGCCATGATGGGCAAGCTCGTCGTCGACTCGATCGTCACCTGGGCGAAGGAGTACAAGGTCGACGGCTTCCGCTTCGACCTCATGGGCCACCACCCGAAGGAGAACATCCTGGCGGTGCGCAAGGCCCTGGACGAGCTGACCCTCGCTCGTGACGGCGTCGACGGCAAGGCGATCGTCCTCTACGGCGAAGGCTGGAACTTCGGCGAGATCGCCGACGACTCCCGCTTCGTCCAGGCCACCCAGAAGAACATGGCCGGCACCGGCATCGCGACCTTCTCCGACCGGGCCCGCGACGCCGTCCGCGGCGGCGGCCCCTTCGACGAGGACCCCGGAGTCCAGGGCTTCGCCTCCGGCCTCTACACCGACCCCAACACCTCCACCGCCAACGGCACCCCGGAGCAGCAGAAGGCCCGCCTCCTCCACTACCAGGACCTGATCAAGGTCGGCCTGACCGGCAACCTCGCCGCGTACACCTTCACCGACACCTCCGGGCGTACGGTCAAGGGCTCCGAGGTCGACTACAACGGCGCCCCCGCCGGATACGCCGCCGCCCCCGGCGACGCCCTGGCCTACGCCGACGCCCACGACAACGAGACCCTGTACGACGCCCTCGCCTTCAAGCTCCCGGCGGGCACGTCCCCGGCCGACCGGTCGAGGATGCAGCTCCTCGCCATGGCGACCGCGACCCTCTCCCAGGGCCCCGCGCTCTCCCAGGCGGGCTCGGACCTGCTGCGCTCCAAGTCTCTCGACCGCAACTCGTACGACAGCGGTGACTGGTTCAACGCGATCCACTGGGACTGCCGCGAGGGCAACGGCTTCGGCATCGGCCTCCCGCCGGCCGCCGACAACAAGGCCAAGTGGGGCTACGGCAAGCCGCTGCTCGTCAACCCGGCCCTGACGGTCGGCTGCGCGGAGATCGACGGCACCTCCGCCGCCTACCGGGACCTCCAGAAGATCCGTACCACCGAGCCGGTCTTCTCACTCGCCACCACCGGGCAGGTGCAGTCCGCGCTGTCCTTCCCGCTCTCCGGCCGCGACGAGACCCCGGGCGTGATCACGATGCGCCTCGGTGACCTGGTCGTCGTCCTCAACGCGACCCCGGCGAGCACCTCCCAGAAGGTCACCGACCTGGCGGGCAAGGGCTACGCCCTCCACCCGGTCCAGGAGGCCGGCTCCGACCCGGTCGTGAAGTCGTCGTCCTACGACCCGACTTCGGGCACCTTCACGGTCCCGGCACGGACGGTGGCGGTCTTCACCATCCGCTGACCCCCGCCGATGGGGGGCCGCCCCACAGGGCCGGCCCCCCATCCCCCGCCCACCCCCGTTGTGGGCAACTGTTCCTCCCCCAGACTCCGTCCGGGGGGACCCCCAGGGCGGAACGGGTGGGCACAACGGAACGGCGCCCCTTGCCGGGCCTAGGCTTCCGCGCCTGAACCCGCACCTGCTGGTGCGGGTCCAGGCACAGGGGGCGGAGGCGCCGCATTGGGCGCCGTCCCGTGTGCCCACCCCAGCGGGCGCGGGTCGGGCGTGTCCGTTTGCCGGAAGGGCACTTGTGCCGGCGTGGCGATCACCGCAAGGGTGTGGCCAGACATCCGTATCACCGGGGAGAGACCCTCATGCCGCAGATCACCGTCGACTACTCCGCCCCCCTCGACCGGCGCGGCTTCGCGCTGGCCCTGCACCCCTTCGTCGTGGAGACGGTCGACACGACGCTCGACGCCTGCAAGACCCGCTTCCGCGAGGTCGAGGAACTCGTCGCCGGCGACGGCACGGACCACGACGTCATCGTGCACGTCGAGATCGCCCTGCTGCCCGGCCGCACCGACGAGCTCAAGGCCCGGCTCTCGGAAGGCGTGCTCGGCCTGCTGCCCGCGCACCTCAAGACGACCGACGGCGTACGGCTCTCCGTCGAGGTCCGCGACCTCGAACCGTCCTACCGCAAGCGCTGATCCGGCACCTGGAGCACGAACGCGGAGAGCCGGGCCACCAGCTCCCCGAACGGGCCGTCCGCCGGCTCGTCCGCCAGGATCCGGACCAGGGTCTCCGCCATCTCCTCGTCGTACGCGGCACTCACCGCGGCCAGCGCCGCGAAGTCGTGCACCAGCTGCAACTCCAGCTCCCCGCGCGGGATCCGGCGGCCGTCCAGCCAGAGCAGCGCCGTCGACTCGGCGAGCGACACCCAGGAACGGACGACCAGTTCGAGCCGGGCGGAGGGCTTCCCGACCTCCAGATGCGCCAGGATCTGCTCGTACGCGGCCTGCCGCACCTCGTCGATCATCGCGTTCGTCGTGGAGGAACCCACGGCAGGACCGCCCCGCATCAGCGCCGCGAACCCCGGACCGTGCTCGTCCACGAAGTCGAAGAACCGGCCCATCACCCGCAGCAGCCGCGCCCCGAGAGGCCCCTGCGGCGGCTCCACGAACCGGGCCGCCAGCTCGTCGGCCGCCCGCCGCAGCGCCGCCTCGTAGAGGCTCTGCTTGCCGGGGAAGTAGTGGTAGACCAGCGGCCGCGAGATGCCCGCGGCGGCGGCGATCTCGTCGATGGAGACCTCGTCGGGAGAGCGGTGGCTGAAGAGTTCGAGAGCCACCCCGATCAGCTGCTGCTTGCGCTCCTCGACGCCCATCCTGCGGCGCACCCCGGTCGTCATACGAACAGCCTAACGGGGTCCGTTACGCTGCTGCTCCATGAGCGCTTCCCCCGACCAGGACACCACGGCCGCCGCGGCCTCCGACGAGACCGACGACGAGACGTCCGCGCCGGAGGAGCCCGGGAAGCCGGAGGAGTCCGAGGAGCTGGAGGAGTCCGAGGAGTCCGAGGAGTCCGAGGAGGACGCCTCCGTGGACGGGCTCACACCGAAGCAGGCGCGGCGGCTGCGGGTCGCCGTCGCGTCCGTGCTCCTCGTGACGATGGCCGTGGTCCTCGTCGTCCGTCTCGCGAGCCGCACGTCGGTCCTGGTCGTCGGCGTGTACGGCCTCGCCATGATCCTGTGCGGGATCGTGATCGAGCTGTCCCGCAACGGCCGTACGCGGCTCGCCACCTGGCTCCTGGTGGGAGGCCTGGCCGCCGCGCTGGCCTTCGACTGGCTGATCCTGCCCTGACCCCGCCTTGACCCCTAGAGGTCCAGCACGAGCCGGTCGCCCGCGCAGCGCGAGACGCAGATCAGCATCGAGTCGCCCCGCTCGGCGTCGGTGAGCAGTTCGTCGCGGTGGTCGACCTCGCCCTCCAGGACCCGCTGCCGGCAGGTCCCGCAGAACCCCTGCCGGCAGGAGTACATGAGGCCAGGCACCTCCTCGCGTACCGCCGCGAGCACCGACTGGTCGGCCGCCACCGTCACCGTACGGCCGGAGCGGCGCAGTTCGAGTGCGAAGGCGGTGCCGCCGGTCGTCGCCGCAGCCGAGAAGCGCTCGAGAAGCGGCGCGCGGCCCTCCGGCATCGCCGCCGCCACCGCGTCCATCAGACCGTCGGGGCCGCAGCAGTACACGAGGGTCTCGGCGGGGGTGTGCGCGAGGAAGCCGAGGTCGGGGTAGCCCGACTCGTCCTCGGGGACGACGGTCACCCGGTCGCCGCCGCCCAGCGCCTCGATCTCCGCGAGGTACGGCAGGGTGGCGCGGCTCCGCCCGCAGTACACGAGCCGCCAGTCCGCCCCGGACGCCTCGGCGGCGCGCAGCATCGGCAGGACCGGGGTGATGCCGATGCCGCCGGCGACGAAGACGTACGCGGGGGCCGCGATCAGCGGGAAGCGGTTGCGCGGCCCCCGGATCTCGATCTCCACGCCTACGTGCAGCTGCTCGTGGACCTCGCGCGACCCGCCGAGCCCGCCCTGTCGCTCGTCGATGAGCCGGGTCGCCACGGTGTAGCTGGTGGAGTCGGCCGGATCGCCGCAGAGCGAGTACTGCCGTACGAGGCCGGAGGGCAGGACGAGGTCGACATGGGCGCCCGGCTGCCAGGCGGGCAACCCGCGCCCTTCCAGGCGTAGTTCGACGACGCCATCGGCGGGTGTGGCGCGGCCGGTCACCCGGACCTTGCGGGGGACGGTGCTGCCCCGGCCGTACCCGGAGACGGGCTCGTCGAGGGCGGGCATCGGCCACAGGGGGGCGGTCGACATGTGGCGGCGGACGGCGCGGCGGGCGAGCAGGGCGGCGCCGGCGACGAGGGCGACGGTGGTGAACCGGGGCATCAGCGGCCTCCGTTGGCGCCGGGGGAGGAGGCCAGGTAGGCCATGGCCTGCGCGGTGTCACCCTCCTGGGAGGGGTGGTAGGCGCGGCTGAGGTAGCGGGGTATGGAGCGCAGCATGGCGGGGGTGGAGGGCAGCACGCCCTGCCGGCCCTTGCGGACGAACTGGCCGAAGGAGGCCTTGCCGTCGCCGTCGGGGAGGCTCGGGTCGTTCTCCATGAAGAAGCGGATGCCCCGCTGCCAGAGGAAGACGAGCGCGGAGAAGGCGAGCGCCCAGGTACGGGCGCGGCGCCGGTAGCCGCCGTCGAGGTGCATGAAGAGCTCGAAGGCGACGGAGCGGTGTTCGACCTCCTCCGCGCCGTGCCAGCGCAGCAGGTCCAGCATCGTCGGGTCGGCGCCGGCCCGGTCGAGCGCGTCGGCGTTGAGGACCCAGTTGCCGAGGAACGCGGTGTAGTGCTCGATGGCGGCGATCATCGCGACCCGCTCCATCAGCCACCAGCGGCGCGGCCGGCCGGGCGGCAGGGTCCGGTCCCCGAGGAGCTTCTCGAAGAACCAGTCGACCTGCGCGGTGTACGGGGTGGGGTCGAGGCCCTGCTCGCGGAGGTGGGGGAGGACGTCGTCGTGGGCCTGGGAGTGGACGGCCTCCTGGCCGATGAAGCCGATGACGTCCGCGCGCAGCCGGTCGTCGGTGATGAACGGGAGTGCCTGCTTGTACACGTGCACGAACCAGCGTTCGCCGGCCGGGAGGAGCAGGTGCAGCACGTTGATGGTGTGCGTGGTGAAGGGATCGCCGGGTACCCAGTGGAGCGGGGTCTCCTCCCAGTCGAAGGAGACCTTGCGGGCTTTGAGCTCGACGTGCTCCGACGCCACCGGTGCGGGCTGCGTATTAGACATGCCGTCAATGTACTGAGGGGTAGGCGGGGGCGACAGGTGTGTGCGGGGTCTTTTTGGGGGCGGTGATGCGCGGGGTCGCGTCGGGGCGCGGGCCTGAGGGCGACCCTTGGCGGGCCACCTCAGGGCGACCGCTGGCGGGCCACCTCAGGGCGACCGCTGGCGGGGTCGCCCAGGGTGACGCTGGCGGGGGCATCCCAGGGCGACCGCAGGCGGGGCTCGCGGGTCACCTCAGGGCGCCCACCCGTGTGCCGTCCCGGAGGGTGCCGTCCAGGTCCGCGCGGGCCCCCGCGGCCGCCTTCACGGCGAGGACCGGACCGTCCGACCGGCCCTTCACACCGCCCGAGGTCTCCAGGGCGGTGAAGTCGGGACTGCCCGCCGCCAGGACGTACCAGCCGCCGCTCGGCGCCTGCCACAGCACGCCCGCCAGGACCCGGGGATCCCGCACCCCGCAGGCCGGTGAACCCTCGGAGCGGGCCGCGAGCGCGGCCGGGACGGCGGGCGACGGGACCAGGAACTGGGCGAGGACCCTGCTGCCCGTGCCCCGCCAGGTCTCCGCGCGCGTGCACAGCCAGGTGCCGCGCCCGGCGCCCTCGGGGAGCGGCTGCCGGGCGAACTGCCAGGCGTGCACCGACCGCACGCCGTGCGCGCGTACCGCCGTGAGCTGGCAGACCGTCCTGGCCCACGCCTCCCGCGCCTCCGGGCCCGTCGCGTCCACCGGCGCGTCCGGCGGGCCCCACAGGAGCCGGGCGGGGGCCAGCTCGCCCAGGTCGGCGAGGAGTCGCGGACCCGACCCGTCGCGCACCTGTAGAACGTTCCAGCGGGTGCAGCCCTTCGCCAGGGCGGGACTCGGCACGGGTTCGGTCGTCCCGTGCGCGTCCCGCACCAGGGGCCAGGGCTCCTTGGCGGGCGCGAGGAGATCCCGTACCACCGTCTCCTTCACCCAAGGGGCGGTCAGATAACGGACGTTGCCCGCCGCGCGGGAGAGGACGAGCGCGGCCGAGCCGACCGTGTCGGCGCCGTCCGTCCGCGCGAAGTCGAGCGCCGCGCCCGCCGCGCCCTCGACCGGCTCCGCGTACCGCACCGCCCGCAGCCCGTCGTGGAGGAGCACCACCCGGGCTCCGTCGACCACGCCGGCGAACAGCAGCTGCGGGGGGCCCATCGGCGGACCCACCGGGGTCCCGGGCGTCGCCGAGGACCGCACGGCTGCGCCGGGCCTGGCCCAGACGGCGAGCGCCCGCCGCAGCAGGGCGCTGTCACCGGTCAGACCGCCGCGCGCGGGCCACACGGAGAAGTCCCGCCGGGTCGAACCGGGCCAGGCCGCCGGGGCGACCCGCTTGAGCGCGCCGGGGTCGAGGGCGGCCTCGGCGGCGGGGTTACGGGCGTACGAGGGCGCTGCCGCACCGTTTCTGCCCCAGCCGTCCCCGGGCAGCCCGAGCAGCGTCCCGCACACGACGAGCGCGGCGACGGCGACCGCCGCGGCCCGGGCGTGCTGCCGCCGCCGCAGAAGATCGGTGGGCCGCGCCTGAAGCGCACAGGGATCGAACTCGTCGGACTCGAGCAGAGCGGCCCCACTGAGACGGCGGGGACGGATGGGGCGCGCGGGGACGGCAGCGGGCCCTACGCGGCCCTCGGCCCCGGTACGCCCGGCATCCCGGGGCAGGCCGTGGTACACGGCACCACCGACGGGCCCGCCGGTGCTGGCGGGGCCCGGGGCGGTGGTGTCGTTCAGGGACGGGATGCCGTCGCGGTCGTTCCGGGACGGGCGGCCGGCTGGGCCCGGGGAGCCGGCGCCGGCCCCGGGCCGGACGCCGCCCGCGCCCTGCCCGTGCCGACCGCCGCCCCGGCCGGGGCCGGCCTGTTCGCCGACCCTGGCCGTGGCGTCTCCGGTGGGTCCGGTGGGTCCGGAGGGTGCGGCGGGGCCGGTCGGGGCCTCGGTCTCCCGTTCATCCGGTTCGCCCAGGTCAGCCAGTGCGTCCACGGCATCCGCCTCCGCCAGCGCCGCCGTCGGGTCCTCGACCCCGGCCGTCGCCAGTACCCGCAGCACCTCCGGGTCGCCCTGGCGTTCCAGGCCGCGCAGGACGTAGGCCACGCGGCCCGGGCCCGAGAGCCGGGACAGCCGCTGGTCCAGGGCGAGTTCGTCGGCGCCGCCCACCCGGGGGAACAACCGCAGCCCCCACACGTGCGGGAGCAGCGGCGGGAACTGTGCCCGGCGCGGCAGCGCGAGGCGCCGCAGCGGCAGCCCGGCGACCAGCGCCTGCCGCAGCACCTCGGCCCGTACGTACGCGTAACCGGGATCGACCGCGTCCTCCGAGAGCCGCGGCTCCGGTACGGCCGGGCCCGGCACCCGCCGGCGCGGCAGCGCACGCTGGACGAGCGCGTGCGCGGTCAGGACCCGGCGGTTCCGGCCGAGCGAAGGCGGCAGTACGAGATACGCGATGCGGACGAGACGCGGATACCGCTCGACGAGCGCGGCCTCGGCCTGCTCGACGTCGACGGGACCCACGGGCGAGGGGACGAGATCCTGGGTGCTCACGTTCAGCAGAACGAGCGATTCTTCCGATGGTCACCCCGGCCCGTTGTCCCAGCCCATCACCCCGGGCCCGAGCCCCGCAGACCCTCAACCACCCGTCAGCCGCTCCCGCATCACCCTCGTGACCTCGTCCGGGACGCCGAGCCCCTCCCGTACGTACTTCTCCATCGACCCGTGCCGGACCGCGACTTCGTCGAGCGCCGCCTCCAGGTACTCCGGCAGGACCCCGATCAGGTCGAGCGCGAGGTCGGGGTCGCCGCCCTGGGCCGTGAAGCCCTCGATCATCGGCGCGAACGCCTGCCGCACCGCCGTGTTGGCCGACAGGTACTCGCTGCGCACGGTCTCCTCGTCCGCGCCGAGCAGGCACAGGACGACCGTCGCGGCCCAGCCCGTGCGGTCCTTGCCCGCCGAGCAGTGGAAGAGCAGCGGCCCGGCGTCCGGAGTGCCCAGCTCGGTGAGGAGGGCGCGGTACGAGGCGCGCCCGGAGTCGCTGGAGACGAAGGTCCGGTAGGTCTGGGCGAAGGCCGCCCTGACCTGGCCCCCGCCGAGGTACTCCTCGGCGAGCGCCGGGTCGGTGAGCAGTTCCTTGAGCCGGGCGGCGGGCGGCAGCCCGCTGGTGGCCAGGTGGTCGGCGAGCACGTCCGCGACGAGGTGCCGGGCGCCGGCGGGCAGCCGGTCGGGCCGGTCGGTGCGCTCGACCTCCGTACGGAGGTCGACGACTGTACGGATGCCCAGGTCGGCCACGACCGGTTCGGCCGGGTCGAGCCGGTCGAGCTGCGCGGAGCGCAGGACCAGGCCGGGACGGACGGAACGCCCGCCGCCGAGCGGCAGACCGCCGAGATCGCGGAGGTTGGCCACGGAGGCGGCGGGGATGGCGGGCATGCGGCGACTCCTCCGGTTCGTACGCACGCTCCTCGGCGGCGCGTTCGTTCTCGACGGTAAGGGATCACCCCGGTTCGGGCAGGTCCGGGCGATTCCTCACTCCGCCGAGAGCATCGCCGACGCGCCCGACGGGCCGTCCGCCGATGCGCCGGTCGACGCGTTCACCGAGCCGCCGCCCCCGCCTACGCCCCCGCCGAGACCTTCGCCACGAGCTCCGCCTCCCGCTCCGGGGAGAGCCCGACCTCCGGTCGGTCCGGCCGGCGCGGCGCGACCCCGCCCAGCGATTCCAGCCACGCCCACGTGTCGGCGACCGTCTCCTCCGCGGGCCGGCAGCGCAGCCCGGCCGCGAGCGCCCGCGAGACGTCGGCGGTGTGCATCGCGTCGTACATCTCGCCCGGCGGCAGCCACACCGGCAGCTCCGACCACGGCTCCGCCCCGGCCGCGAGCAGCGCCTCGGGGTCGGTCCAGCGGAGCTCGGCGTCCGAGCCGGTCGCCCGTACACAGGCGTCGAGCAGCTCGCCCATGGTCGTGTGCCCGGGCGGCGAGACGAGGTTGTACGGACCGGAGAGCCCTGCGGCCACCGCGTCGAGCGTCCACTCGGCCAGGTCGCGGGCGTCGATGTACTGGAGCGGAAGGTCGGCGGGCCCGGGCGCGAGGACCGGGCCGCCGCGCGCGATCCGGCCGAGCCACCAGGGGAGCCGGCCCACGTTTTCGTACGGGCCGATGATCAGGCCCGCGCGGACGAACAGCGCCCGGTCCGCGCCGAAGGCGTCCGTGACGGCGAGCTCGCCGCCCATCTTCGCCTCCGCGTACGGGACGTCCCCGGCGTCCGGCGAACCCTCCACCAGCGGCCCGTCCTCCGCGAGTCCGGCGGCGGGCGGCCAGGCGTACACGGAACGGCTCGACACGTACGCGTACCGCCCGACCCGTCCTGCGAGCAGCCGGGCCGCGTCCCGTACGGCCGAGGGGGCGGCCGACCAGGTGTCCACGACGGCGTCCCAGGAACCTTCGGCGAGGGCGGCGAGTCCGTCAGGTCCTGTGGTGCGGTCACCGAGCAGCGAGGTGACCCCCGCCGGCGGCGCGTGCCGGCCCCGGTGGAAGACGGTCACCTCCCAGCCCCGCGCGAGCGCCGCCTCGACGACCGCGCGACCTACGAACTCCGTACCGCCGAGCATCAGTAGCTTCATGATCCGATCCTCTCCGGCGGCCCCGCGCGGGAACAGGACTTTCCGCTCCCGGAGGATTCCGCCACGGGAGGAACGCCGGCGGTCCGGCGAGGATTTTCATCGGACCGGGAGGGGGTCTCGTCGGGCGCACGAAGGGGTGACACCATGACGGGCGATGACGGATGCCCGGTCGCCTCTGCGCGCGCTGCGAGCCGCCCTGTTCGCGGTGGTGTGCGTGTCATTGGCCGCGGTGGGGCATTCGTCCATGTCTGACCACCAGCTCCCGGCGCCCGCGCTGCTCGGCACCTTCGCCGTGACGGCGGCCGCCGCGTGGGCCGCGGCGGGCCGCCGCCGGGGCGCGCCGACGATCGCGGGAGCGCTGTTCGCCCTCCAGGGCGCCCTGCACCTGATCTTCTCTGCGGCGGGTTCCCATGCCGGGGACACGGGCCACGGACCGACGACCCACCCGCACGACGCGGCGACGCACGCCACCCACGCGACAGACGGCGGCACCCCCGCCACGTACGGCGCCACCCACCCCACGCACGGCGGCACCCCCGTCGTAACGGACCCAGCCGTCCTCGATCCCGCCGTCCTCGACTCCGCCGTCCTCGACCCGGCCATGGCCCCCGGCGCCGGCATGCTCGCCGTGCACCTGATCGCCGCGGTCCTCTGCGGACTCTGGCTGGCCCACGGCGAGGCCGCGTTCTTCACGCTGGCCCGAGCCGCCCTCGCGTACGCCTTCACCCCCCTGCGCCTGCTGTCCGCACGCGTGCGCGTGCCCGAGGCCCCGCGCCTCCCGGTCCGCCGGTCCCGGCGGACCCCCCACCGGCCGCACACCGTCGTCCTCGCGCACGCCCTGTCCCGGCGCGGCCCGCCCCGGCTGTCCCCACCCCGCGCCACGGCCCTCGGAGCACACGTCTGACCCGGGGGTCCTTCCCCCTGTCTGCACCGAGTCCTAGGACAGTCATGACCATCGACGATCCCGCACGCCCGGAAACCCCCGAGGCGCCACCGTCGGAAGCCACCCCCGCCGCTCCCGCCTCCCACAAGCCCGGGACCTGGAGCGCCCTGCGCCCCCTCGTCCTCCGCCTCCACTTCTACGCGGGCGTCCTCGTCGCCCCGTTCCTCCTCGTGGCCGCGGCCAGCGGCCTGCTCTACGCGCTCTCCTTCCAGGCCGAGAAGGTGGTGTACGCGCACGAGCTGGAGGTCCCCGTCGGCGAGACGGCCCTGCCGCTGTCCCAGCAGGTGAACATCGCCCGCAAGGTCAACCCGAACGGCACCGTCACCGCCGTCTGGCCCGGCGCCGAACCCGGGGCGACCACCCGGGTCCTGATGGCCGACCCCGACGTCCCCGAGGGCACCTCGCTGGCCGTCTTCGTGGACCCGTACACCGGAGACGTACGCGGGCAGCTGCCCAGCTACGGCGGCTCCGGCGCACTCCCGCTGCGCACCTGGATCGACGGCCTGCACCGCGATCTGCACCTCGGTGACCTGGGCCGCAACTACAGCGAACTCGCCGCGAGCTGGCTCTGGGTCATCGCGCTCGGCGGCCTGCTGCTCTGGCTCGGCAGGCGCCGCGGGAACCGCCGCGCCCTGTTCGTCCCCGAGGGCGGCCCGGCCTCGCGCCGCCGCACGCTGTCCTGGCACGGCTCGGTCGGCCTGTGGGCGGTCACCGGACTCGTCCTGCTCTCCGCGACGGGCCTGACCTGGTCGCGGTACGCGGGCGAGAACATCGGCGCGGTCCAGGACGGTCTCGGCGGCGCCACCCCCACGCTCTCCGCGACCGTCGGCGGAGCGGCCGGCGGCCCCTCGGAGCACGAGGGCCACGGCGGGTCCCACACCGGCGGCGGCGCCACCGCCCAGGGCCCGGACATCGGCCTCGACAGGGCGCTCGCGGCGGCCCGCGAGGCCGGCATCGACAGCCCGAGGATCTCGGTGGTCCTGCCCGTCGAGGGCAAGGGGTACGTGGTCAAGGAGACCGACACGCAGTTCCCGCTCCAGCTGGACTCCGTCGCCGTGAACCCGGCCGACGGAGCCGTCCTCGACCGGCTCGCCTTCGCCGACCACCCGCTGCTCGCGAAGCTCACCCGGATAGGCATCGACGCCCACACCGGGGTCTTCCTGGGCCTGTTCAACCAGTTGGCGCTCGCGGCGCTGGCGCTCGCCCTGATCCTGCTGATCCTCTGGGGCTACCGCATGTGGTGGCTGCGCCGCCCGGGCCGCCCGGCGGCGCGCGGGGCGTGGCGACGCGTCCCGGTGACCCTGCTGCTGCCCCTCGCGGCGGGCGCGGCGCTCGTGGCCTGGTTCGTCCCGCTGCTCGGCCTCAGCCTGCTGCTGTTCCTGGCGGCGGACCTCGCCCTGGGCGTGGCGTCCAGGCTTCGGGCGAGGTCGCGAACGAGCTGATCAAGGTGTGTACTTGTAGCCGACCCGCCGCACGGTCTGGATCGTGTGGCGGTGCTCGGCGCCCAGCTTGCGACGCAGCCGGGCCACGTGCACGTCGACCGTACGCCCGTCGCCGACGTGCCCGTACCCCCACACGGTGGTGACCAACTGGTCGCGGGTGTGCACCCGGTGGGGGTTCGCCACGAGATGGGCGAGCAGCTCGAACTCCAGATAGGTGAGGTCGAGCGCCTGCCCGTCCACGACGGCGATCCGCCGGACGCCGTCGACGGCGACGGGCCCCTGGGCCTCCACCGGGGCGGCGGCGGGCTCCGGCTGCTGCTGATCGGCCGGTACGAGAACCAGGTATCCGACCATCGGCGGCCGCCCGGGCAGCGTCGGCAGGGTGTGCGGGGGAGCGGGCAGCCAAGTGGCGCCGGGCGGCAGGAAGTCGGCGACCCGGGCGAAGGCGACGTCCTCGTCGGGGTCGACGGCGCGCAGCCGGTGCCGCCCGGGACGGACGGCCGTGAGGGAAGCACTCTGGGCGTGAGCGGTGGTGTGAGCGGTGGGGGCCATGGGAGATCAGCTCTTTCGCGCGGAGAAACGGACGGACAGGAGTCGTACGTCGTGCGCGTCGGCCGAAGGCCGTGGATCGGACCGTACCGATCGGGGCTTTAGAGGGCCGACGCGTTCCTCGCGCGGCAACACACCCGGTCGAAGTCATGATGCTGCCGGGAAGGCCAGAACGGCTCGAGGTCGTGACGACCCGTCGCGCTGTCGTTCCGTGTGATGGCCATATCCCTATTCAACCAGAAGGGAATGCCGGTGAGCAGCCCTCAACCGGCCGGAATCCGTGTCGTCCTGACCACATGCCGGAAGGGGCGCCCACCGTACGAAACGGTGGGCGCCCCTTCCGGAAGGAAGAACAGCGGGATCAGACCTGGCCGGCCTTCTCCAGGGCCTCGCAGCAGGTGTCCACCAGGAGGCGGGTCACCACGTACGGGTCCACGTTCGCGTTCGGGCGACGGTCCTCGATGTAGCCCTTCTGGTCCTGCTCGACCTGCCACGGGATGCGGACCGAGGCGCCGCGGTCCGAGACACCGTAGGAGTACTGGTCCCACGGGGCGGTCTCGTGCAGACCGGTGAGGCGGTCGTCGATGCCGGCGCCGTAGTTCTTGACGTGGTCGAGCGGCTTCGAGCCCTCGCCCAGGGACTCGGCGGCGGTGATGATCGCGTCGTAGCCCTCGCGCATCGCCCTCGTGGAGAAGTTGGTGTGCGCGCCCGCGCCGTTCCAGTCGCCCTTCACCGGCTTCGGGTCCAGGGTCGCGGAGATCTTGAAGTCCTCGGCCGTGCGGTACAGCAGCCAGCGGGCCACCCACAGCTGGTCCGAGACCGTGAGGGGAGCCAGCGGGCCGACCTGGAACTCCCACTGGCCCGGCATGACCTCGGCGTTGATGCCGGAGATGCCCAGACCCGCGGTGAGGCAGTTCTCCAGGTGCGCCTCGACGACGTCACGGCCGAAGATCTCGTCCGAGCCGACGCCGCAGTAGTAGCCGCCCTGCGCGGCGGGGAAGCCGCCGACGGGGAAGCCGAGCGGGCGGTCGCCCTCGAAGAAGGTGTACTCCTGCTCGATGCCGAAGATCGGCTCCTGCGCGGCGTACTTCGCGGCGACCTCGGCGAGCGCGGCACGCGTGTTGGACTCGTGCGGCGTCATGTCCGTGTTGAGGACCTCGCACAGCACCAGGATGTCGTCGCCGCCTCGGATCGGGTCCGGGCAGACGAAGACCGGCTTGAGGACGCGGTCCGAGGCGTGGCCCTTGGCCTGGTTCGTGCTGGAACCGTCGAAGCCCCAGATCGGCAGCTCGTCGAGCGCGGCGCCGCCGCCCACGATGATCTTCGTCTTCGAACGAAGCTTCGCGGTCGGCTCGGTGCCGTCGATCCAGATGTACTCAGCCTTGAAGGTCACGGGCCTCATCCTTTGGGCGTGCTGCTGCGGGAATCGCAACGGCTCGCGGCGCTGCGAGAAGCTGCGGTGTGTCTGTGTCCGGTCGCAGCTTCGCAACACGGCATTTCCCGTCGGTTGCCCGAATGTGAACCCCGTGTTACTCAGCTTTCCTGTTTTTCCCGCAGCCGCTGTGCGACGGTGTGCGCGTCCAGGAGCGCGTCGAGCCCCGCGCCCCGCACCCGCATCACCATCTCCGCGTACGAGGTCCCGAGCGCCTCCGCGGTCCGCTCCAGGTGCCAGTCGCAGGAGGCCAGCCGCTGGAGCAGATGACCCTTCCGGATCTGGTTCTCCGACAGCCGGAACGTCTTCAGATAGGCCGCCCGGCCCTTGCGGTCGGTGATCAGCTCGCCGATGTGCTGTTCCCGCCCGCCGCGCTGGAACGGCGGCAGGAACCGGTGCAGGTCAAAAGGACCCGCCCGGTACACCCGTTCGAAGGCGTACGAGGTCTCCATGAGGTCCCGTGCCATCAGCCCGTCGTGCGCCACCGCCCAGGCCCGCTCCTGCTCCCGGGCCGCCGCCCGCAGGTCGGCGAGGGTACGGATGCCGCCGGCCCCGTCCCGGATCCGCGCCGTGAACTCGGGCACGGGCCCGCCGTAGTACGCGTACTGGTGCACGAGCTCCCCGTACAGGTCCTCCACGAGCGTCGGATGCAGCAGCCGGTAGTCGTCCGGGTGCGGCGCCACGAAGGCCGCGGCCAGCGCGTCGGCCACGTACAGGAGCATGCCGCACTGCCCCGGGTGGAGCTCGAAGATCCGCAGCGCCTCCGCGAGCCCCGGCACCGTCCACCCCGCGTACGCCGCCTCGGCACGCGGCGAGAGCCCGTGCCGCAGCGCCTCGCGCGACCAGTCGTCCCAGACCACGGAAGGACCGCCGAAGTGCAGCGCGAGATACCCCTCCAGGGCGAGGTGCAGCGGCAGGAACCGCAGTCTCCGTTCCCCCTGGCGGCGCTTGGCCATCCGCTGGATCCGGCGCACGGGCACACAGGAGGGCGGCGCCCCCTCCCCGCCGAGCCGGGTCCCGTACGCGGCGGACTCCGCGCCCGGCCCCTGCCCCGTCCCCGCCTCGGTCCCCGTCCAGTCGGCGACGAAACCGTGCGGGATGTACGAGGTGTAGGTGGTGCGGTCGGGCAGATCCACGGCCCCGAACCCCTCGTAGACCTCGCGGCTCAGCCGCAGCCCCGGCACCGGCTCGGTCCGCACCAGCGGCACGAGCCGCACCCCGCCCCACACCTGCGCCGGCCGCACGTCAAGCCCGGTCAGATCGATCCGGGTCATCCCCCGGCCCCCTCTCCCGCCGATTCCCCGGCCCCGTCTCCCGCCGATCCTCCGGCCCCGTCCTCCGTCGCCCCCAGGAACAGCTCCACCCGCCGGTCCAGATAGGCCCGCAGCTCCGCGAACCCCGTCCGCCCCTCGGCGAACTGCGCGATCTCCACGAGCGCCGCCAGATCCTCCGCGTCCCGGATCCCGGCGGCGGGCACGCTCGGGGCGAGCCGCCGTACGTCGAACCCCTCCGCGTCGTATACGGGGTTCAGGTGCGTCACGCTCGTCCGCCGCTCCGGATCGAGCCGCGTCCGCCACACCCGCAGCACCTCGCCCGCGAGCCCCGGCGGGGCGTTGTCCCAGCCGTCCGACACGATCACGAGCCGGTCGGGGCCGCTCTCCAGCGCGTCGAGGATCCGCAGGCCCAGCGGGGTCGGCCCGTACGGCCGCACGAGCAGCGGATCGCTGCCGCCCGAGGTCCACAGCGGGGTGTACGCCCCCGGCGCCGCGAGGGCCTCCAGGAGGTAGTGGCAACCGAGCGCCACGGCCAGCGGACGGCGCCGCTTCACCGCCGAACCCGAGGAGGAGAAGCTGTCGTCGAGCACGGCCGCGACCCGCCCCCAGCTCCCGGCGTACGGGCCCGCCGCGCGCCGGGCCGCCGCCCGCAGCGCACCCGTCAGCTCGGCCCGCCGCTCCACCCGCTCGCCGAACGGCAGCGAGAGGACGTACAGGGCGAGACGGGTCAGCGGCATCACCGACAGATCGGCGGCCCGTTCCGTCCGGAGCTGTTCGAGACGGGTCATCCGGGGCGCGATCCGCTCAAGGAACACCGCGCGCGGCACGCCGTGCTTCGCGGCGAACCCCTCCGCGACCGTGAACGGCAGCTCGTACAGCGCGCCCTGCTCGTAGCGGGCCCGGCGGAACGCGTCGAGCGTCTGGTTCTCGTACCGGACCCGGCGGCCCGGTGCGAAGAGGAAGTCACCCGTCTCGGGATCGGGCAGACGCCCGTGGACGTGCCGCAGGGCGGCCTTCAGACCGCTCCGGTACTTCACGGCGTCCAGGGCCGGATCGGGGCGGGCCGCCAGCCACGCGCGCGTGATCGCGCGCGTACGCCGGTTGTTGACCCCGGCCGAGCGCAGCGCGCGGAACAGCCGGTAGACCCGCTGCGGCGGGAGCAGCGCGAGCCGCGCGGCGATCAGCCGCCCCTCGGCCCGCTTCTCCTCGGCCCCGCCCGCCTCGTCGGCGGTGCGCAGCAGCTGCTCGACGATGAGGGCGGCGTTGTGGTGGTTGATGTCGAGCGCGAGGGCGGCGGCGTACACGGGCCGGTAGTTGACCCGTACGTACTCGTGGACGAAGCGGAGCGAGAAGTGCTGCGCGGCGGCGGTGGAACGGAACTCGCGCTGACCGGTGGCGGTCACGGCGGCGTTCACGAAGAGGAGCACGTCCTCGGCGGCGACGAGCTCGGACAAGGCTCTCCCCTTCTTGTGGGCGCCGGCCGGGGAATGAGGGCACGAACAGCGAAGACGTTGCTTCAGAGGCAGGTTCCGGAAGTCGCACCGGAGTCCCGCGGCCGGCCCGGAAACGCTAACACCGGGCGGGGGGAGGACCGCCAGCGGATTTCGGCAGGGAAGGGAACGACAGGCGGGGTACGTCAGGCGGGAAACGACAGGCGGCGGCCGGGTTGTCACTGCCACCCGGCAGACTGGGGGCATGGCGAAGCACCTGGGCGCGAAGCCCCGTATCGGACTTCTCGGCACCGGCCCCTGGGCCGGCCGCACGCACGCGCCCGCGCTCACCCGGCATCCGGGGATCGAGTTCAGCGGGGTGTGGGGCAGACGCCCCGAGGCGGCGGCCGCGCTCGCCGCCGCGTCCGGCACGCGCGCGTACGACGACGTGGACGCCCTCTTCGCGGCCAGCGACGCCGTCGCCCTCGCGCTCCCGCCGGACGTGCAGGCCCCGCTGGCGGTACGGGCCGCGGAGGCCGGGTGCCACGTCCTCCTCGACAAGCCGGTCGCGACGACGGTCGCCGGGGCGCGCGAGGTGGCCGAGGCGGTCGAGGCCGCGGGGGTGGCCTCGGTGGTCTTCTGCACGCTGCGGTTCGCGGAGCCGACGGCCCGCTGGATCGAGGAACAGGCGGCGGCCGGCGGCTGGTTCCTCGGCGAGGCGCACTGGCTGGGCTCGCTCTACGGGCCGGGCTCCGCGAGCGCGTACGCGGCCTCCCCGTGGCGGCGGGAGAAGGGCGGCCTGTGGGACGTGGGCCCGCACGTCCTCTCGGTCTACCTGCCGGTCCTCGGCGACGTCACGGCGATCACCGCGGTGCCGGGACCTGGCGACACCCACCACCTGGTCCTGCGGCACACCTCGGGCGCGAGCAGCACCGCCACCCTCACCCTCAGCGCCCCACCGGAGGCGGCGGAGGCGGCCCTCACGCTGTACGGCAGCGGGGGCAGGGCCGAACTGCCCCGCTGGGACGGCGCGGTGGACGCCTTCGGCGCGGCCGTGGACGCCCTCGTCACGGCGGCCCGCACAGGAGAACCCCACGCGTGCGACGCCCGCTTCGGCCTGCGCCTGACGGAGATCCTGACGGAGGCGGAGAGGGAGGCGGCGGGGGGCGCGACGACGCGCTAGGTCCCGTCCCGCAGCGCATCCCGCAGCGCCTCGCACAACGCGTCGAGGGCCGCCCCGTACAGCCGTTCCGGCGGGGTGGCGTAGCCGACGACCAGGCCGTCCGGGTGGGCCGGGTCAGGGGCCTCGGGGTGACGGTAGGAGGCGAGGCCCTCCACGGCGACCCCGTGCCGGGCCGCCGCGTCGAGCGCGGCTGCCTCCGTGCCGAGGGGCAGCTCGAGGACGGCGTGCAGACCGGCGGCGATCCCCGTCACCCGTACCCCCGGCACCCGCTCCGCGAGCGCCGCCGTCAGCCGGTCGCGCCGCCCCCGGTGCCGCTGCCGCATCCGCCGGACGTGCCGGTCGTAGGCGCCGGCGGCGAGGAAGTCCGCGAGGGTGAGCTGTTCCGTCGCGGAGGCGTACGGCTCGCGCTCGCCCTTTGCCGCGACGACCCCGTCGACGAGCGCCGCCGGCAGGCACATCCAGCCGATCCGGAGCGCGGGGGAGAGGCTCTTGCTGACGGAGCCGACGAAGACGGTCCGTTCGGGGTCGAGGCCCTGGACGGCGCCGACCGGCCGCCGATCGTAGCGGAACTCCCCGTCGTAGTCGTCCTCGACGACCAGGCCACCGGAGGCCCGCGCCCACTCCAGGACGCCGGCCCTGCGCTCGGGATGCAGCGGCCCTCCGGTGGGGAACTGGTGGGCGGGGGTGAGCAGCACCGCGCCCGCGTGGCGGGGGATCTCCCCGACCCGCGCCCCGTCCTCGTCGACGGCCACCGGCACCGTGGTGACGCCGGCCCCGGCGAGGAGCCCGCGGTGGAAGGGGAGCCCGTAGGCCTCGACCGCCCAGGGGGCCGCCGTGCCGAGCAGGGGCGCGAGCAGCCGCAGGGCGTGCGCGGCGCCCGAGCAGATCACGATCCGGTCCGGGGAGGTCCGCACGCCCCGTACCCGCGCGAGGTATTCGACGAGGGCCCGGCGCAGTTCGATCCGGCCCTGCGGGTCGCCGATCCCGAAGGCCTCGTGCGGTGCGTCCGTCAGGGCCCGCCGGGCCGCCGCGAGCCAGGCCGCGCGGGGGAAGGCACCGGGGTCGGGCTTGCCCTGGACGAGGTCGTACGGGAGCGGCGGCGGCGAGGCGGTCCGCACGGGCCCGGGGGCGGGCGCGGCGACCCGGTCGGCGACGCGGGTCCCGGAGCCCTGCCGGGAGGTGAGCCAGCCTTCGGCGACCAGCTCGGCGTACGCGTCGGCGACGGTGTTCCGGGCGATCCCGAGGTCGGCGGCGAGCGCCCGGTAGGGCGGCAGCCGGGTCCCGGGGGCGAGCCGCCCGCGGCGCACGGCGTCGCGCAGGGCCCCGATGAGCGCGGCCCGCCGCCCCCCACCGGCGCCGAGCTCCAGATGCAGGTCGCTCCCGAGCACCATGTCCTCGCTCCGTGTCAGCGGGACAGCGCGTCCCGCACGGCCTCCTCGGATCGGCCGACGACGGCGGTACCGTCCTCGGCGGTGATGATCGGCCGCTGGATCAGCTTGGGGTGCGCGGAGAGCGCCTCGATCCACCGGTCGCGGTTGTCGGCGTCCCGGGGCCACTCCTTCACCCCGAGCTCCTTGGCGACGGCCTCCTGGGTCCGGGCGATGTCCCAGGGCTCAAGCCCGAGCCGCTCGAGCACGCGCGAGATCTCCTCCGGCGAGGGCACGTCCTCCAGATAGCGCCGCACGGTGTAGTCGGCCCCCTCGGCGTCGAGAAGGGTGAGGGCGCTGCGGCACTTGGAACAGGCGGGATTGATCCAGATCTCCATGCGCACCACGGTACCCGCCGAACCTTCCTCCACTACCCCTCAAACCCTGTCTGGCCAGGGGTGATTGTCAGTGGGGGCCACTAGAATGGGGGGTGAAGGTGAGGGTCCCGGGGAGGGCCCCCACCACCGTTCGCCAGGAGGTAGCCCATGGCTCTCGCCGTGATCCGGACGCCGTCCATCGAACCCTGGAAGCCCCTCCAGAGGAAGCCCCTTCCCGCGGGCCGCCCCCGCGAGTGGTACGTGACGCACAACCGGCGCCTGAAGGCCATGCGCCTCGCGATCGCCCTCCTCGACGCCGGCGTCTACGTCCCGTCGAAAGCCACGAACGCGACGATACGCACCACGGCCACCCAGCTCGGCATCCACCCGCCCTCGGACACGACCTGCCGCATGGTCCGCACGTTCATCCGCTACGGCCGCTGACGGGCGAGCTGACCCGCTCCGCGAAACGGCGAAGGCCGCCGCCCCGGGTTCCGGGGCGGCGGCCTTCGTCACGTGGCCGTCCGCGGCTTAGAGGTCGAAGTACAGCTCGAACTCGTGCGGGTGCGGGCGCAGCTGGATCGGGGCGATCTCGTTCGTGCGCTTGTAGTCGATCCACGTCTCGATCAGGTCGGAGGTGAAGACACCGCCGGCCTGGAGGTACTCGTTGTCCGCCTCCAGGGCGGAGAGGACGGCCTCCAGGTTGGTCGGGACCTGCGGGACGTTGGCGTGCTCCTCGGGAGCCAGCTCGTACAGGTCCTTGTCGATCGGCTCCATCGGCTCGATCTTGTTCTTGACGCCGTCGAGGCCCGCGAGGAGCAGCGCCGAGAAGGCGAGGTACGGGTTCGAGGACGGGTCCGGCGCGCGGAACTCGACGCGCTTGGCCTTCGGGTTCGAGCCCGTGATCGGGATGCGCATGGCCGCGGAGCGGTTGCGCTGCGAGTACACCATGTTGACCGGTGCCTCGAAGCCCGGGACCAGGCGGTGGTACGAGTTCACCGTCGGGTTGGTGAAGGCGAGCAGCGACGGGGCGTGCTTGAGGATGCCGCCGATGTAGTAGCGGGCGGTGTCCGAGAGGCCCGCGTAGCCCGTCTCGTCGTAGAACAGCGGGTCGCCGTTCGCCCACAGCGACTGGTGGACGTGCATGCCCGAGCCGTTGTCGCCGAAGATCGGCTTCGGCATGAAGGTGGCGGTCTTGCCGTTGCGCCAGGCGACGTTCTTCACGATGTACTTGAAGAGCATCAGGTCGTCGGCCGCGGCGAGCAGCGTGTTGAACTTGTAGTTGATCTCGGCCTGGCCGGCGGTGCCGACCTCGTGGTGCTGGCGCTCGACCTGGAGGCCGACGTTCTCCAGCTCCAGGGAGATCTCGGAGCGCAGGTCGGCGAAGTGGTCGACCGGCGGGGCCGGGAAGTAGCCGCCCTTGTAGCGGACCTTGTAGCCGCGGTTGTTCTCCTCCGCACCGGTGTTCCAGGCGCCGGCCTCGGAGTCGATGTGGTAGAAGCCCTGGTTCGCGGAGGTCTCGAAGCGGACCGAGTCGAAGACGTAGAACTCCGCCTCCGGGCCGAAGTACGCGGTGTCGGCGATGCCGGTGGAGGCGAGGTACGCCTCCGCCTTCTTCGCGATGTTCCGCGGGTCACGGCTGTACTGCTCGCCCGTGATCGGGTCGTGGATGAAGAAGTTGATGTTCAGCGTCTTGTCGCGGCGGAAGGGGTCCACGCGGGCCGTCGACAGGTCGGCGCGGAGCGCCATGTCGGACTCGTGGATGGCCTGGAAGCCGCGGATCGACGAGCCGTCGAAGGCGAGCTCCTCGGACGGGTCGAACGCCGTCGCGGGGATCGTGAAGTGCTGCATCACGCCCGGAAGGTCGCAGAAGCGGACGTCGACCATCTTGACGTCGTTGTCCTTGATGAACTTCTGGACCTCGTCGGCGTTCTGGAACCCGTGCTTCTCGGACATCCAACTCCTCCTACTCCCGGCCCGGGGAGGGGCGGGCTTGCAGCTCGGTCGTGCGGCCAGTGCGGTGGCACACGCTGGACCCGACCATAGGCAGACGGGATTTCTCAAGCATGACCCATTTGTTTCGTCGAAGTTAACCGGGGTGGGTGCCGTTCCGGTGCCCGGGCCCGCCCGGCGCCCGATTCGGCCCGTGTTCGCCGACCCGGGCGGAAGTGATCAAAAACGGGCGCAGTACCGTGGTCGGGTGGACAACAGGCAAGCACTCGGATCTTGGCTCTCCGGCCCCCGCGCGGCGGCCGAGGACGCAGGCGTCGACTTCGGCTACCGCGGTCAGCAGCTGGGGCTGCCCGAGGAGGGCCCCGGTTCCATCGCCCGCCCCGGGCGGCGCCTCGGCGCCCTCGCCGTCGACTGGGCCCTCTGTACGTTGATCGCATACGGCCTGATCACCGACGGCTACAACCAGGCGACGGGCAACTGGGCCCTCGGCATCCTCCTGGTCCTGAGCGTGCTGACGGTCGGCACCATCGGCTCGACGCCCGGCAAGCGACTCTTCGGCCTCGGGGTCGTCTCGGTGCGCGGCGGCCGCCTCGGCCTGCCGCGCGTGGCGCTCCGCTCCCTGCTCGTCTGCCTGGCGATCCCGGCCCTCATCTGGGACCGTGACGGGCGCGGCCTCCACGACCGCCTCTCCGGCGCCGTCCAGGTCCGCATCTGAGCACCCCGTACGCGAGAAGGGCCCCGGACCGTGTGGTCCGGGGCCCTTCTCATGTAGTCGGTCGGGCGCGTCAGCGCATCTTTCCGCCCCGCGGCATCCGCATGCCCTTCGGCATCGGACCCTTCGGCAGCGGCATGTTGCTCATCAGGTCGCCCATCGCCCGCAGCCGGTCGTTGGCCGCCGTCACCTGCGGGCCGGTGAGCACCCGAGGCAACTTGAGCATGGTCGTACGGACCTTCTTCAGCGGCACCTGGCCCTCGCCGTCGCCGACGATGATGTCGTGCACCGGCACGTCCACCACGACGCGGCTCATCCGCTTCTTCTCAGCCGCCAGCAGCGGCTTGAGCCGATTCGGGTTGCCCTCGGCCACCAGGACGATGCCGGCCCGGCCGACCGCCCGGTGGACGACGTCCTGGCTGCGGTTCATCGCGACCGCGGGGGTCGTCGTCCAGCCGCGCCCGACGTTCTGCAGGACCGCCGCCGCCGCGCCCGGCTGTCCCTCCATCTGTCCGAAGGCCGCGCGCTCGGCGCGCCGCCCGAACACGATGGCCGCCGCCAGGAGCGCCAGGACGAAGCCCAGGATGCCCAGGTAGACCGGGTGCCCGATCAGGAAGCCGATCGCGAGGAGGACACCGAGTACGACGATGCCCACGCCTGCGACGACAAGTCCGACCTTAGGGTCGGCCTTTCGGGTCATCTTGTACGTGAGGGCGATCTGCTTGAGCCGCCCCTGGTTCGCAGCGTCAGCGCTGCCCGTGTTTGCCTTCCTCGCCATGTCCTGAAGTTTACGTGGCCCGGGAAGTCCGGCCCGACGCGACCTCCATCACGTGCTGGGCCTCGACCCGGTCCTTGGCGCGGCGCCGGTCCTCCAGGACGGAATTCCAGGCGTTGCGCCGTGCGGTGCGCTGCCCGGCGCCGAGGAGCAGTGCCTCCACGGCCTTCAGGGCGTCGGTGACGGACGGGATCGCGGTGACGCGGACGTGCGTCGATGCGGCCGGCATGGGCGGGGTCCTCCCTCGATTGCGGGTGAGACGAGGCGGGGGTGTGAGCAGGAGGTGGCGGTGAGTGAAACCAGGCTCACAGATTGGTGTTACCAGGGCGTGACCCGGTGGTCAACACTGATGAAAGGTTGATGCGGCCGAGCGGCCGTACCCCGGACGCCGACGCGGCCCGTGCGTCCCCGCTGAGCTGCGGGAGCGTACGGGCCGCGCCGGATCCGGCCACTACTGACCGGTAACTACTTGTGCTCGGATTCACACAGCCTGGGTGGCGTTGTCCACGGCACCGCGCTTCTCCGATCTTCTGGTCGAGCTCCGCCTCGCTACCGCTCCGGCCGCGTGCCCGCCCTCGTTCCTCGGGCGGACCCGCAACCTACGCTTCAGCTCGGCTGCGCTTCTCCATCGCCTGCTTGTACAGACGCCCCGCGCGGTACGAGGAACGGACCAGTGGGCCCGACATCACGCCGGAGAAGCCGATCTCGTCGGCCTCCTCCTTCAGCTCCACGAACTCCTGCGGCTTCACCCAGCGCTCCACCGGGTGGTGCCGGACCGAGGGGCGCAGGTACTGGGTGATCGTGATCAGCTCGCAGCCCGCGTCGTGCAGCTGCTGGAGCGCCTCGCTGACCTCCTCGCGGGTCTCGCCCATGCCGAGGATCAGGTTCGACTTCGTGATCAGACCGTAGTCCCGCGCCTGGGTGATGACGTCGAGCGAACGCTCGTAACGGAAACCGGGACGGATCCGCTTGAAGATCCGCGGCACCGTCTCCACGTTGTGCGCGAAGACCTCGGGGCGGGAGGCGAAGACCTCCGCCAGGAGCTCCGGCACCGCGTTGAAGTCGGGCGCGAGCAGCTCGACCTTCGTACGGCCCTCGGCGCGCTCAGCCGTCTGCTGGTGGATCTGGCGCACGGTCTCCGCGTACAGCCAGGCGCCGCCGTCCTCCAGGTCGTCGCGCGCGACGCCCGTGATGGTGGCGTAGTTCAGGTCCATCGTGACGACGGACTCGCCCACGCGGCGCGGCTCGTCACGGTCGAGGGCCTCGGGCTTGCCCGTGTCGATCTGGCAGAAGTCACAGCGCCGGGTGCACTGGTCACCGCCGATGAGGAAGGTCGCCTCGCGGTCCTCCCAGCACTCGAAGATGTTGGGACAGCCCGCCTCCTGGCAGACCGTGTGCAGACCCTCGCTCTTCACGAGGCCCTGCATCTTCGTGTACTCGGGCCCCATCTTCGCCCGGGTCTTGATCCACTCGGGCTTGCGCTCGATGGGGGTCTGGGCGTTCCGGACCTCCAGGCGCAGCATCTTGCGTCCGTCGGGTGCGACTGCGGACACATCGGCTCCTGTAGCTTCGATTCTTCGGCGCACACCAGGGTACGCCGTTGCTTCCCATGCCTTACTACGTCTGGCCAACCTCTGGCCAGCGCCCCGCATTCCTTCAGGGCGTTCCTCAGGCCGAGGCCGTCTCCACCGGACGCTCGATCTCGCGCGGCTTCAGGTCCGCCTGTTCGAGCACCTCCCGCAGGTGGCGCTCCACCACGGGCAGCACGTCCGCGATCGAGACGTCCCGGCCCAGCTCGTTGGCGAGCGAGGTCACGCCCGCGTCGCGGATGCCGCACGGGATGATCCGGTCGAACCACGCGTTGTCCGGGTTCACGTTGAGTGCGAAGCCGTGCATCGTGACGCCCTTGGCGACCCGGATGCCGATGGCGGCGAGCTTGCGGTCCTCGCGGCGCTGGCCGGCGTTGGACGGAGCGTACTCGGGGCCGTTCAGGCGCGGGTCGAACTCCTCGTCGTTCAGACGCGGGTCGAAGTCGAGCGAGAGTCCGCCGAGCGCGGGGCGCTGCTCCACCGGGTCACCGAGGACCCAGACCCCGCTGCGGCCCTCGACCCGACTGGTCTCCACGCCGAACTCGGCGGCCGTGCGGATCAGCGCGTCCTCCAGGCGGCGGACGTGCGCGACGACGTCCACCGGGCGGGGCAGCTTCATGATCGGGTAGCCGACGAGCTGGCCGGGGCCGTGCCAGGTGATCTTGCCGCCGCGGTCGACGTCCACCACCGGCGTCCCGTCGAGCGGGCGCTCGCTCTCCGCCGTACGCCGGCCGGCCGTGTAGACCGGCGGATGCTCGAGGAGCAGGCAGGTGTCGTCGATCTCGTCCGCGAACCGCGCGGCGTGCACCTCGCGCTGCTTGTCCCAGGCCACCTGGTAGTCGACGGCTTCCTCGCCGAACCCAAGGCGGACGAATCGCAGCTCACTCACGGCCATGCCTCCTCCTGGGCGCCGGGGCCGGGGACCGGGGATCATCCCGGGCCGGCTCGGCACCGATGCGTCATTCGCGCCCATGCCACTGTACGGCGGTGGCGGGGACACCCCTCCGGCAGGTGGACGGGGGCGCCTACGTCAGCGGTGCCGTCAATCCTCACACGATCGGATGAATGTGGGGCGAAGGTGGCGGTACGGGCCGTGAGGACCGCTAAATTCGCGCCGTTCCATGAGGGTCCGACGGGGCTGCCGCCCGGACCCGGAAGGCAGGAGACCGCACAGCTGATGACGGAACGACCACCGCAGCGCATCCCGAACCGCCAGCTCGCCGCGCTCATCGCCGAAGCCGGGTTCTCCCATGCGGGGCTCGCGAGACGGGTGGACCAGCTCGGCCTCGAACACGGTCTCGACCTGCGGTACGACAAGACCTCCGTGACCCGCTGGCTCCGCGGGCAGCAGCCGCGCGGCACCACGCCCGCGCTCATCGCCGAGGTCTTCACCCGGCGTCTCGGCCGCCGTCTCTCCGCCCAGGACCTCGGCCTGGACGCCTGCGCGCCCGTGTACGCGGGGCTGGAGTTCGCCGCGACCCCCGAGGAAGCGGTCGACATCGTCAGCGGCCTGTGGCGCAAGGACTCCGGCAGCCATGCCGAACTCCGCAAGATCGCCTTCACGCCGGCGGGCCTGGTCGTCCCCAGCCGCGACTGGCTGATCGGCCGGGCCGACGACCGGGTGGCACGCGGGGAGGCGCCGCCGGGTCCTCGGACGTCGCCGTCGCCGGCGACGGCGCGTATGAGCGTGAGCGCGGAGGCACGGCCGACGCACGACTCGCGGGGCTCGCACGACCCCCGGGCACCGCACGACACGCGCGTCTCGCACGACCCCCGGGCGCCGCACGACACGCGGGTCCCGCATGACCCCCGGGCCTCCCACGACGCGCGTGGCCCGCACGACGCCCGGGCCTCCCACGACCTCCGGGCGTCCCACGACCCCCGGGCCCCCCACGACCTCCGGGTTCCGGCGCAGGGTCGCTTCTCCGTGCCACGGCAGCGCGGTACGGACCGGGGGCCCGGTCAGCGGGTCTCCAGCGGCGACATCGCGGCCCTCCGCTCGGTCGCCGAACTCTTCCGCACCCTCGACCACGCCTACGGCGGTGGCCACGCCCGTCAGGCCCTCGTCCGGTACCTGGAGCACGAGACCGAGCCGATGCTGCGCGGCACGTACGGGGAGGCGGTGGGGCGGCGCCTCTTCGCCGCCGCGGCCGACCTCACCCGGCTCGCGGGCTGGACGTCGTACGACATCGCCGCCCACGGTCTCGCCCAGCGCTACTTCGTCCAGGCGCTGCGTCTCGCCCAGGCCGCCGGGGACCGGGCCTACGGCTCGTACGTGCTCCTCACCATGAGCTGCCAGGCCGTCTACCTCGGCCACGGCAGGGAGGCCGTGCAGCTCGCGCGGGTCGCCCAGCAGGGCGTGGGGCCCGCGGCGCCGCCCGTTGTTCAGGCGATGCTGCACGCGGTGGAGGCGCGGGGGCACGCGGTCCTCGGCGAGGCGCGCGTGTGCAGCGCCTCGCTCGTACGGGCCGAGCGGGCGCTCGAAGCGGCGCGGCCCGGGGACGAGGTGCCGTACTGGGCCCGGATGTTCGACGAGGCCCAGCTCGCCGACGAGCTCGGGCACTGCCACCGGGACCTCCAGCAGTACCGCTCCGCCGCCCAGCACGCCGAACGTGCCCTCCAGCTGCGCGCGCCCGGCTTCGCCCGCAGCCGGCTCTTCTGCCGGGTCGTCCTGGCCACGTCCCGGCTCGCCCTCGGCGAACTCGACCAGGCGTGCGCGCTGGGGGCGGAGGCGGCGCAGCAGGCGTCGGAGATGAGGTCGGCGCGGGCGGTGGAGTACGTACGCGACTTCGAACGACGCCTGGAGCCGTACCGCGACGCGGCGGCGGCCCGCACGTACCGAGACCGCGTAGCAGCCATCGGCTGACGGCCCCTGCCCTCGGGGCCCGAGGCCAGGGCGGGCCGCCACCGCGCGGCCCCCGGGCCCGCGCCGCACCGGACCCGGGGGCCCGCTGTGGCCGCCCGCTAGGCCTGCGGTCGGGGGCCCCGCTGTGCCCCGCCTGGGCCCGCGCCCGCCCGCCCCCCCCCACCGTGTGGGCAATCGTCCCGCAGGGCGGGACGGGTGGGCACACGGGACGGCGCCCCCTTGCCGGGCCTAGGCTCCTGGGCCTGAACGTGCACCACGGGTGCGGCGCCGTCGTGGGTTGTGCCCACCCGTGCCGCCCCAGCGGAACAGATGCCCACAACCCGGCGGCGGGCCTCCTGGTCCGGCGGGGCCGCGTGAGGCCCGTGTGGGGTCACGCCGCCTCGCTGTACGGGCTCTCCTCCCGGCCTACGCGTACGCCCAGGTCCCTCAGGAGCGCCTGCGCGGCGCGAGTGCCCGACGTGAGGGTCCCCTGGAGCGTGCTCGTCGCGCGGTGGTCGCCGCAGACGTAGAGGCCCGACAGCAGCCGGACCGAGCGGTCCGCGTCGTGTGGCGGCGTCATCGCCGGGAACGCGTCCCGCGTGTGACGCAGCCCGAGCAGCTCCCACTCGTCCGTCGACGTGCCGTACAGCGTCGCGAGGTGCTTGCGGACCCGCCGCTCCGTGTCGTCCGGCGGCGTTCCCAGCACCGTCGAGGTGATCAGCGCCCGTCCCTCCGGCGCGCGCCGCGGGTCGACCGCGCTCATCACAGCGGTGTGCGCCACCGGCCCGCCCGGGTCGGCCTCCAGGAGCAGCGTCGGGTCCCCGGTGGGCGCCACGGGCGCCGTGTGGTGCAGCACCGTCACGGCGTGGAAGGCAGGCGTCCGCAGGCCCGGAAGCAGCGCGGCCGCCGTCCGCGCCCCCGTGGCGAGCACCACCGAACGGCACCGGAACACCCCGTGCTCCGCCGTCGTGACCCGCGCGATGGACGCCTCCGTGACCCGTACACCGGTACGGACCGTCCCCGGCGGCAGCGCGGCGGCGAGCCGCTCCGGCAGCGCCCCCGAACCCCCCTCGGGGACAGCCGCCCAGCCCCGGGCGAACGCACGGAGCGCCAGGTCCGCGTGGCGGCTCGACACCCCGAGGTCCGGGTCGCCGAGGAGCGCCGCGAGCAGCGGCCGCAACACCCCCTGCACGGTCCTGGCGGGCAGCCGGGCGGTGAGGGCCTCCCGCGCGGTCCGCTCCGGCCGGGCCAGGAGACGCTGCGTCGGCGTCGCGGCGAGCCGGACCAGGGAGGCGCCGAGCCGCGCCTGGTCGAGCGAGGCCGCCGGATGACGGGGGGCGCTCGCGAGGGCGCGCGCCACACTGAATGCTCCCCCCACGCTCCGGGACCCCCCACTCCTGGCCGTTCCGACGGCCCGCCGCGGATGCGGAGCGCCCCACCGCGCGTACCGGCCGTCGCTGTGCACGAGCACCCCCGGTGCGAACGGGCGCAGCACGAGGCCGTCCAGCCCCGGGGTGGCCCGCAGTTCCTCCTGCGACAGGGTGAGCACCGGCCCGACCCGGTCGAGCAGGAACCCGTCGACGGCCTCGGTCGCCATCCGGCCCCCGATCCGGAACTCCGCCTCCAGGACGGCGACGGAGAGCCCCGCGCCGGTCAGCCGGTGGGCGGCCGCGAGCCCCGCGACCCCGGCTCCCACGATGACGACGTCGACGGCCTCCGCGGCCTCCACGACGTCCGTACGCTGTGCGGTCCTTGCGCTGTCTGCGCTGCTGAGCACGTGCCCCTCCCCAGGTCGGCGCGGCCGGTGGGAGGCCTATGCCCCCAACGGGCCCCCGGAATGCCCGAGTTCGCGGTTCGGGTCGAGCCTAGGCAGCACCCCCGCGGGTGCCAGCCGCGCGCACCGGGGGTGCGTGCGGCACGGGGGAGCGCAGGGGCGCGGTGGCCGGCGGGCCAAAGGGGAGCGACCAGTGCCTCGTTCAGCCGGTCGCCGCCTGTGCGACCACCGCCGCGTTCAGCCGTCGCCGCCTGTGCGGGCGGCGCCGCACTCAGTCCGCCGCCGCCCGAACGGCCACCGCCTCGCTCAGCCCGCCGCCGCCCTGATCGAGTCCTCGATCGTCGGGAACGCGAAGTCGAAACCGGTCTCCAACAGCCGCCCCGGCAGCACCCGCTGACTGCCCAGCACATCCTGGGCGAAGTCCCCGAGCACCACCTTCAGGGCCGGTGCGGGCACCGTGAACAGGGTCGGGCGGCGCAGGACCCGGCCCATCGCCGCCGTCACCTCGCGGTTGGTGACCGGATCGGGAGCCGTCAGGTTCACCGGGCCCGAGAGCGACGGGGTGTCGGCGAGGTGGCGCAGCGCCGCCACCTCGTCGTGGAGGGAGATGAACGACCAGTACTGGCGGCCGTCGCCCATCCGCCCGCCGAGCCCGGCACGGAAGACCGGGAAGAGCCGTCCCCACGCCCCGCCCTCGCGCGCCACCACCAGGCCGGTGCGGGCGTACGTGACCCGGATGCCCGCCTCCTCGGCGGGGGCGGCCGCCGCCTCCCACTCCACGCAGACCTCGGGCAGGAAACCCGTGCCCGAGGGGGCGCTCTCGTCGACCGCGCGGCTGCCGGTGTCCCCGTACCACCCGAGCGCCGTGCCGCACACCAGGCTCTCGGGCGGCTGCGCGAGCGAGGCGAGGGCCTGGGAGATGGCCGTCGTCCCGAGCACCCGGCTGTCCCGGATCTCCTGCTTGTACGCCTCGTTCCACCGGCGCTCGCCGACCCCGGCGCCCGCCAGGTGTACGACGGAGTCCACGCCGACGAGCCCGGCGGCGTCGACGTACAGCCGCTTGGGGTCCCACTCGACCTCGTCGGCCGTCCGGGCCGGGCGGCGGACGAGCCGGAGGACGTCATGGCCGTCGGCGCGCAGGGAGCGGACGAGGGCCGAGCCGATGAGCCCGGAGGCCCCGGTGACGGCGACACGCTTGCGGGTGGCGGAACGCTGCATGGGGCCATCCTGCCCTCCCCGGTCGTACACATGACACAGTGACTGTCATGAAGGTGTCGGAGACGCTGATACGCCAGGCCGCGGGCGGCGACGAGGACGCCCTCGGCGCGCTCGACCGGGACACCTGGTCGACCCTCCACGCGGTGCTGCCCGCGCCCGTCCCGCCGTACGAGCCCTTCTTCGACGAGCGCCACCGGCCCGAGGACTATCTCGTCGCGGTGCGCGGCGGAACCGTCGTCGGCTATGTCCGGGTGGTGCCGCCGACCCCGCTCGCGTCCAACGCGCACGTACGCCAGATCCAGGGCCTCGTCGTGGCCGGGTCGGCCCGGGGCCGGGGTGTGGCGCGGGCGCTGCTGCGGGCCGCGATGGACAAGGCGCGCGCGGACGGTGCCGCCCGGATCACCCTTCGGGTCCTGGGCCACAACGCCCCGGCCCGGGCGCTCTACGCCTCCGAGGGCTTCGCGGTCGAGGGCGTACTGCCGGGCGAGTTCCTGTTCGACGGCGTGTCCGTGGACGACGTGCTCATGGGCCGGTCGCTGACCCCCTGATCAACTGTCCGCGGGTGCAACAGCATCATCCCGCCCATCAGTTCGCGCAGGCATCGGACCGCCAGCTCCGCCGGCGCCCCCTCGCCGCGCGCCGGTGCGTCCGTCTCCGCCCAGGCTTCCAGGGCGATCCTGATGGCGTCGGTGGCCGCCGCCGCCGCGAGCCGTACCTCCAGCGGGTCGGCGTCCGGCCCCGCGAGCCCGGCGACGACCTCGCGCAGCCGCTCCTCGGACTCCTGGTTGACCCGGTACCAGACGGCCCGCAGCGCGGGGTCCTCGGCGGCCGCCCGCAGCAGACCGCGCGTCCAGCGCAGGCCCTCCTCGCCCGCCTCGTCCGCCGGGGTCAGCGACGCGGCGATCGAGCGCTCCAGGGCCTCGGGCAGGCCCGCGCCCGGCTCCGTCGCGGCGAGGGTCTCCCGCCAGCGGTCGGCGCCGCCCGCGAGCAGCGGGGCCACGGCGTCCTGTTTGGAGCGGAAGTACCGGTAGAAGGTGCGCAGCGCGACCCCGGCCCGCAGGGCGATGTCCTCTGCCGTGGTGCCGTCGGGGCCGCGCTCGGTGAAGAGCTCGGCGGCGGCGCGCGCGATGTCCAGCTGCGTCGCTGCCTTGCGGCGCTCCGTCAGCGTCCGGGTGGGGGGCGTGGCGCCCTCGGGCTTGGTGCTCACCGTACGAAGCGTACGCCCGCGCCCGCCAGAAGCGCACGACGTGCAACTATGGCAAAACGTGCCACCTGAGCGTACGGTGGCAGCGTTCCGCACACCGCTCGACCAGAAACCGACCTGAAAGGTGGCCGCCATGAACCAGCTGACCCGTTACGAAGGACGCCGCGCCCTCATCACCGGCGGCGGCTCCGGCATCGGCCAGGCCACCGTGCTCCGCGTGCTCGCCGAGGGCGGCCGGGTCGTCGCCGCCGACATCAGCGAGGACGGCCTCAAGGACACCGTCGCCAAGGCGGGCGACGCGGCCGAGCGCCTCTCCACCGTCGTCGTGGACGTCGCGGACGAGGCCTCCGTACGCGCCGGTGTCAGCGCCGCCGTCGAGGCGCTCGGTGGCCTGGACGTCCTGGTCAACGCGGCCGGGGTGCTGCGCTCCTCGCACACCCACGAGACGAGCCTCGACTCCTTCGAGCAGGTGATACGGACCAACCTCACCGGCACCTTCCTCGTGATCCGCGAGGCGATCCCGGCCCTCCTGGAGGGCGACGGCTCCGCCGTCGTGAACTTCTCCTCCACCTCCGCGATGTTCGCCCACCCCTACATGGCGGCCTACGCGGCCAGCAAGGGCGGCATCCAGTCCATGACCCACGCGCTCGCCGCCGAGTACGCCAAGCAGGGCATCCGCTTCACCGCCGTCCAGCCCGGCTCCATCTCCTCCGGCATGACCGACGGCTCAGGCGCCAGCCGTCAGAGCGTCGGCCCCGGCCTGCCCGAGGACACCGACTGGACCCTCTTCGCGAAGCTCGCCCCCGCCCTCGGCCAGGGCTTCGCGGGACCGGAGACCGTCGCGGGTGTCGTCGCCATGCTGGCGAGCGAGGACGGGAAGTTCATCACCGGCACCGAGATCCGCGTCGACGGCGGAACGCACTTCTGACGGACGGCACCGACCGCCGCCCTCGCCCTACCCCGCTCCGAACCGCTCCCACAGCCGGGGGAAGCGGCTCGCGAGCGTGTCGTCGTCCGCCAGGTCGAAGGGGGTGCCGAGCGGCTCCCCGCCCGGCACGGGGATGCCCAGGTCGGGGGTCTCGGCGCCGGTCAGCCGCTCGTACGCCTCGTCCGCCGCGAAGCCGATCTCCTCCCCGTCCCCGTCGATCTCCATGTCGAAGTCGCCGAGCAGCTCCGCCAGCGCGTCCGGGTCGTGCACCGCGCCCTCGTACACCTCCCGGCCCTGGCCGATGAGCCAGCAGCGGAACGAGTCGAAGGTCTCGTCCCCCGCGCCGTCGAACAGCACGGCCGCCGCGCCCCAGAGATCCCAGAGGTACGCGCGGTTGTAGCGGGCCTCGAAATGGCGTGCGTAGTCGAGCACGGAGTCGGGGTCCAGCCGGGTCAGCCGTTCCACGAGCAGATCCGCCTGCTCCTCGGGGTCGCCCTCGGCTTCCTCGCGGGTGGCGTCGATGATCTGCCAGAACTCGGTCTCGTCCATCACGGGACCAGCATCGTGGCTCGGAGGAGGCGACGCACCCGGAAACCACGAAATCAATCCGGACAGAAGGTGTCGTATTTTCCTGCCACGCTGGTTCCCATGACGACTGAGACGAAGCCGCTGCACGGACGGATCTGCCTGGTCGCGGGCGCCACCCGAGGAGCCGGACGGGCCATCGCCGTCCAGCTCGGGGCCGCCGGCGCGACCGTGTACGTCACCGGCCGCACCACCCGCGAGAAGCTCAGCGAGGTCGGCCGGGCGACCGAGACCATCGAGGAGACCGCCGAACTGGTGACGGCAGCCGGAGGCGAGGGCATCGCCGTACCCACCGACCACCTGGAGGTCGATCAGGTCAGGGCGCTCGTCGACCGGATCGACCGCGAACAGGGCCGGCTGGACGTCCTGGTCAACGACGTCTGGGGCGGCGAGCACCTGGTCATCGCCGGGTTCGGCAAGAAGATCTGGGAGATGGAGTTCGCCGACGGGCTGCGGATGCTGGAGCTCGGCGTGAAGACCCACCTCGTCACCAGCGCGGCCGCGATGCCGCTGCTGATCCGCAACCCGGGCGGCCTTGTCGTGGAGGTCACGGACGGGACGGCCGAGTACAACGGCACCCGGTACCGGGAGAACATCTACTACGACCTCGCGAAGAACGCCCCGATCCGGATGGCGTTCGCGCTCTCGCACGACCTGAAGCCGGTGGGCGGCACGGCGGTGTCGATCACCCCGGGCTGGCTCCGCTCGGAGCAGATGCTCGACCACTTCGGAGTGACCGAGGAGAACTGGCGGGACGCGACCGAGAAGCTGCCCGACTTCGCCGTCGCCGAGTCCCCGGTCTACGTCGGCCGGGCCGTCGCCGCCCTCGCCGCCGACCCCGACCGGGCGCGCTGGAACGGACAGTCGCTCTCCAGCGGGCAGCTGGCGAAGGAGTACGACTTCACGGACGCCGACGGGTCACGGCCGGACGGCTGGGGCTTCATCATCGCCAAGGAGACGGACGAGAACGCGTCCGTGGAGGACTACCGGTAGAGCTCCGCCAGGCCCCGGGCCGCCTCCGCGAACCGCGCGCGGAGCGAGTCCGGGGCCAGTACCTCCGCCTCCGGTCCCAACCCGAGCAGCTGCCCGAACGCCACCTCCTCGTTCTCGACCCGGAGCGTCACGGTCACCCGGCCGTCCGGCGCCGGCTCCCCGCCCGCCAACGCCTCCTCGGCCGCCATCCGGTCCGTCACGTACGGCAGGTGCCGCGCCCCCGCCTCGGACAGGCGCACCACCACCTCCGCCCGCAGCAGCGAACGGGCGAACTCCGCCGAACGCTCGGCCCAGAAGGCCTCCAGGTCGAAACCCTCGTCCCGTACGAACCGCTCCTCGCCCACGGCCACCGCCGCGAAGCGGTCCACCCGGTAGGTGCGGAAGGCCGTGCCGGACCGCGCGCACAGGTACCAGACGCCCGCCTTCAGGACGAGGCCGTACGGCGCGAGCTCCCGCTCCACCTCACGGTCGCCCCGCCGGTAGCGGGCGGCGATCGTCCGGTCGTCCCAGACCGCCTCCGCGACCGGCGGCAGCAACTCCGGTGTCTCCGGCTCCTGGTACCAGCCCGGCGCGTCCAGCAGAAAGCGCTGCGCCACCGAGTCCGGGGCGTGACGCAGCGAGGGCAGCAGCGCCGCCGACACCTTGAGCCGGGCCGCCGACGCCGCGTCCTCCAGGCCCATGTCCCGCAGCGCGCCCGGCAGTCCGGACAGGAACAGCGCCTCGGCCTCCCCGCGCGCCAGGCCCGTAAGCCGTGTGCGGTACCCGCCGATGAGCCGGTACCCGCCGGCCCTGCCCCGGTCCGCGTACACCGGAACCCCGGCCTCCGAGAGTGCGAGGGCGTCACGGGTGACGGTCCGCTCGGACACCTCCAACTCCTCGGCCAGTTCGGCCGCCGTCATCGAAGGGCGGGACTGGAGCAACAGGACCATCTTGATCAGCCGGGCGGCACGCATACCCCCCACCCTGCCACCCGTACTGGGGCCCAGGGCGCATGGAGCCTGAGGGGCCATCGGGGAGGGGCACGATGCGGGGGACGGTGCTTGACGGGCGGTACGAGCTGGAGACCCGGCTCGGGCGCGGCGGGATGGGACAGGTGTGGAGCGCCCTCGACCGGCGCATGCAGCGGGACGTGGCGGTCAAACTCGTCACCGCGCTGCCGGACATGGGCGAGGAGGAGACGTTCCTGCGCTTCCGCCGCGAGATCCGCTCGGCGGCGAGCCTGCCCGGCCGGTACACGGTCACGGCATGGCCTGATGGGCCGACCCGGGAACGACCGAGGGGCCGGGGCCGTACCCACCGACCCGGGAACGACCGAGGGGCCGGGGGGGGGGCCCCCCCGGGGGGGGCCCCCCCCCCCGCCGCCGCCCCCCCCCGGGGGGGGGCGCCCCCCCCCGGCCGGCGGGGGGCCCACGCCGCGGCGCCCCGGGGCGCGCCCCCCC
>NZ_JBIWIO010000011.1:42809-78750 GCF_044764665.1 Streptomyces sp. NPDC093795
GCCCCCCCGGGCCCCCCCCGGGGGGGGGGGCCCCCCCCCCCCCCCCGGGCCCCCCCGGGGGGGGGGGGCCCCCCCCCCGGGGCCCCCCCCCCGGCCCCTCGGCCCAGGAAAGCCCTGGTCCTGCCTACAGCCCGTAGCGCTCGCGCGCCTCCTTCACGGCCGTCGCCTGGACCTCGCCGCGCCGCGCCAGCTGCGCGAGCGCCGCGACGACGATCGACTGGGCGTCGACGCCGAAGTGGCGGCGGGCCGCGTCACGGGTGTCCGAGAGGCCGAAGCCGTCGGCGCCCAGCGAGGACCAGTCCTGCTCGACCCACTGCGCGATCTGGTCCGGGACCTGGCGCATGTAGTCGGAGACGGCGAGGACCGGGGAGTCCACGCCCTCAAGGGCCGTGCGGATGTACGGCACCTGCTCCTCGCCGCGCAGCAGCGCCGCGTCGGCCTCGAGGGCGTCGCGCCGCAGCTCGGTCCAGGAGGTCGCGGACCACACGTCGGCGCCCACGCCCCACTCGGCGGAGAGCAGCTTCTGCGCCTCCAGGGCCCAGTGGATGGCCGTACCGGAGGAGAGGAGCTGGATGCGCGGGGCGTTCGCGGGGAGGTCGAGACCGGCCGACTCCGCCGTGTTGAAGCGGTAGAGGCCCTTGACGATGCCCTCGTCGATCCCGGCCGGCTTGGCCGGCTGCGGCATCGGCTCGTTGTAGACGGTGAGGTAGTAGAAGACGTTCTGGTCCTCGCCCTCGGCGGCCTCGCCGTACATCCGGCGCAGACCCTCCTTGACGATCGCCGCGACCTCGTAGGCGAACGCCGGGTCGTACGTGAGCGCCGCCGGGTTCGTCGCCGCGATCACCGGCGAGTGGCCGTCGGCGTGCTGGAGGCCCTCACCGGTCAGGGTCGTACGGCCCGCGGTGGCGCCGACGAGGAAGCCGCGGCCGAGCTGGTCGCCGAGCTGCCACATCTGGTCGGCGGTCCGCTGCCAGCCGAACATCGAGTAGAAGATGTAGAACGGGATCATCGCCTCGCCGTGCGTGGAGTACGCGGTGGAAGCGGCGATGAAGTCGGCCATCGAACCGGCCTCGGTGATCCCCTCGTTGAGGATCTGGCCGTTGACGGCCTCCTTGTAGTACATCAGCTGGTCGCGGTCGACCGGCTCGTACGTCTGGCCCTTCGGCGAGTAGATGCCGAGCGAGGGGAAGAGGCTCTCCATACCGAAGGTACGGGCCTCGTCCGGGACGATCGGGACCCAGCGCTTGCCGGTCTCCTTGTCGCGGATCAGGTCCTTGATGAGCCGCACGAACGCCATCGTCGTCGCCATCGACTGCGAGCCGGAGCCCTTGTCGAAGGCGGCGAAGGCCTTCTCGGCCGGGGCCGGCAGCGGGGCGAGCGGCTGGGTGCGGCGGGCCGGGGCCGGGCCGCCGAGGGCCGCGCGGCGCTCCTGGAGGTAGCGGACCTCGGGGGAGTCGGCGCCGGGGTGACCGTAGGGCACCTGGCCGTCGGCGAACTGCGCGTCCGAGATGGGCAGGTCGAGCAGGTCCCGCATGTTCTTGAACTCGTCGTTCGAGAGCTTCTTCATCTGGTGGTTCGCGTTCTTCGACGCGAAGCCCTCACCGAGGGTGAAGCCCTTGACGGTCTGCGCGAGGATGACCGTCGGCGCGCCCTTGAACTCCACGGCGGCCTTGTACGCGGCGTACACCTTGCGCGGCTCGTGGCCACCGCGCGAGAGGTGGAAGCACTCCAGGATCTTGTCGTCGCTCAGCAGCTGCGCCATCGCGACGAGCGCCGGGTCCTTGCCGAAGAAGTCCTGGCGGATGTAGGCGGCGTCGCGGGTCTGGTACGTCTGCACCTGCGCGTCCGGCACCTCGCGGAGGCGGCGGACGAGGGCGCCGGTGGTGTCGAGCGCGAACAGCTCGTCCCAGGCGTTGCCCCACAGCGACTTCACGACGTTCCAGCCGGCGCCGCGGAACTGGGCCTCCAGCTCCTGCACGATCTTGAAGTTGGCGCGGACCGGGCCGTCGAGGCGCTGAAGGTTGCAGTTGATGACGAAGGTCAGGTTGTCCAGACCCTCGCGGGCGGCCAGGGCGAGGGCCGCGGTCGACTCGGGCTCGTCCATCTCGCCGTCACCGAGGAACGCCCACACGTGCGAGGCGGAGACGTCCTTGATGGCGCGGTTCGTCAGGTAGCGGTTGAAGCGCGCCTGGTAGATCGCGGAGAGCGGGCCGAGACCCATGGAGACGGTGGGGAACTCCCACAGCCAGGGGAGGCGGCGCGGGTGCGGGTAGGAGGGCAGGCCGTTGCCGCCGGACTCCTGCCGGAAGTTGTCGAGGTGGGCCTCGTTCAGGCGCCCGTCCAGGAACGCGCGGGCGTAGATGCCGGGGGCGGCGTGACCCTGGATGTAGAGCTGGTCGCCGGAACCGTCGGCTTCCTTGCCCTTGAAGAAGTGGTTGAAGCCGGTCTCGTACAGCCAGGCGGCCGACGCGAAGGTGGCGATGTGGCCGCCGACGCCGTACTTGGAGCCGCGGGAGACCATCGCGGCCGCGTTCCAGCGGTTCCAGGCGGTGATCCGGCGCTCCATGTCCTCGTCGCCGTCGAACGCGGCGCCCGTCGGCTCGGCGGAGGTCGGGATCGTGTTGACGTAGTCCGTCTCCAGGAGCTTGGGCAGGGCGAGGCCCGCGCCCTCGGCGTGCTGGAGCGTGCGGCGCATCAGGTAGGCGGCCCGGTGAGGGCCGGCGGCCTTGGTGACGGCGTCCAGGGAGGCCGCCCACTCGGCGGTCTCCTCGGTGTCACGGTCCGGGAGCTGGTCGAGCTCGCTCGGAATCTTGCCTACGGGATCGGTCATGATCGCCGCCTTCCGGACAGGTGGGGGTGAAGAAGGGGTGCCTTGTCTGGCAGGACAGGGCGAAGGGCCGGGTAGCGGCCCGCCGAAGACTGTAAGCCGCCGATCGATGATCGATCAAAGGGTTGAAGGAGAAAACCTCTTCAGATCGAGAAAGTCGGCACAGGGTGCCGCGAAACAGGGCACCCGGTGCCTACTTTTGGGCTTGTTTTCGCAGGTGGGAGCCGTTTTCTGAGAAGGTGCCCGCACGAATGAGCGGGCCCGCCGGACGGCGGACCCGCTCACTGTGCGTAAAGACCTGTGCGTAAAGATCTGCGCTCAAAGATCTGGATCAGGCTCTCGGGGCGCAGCCCAGCACATGTGCCTTCACCAGCGCCCCGATGTTCGGATCGCCCCGGCGGAAGGCCTCCACCAGCTCCTGGTGCTCCTCCGCGTACGACTTCTGGACCGTGCCGAGCCAGCGGATCGACAGGGCCGTGAAGACCTCGATGCCCAGCGTCTCCCAGGTGTGCAGGAGTACGCCGTTCCCCGCGGCCTTCACCAGCTCCCGGTGGAACGCCACCGTGTGCCGTACCTGCGCCGTCCCGTCGGAGGTCGCGTCCGCCTCGTACAGCGCCGCCACGTGCGGCTCGAGGGTCGAGCAGTCCGCCGCCAGGCGCCGGGCCGCCAGTTCGGCCGCGATCTGCTCCAGACCCGCGCGTACGGGGTAGCTCTCCTCCAGGTCGGCCGCGGTCAGATTGCGGACCCGGACGCCCTTGTTCGGCGCCGACTCGATCAGGCGCAGCGACTCCAGCTCGCGCAGCGCCTCGCGGACGGGGGTCTGGGAGACCTCGAGCTCGGTCGCGATCCGGCGCTCCACGATCCGCTCGCCCGGCTTCCAGCGGCCGCTGACGATCCCCTCCACGATGTGCTCGCGGATCTGTTCGCGCAGCGAGTGGACGACGGGGACGGTCATGAAGGCTCCTCGGGGAGTGTTGACCCTTAGACAATACGGCGGCGCCCCCGCCCGGAAACACTTCCGGACGGGGGCGCCGCAGGTGAGGCTCGTTACGTTGCCTTTCGGCGTACGTCCTACAGGCCGAGGTCGACCTCGAACTCGCCGGCCTCCAGGATCGCCTTGACCGACGTCAGGTAGCGGGCGGCGTCGGCGCCGTCCACCAGACGGTGGTCGTAGGACAGCGCGACGTACGTCATGTCGCGGATCGCGATCGTCTCACCCAGGTCAGGGTGGTTGATGACGACCGGACGGCGCACGGTGGCGCCGATGCCCAGGATGGCGACCTGGTTCGGGGGCACGATGATCGTGTCGAACAGCGCGCCGCGCGAACCGGTGTTGGAGATGGTGAAGGTCGCGCCGGCCAGGTCGTCCGGCGTGATCTTGCTGGCGCGCACGGCGCCGGCCAGCTCCGCGGTCTTCTTCGAGATGCCGGCGATGTTGAGGTCGCCCGCACCCTTGATGACCGGGGTCATCAGACCCTTCTCGGAGTCCACCGCGATACCGATGTTCTCGGTGTCGAAGTAGGTGATCGTGCCCTCGTCCTCGTTGATCCGGGCGTTGATGACCGGGTGGGCCTTCAGCGCCTGGGCCGCCGCCTTCACGAAGAACGGCATCGGGGACAGCTTGACGCCCTCACGGGCGGCGAAGGCGTCCTTGGCGCGGGTGCGCAGCTTCATCAGCTTGGTGATGTCGACCTCGACGACCGAGGTCAGCTGGGCCTGGCCGTGCAGCGCCTTCATCATGTTGTCGCCGATGACCTTGCGCATGCGGGTCATCTTGACGGTCTGACCGCGCAGCGGCGACGCCTCGAGGGCCGGGGCCTTCGCGGCTGCCGGAGCGGCGGCGGCGGGGGCCGGGGCGGCCTTCTTGGCCTCTGCGGCCGCGAGGACGTCCTGCTTGCGGATACGGCCGCCGACGCCCGAACCCTTGACGGCCGCCAGGTCGACACCGTTCTCGGTGGCGAGCTTGCGGACGAGCGGGGTGACGTAGGCGCCGTCCTCGGCCGGGGCCGGGGTGACCAGGGCCGGGGCGAGCGACGGAGCCTGGGCGGCCGGGGCCGGGGCCGGGGCCGGGGCGGCCGGAGCCGCCGGCGCGGGGGCCGGGGCGGCGGGGGCAGCCGGAGCCGGAGCCGGAGCGGCAGCGGCCGGGGCGGCGGCCGGAGCCGGAGCCGGAGCGGCGGCGGGGGCGGCCGGAGCCGGAGCGGCGGGAGCGGCCGGAGCGGCACCCGCGGCGCCGATGACGGCCAGCTTGGCGCCGACCTCGGCGGTCTCGTCCTCGCCGACGACGATCTCCAGGAGGACACCGGAGACCGGGGCCGGGATCTCGGTGTCGACCTTGTCCGTGGAGACCTCGAGCAGCGGCTCGTCCTCCGTGACCTCCTCGCCGACCGACTTCAGCCAGCGGGTCACGGTGCCCTCGGTGACGGACTCGCCGAGCGCCGGAAGGACGACGTCGGTGCCCTCGGCGGAACCGCCGCCGGCGGCCGCCTCGGCCGTCGGGGCCGGAGCCGGGGCCTCGGCCTCGGTGGACGGGGCGGCCTGCGGCGCGGGGGCCGGGGCCTCCTGCTGCGGGGCGGCCTCGGCGGCCGGAGCGGCCTCGGCGGCCGGGGCGGCGGCCTCGGCGGGGGCGCCGGAGCCGTCGTCGATGATGGCCAGCTCGGCGCCGACCTCGACCGTCTCGTCCTCGGCGACCTTGATGGAGGCCAGGATGCCCGAGGCGGGGGCGGGGATCTCGGTGTCGACCTTGTCGGTCGAGACCTCGAGCAGCGGCTCGTCGGCCTCGACACGCTCGCCCTCGGCCTTGAGCCAGCGGGTGACGGTGCCCTCGGTGACGCTCTCGCCGAGCGCCGGCAGGGTTACGGAAACCGACATGGTTTCAGTTGCTCCTAACGAATTGCGGAAAGTGGTCGTCGCGCCCTGTGATGACGATGAGCGTCAGTCGTGGGAGTGCAGCGGCTTGCCGGCCAGGGCCAGGTGGGCCTCGCCGAGCGCCTCGTTCTGCGTCGGGTGGGCGTGGATGAGCTGCGCGACCTCGGCCGGCAGCGCCTCCCAGTTGTAGATCAGCTGCGCTTCGCCGACCTGCTCGCCCATGCGGTCACCGACCATGTGGACGCCGACCACGGCACCGTCCTTGACCTGGACGAGCTTGATCTCGCCCGCGGTCTTGAGGATCTTGCTCTTGCCGTTGCCCGCGAGGTTGTACTTGAGGGCGACGACCTTGTCCGCGCCGTAGATCTCCTTGGCCTTGGCCTCGGTGATGCCGACGGAGGCGACCTCGGGGTGGCAGTACGTCACCCGGGGCACGCCGTCGTAGTCGATCGGGACGGTCTTGAGACCGGCCAGGCGCTCCGCGACGAGGATGCCCTCGGCGAAGCCGACGTGCGCGAGCTGGAGCGTCGGGACGAGGTCGCCCACGGCCGAGATCGTGGAGACGTTGGTCTGCATGTACTCGTCGACCAGGACGTAGCCGCGGTCCATCGCGACGCCCTGCTCCTCGTAACCGAGACGGGCGGAGACCGGGCCGCGGCCGATGGCGACGAGCAGCACCTCGGCCTCGAAGGTCTTGCCGTCGGCCAGGGTGACCTTGACGCCGTTGTCGGTGTACTCGGCCGACTGGAAGAAGGTGCCGAGGTTGAACTTGATGCCGCGCTTGCGGAACGCGCGCTCAAGAAGCTTCGAGCTGTTCTCGTCCTCGACGGGGACGAGGTGCTTCATGCCCTCGATCACCGTGACGTCGGTGCCGAAGGACTTCCACGCGGAGGCGAACTCCACGCCGATGACACCGCCGCCGAGGATGATCGCGGACTCCGGGACCCGGTCGAGGGTCAGCGCGTGGTCCGAGGTGATGATCCGGTTGCCGTCGATCTCCAGGCCGGGGAGGGACTTCGGCACGGAACCGGTGGCCAGCAGGATGTGGCGGCCCTCGACACGGCGCCCGTCGACGTCGACGGAGGTCGGGGAGGACAGATGGCCGGTGCCCTCGATGTAGGTCACCTTGCGGGAGGCGACGAGACCCTGCAGACCCTTGTACAGGCCCGAGATCACGTCGTCCTTGTACTTGTGCACGGCCTTGATGTCGATGCCCTCGAAGGAGGCCTTGACACCGAACTGCTCCGCCTCACGCGTCTGGTCGGCGACCTCGCCGGCGTGGAGCAGTGCCTTCGTCGGGATGCAGCCGTTGTGCAGGCAGGTGCCGCCGAGCTTGTTCTTCTCGATCAGTGCGACGTCCAGGCCCAGCTGCGCTCCGCGCAGCGCCGCGGCGTAACCGCCGCTACCGCCGCCGAGAATCACTAGGTCGAAAACGGTGCTGGCGTCGTTCGCCACGTCACGTCCTCCATGCATGTGCGCTCGTCGCCGGTCTTCAGTGACCGGGCGGCGGCTGGTGTTCGGCCGCTTATTTCGGCCCTGTGGTGGGGGCCCTGTCCTGCCGAGAACCCATCTTCGCACTTGTTGACGGCTGGCGGGACGCGGGGCCGTGCTCTGAGACGGCCGATCGTCCGTACGGAGGGCGGACCCGGGCGTACGAACCTACGGATTTCGTCGCGAGCGGACAGCGACGGCCCCGGGTCCCGTTCGGACCCGGGGCCGTCGCGGACCCGTCAGAGTTCGCCGGCGGCCGTGCGCTCGGCCAGCTTCACCAGGGTGCGGACCGAGGAGCCGGTGCCGCCCTTCGGGGTGTAGCCGTAGGGAGCGCCCTCGTGGAAGGCCGGGCCCGCGATGTCCAGGTGGGCCCAGGTGATGCCCTCGCCCACGAACTCCTGGAGGAAGAGACCGGCGACCAGGCCGCCGCCCATCCGCTCACCCATGTTGGCGATGTCGGCGGTGGGGGAGTCCATGCCCTTGCGCAGGTCCGCGGGGAGCGGCATCGGCCAGGACGCCTCGCCGACCTCCTCGGCGATCTCGTGGATCGCGGAGCGGTAGTCGTCGTCGTTGGCCATGATGCCGAAGGTGCGGTTGCCGAGGGCCAGGACCATGGCGCCGGTCAGGGTCGCCACGTCGACGATCGCGTCCGGCTGCTCCTCGGAGGCCCGGGTCAGCGCGTCGGCCAGGACGAGACGGCCCTCGGCGTCGGTGTTGAGGACCTCGACGGTCTTGCCGCTGTACATGCGCAGCACGTCGCCCGGGCGGGTGGCGGAGCCGGACGGCATGTTCTCGGCGAGGGCGAGCCAGCCGGTGACGTTGACCTCCAGGCCGAGGCGGGCCGCGGCGACGACGGACGAGAACACGGCGGCGGCGCCGCTCATGTCGCACTTCATCGTCTCGTTGTGGCCGGCCGGCTTCAGGGAGATGCCGCCCGAGTCGTAGGTGATGCCCTTGCCGACGAGGGCGAGGGTCCGCTCCGCCTTCGGGTGGGTGTACGCGATCCGGACCAGGCGCGGCGGGTTCTCGGAGCCGTTGCCGACGCCGAGGATGCCGCCGTAGCCGCCCTTGGCGAGCGCCTTCTCGTCGAGGACCTGGACCTTGAGCCCGTGCTCCTTGCCGGCGGCCTGGGCGGCGGCGGCGAACGCGGCCGGGGTCAGGTCGTTCGGCGGCATGTTGATCAGGTCGCGGGCGCGGTTGATCTCCTCGGCGACGGCCTGGGCGCGCTCGGCGGCGGCCTTGTGGGCCTTGTCGCGCGGCTTGGCGCCGAGCAGGGCGACCTCGCCGAGCGGCTTCTTCGCGTCCTTGCCGTTCTCCTGGTACGCCGTGAAGGCGTACGCGCCGAGCAGGGCGCCCTCCGCGATGGCGGCGGCGTCCTCGGCGGCGGCGATCGGCAGCGCGAACGCGGCCTTCTTCGCGCCGTTCAGGGTGCGGGCGGCGACACCGGCGGCCCGGCGGAGGGTCTCCGCGCCGTAGGACGCGCCGTCCTCGGGGGCGGAGCCCAGGCCGACGGCCAGGACGACGGGGGCCTTGAGGCCGGCGGGGGCGGGCAGCTTGGTCGCCTCACCCTCGGCACCCGAGGCGCCCAGCGTCTCCAGGACGGCGGCGAGCCGGCCGTCGAAGGCCTTGTCGACGGCCTCGGCGCCCGGGGCGACGACGAGCGTCTTGCCGGACTTCGCGACGCCGACGACGAGGGCGTCGGCGCGCAGCGTCGCCGCGCCGGCAGTGCTGAGAGTGAGAGCAGTCACGGTGGTGAAATCTCGCTTCCATTGAGTTCTGTAGCGGTCGAGGGATGGGCCGACCGTGCCCGCCGCATCGTATTTCGGCCCGGAGAGCGCCGAGAACGAGCCTACGCTCGCTCATCCGGTTCGCTCACGGCGGCGGTGATTCACTCATCCGTGGTGTCTCTTTCATGTTTACCGTTCAGGCTCGGAACGCTCCTTCACACTCGCCTCAGTCACGCAAGGACGACGCTCTCGTCTTCGCATCATCTGCAGCATCTCCACAGGTCCTCCGTTCCGTGCTTCGGTGCGGGCGGGCCTGCCGAGGGGGGACACCACCTGATGGACTCCGGCCGAATCCGTACGCCCAGAACCGCGCCTCGCGGCGCCCGCACCGCCAGGATCGCGGCCCTCGCCGCCGCCGCGCTGCTCGCCACCGTCGTCCCGTCCGCGCAGGCCGTCACGGCCCCCGCGCCCCGGATCGACCTCACCGTCCTCGTCGTCGACGACGGCGGCAGCGCGGTCGGGGCGATCACCGCCGAGCTGAAGGGCTCCGGCGTCCCGTACCGCAGGATCGACCTGAACGACCCGAACCGGCCGGTCCTCGACACCGCCTTCCTCAGCGACACGGTCGACGGACGCCCCCGCGCCAAGTACCAGGGCGTCGTCCTGCCGCACGAGACCGCCTTCGGGCCCGACTCCGCCGAGCACACCGCCCTCCGGACGTACGAGCAGAGGTTCGGCATCCCGCAGGTCGACGCCTACACCTGGTCGCACCCCGGCGTCGGTCTCGACTACACGAACGAGGGAGGCTGGTCCGGCGTCCTCGACGGGACCACGGCCGGCGTCACCGCCGCGGGGAAGGCGGGCCCCTTCCGGTACCTCTCCGGAGCGCTGACCTTCGAGGACAACGACCCCACGATCGCCGAGAGTTACGGCTACGCGGGCCGGCCCCGCGCCGGCTACACCAGCTACGTCGACGTGCCCATCGACGGTGCCGGTGGCGGCCGGGCCAGCCTCGTCGGCGAGTACACCGCCGACGGACGCCGCGAACTCGTCGTCACGTTCGCCTACAACCAGTACCAGCGGCATTTCCGCGCCCTCGCCCGCGGCATCGTCGAATGGCTCACCCAGGGCGTCCACCTCGGGCAGAGCCGCAACTACCTCTCCGTCCACGTCGACGACGTCTTCGCGCCCGACGCCCGCTGGGACACGGCCCTCAACTGCACCCCCGGCGACTTCGACTGCGCCGGCGACGAGGGCGAGGGCGTGAACCCGATCCGGATGACGGTCGCCGACGCCCAGTACGCCGCCGCCTGGCAGAAGGCCTCCGGCTTCACCCTCGACATGGTCTACAACGGCGGCCAGGGCGAGCAGTGGAAGACCGAGCACGGCGGCGCCGACCCGCTCACCGACCGGCTCGTCGCGGACCGCGCCCAGTACCGCTGGATCAACCACACCTACACCCACCCCTTCCTCGGCTGCGTCCAGGACAACACCGTCGTGCCCTGGCAGTGCGCCAAGGACACCGCCGGCAACACCCTCTGGGTCGGCCGCTCCGAGCTCTCCGCCCAGATCCGGAACAACCACAACTGGGCCGTCGGCAAGGGCATCTCCGTCGACCGGAGCGAACTCGTCACCGGCGAGCACTCCGGCCTCAGGACGCTTCCCCAGCAGCCCGCCGACAACCCCCACCTGGCCGGCGCCCTCGCCGACAACGGCGTCAAGTGGCTCGCCAGCGACAACTCCCGCGAACCGCAGCAACGTTCCCTCGGCACCGCCACCGGCGCCGCGAAGACCGTGCCACGCCACCCCATGAACGTGTACTACAACGTGGGCACCGCCGCCGAGATGACCGACGAGTACAACTGGGTCTACACCTCCCGCGCCGACGGCGGCAGCGGGATCTGCGAGTCCAACCCGGCCTCCACCTGCCTGCCGGGCCCGCTCCCGACGACCACCGGCTACGCCGACCACATCGTCCCGCAGGAAGCCAGGACCGCCCTCTCGCACGTCCTCGGCAACGACCCGCGCCCGCACTACGTGCACCAGTCCAACCTCGCCGAGGAACGCCTCCTCTACCCCGTCCTCGACCGGGTGCTCGCCGACTACCGCACCCTGTTCGCCCCCAGCGCCCCGGTGGTGAACCCGCGTCAGAAGGACGTCGGCACCGAACTGCTCCGCCGCGCCGCCTGGGACCAGGCCCTCGCCGCCGGAAAGGTCACCGCCTACCGCGTCGGCACGACGGTCACCGTCAAGGCACCCGCCGGTCTCACCGCGCCGATCACCGCCCCCGAGGGCACCCGCAAGCACCTCCTCATCGGCACCACCGCCTTCGGCGCGCCGTACGCGGGCACCCGCTCCGCCTGGACCACGCCCGAACTGCTCCAGACCAGCGTCACACTCACGCTCCCGACCGCCTGACCAGCACGTTCTGGGGGGAACGCACATGCCGAGCAGTGGCCGTCACGTCACCATGCTCACCGAAGGCACCTACCCGCATGTCCACGGCGGCGTCAGCACCTGGTGCGACCAGCTCGTCCGGGGCATGCCCGAGGTCGACTTCGAGATCCTCGCCCTCACCGGCAGCGGCCGCGAACCCGTCACCTGGGAGCTGCCGCCCAACATCACCCGGCACACCGCGTACCCCCTCTGGGGACTCCCGCAGGGACCGGCCGCGCCCGCTCGCGCCCGCCGGCCCCTGCGGGGGCGCGCCCGCCGCCGCTTCCTCGACGCGTACGAACGGACCCTGCTCGCCCTCCTCGACCCGGAGGCGGGCTGCGACTTCGGCACCGGCCTGTACGAGCTGGCCGAACTCGCCCGGCAGGGACGGCTGACCACCGCCCTGCGCTCCGAGGCGGCCCTGCGCTCCCTCATGTGGATCTGGACCATGCCGCACCTGCCGATCCTCGCGGCCCGGCCCACCGTCCACGACGCGCTCACCGCCACCGACCTGCTCGAACACGCCCTGCGTCCGCTCGCCGCCCGGATATCCACCGGCGGCGTCGCCCACGCCGTCTCCAGCGGCCTCGCCACCCTGCCGGCGCTCGCCGCCCAGCACTTCGAAGGGGTGCCCTTCCTGCTCACCGAACACGGCATCTACCTCCGCGAGCGCTACCTCGGCTACCGCACCGAAACGCAACGCTGGCCCGTCAAGGCCCTGATGCTCGGCTTCTACCGCGAGCTCAACACCCTCGGCTACCGCAAGGCCGACCTCATCACCCCCTGCAACCAGTACAACCGGCGCTGGGAGGAGCGCGGCGGCGCCCCCGCCGACCGCATCCGCACCGTCTACAACGGCGTCGACCCGGCCGCCTTCCCCGAGGCCGGGCCCGAACCCGAGACGCCCATCCTCAGCTGGTGCGGCCGCGTCGACCCCATCAAGGACCTCGAAACCCTGATCAGGGCGTACGCGATCTGCCGCGCCGAACTCCCCGCGCTGCGCCTGCGCCTGTTCGGCCCGGTCCCCGCCGGGAACGAGGACTACCTGACCCGCCTGGAGAAGCTCGCCGCCGAACTCGGCGTCACCGACGGCGTCAGCTTCGAGGGCCGGGTCTCCGAGGTGCCGCGCGCCTACGCCGCCGGCAGCGTGGTCATGCTCTCCTCCATCAGCGAGGGCTTCCCCTTCTCCCTCATCGAGGCCATGTCCTGCGGCCGCGCCACCGTCTCCACCGACGTCGGCGGGGTACGGGAGGCCGTCGGCGACACCGGGATCGTCGTCCCGCCCCGCGAACCGGCCGTCATGGCCGCCGCCGTCAGCGCCCTCCTCAGCGACGGGGCCAGACGCGCCGAACTCGGCCGCCGCGCCCGGCAGCGGGTGATCGACCGGTTCACCCTGCACCGCTCGGTGGACGGCTTCCGGCAGATCTACCGCGAACTGGCGGGCGAGCGGACGCACCCCCGCCTCGACCCGAAGGCCTGGACGGTCCGCCTCACGGCCCCCTTCCGCACCACCCCGCCCCTCGTCGCGGAAGGCACCCCGGCATGAGCGGCTCCCTCTGGCTGAAACCCCCGACGACGGGGACCCCGCTCCCGGCGATCCCCCCCCCCCGCCGCGCGGACCACCCGGGACGCACCACGGACCCGCCCGCCACGGACCCGCCCGGCGGTTCCACCCCCGCCACCGCCCACCCCACCGGAGAGGCACTCGCCGCCGACCCCCTCGACGAGCTCGCCGTGCGGCTCGAAGAATTCGCCGCGGTCGCCGTCCACCCGGACGAGATCGCCGCCCTCCTCGAATCCGACGGCATGACCGACGACCACATCCGCCTCACCTACGGCCGCGCCGACTCCTTCGCCCTCGCCGAGGACCTCTACGCGCGCGTGGAGCGGCGCCACCACCCCGCACCGGCGCGGCCGCCCGGCGGTGCCTGGCACACCGGGCTCGCCGGCTGCCTCCTGCGCGGGCTCGTCTTCGCGCTGCCCGGCCTCGCGTACGTCCTCGCCGCCCCGCTCCTCGCCGGGGAGCCGGGCCGCTTCGGGCTCCCCGGCGGAACGGTTCCGCTCCTCGCGGGCGCCGTCACCGGCTGGGTGTGGAACCAGGCCCTGTCCCACCGCGCCTACACCTGGCTCGGTCTCGGCGACCGGCCCGCCGCCGCCCGCGCCCTGCTCACCGGCGCCCCGGCGGGCGCCCTCGCCGGTACGGCCGTCTCCTTCGCGGCCGCCGCGCCCGGCGAGGCCCCGGCGGCCCTGTTCGCCGCCGGACAGTCGCTGTACCTCGCCGCCGCGACCGTGCTCCTGGTCCTCGGCCGCGAACGGGCCCTGCTCTGCGCCCTGCTGCCGCTCGCAGGGGCCCTCCCCGCCTTCCGCTGGGACCTGCCCGACCCGCTGCGCGCCGCGCTCCTCCTCGCCGCGCTCACCGCGAGCGTCGTCTTCGCCGCGCTCGTCCTGCGGCCGGGCCTGCGGCGCGGCGCGGCGGGACGCGGCGGCCCCCCGCGCGCCGGCTCCCTCCCGTACGGCATGTTCGGCCTCGGCAGCGGGCTGCTCGTCCTCCAGGCGGGCATCGGCGACACCCTGGTGAGCGGCGCGGGAGCCGTCATCGCGCTCACCCTCTCCATGGGCCCCGCGGAGTGGCTGCTGCACCGCTTCCGGGGCGAGAGCCTGACCCGGCTGCGGACCCTCACCACCGCCCGCGAGTTCCGCCGGGCCGTCACCGGCACCCTCGTGCTCTGCCTCGGCGGCTACCTCACGGTCCTCGTCGCCCTCACCCTCGCCGCGACCCTGGCCTGGCCCGGGGCGCCCTGGCCGACGCCGCCCCGGCTCGTCACCCTGCTCCTCGTCGGGACGGTGCTCTGGCTGGGGCTGCTGCTCCAGGCCTTCGGCGCGGTGCTCAGCGCCGCCGTCGTCTGTCTGCTCGCGGCGGCGGCGCAGACCCTGGGACCGGCGGCGGGCCCGGTGGCGGCCGGGGGAGCGGCGGCGGTGCTCGCCGTCCTCACCTGTGCTCTGCTGGTACGACCGACCGCCCATCGCGTCTAGGGGACAAGGACCGTGAACCGTCTCCTCCTGGTGCCGTTCTACGAGCACCCGGCCGACCGCCCCGAAGCGTGGTCGGCGCTGGTCGCCGCGGCTCCCTCCCTGTACGGCGTCGTCGTCAACCCGGCGAGCGGCGCGGGCGAGGCCGCCGACCCGGCGTTCGCGGAGGCCACCGGACGGCTGCGGGCGGCGGGGGTACGGCTCCTCGGCTACGTGGACACCGACTACGGGCGCCGCCCGCACCCCGAGGTCGTCACCGAACTGCTCCGCCACCGCGACTGGTACGGCACCGACGGCGCCTTCCTCGACCAGGTGTCGACCGCGCACGGCTGCCTCGCCCACTACCGGCGGATCGCGGTCGCGGCCCGGTCCGCCGGAGCCGCGACCGTCGTGCTCAACCACGGGGCGCACCCCGACCCGGGCTACGAGGAGTTCGCCGACCTCCTCGTCACCTTCGAGGGCCCCTGGGACACGTACCGGACGCTCGACCTGCCGGTCGCCGCCCACTACTGCCACCTCGTCTACGCGGCCCCGCCCGGCGTCCGCCCGGCCACCCCGGTGCACTGCGCGGTCCCGGGCACGGGCGCGCACCCCTGGGGCACCCTTCCGCACCCCCTGGAGCCCGCACGATGAGACGACTGCTGCCCCTGCTCGCGGGGCTGCTCCTGCTCGCCACCGCCTGTACGACGGGCCCCGACCCCGACCCGAAGCCGAGGGAGGAGCGGTGGCGGCCGAAGCCGGGTCTCGCCTGGCAGTGGCAGCTCAGCGGCCGCCTCGACCCGACGGTCGACGTCCCGGTGTACGACATCGACGGCTTCGACCATCCCGCGTCGACGGTCGAGGACCTCCACCGCCGCGGCCGCAAGGTCATCTGCTACCTCTCCACCGGCGCCTGGGAGGACTTCCGCCCCGACGCCGACCGCTTCCCGAAGTCCGTCCTCGGCGAGGGCAACGGCTGGGAGGGCGAACGCTGGCTCGACATCCGCCGCACCGACGTCCTCGAACCCCTCATGGCCGAACGCCTCGACATGTGCCGCACCAAGGGCTTCGACGCCGTCGAACCCGACAACATGGACGGTTACAAGAACGACACCGGCTTCCCCCTCACCGCCACCGACCAGCTCCGCTACAACCGCCTCATCGCCCGCCTGGCCCACGACCGGGGCCTCGCGGTGGGCCTCAAGAACGACCTGGACCAGATCCCGCAGCTGCTCCCCGACTTCGACTTCGCGGTCAACGAACAGTGCGCCCAGTACACCGAGTGCGACCGCCTCGCCCCCTTCGTGGCGGCGGGCAAGGCGGTCTTCCACGTCGAGTACGAGCTGAAGACGACCGAGTTCTGTCCGCAGGCGAGGGAACTGAACCTCAGCTCCATGCTCAAGCGGTACGAGCTGGGGGTGTGGCGCCAGGCCTGCTGACGGCGTAGCAGGTCGCCCGGCCCTCGCCCCGCGCCGTCCAGTCGTGATCGGACGACCAGGTGTACCAGAGGGCCTCGGAGCGGGAGCCGTCCCGGGTGCCGGCACAGGCCCGCCCGGCCCGTTCCTCGGCGTCCCCGACCCCGGGGTAGGGGCCGGTCAGCGGGTGCTGGGCGAGGACCTTCCCGTCGTGGGGGCCGGTGCAGGGCACCCGTGCCACCAGTCGGCTGTACCGCATGCCGGTGTGGAAGTCCATGCACTCCCCGGGGCGTGCCTCGGAGGTGGGGGTGATGGCCGATGCGGCGTCCAGGACGCGGCCGTCCGGTGCGGCGACGGCTCCGGCCTCCGGTGCGCCGAAGCGGTCGAGCACGAGATCGGCGTGGAGCGCGGTCACCCCGGCGAGCGCGCCCTCCGTCTTCCTGTCGAGCAGGGCCGTCAGATCGGCCCGGGCCCGGGTGATCCGGCCGTCGCGGTCCACCTCGACGGTCAGGGGGACGGGGGTGCTCGGCAGGTGGTCGTACAGGGGTGCGGGCACGAACTCGCTTCGCAGGTCGTACGGGAAGAGTTCCAGGGCCTCGGTGAGCGGGAAGTCCGCCCGGTAGGAGCGGCCGCCTCCGCCGAGGGCCCGCTGTGCGGCCGGCCGCACTCCGCCGAGGACCTCCAGGAGCGTCCCGCCGATCGCGCCCTCCGTGCCCCGGAGGTGGCTGATCGAGTCGATCCCCCACAGCGGCTTGATGTCGCCTTCGTACCGGAGCCAGTATCCGGCGGAGCCGGCCCGGTAGTGGATGGCCTTGGTGTCGACGGTGTAGCGGCCGACGGTGTCACCCGTGCCGGGCCCCTGGGGGGTGCCGAGGATCGTCTCCCGGGCGGCCCGGGGGAAGTCCGGGGTCAGGTGCCAGCGGCTCGTCGCCGAGCCGCGCGAGCCCGCGAAGTCCAAGTGTCCGGTGAGGGTCTGGACGGCCCTGTCCTTGCCGGACGTGAAGGTGACGGTCTGTCGCAGTCCGGCGCCGCCCGCCTGCTGCGTGTGCCGGAGGGCGAGGTTCACCTGCCGGGCGAGCGGCTCGGAGAAGACGGGGTGGGGGGTGGGCCGGGCGGTGCCGGGGCCGCTGTCGCAGGCGCTGAGCAGCAGGACCGCTCCGGCGAGGGAGGCGGCGACACGGGTGAGGGGTCTGATCACGCCTGGATGACCGGGCAGCGGCCCCGATGGTTGCCCGGTGTCCGGTCACGGATGGGTCACCCGAGCGCCAGCGTCACGAGCGCCGCCGTCGTCGCCGTCTCCTCCACCGCGCCGAAGACGTCGCCCGTGACGCCGCCGAACCGCCGTACGCACCGGCGGAGCAGCAGTGCCGCGGCGGCCAGGGCCGCGCCGGCCGCCAGGACGTTGTGGACCGCGTCGTACGGGGAGAACAGGAGGCCCGTCGCCGCGCACGCCACCAGGACGAGCGCCGTCGTGAGCGTCGCGGAGCGGGCCGGGACCGTGGCGGCGACGATCGCGCCGAGGCCCTCGGGGCGGGCCGCCGGAATGCCGTGGCGGGAGGCGTGGGTGAGGGCGAGGCGGGCGACGGTGGCGGCGAGCCCGGCGCCGGCCACGCCGTGCGCCCAGCTCTGCCCGTACAGCTCGAAGAGGGCGGCGACCTGGGCGAACAGGACGAGGAGCAGCGCGATGACCCCGAACGGCCCCACGTCCGACTGCTTCATGATGCGCAGCGCGTCCTCGGCGGGCTTGGCGCTGCCGAGGCCGTCGGCGGTGTCCGCGAGGCCGTCGAGGTGGAGGCCCCGGGTGAGGACGGCGGGGACGGCGGTGGTGACGACGGCGGCGAGCAGCGGGCCCGAGCCGAGCAGCAGGAACGTTGTGCCGAGCGCCGCCGCGCAGAGGCCGACGACCAGACCGGCAAGGGGGGCGCAGAGCATGCCGCCGCGTGCCGCGTCCCGGTCCCAGCGGGTGATGCGGGTGGGGAACACGGTGAGGGTGCCGAAGGCGAAACGCAGGCCGTCCATCCGGGCAGGGTAATCGCCGCCTCCGGACGGTAGATTGCCCGTACGCCGCATACCGCGCATATCGGAACGGGGTGGCATGGGTCACTGGTTCTCCCGCAACATCGTCGAGCCGGGGAAACTCCCGATGCTGCTCGCGCTGACCTCGTTCGTCGTGACGTTCCTGGTCACGCGGACGGTCACCCGGCTCATCCGGGCGGGGAAGGGCCCCTTCGGGAACGTGTCCTCCGGCGGGCTCCACATCCATCACGTCGTGCCGGGCGTCGTCCTCACCGTCATCGGCGGATTCGGCGCGGTGGGCAGCGACCGGCACGGCGTCGGCGGCATCGTCTTCGCGGTGATCTTCGGGATCGGCGCGGGGCTCGTCCTCGACGAGTTCGCGCTGATCCTCCATCTCGACGACGTGTACTGGTCCGACGAGGGCCGCAAGAGCGTCGAGGTGGTCGTCCTCACCGCGGCCCTGGTCGGGCTCGCCCTGAGCGGGTTCTCCCCGCTCGGTGTCGACGACGTGACCGCCGACGAGCGCCAGGACCGGCTCACCTTCCTCCTCACCCTGGCGCTGAACTTCCTCCTCATCCTGGTCACCCTGGTGAAGGGCAAGTTCCGGATGGCCGTCCTCGGGGTGTTCGTCCCCTTCGTGGCGATCGTCGGCGCCGTCCGCCTCGCCCGCCCCGGCTCGTGGTGGTCCCGGCGGCTCTACGGGCGCCGCCACCGCGCCCGGGCACGCTCCCGGATCCGTACGTACCGCCACGACAAGCGCTGGACCAAGGTCCGGCGCCGCGCTCAGGACCTGATCGGCGGCTTCCAGGAGCGGGTCCCGGGGCGGGGTTCCACCCCCTCCTGACCGCGCTCGCGCCAGGCCTGGACCCCGATCAGGACGAGGACGCCGGCGATGGCCGCCAGATGCTCCTTGCCCGCCAGGTTCGGCTTGACGACCACCTCCACGACCATCGCGACGATCACCGCCCCGCCGGTCCAGAAGGCCCTGTACCGCCAGCAGACACAGACCGCGAGGCCGACCACCGCCGCCGAGGGCCCGGTGTCGACGACCCGCGCGTCGGACGCGGGCAGCCCGAGCGGGCTGTCCGGGCCGATCGCGATGCCCACGCGCGCGTACAGCGTCCCCGCGAGGGTCGCCAGATAGGCGATGCCGAGCGTCCGCCCCCGCCCGAGACAGATCTCGGCGATCCCGAACACCAGCAGGACCTGCGCCAGCGCGCCCCACACGGGCAGGTCGAGCGCCGGTACGAAGAGGGAGAGCGGGGTCCTGAGCAGCGCGAGCCACAGCGGGTCCTCGGCCCGCACCGAGCCGATGTCCTGCACCGGCTGATAGCCCCAGTCCTGGTTCTGGACCAGCTGGAAGAGGGCGGTGAGGCAGACGGCGGCGATCGTCATCGGGACCGCCCGCCACCTCCTCGTGACGAGCGCCGTCCGTACGGTGGTGAACAGCGGGCCCCACTCCCGGCGCGCGAACTCCCGGCCCGAGGCGCTCAACGCCCGCTCTCCAGATGTCTGCGGTGCAGCCACTTCGGCAGCCCCGGGGCCTCCAGGAAGCCTTCGGCCCGGCCGGCCGCCAGGCCGATGCGCAGCAGGTCGGCACTCTTCTCGAAGAGCATGAATCGGGGCTCCCAGATCGGTCGGTACTTGGCGTTGGCGCGGTACAGCGACTCGATCTGCCACCAGCGGGAGAAGAAGCTGAGCAGCGAACGCCACATCCGCAGCACGGGCCCCGCGCCGAGCTTCGAGCCACGTTCGAAGACGGAGCGGAACATCGCGAAGTTGAGTGAGACCTGAGTGATCCCGATCTCCTCCGCGCGCTGGAGGAGTTCGATGACCATGAACTCCATCAGGCCGTTCTCGGACTCCCGGTCACGGCGCATCAGGTCGAGCGAGAGCCCCTTCGGGCCCCAGGGTACGAAGGACAGCACCGCCCGCAGCTCGCCCTGCCCGTCGGTGCACTCCAGCATCACGCAGCGCCCGTCCCGGGGGTCGCCGAGCCGCCCGAGCGCCATCGAGAAACCGCGCTCGGTGGCCCCGTCCCGCCAGTCGTCGGCCTTGCGCAGCAACACGTCCATCTCCTCGGCGGGGATGTCCTCGTGGCGCCGGATCCGCACCTCGTACCCGGCCCGCTTGACCCGGTTGAACGCCTGCCGGACCGTCCGCATGGCCCGCCCGTCCAGGGTGAACTCGTCGGTCTCGACGATCGCCTCGTCGCCCAGCTCCAGGGCGTCGAGGCCGTGCCGGGCGTAGATCGTGCCGGCCTCCTCGCTCGCGCCCATCACCGCCGGGATCCAGCCGTGCTCACGCGCCTCGGCCAGCCAGGGCTCGATGGCGCCCGGCCAGGCCTCGGGGTCGCCGATCGGGTCGCCCGAGGCGAGCGAGACCCCGCCGACCACCCGGTAGGTGACGGCGGCCTTCTCGCTCGGTGACCACACGACGCTCTTCTCGCGGCGCAGCGCGAAGTAGCCGAGCGAGTCGCGGTTCCCGTGCTTGTCGAGCAGGGCCCGCAGCCGCTCCTCGTCCCCCTCGGTCAGCGGATCGACGGCCCGCCGGGAGCGGAAGGCGGCGAAGAGCACCGCGAACAGCAGCAGCGTGGACAGGACGTTGATGGTGACGTCGACCCAGCCGGGGGTGGAGATCCCGGGGAGCCGCGAGTCGTCGGCGGCCAGGGTCACGAGCCGCATCACGCCGTACCGCCAGCGCTCCAGGAAGGTGGAGTGGGCGGTGGAGGTGTTGGTGGCGGTGACCAGGACGGCCGCGAGCAGCGAGGTGACGAGCAGTCCGCCGACCGCCACGGCCGCCGCGAGCAGCGGGTTGGAGCGGTCGCCCTTCGCGTAGAACTCCTTGCGGCCGAGCAGCAGCGCCAGGACGAACGCGGCGGTCAGGACCAGCGAGATCCAGTTCTGGGCGTGCTGCCGGATCTCCGGGAAGAACATCACGAGCGCGAACAGCAGCAGGAACAGACCGCCGAGCACCAGGTTGAGGATCCACGCGGCCCGCTTGCGGCGCCGCATGGTGATCGCCAGGAAGAGGGTGAAGACCCCCGAGGCGAAGCCCGCCGTGAGCATGTACGGGGTGAAGTAGTTGTCCTCGTTGTGGCGCCGCAGGTCCTGTCCGAACGAGACCCAGACGGCACTCAGGAAGTTGATGAACGTGACGACCCGCAGGTACCAGACGGCGAACGCGGCGCCGCGGCGCGAACGGGGGGTGGAGCTCCGGGGTGTTGCTCCGGGCGTTGCTCCGGGCGTTGCCCCGGGTGTTGCTTCGGCAGACAAGCGGACTTCTCCCATGAAAAGCGATCATATGGGGCACCACTTGTCGTGCGGAGACGCCGGAGGCGGCCACGCGCGCGTGGCGTGCGCACGTGCCGTGCGCCGCGCGCGTGACCGCCCCGGAGTCGATACGTCTCCGTCCCGCTCCCTCTCAGGCCTCCGAAGCGCCCGCGCCGTCCGGAGTGGTCGGATCCGGACGCTCGGGCAGCTCCGCGGCGAACGCCGCCGCGGCCCTGACGAGGGGAAGTGCGAGCAATGCCCCGGTTCCCTCACCCACATGGACGCCGTGGTCGAGGAGAGGGTTGAGCGCCATCCGGTCCAGCGCCTTCGCCTGCGCCGGCTCCCCGCTCACCTGACCCGCCAGCCACCAGTCCGGCGCCCGGAACGCCGCCCGCTGCGCCACGAGCGCGCAGGCCGCCCCCACCACACCGTCCAGGATCACCGGCATCCGCCGCACCGAGGCCTGGAGCAGGAATCCCGTCATCGCCGCCAGATCCGCCCCGCCCACGGCCGCGAGCAGCTCCAGCTGATCGCCCAGTACCGGCCGGGCCCGCCGCAGCGCGTCCCGGATCGCCGCGCACTTCCGCATCCACGCCAGGTCGTCGATCCCGGCGCCGCCCCGGCCCGTCACCACCGACGCGTCCGTCCCGCAGAGGGCCGCGATCAGGGTCGCCGCGGGCGTCGTCCCGCCGACGCTCAGATCCCCGAGCACCACCAGATCGGTGCCGGAATCGGCCTCCTCGTCGGCGATGGCGATACCGAGGCGGACCGCCGCCTCCGTCTCCTCGACCGTCAGCGCGTTCTCGACGTCGATCCGGCCGCTGCCGCGCCGCACCCGATGGCGTACCACCTCGGCGGGCAGCAGCTCGGGCTCGCAGTCGAGACCGGCGTCCACGACCCGTACCGGCACGTCCGTCGACCGGGCGAGCACGGCGATCGGGCTCGCCCCGTCCAGGACCGCCCGCACCAGCTCGTGCGCGGTGCCCGCCGGGCGCCCCGACACATCGAGCGAGGCGATCCCGTGGTCGCCCGCGAAGAGCACCACCTTCGGCTGCTCGATCGCCCGCACCTTGACCGAGGCCTGCGCCGCCGACAGCCACTCACCGAGCTCGTCGAGCCGGCCGAGGGCCCCCGGCGGCACGCTCAGCCGCTCACGGCGCTCCTCGGCGTCACGCCGGATCCCGCCGTCGGGGCGCTCGATCAGATCGGAGAAGTCGTCCAGATTCACGGGTTCCGCCTTGAGACAAATCAGCGAGTGCCTTCAGTGATCGCACCCTACCCGCGCAGCACCAGGGCCTGACCGGCGACCACGAGGAGGACCTCCTCGCACTCGTCGGCGAACGCCGCGTTCAGCCGGCCCAGCTCGTCCCGGAACCGCCGCCCCGCCGCCGTACCCGGCACCACCCCCGAACCGACCTCGTTCGTCACCGCGACGACCGTCCGGCGGGTGGCCCGTACCGCCGCCACCAGCTCCGCCGTACGCTTCCGCAGCGCCCGCTGCCCACCGGCCGCCCACCGCTCGTCGTCCCAGGCGTCCACCCGGTCCATGGCGTCCGTCAGCCACAGCGACAGACAGTCGACGAGCAGCGCGGGCCCGTCCTCCTCCTCGAGGAGCGGTACGAGGTCACAGGTCTCAGCCGTACGCCAGGAACCCGGCCGCCGTTCCCGGTGCAGGCCCACCCGCTCCGCCCACTCCGGATCCCCCTCACGGCTGCCGCCCGTCGCCACGTAAAGGACCTCGGGGAAGGACTCGAGACGCCGCTCGGCCTCCACGGATTTCCCCGACCTGGCCCCGCCGGTCACCAGCGTCCGCCGGGGCACGTCCGGCACCTCGTGGTAGTCGCCCACGTACAGCGTCGTCCCGTCCGGCACCGCCCGCGCGCCCGACGCCGCGAGCCGCCGGTCCAGCTCCGCCCCCGTCGGCATGTCGTGGTCCAGGTGCACCGCGATCACCTCGGTCACCGGGCCGACCGCCCCGGTCGCCCGCAGCCGGGCGAGACCGTCCGGGCGGCCCGTCACATCGGCCACCACCGTGTCGTACGGCACCCGGTGGTTCTCCGGAAGCCCGGCGACTGCCCCGCCCGGCGGCAGATAGAGCAGCCGCTCGCCGTCCGCCGACGTCACCTCGTACCCCGTACCGGGGGAGTCCATCGGGACGGCCCGCACCCGGTGCCCGCTGATCAGCGTCAACTCCCGCCCGTCCGGCACCCGCCCGGCCGTCGGAAGCCCCGCGGGCACCTCGACGGCGGGCCCGTCGTGCGGATGCGTCAGCAGAACCTGCCGCACCCCCACGAGCGAATGCCCCGACCGTGCGGCCGCCAGCGCGGCCCCCGGGGTCAGATCGAGCAGCAGGGCCCCGTCCACGAGCAGCGCCGTCGCGGCGCGGACCCGGGGCCCGCGGGAGAGCGCGCACACGGCGCAGGGGCAGTCGGGACGGGGGAGCCCGAGCGGGGCGCCGGTGCCGAGCAGAGTCAGTTCCACCCTCAGATCCTCCCGCGCCACCGCGAGCCGTGCGCGCCCGGCTACTCTGCGGGCAGGAAACCGATCATCCGGTGAGCGCCAGGAGGCGGACATGGCATGGACGTGGCGGTTCGAGAAGTCCGACGGCACGGAGGTCGAGCCGGTGGTGACCCCGGAGGAGTTCACCACCCAGGGCGACGCGGAAAGCTGGCTCGGCGAACACTGGCGGGACCTCCTGGGCGGCGGTGCGGCCCAGGTGACCCTCTCTGAGGACGAGACGAAGATCTACGGCCCGATGCCCCTGAACGCGGAGGGCTAGAGCGCCCGGCGACGGGGGTACGGGACCCACCCGGACCCCGCACCCCCGTGTGGGCAACTGTTCCGCTGGGGCGGCGCCCACCCCCGCCACCCCGTTGTGGGCATTCGTTCCGCTGGGGCGGAACGGGTGGGCACAACGGACGGCGCCCCTTGCCGGGCCTAGGCTTCCACGCCTGGACCCGCACCCCTTGCGCGCCGCACTGCTGGTGCGGGTCCAGGCACAGGGGGCGGGGGCGCCGCCGAGGGCGCCGTCCCGTGTGCCCACCCGTCCCGCCCTGCGGGACGATTGCCCACACGGGGGGTGGGCGGGGGTGCGGGCGGTTGCCCACACGGCGGTGGGGGTGCGGGTGGTTGGCCACGCGGCGCGCCCCGCACCGGGCCGGGTCTACATCTCGCCCAGCGTGACGTCCGTCTTCTCCGTGGCCGTCCCCCGGACATACGTCACCGTCACCTTGTCGCCCGGCCGCCGCGAGGCCAACGCCTCCGACAGCGACGTGATCGTCGTGATGTCCGTGTCACCGAGCCGCGTGATCACATCCCCCGGCTTCAGACCCGCCCGCCCCGCCGCCCCACCCGCCGGCGCCTCGACCACGGCCACGCCCGCCGGCTCGTAGTCGTCGTCGAGCACCGTACGCCCGGTGATGTTCAGGGCCGCCCGCCCCGAGTCCGTCACCTTGCCGTCCTTGATGATCTGGTCCGCGACGGTCCGCACCATCGACGCGGGGATCGCGAACCCGATCCCGGCCGCCGAACCACCACCCAGCTCCGGATCCGTCGCCGCGAGCGTCGGGATCCCGATGACCTCGCTGTCCAGGTTCACCAGCGCGCCCCCGCTGTTGCCCGGGTTGATCGCGGCCGACGTCTGGATCATGTTCCCGATGGTCGCGCCCGTGCCGCCACCCGTCCGCCCCTCGCTGACCGTCCGGCCGGTCGCCGAGACGATGCCCTGCGTCACGCTGCCGGACAGGCCGAGCGGTGACCCCATCGCCAGCACGATCTGCCCCATGTCGACGGCCGTCGAGTTGCCGAACTTCGCCGGCTTGAGGCCCTGTGGCACGGACGCGAGCTTGATCACCGCGAGGTCCTGCTCGGGGTACGAGGAGACGAGCCGGGCGGTCACCGGCTGCCCGCCGGTGGCGGCGGTGACCTTGAAGGTCTTCTCCTGGCCGACGACGTGCGCGTTGGTGACGATGTGTCCCTTGCCGTCGTAGACGACCCCGGAGCCGAGGCTGTTCGCCGCGTCGATCTGCACGACCGACGGCAGGACGTTCTTGATGACGGCCTGGTAGTCGTCCTGGAGGTCGTTGGCGGCGAGCGGCGCCGCCGCTTGGGTGGAGCGCGCACGCGCGGGCGTGTCCCCTGCGGAGGAGCAGCCGCCGACGAGCGCGACGGCGCAGGCCGCGGCGGTCAGGGGGAGGAGGAGGCGTGGGGTACGGGCATGGGCACGGGATACGTCCATGTCCGGAGTATCCGTTTCATCCCCACCCAGGGCCCGACGAACGCACCCGATCAGGGACGTCGAGCCCCGAACACAGGACCGCCGGCTCCAAGCTCCGAGCCACCGAGCTCCGAACCACCGAGCCCCGGCCCGCCAGGCCGGCAGCTCCGAGCTCCGAACCACCGGCCCCCGCCCGCCCGTCTCAGCCCCGCACCCCACACAGGTGCAGCAGCGCCGCGATCCGTCGGTACGGCTCCGTGCGGCCCGCGCGGTCCTCGGCGGCGAGCAGCCGGTCCAGCTCCTCGGCGGCCGGCAGGCCCGCCTCGGCCGGGACGGCGTCCGTGAAGACCCGTACCCCGTACCAGGCGTGCAGCGGCGCCGCGATCCCCGCGAGCGTCGCCGTCAGCGCGTCGAGCCGGTCGGCCCGCACCTTCACGCCGAGGCCGTCCGTGTAGACGTCCGAGTCGAAGCCGCCGAGCGCCCCCGACCAGTCGCCGGCGAGCCCCGGCCGCATGGCCAGGGCGTCCGCGTTCCGTACGACAAGGGAGAGCAGCCCGCCGGGGGCCAGCATCCGGGCCAGGCCGGCGAGCAGCGCGTCCGGCTCGTCCGCGTACATCAGCACGCCGTGGCAGAGGACCACGTCGAAGCTGCCGGGCAGGAAGTGCACGCCGGTCTCGCGGCCGTCGCCCTCGATGAGCCGGACCCGCTCACGGATCCCGGCGGGCTCCGTCGCCAGCGACTCACGGGCCGCCTTCAGCAGGTCGGGATCGGCCTCGAGGCCGGTCACCGTGTGCCCCGCGCGCGCGAGACGCAGGGCCTGTGTGCCCTGGCCCATGCCCGCGTCGAGGATCCGGAGCCGCTGCCCCACGGGGTAGCGGCCGGATATCTGCTCGTCGAGCTGGCGGGCGACGATCTCCTGCCGGATGGTGTCGCGCAGCCCGCCGGACCCGGCGGGCCAGTGAGCGACGGCGGGCAGCACCGGGCCGCCCGCCTCAGAGGTCGCCGCGCCGAAAGCGCGCTCGACGGGCTCCGAACTGTCGGCGCTCAGGGCCGCTCTCCGCGCTTGACCTGCGGCTTCGGAAGCCGCAGTCGGCGCATCTGGAGCGTGCGCATCAGGCCGTAGGCGATGGCGCCGCGCTTCGGCTCGTTCGGGAAGCGCTCGCTCAGCTGCTTCCGCAGGCGGAGCCAGATGCCGATCGAGTCGATGACGATCAGGATGATCACACCGAGCCAGAGCAGCAGGGAGATGTTCTGCAACGACCGGTTCGTGTTGCCGAACAGCGACAGCACGAGGATCACCACGGCCATCGGCAGGAAGAACTCGGCGATCGCGAACCGCGAGTCGACGAAATCGCGCACGAAACGCCGGACCGGACCCTTGTCGCGGGCCGGCAGATAACGCTCGTCGCCGCTTGCCAGCGCCTCGCGCTGACGGGCCAGGTCGGAGCGGCGTGCCTCGCGCTGGCGCTTGGCGGCCTCCTTGCGGTCGGTCGGCACCGTCACGGCGCGGCGGCGCTGGGTCTGCGCGTCGCTCCGCTTCGGGGTCGGGCGGCCCTTGGGGGCCTCGGGGTCGCGGGGCTGCTTGGTGGAGAGGTCCGCCGTCACCTTGTCGGTGGGGGCCTTCTCGTCCTTCGAACGGCTACGGAACACAAAACCCAAGGGTACGGGGTGGTGGGCATGAACCCCATGCCTGCCGGGAACGATCCGCTAACGGACTGCGTCTTCGACGGTACGTACGGCGGACGCGCGGGGTTTCCCCTAGATCCATCTACACCCTGCGCGGGAGGGGAGAGCGCGCACAGTCGTCCTTGGGGAGGAGCACATCCCGCTCCGAACAGTGCGGTAATGGAGACAGGGCCCGTACTGTGGATCCTGTCGAAGAGCTGGAGCCGAAGTCCGTCAGAAGGGGGCGCGCGAAGCCCATGAGCGGTGTCATGAAGCGTATGGGGATGATCTTCCGCGCGAAGGCGAACAAGGCCCTTGACCGGGCCGAGGATCCGCGCGAGACACTCGATTACTCCTACCAGAAGCAGCTGGAGCTGCTGCAGAAGGTGCGACGGGGCGTCGCCGACGTCGCCACCTCCCGCAAGCGGCTCGAACTCCAGCTGAACCAGCTGCAGGGCCAGTCCGCCAAGCTGGAGGACCAGGGCCGCAAGGCGCTGGCGCTCGGCCGCGAGGACCTGGCGCGTGAGGCGCTGTCCCGGCGTGCCGCGCTCCAGCAGCAGGTCAGCGACCTGGAGGTGCAGCACCAGACGCTGCAGGGCGAGGAGGAGAAGCTCACTCTCGCCGCCCAGCGTCTCCAGGCCAAGGTGGACGCCTTCCGCACCAAGAAGGAGACCATCAAGGCGACGTACACGGCGGCCCAGGCGCAGACCAGGATCGCCGAGTCCTTCTCCGGTATCTCCGAGGAGATGAGCGACGTCGGCCTCGCGATCCAGCGGGCCGAGGACAAGACCGCCCAGCTCCAGGCGCGCGCGGGCGCGATCGACGAACTGCTCGCCTCGGGAGCCCTGGACGACCAGTCGGGTCTCGCGAAGGACGACATCCAGGCGGAGCTGGACCGGCTCTCCGGGGGTACGGATGTCGAGCTGGAGCTCCAGCGCATGAAGGCGGAGCTGGCCGGCGGCCCGTCGGCGCAGCAGCAGTCGATCGAGGGCGGTGGCGCGGCCGCGCCGCAGGACCAGACGCAGCAGCAGTCCCACCCGCGCTTCGAGAAGTAGTCGAAGCAGCAGAAGCAGGCGACAGACAGGACGCGTCATGATCGTACGGATCATGGGGGAGGGCCAGTGGAAGCTGGCCGACAGCCACTTCGTCGAGCTGAACAAGCTCGACGACGAGCTGCTCGAAGAGATGGAATCGGGGGACGGGGAAGGGTTCCGGCGCACGCTGGGCGCCCTCCTCGACGCGGTCCGGCGGCTCGGTGAGCCACTGCCGGACGACGCCCTCGAACCCTCGGAGCTCATCCTCCCCGCCCCGGACGCGAGCCTCGACGAGGTCAGGCAGATGCTCTCCGACGACGGCCTGATCCCCGGCTGACGCACGACACCGGTGTCCCGCCACCCCACCCGGGGCGGCGGGACACCGCGCGTTCCGGCGACGGACGCCCGACCTCCCCGCACGCCCGACCTCCCCGCACGTCCGGCCTCACCGCACGTCTGGCCTCACCGCACGTCTGGCCTCACCGGCCGTCCGGCCGCACCCGCACTCCCGGCCGCACCCGCTACTCCCGGCCGCACCCGCCACCCGCCCTCACCCACGGCCGGGCCGCACCCGCACCCCCACCTACCCCCGCCCCCGCCCCGTACCGTGTCCCCCGTGACCCCCACCGGAGCCGCCGCCACCGGCACGTTCTACCTCCGCCTTCGCGACTGGTTCCGCGACCACCCGCTCGCCTTCGACGCGACGGTCGCGTTCGGCGCGCTCGTCTGCATGGTCGCCGGGTCCTTCACCGACCCCCACGGCAGCCCGGACGGGCCGACCTTCGGTGACCACACGCCCGATGTGTGGAGCGTGCTGATCATGGTCGCCGGGGCCGCCGCGCTCGTCCTGCGGCGGCGCTTCCCCTTCCGCGTGCTCTGCTTCACCGTGACGATCTCCCTCTTCGAGCTCGTCAACGACACCCGGCCCGCCCCCATCGCGATGAGCGCCGTCGTCGCGCTCTACACCGTCGCCTCCCGCACCGACCGCCCCACCACCTGGCGCGTCGGCCTCGTCACGATGGCGGTGCTCACCGCCGCCGCCATGATCTTCGGCCCGACCAACTGGTACGCGCAGGAGAACCTCGGCGTCTTCGCCTGGACCGGCATGGCGGCCGCCGCAGGGGACGCGGTCCGCAGCCGCCGGGCCTTCGTCGACGCGATACGGGAGCGGGCCGAGCGGGCCGAGCGGACCCGCGAGGAGGAGGCCGGGCGCCGGGTCGCGGAGGAGAGGCTGCGGATCGCCCGCGACCTCCACGACGTCGTCGCCCACCACATCGCCCTGGTGAACGTCCAGGCCGGCGTCGCCGCCCACGTCATGGACAAGCGCCCGGACCAGGCCAAGGAGGCCCTCGCGCACGTACGGGAGGCAAGCCGTTCCGCCCTGGACGAGCTGCGCGCCACCGTCGGCCTGCTGCGCCAGTCCGGCGACCCCGAGGCGCCCACCGAACCGGCCCCCGGCCTCGCCGTCCTCGACGGACTGCTCGACAGCTTCCGCAAGGCCGGACTCCCCGTCGCCCTGGCCCGTACCGACGGGGAGAAACCTCTGCCCGCGGCCGTCGACCTGGCCGCGTACAGGATCGTGCAGGAGGCCCTGACCAACGTCCGCAAGCACGCGGGACCGGAGGCCGAGGCGGAGGTGAGCGTCGTCCGGGTGGGCCGTACGGTCGAGATCACCGTCCTCGACAACGGCAGCCCCCCGGCCGTCCCCGCCCCCGCTGCTGACCACAGCAGCCACGGCGGCCACGGACTGCTCGGCATGCGGGAACGGGTCGGCGCGCTCGGCGGCACCCTCACCGCCGCCCCCCGGTACGGCGGCGGCTTCCGGGTCCAGGCGATACTGCCGGTGACGTCCCGTACGGGGGAGGACACATGACCATCCGGGTGCTGCTCGCCGACGACCAGGCCCTGCTGCGCAGCGCCTTCAAGGTCCTGGTGAACTCCGAACCGGACATGGAGGTCGTCGGCGAGGCCGCCGACGGCGCCCAGGCCTTGACCCTCGCCCGCGCGGAGCGGCCCGACGTCGTCCTGATGGACATCCGGATGCCGGGCACGGACGGCCTCGCGGCCACCCGCATGATCACCGGAGACCCCGAGCTTTCCGACGTACGGATCGTCATGCTGACCACCTTCGAGGTCGACGAGTACGTCGTGCAGTCGCTGCGCGCCGGTGCCTCCGGCTTCCTCGGCAAGGGCGCCGAGCCCGAGGAACTCCTCGGCGCGATCCGGATCGCGCACGCGGGCGAGGCGCTGCTGTCCCCGGCCGCCACCAAGGGCCTGATCGCCACGTTCCTCGCGCAGGGCGCCGGCGCGGCGACCGTGGACGGCGGCGGGGCCAGGACCGAGCGGCTCGCCGCGCTCACCGCCCGGGAGCGGGAGGTCCTCGTACTCGTCGGGGGCGGACTGTCCAACGACGAGATCGCCGAGCGGCTCGACGTCAGCCCGCTCACCGTGAAGACCCATGTCAACCGGGCCATGGCCAAACTGGGCGCCCGCGACCGGGCCCAGCTGGTGGTCACGGCCTACGAATCGGGACTGGTACGTCCGAGGGTGGAGTGACCGGGGGCCCCGGCGTACTCCAGACGCGGTATGCGCGGGATAAAGATGTGGACCCGGGGGCCGAGGACTTCTTGCCACCGATGGCAGATCGTAGGGACGGGGGGCGCCTCCGGCGGATCCAGCGGGTCCGGGCCGGGGTCTTGGCTGCTCCCGCCTGTCGACGAGTACGCCACAGAAGAGAGACCCCATGTCCTGGCTGTCCAGATTCAGCCTCGCGCAGCGGGCCCTGATCGGGCTGATGTCCATCGTCGCGATCGTGTTCGGCGCGATCGCGATACCGCAGCTGAAGCAGCAGTTGTTCCCCTCGATCGAGCTGCCGATGGTCTCGGTCCTCGCCCCGTACCAGGGGGCCTCTCCTGATGTGGTCGAGAAGCAGGTCGTCGAGCCCCTGGAGAGCAACCTGAAGGCCGTCGACGGCCTGAAGTCGGTCACCTCCACCGCCTCCGAGGGCATGGCCGTCGTCATGGCCTCCTTCGACTACGGCGACGAGTCGACGAAGCAGCTCGTCGCCGACGTCCAGCAGGCCGTCAACCGGGCCCGCGCGCAGCTGCCCGACTCCGTCGACCCGCAGGTGATCGCCGGCTCGACGGACGACATGCCGACCGTCGTTCTCGCCGCCGCGTCCGACAAGGACCCGCAGGCGCTCGCCGACCAGCTGGAGCGGACCGTCGTCCCCGCCCTCGAAGGCATCGAGGGCGTCGGCCAGGTCTCCGTCTCCGGCGTCCAGGACCTCCAGGTCTCCGTCACCCCGGACGAGCGGAAGCTCGCCGCGGCCGGGCTCAGCAGCATGAAGCTCGCCGAGGCCCTGCGCTCCGGCGGCGGCACGATGCCGGCCGGCTCCTTCGCCGAGGACGGCAAGAACCGCACGATCCAGGTCGGCGGCGGCTACACCTCGCTGAAGCAGATCGAGGACCTGCGCATCCCGGCGGCCGTCCCCGGCAAGGGCAAGGCCGTCCGCCTCGGTGACGTGGCGACCGTCCGCCAGGAGGAGTCGCAGCGCGTCTCCCTCACCCGTACCAACGGCAAGCCCAGCCTCGCCGTCATGGCCACCATGGACAAGGACGGCAGCGCCGTCGCGATCTCCGACGCCGTCGAGGAGAAGCTGCCCGAGCTGCGCCGCGACCTGGGCGCGGGCGCCGAGCTGACCGTCGTCTCCGACCAGGGCCCGGCCGTCGCCAAGGCCGTCGCCGGGCTGACCACCGAGGGCGCGCTCGGCCTCGTCATGGCCGTCCTGGTGATCCTGGTCTTCCTGACGTCGATCCGCTCGACCCTGGTGACCGCGGTCTCCATCCCGCTCTCGGTCGTCCTCGCCCTCATCGTGCTGTGGACCCGTGACCTGTCGCTGAACATGCTGACGCTCGGCGCGCTGACCATCGCCATCGGCCGGGTCGTCGACGACTCGATCGTGGTCCTGGAGAACATCAAGCGTCACCTCGGCTACGGCGAGGAACGGCAGTCCGCGATCCTCACCGCGGTCCGCGAGGTGGCGGGCGCCGTCACCTCGTCCACCCTCACCACCGTCGCCGTCTTCCTGCCCATCGGCCTCACCGGCGGCATGATCGGCGAGCTGTTCGGCTCGTTCTCGCTGACGGTCACGGCGGCCCTGCTCGCCTCGCTGCTCGTCTCCCTGACCGTGGTCCCGGTCCTCTCGTACTGGTTCCTCCGCGCCCCCAAGGGCACGTCGGAGGACCTGGCGGAGGCCCGCAGGCTGGCCGAGGAGAAGGAGGAGAAGAGCCGCCTCCAGCGCCTGTACGTACCGGTCCTGCGGTTCGCGACCCGGCGCCGGATCATGAGCCTGGGCATCGCGCTCGCCGTCCTGGTCGTCACCTTCGGCATGGCCCCGCTCCTGAAGACGAACTTCTTCGACCAGGGCGAGCAGGAGGTCCTGAGCATCCAGCAGGAGCTGCCGCCCGGCACCGGACTCGACGCCTCCGACGAGGCCGCGAAGAAGATCGAGAAGCTCCTCGCGGAGACCGAGGGCGTCAAGGACTACCAGGTCAACGTCGGCTCCTCCGGCTTCATGGCGGCCTTCGGCGGCGGCACCGGCACCAACCAGGCCTCGTACAAGGTCAGCCTGGAGGACTCCGACGCGTACGAGGAGACGCGTGCCGCCATCGAGAAGGGCCTCGGCGCCCTCGACGGGATCGGCGACACCACGATCTCGGCCGGTGACGGCTTCGGCAGCCAGGACCTGAGCGTGGTCGTCAAGGCCGCCGACGCGGAGGTCCTCAAGAAGGCCTCCGAGCAGGTCCGGACGGCGATCGCCGGGCTCAAGGACGTCACCGACGTCCAGAGCGACCTGTCGCAGTCCGTGCCGCGCATCTCCGTCACGGCGAAGCCCGCGGCGGCCGACGCCGGGTTCGACTCCGCCTCGCTCGGCATGGTCGTCGCCCAGGCCGTCCGCGGCACCCCGGCGGCCAAGGCGATCCTCGACGACAGCGAGCGGGACGTCCTCATCACCTCGGCGCGGCCCGTCACCACCCTGGCCGGGCTCAAGGCCCTGCCCCTCGGCCCGGTGAAGCTGGGCGACATCGCCACCGTCGAGCTGGTTCCCGGCCCGGTCTCCATGACCCGGATCGACGGCGCCCGCGCCGCGACGATCACGGCCAAGCCGGTCGGCGACAACACCGGCGCGGTGAGCAGCACCCTCCAGACGAAGATCAACGCGCTCGACCTGCCGGAGGGCGCCACCGCCACCATCGGCGGTGTCTCCGAGGACCAGTCCGAGGCCTTCCTCAACCTGTTCCTCGCGATGCTCGCGGCCATCGCGATCGTCTTCATGCTCCTGGTGGCGACCTTCAGGTCGCTGATCCAGCCGCTGATCCTGCTGGTCTCGATCCCGTTCGCGGCGACCGGCGCGATCGGCCTGCTCGTCGTCACCGACACCGCGATGGGCGTCCCGGCGATGATCGGCATGCTGATGCTCATCGGCATCGTCGTCACCAACGCGATCGTCCTGATCGACCTGATCAACCAGTACCGGGCCCAGGGGCTCGGCGTCGTCGAAGCGGTGATCGAGGGCGGCCGGCACCGGCTCCGCCCGATCCTGATGACGGCCCTGGCGACGATCTTCGCCCTGCTGCCGATGGCCCTCGGCATCACCGGCGAGGGCGGTTTCATCGCCCAGCCGCTGGCCGTGGTGGTGATCGGCGGTCTGATCACCTCGACGCTGCTGACCCTGCTCCTCGTCCCGACGCTGTACGCGATGGTGGAGCTCCGCAAGGAGCGCCGCGCGAAGAAGAAGGCGGCGAAGAAGGCGGCGAAGAAGGACTCCGAGAAGAAGAAGGGCGACGCGACGGACAACCCGGACCAACCGGAGGTCTCCCCGCTGGACGCGACTCTCCTCAACCTCCTGGACTGAGTCACGAACGCCGAAGGGCGCCCCGCGATCGTGCGGGGCGCCCTTCGGCGTACAGGGGGGAAGAACCGTTACGGCAGAGCGAGCATCCGCTCGAGGGCCAGCTTCGCGAAGCTCTCCGTCTCCTTGTCGACCTGGATCTGGTTGACGAGGTTGCCCTCGGCCAGGGACTCCAGGGTCCACACCAGGTGCGGCAGGTCGATGCGGTTCATGGTCGAGCAGAAGCAGACCGTCTTGTCGAGGAAGACGATCTCCTTGTCCTGGTCGGCGAATCGGTTCGCCAGACGGCGGACCAGGTTCAGCTCCGTGCCGATCGCCCACTTGGAACCGGCCGGGGCCGCCTCCAGGGTGTTGATGATGTACTCGGTCGAGCCCACGTAGTCCGCGGCGGCGACGACCTCGTGGCGGCACTCGGGGTGGACGAGCACGTTCACACCGGGGATGCGCGCGCGGACGTCCTCGACGGACTCCAGCGAGAAGCGGCCGTGCACCGAGCAGTGCCCCCGCCACAGGATCATCTTGGCGGCGCGCAGCTCCTCGACGGTCAGCCCGCCGTTCGGCTTGTGCGGGTTGTACAGGACGCAGTCGTCCAGGGACATGCCCATGTCGCGGACGGCGGTGTTCCGGCCCAGGTGCTGGTCGGGCAGGAACAGCACCTTTGTTGTGCCGGGCTCTCCCTGCTCGAACGCCCAGTCCAGGGCCCGCTCGGCGTTGGACGAGGTGCAGATGGTGCCCCCGTGCTTGCCGGTGAAGGCCTTGATGTCGGCCGAGGAGTTCATGTACGAGACGGGCACGACCTGCTCGGCGATGCCGGCCTCGGTCAGCACGTCCCAGCACTCGGCGACCTGCTCGGCGGTGGCCATGTCGGCCATCGAGCAGCCGGCCGCCAGGTCGGGCAGGACGACCTTCTGGTCGTCGCCGGTGAGGATGTCGGCCGACTCCGCCATGAAGTGCACACCGCAGAAGACGATGTACTCGGCCTCGGGCTTGGCCGCCGCGTCGCGCGCGAGCTTGAAGGAGTCACCGGTGACGTCGGCGAACTGGATGACCTCGTCACGCTGGTAGTGGTGGCCGAGCACGAAGACCTTGTCCCCGAGCTTCTCCTTGGCCGCGCGGGCGCGCTCCACGAGGTCCGGGTCGGAGGGCGACGGCAGATCGCCGGGACACTCCACTCCGCGCTCGCTCTTCGGGTCGGCCTCGCGACCGAGCAGGAGCAGGGCGAGCGGCGTCGGCTGTACGTCGAGTTCAGGACGGGCTTGGGCCGTGGTCACGTCACGCACCCTTTCTTCGAGGAGCCTTCGGGGGATGCTTTTCGTCGAAATGACGTTATCTATCATAACCGCTTCACGTCACGTTGACGATGGCCATAGTGTCGATGTGACGAATTCGCGGTCCCCGCAGCTGGACTTCGCCGTCCCCGCTCCTGGACAGGGTGTGCGAGCATGAAGGGAGAAAGACCCCACACGGCCCGGAATGAATCCGGGGCACCGTCGGTTGCAACCGTCGGCAAGCAGTCTCCGTACACACCGGGAGAGAAGCAGATGTCCGTATCGGACGAGAAGACCACTGTCAGCGACGGCATCCTCCTGTCCGACGCCGCCGCGGCCAAGGTCAAGGGCCTCCTCGAACAGGAAGGCCGCGAGGACCTGGCTCTGCGCGTCGCCGTTCAGCCCGGCGGCTGCTCCGGCCTGCGTTACCAGCTGTTCTTCGACGAGCGTTCGCTCGACGGCGATGTCGTGAAGGACTTCGACGGCGTCAAGGTCGTCACCGACCGCATGAGCGCCCCGTACCTCGGCGGTGCCTCGATCGACTTCGTCGACACCATCGAGAAGCAGGGCTTCACCATCGACAACCCGAACGCCACGGGTTCCTGCGCCTGCGGCGACTCGTTCAGCTAAGCCGCACACCGCGTGCACATGAGGGCGGCGGGCCCGGGGGGCAACCCGGGCGCCCCCCCCAACTGCGGGTGGGCCCCCGGGGGGCGCCCGGGATCGGGCGCGGGCCCCCCGGAACCCGGGGCGCCGGCACCCCCCGCCCGGGGCCCCCCGGGCGCT
>NZ_JBIWIO010000011.1:78760-180015 GCF_044764665.1 Streptomyces sp. NPDC093795
ACACGCTGGGATACACAACCCACACCCCCCCCGCCGGGGGTCCGGGCCCGGGGGCCCCCCCCGGGACCGCCCCCCCCCCCCCCCGCCGGGGGGGGGGGGGGCCGGGGACCCCCCCCGGCCCCCCCGCCCTCATCTGCGTGTGCCCTCAGGTGGGCCGCCGGGCTAGCGGCGCGGCACCGCTTCTCCGCTGGCCGCGTCCACCACGGGCCGGTCGCCCAGCGGACTCTGGAGCGTCACGGTCCGCGTGATCTCCTTGGCGACCATGATGCAGACCCGGTCCTGGTCGATCGGCTTCTCGGCGATCCGTACCGACACCTGCGCCGGGGTCTCCTCGGCCGTCACGGTGTACGTGCTGCACACCCCGCCCCAGAAGGTGACCGTCAACTTCCGGCCGGCCTCGTCCGTACGGAACGACTCGACCTGCCGCGGCTTCGCCGTACCGTCCTCGGGAGACGGCGGGGGCGTGGGCGTCGGCGAGGGCTTCGCCGGCGGTGCCAGGTGCTCCGGCGCCACCGCCGTCCGCACCACCGTGTACGGCGCCGCGTCCGCCGGGTCCGCGGTGAACAGCCACGACGGTACGAGCAGCCGCCCGCCGGCCACGTCCCGCGCGGCCAGACCGAGCACCGCGCCCGTCACCGGCACCTGATCAGGGGCCGCCCTGTCCACGATCGTCTGGCAGGGTGCGGTCGGCTCCGCCTTCCCAGGGACCGGCGTCCGCGTGTCTTCCTTCCCGATGCCGGGCACGTCCGCGGCCGGCGGGGCCGTGTCGCAGTGGCCGATACCGATCGGGCCGGTGCCCTTCGAGTCCTCGTTGAGCGCGGCGAGCGCCTTCGCCGCGCCGATCACCGGATACGTGGCGCCCTCGACCGGCTCCTTGAGCATCCCGCTCCCGGCGACCGTCCGGCCGTCCCGCGCGATGTGCAGCCCCGTGGACCAGCCGTAGGTCGGCAGGCCGCCCACGACCGGGTCGGCGTTGACCACCCGTACCGAACCGTTCATCACCTGGGTCGCGGTGACCTTCGCGTCGTCCTGCCCGAGCGCCTTCAGGACGGGCGCGGCCGCCGCCTTCGCCGCGGCCTCGCTCAGCGGCGTACCGCCCGGTGCCGGCTTCGTCTCTCCCGGCGGCGGGCAGGCCTTGCCCTTGAGGCAGGTGTCACCGGCCGGGCCGCCGTCGTACCAGGAGTACGTCCAGTTCCCCGGGGCCTTGTGCGACACGTCGAGGCGGGGCCCCGAACCGTCCTTCTCGGGCCGGATCGTCCAGACCTCGCCCACCAGGGCGGGGCTCCCGGAGATGCCCAGCGCCTGCGCCAGCCTGGTCACCTCCGCCGAGGTGACCAGGCCCTCGGGCCGGTGGACCGCGGCCGAGGAGGGCCCTTGGGGGAGTGGGCCCTTGGCTGTGTAGACGGTCCCGTCGGGGCCGCCTCCGGGGTCCGGCTCGCCGGGAGCGATCCCGGGGCCGCCCCGCGTACTGCCGCCGCCGTCGCCGTCCAGGCGCAATGGCGGGGGCGGTCCGGACGCGTCGGCGGCGGCCCGGGTGGCGGGGCCGTCGCCGCCGTCACCGGACGCCGTGGTGGCGAGGTAGACGCCACCGCCTCCGGCGAGCAGCACACCCGCCGCCACCGAGGCGGCCAGGACGTTCCGTCGCCTCCGTACGTTCTCCGTACCGCTCACCACAAGCTCCCTCTCCTCGACCGGACGCCGATGGGACGGAGCGGACGCGCTCGCGGTTCCGTCCGTCAGCCCCCGTATTCCGCGGTGGCGTCGATCAGCCGGGCTGAGGCCGCGGGTACGACGACCCCGTGGATCAGCGTGGGGGAGACCGGAGCTGGGGCCGGGGAGACCGGGGTCACCCAGTGCGGAGCCATGCGCACGCCGGCGCCGCGCAGGTCGGCGAGGCTCAGCTCCGGCTCGTGTCGCTCGCGAGGAGCGGGGTACGTGGTCATGGGCGCACCGTATGCACCGCACGCCCCCGGGGAAAAGGCCTACTCTGGGGTAGTTTCCGCTGTTCGGCAGCCGCGCCCCCACCCGGTAGCGTGAACTGACGGCCGTCGACGACCGTCCGTCGCCCTCGACGCCCCTTCAATCGAATCCCGCAGGAGCACCCCGCCGTGCGTATCGCAGTCACCGGCTCCATCGCCACCGACCACCTCATGACCTTCCCCGGCCGGTTCGCCGACCAGCTCGTGGCCGACCAGCTCCACACGGTGTCCCTCTCCTTCCTCGTCGACAACCTCGACGTCCGGCGCGGCGGGGTCGGCCCCAACATCTGCTTCGGCATGGGACAGCTCGGCGGCGCACCGATCCTCGTGGGCGCGGCGGGCTACGACTTCGACGAGTACCGCGGGTGGCTCGACCGGCACGGCGTCGACACCGGATCGGTGCGCATCTCCGAGGTGCTGCACACCGCGCGCTTCGTCTGCACCACGGACAAGGACCACAACCAGATCGGCTCGTTCTACACGGGTGCGATGAGCGAGGCCCGGCTGATCGAGCTCAAGGCCGTCGCCGACCGGGTCGGCGGGCTCGACCTGGTCCTGATCGGCGCCGACGACCCCGAGGCGATGCTCCGCCACACGGAGGAGTGCAAGACGCGGGGGATCCCCTTCGCCGCCGACTTCTCGCAGCAGATCGCCCGCATGGGCGGCGACGACATCCGCACCCTCCTCGAAGGCGCGGCCTACCTCTTCTCGAACGAGTACGAGAAGGGCCTCATCGAGTCCAAGACGGGCTGGACCGACGCCGAGATCCTCTCCCGCGTCGGGCACCGCGTCACCACGCTCGGCTCGCGCGGTGTGCGGATCGAGCGGGTCGGCGAGAACCCGATCGAGGTCGGCTGCCCCGAGGAGACGGCGAAGGTCGACCCGACGGGTGTCGGCGACGCGTTCCGCGCGGGCTTCCTCACGGGACTGTCGTGGGGTGTCGGTCTTGAGCGGGCGGCGCAGGTCGGGTGCATGCTGGCGACGCTGGTGATCGAGACGCTGGGGACGCAGGAGTACACGCTGCGGCGGGCGAACTTCATGGAGCGCTTCAAGAAGGCATACGGCGAAGAGGCGACCACAGAAGTCCAGTCCCACCTGAACTAACCCCCCGCCGCGCCGCGCCGGGGGGCTACCCCCCCCCGCCGCACCGGGGGGGGCGTCAGGAGACGCGTCGCACCACGTACGCCCGGCCCCCCCGAGGCGAAGCCTCCTCGCCCAGGTATTCCTGGCCCCGCATCTCGCACCATGCGGGAACGTCCAGCCGCGCCGCCTCGTCGTCCGACAGCACCGTCACCGTCCCCCCCACCGGGACCTCCCCGAACACCTTCGCCAGTTCGATCACCGGGATCGGGCACCGCTTGCCCAGGGCGTCCACGACGAGCGGGCCCGCGGTGGCCGCCGGGGCGGGGGACGCGGCCGGGGCGCCGAGTCGTTCCCGTACCCCCGCGACCAGACCCGGCAGGACGTCGAGGAAGCGGTCCACGTCGTCCTCCGCGGTGCCGGCCGGCAGGGACACCCGGACGTTCCCCTCGCTCAGTACACCCATCGCGCGCAGCACATGGCTGGGCGTCAGCGTCGAACTCGTACACGACGAACCGGACGAAACGGAGAAACCCTCCCGGTCCAGCTCGTGCAGGAGCGTCTCCCCGTCGACGTACAGACAGGAGAAGGTGACCAGGTGGGGGAGCCGCCGCACCGGGTCGCCCACCACCTCCACATCCGGCACCAGCTCCGGCACCCGCGCCCGGATCCGGTCCACGAGACCCCGCAGCCGCGCCCCCTCGGCTTCCGCCTCCGCCCGGACCGCCCGCAGCGAGGCCGCCGCCGCCACGATCGCCGGCAGGTTCTCGAAGCCGGGCGCCCGGCCCGACTCCCGCTCGTCCGAGGGGCCTTGCGGCGCGAACCGGACGCCCTTCCGTACGGCGAGCAGCCCCACCCCCGCCGGCCCGCCCCACTTGTGCGCGCTCGCGGCGAGGAGCGACCAGGCGCCCTCCACCGGCCCCCAGCCCAGCGACTGGGCCGCGTCCACGAGCAGCGGCACGCCCGCCGCCCGACAGGCCTCGGCCACCTCGGCCACCGGCTGTGCGGTCCCCACCTCGTGGTTGGCCGACTGGAGACACGCCAGGGCCGTCCCGGAGTCGAGGGCCGCCGCGAAGACGTCCGCGTCGACCGCCCCGGACCGGTCCACCGGCACCTCGGTCACAGCTCCGCCGGCCGCCGTGTGCGTCTCGGCCGCGTGCAGGACGGAGGAGTGCTCGACCGCGGAGACCACGAGCCGGTTCCCGACACGCCGACGCCCCGCGAGGGCTCCGGAGATTCCCGCGTGAACCGCGCGCGTCCCCGAAGGGGTGAACACCAGCTCGTCCGGGCGGCAGCCCACGGCCTCCGCCGTCGCCTCCCGCGCCGCGTCGAGGAGCAGCCGGGCCCGCCTGCCCTCCCGGTACAGCCGGGCCGGGTCGGCCCAGCCCTCGTCCAGGGAGGCGAGCAGCGCCTGACGGGCGACGGGGTGCAGCGGGGCGGCGGACGCGGTGTCGAAGTACGGCATCCGCCCACGGTAGAGGCTGGGGGCCGGTGCTCCTCGTCCACCCGTGGCGCGTCCCCGCGCCGACCCCCGTGAGTCCCCGTCAGAACAACACCCCGCCGCACCGGCAGACGCCCGAACGGACGCGTCCTACCCCCCTCCGGAACCCCGGAGTCCACCCCTTCGGGGACTCGGACGGCGCGTTGGGCACCCTCCCCGCGCGACCCCAAATAGCGTCCAGTAGGGTTTGGTCCGCATAAACATCCAAACCCCTGCCCGCGGCACGGGGCGGCGACCGACCAGCGAGACGGACGGCCGTGGCCGACCAACGCGGGCCGAGACTCTCGGGAAGGCGCTACGTGAGTCCCAACGGCTCCGACCGCTCGTCGCGGCGCCCGATGCGGCGGAAGCTGCCGCAGGTGCTGACTGCGGGCCTGATCCTGGCGACAGCCACGGGCTGCTCGTACAACTGGGAAGACTTCCCCCGCCTTGGCATGCCCACCCCCGTCACGGAAGAGGCGCCTCGGATCCTCTCCCTCTGGCAGGGATCGTGGGCGGCCGCGCTCATTACCGGAATCCTGGTGTGGGGCCTGATCATCTGGTCCGTCATCTTCCACCGGCGGAGCAGGACCAAGGTGGAGGTACCTCCGCAGACCCGTTACAACATGCCCATCGAGGCGCTGTACACGGTCACCCCCCTCATCATCGTCTCGGTGCTCTTCTACTTCACCGCGCGCGACGAGTCGAAGCTCCTCGAGCTCACCCCGAAGCCGACCCACACGGTCAACGTGGTCGGCTACCAGTGGAGCTGGGGCTTCAACTACGTCGAGAACGTGCCCGGTGTGACGGGCGACGCCAAGACGGACAAGAACCTCGCCTCGATCCCGGACAAGTTCCTCGCGGACTTCCCGGAGAACGCCGGCGGAGTCTACGACGCCGGTATCCCCGGCGACCGGAACCCGCAGAACGGCAACCCGGGCCCGACCCTGTGGCTGCCGAAGGGCGAGAAGGTCCGGTTCGTCCTGACCTCCCGTGACGTCATCCACTCCTTCTGGGTGGTCCCCTTCCTGATGAAGCAGGACGTCATCCCGGGGCACACCAACTCCTTCGAGGTGACTCCCACGCGTGAGGGCACCTTCATGGGCAAGTGCGCCGAGCTGTGCGGTGTCGACCACTCCCGGATGCTCTTCAACGTCAAGGTGGTCTCCCCGGAGCGCTACCAGCAGCACCTGAAGGAGCTGGCCGAGAAGGGGCAGACCGGCTACATCCCGTCTGGCATCGAGCAGACGGACCCGGCCAGGAATGCGGAGAAGAACCAACTGTGAGCATCCACAACGAAACCCAGGGTGCCGCCGCAGCTGAGGACTCGTACGAGAACGAGCTGCCCGTACGGCGCAAGCAGCCCGGCAACGTCGTGATCAAGTGGCTGACCACCACCGACCACAAGACGATCGGCACGCTCTACCTGGTCACGTCGTTCGTCTTCTTCTGCATCGGCGGACTCATGGCGCTCTTCATGCGCGCCGAGCTGGCCCGTCCGGGTACGCAGATCATGTCGAACGAGCAGTTCAACCAGGCGTTCACGATGCACGGCACGATCATGCTGCTGATGTTCGCGACGCCGCTGTTCGCCGGATTCGCGAACTGGATCATGCCGCTGCAGATCGGCGCGCCCGACGTGGCGTTCCCGCGGCTGAACATGTTCGCGTACTGGCTGTACCTCTTCGGCTCGATCATCGCGGTGGCCGGCTTCCTCACCCCGCAGGGTGCGGCGGACTTCGGCTGGTTCGCCTACTCCCCGCTGTCGGACGCCGTCCGCTCGCCGGGTGTCGGCGCCGACATGTGGATCATGGGTCTGGCCTTCTCCGGCTTCGGCACGATCCTCGGTTCGGTCAACTTCATCACCACGATCATCTGCATGCGTGCCCCCGGCATGACGATGTTCCGGATGCCGATCTTCACCTGGAACGTGCTGCTGACCGGTGTCCTGGTCCTGCTCGCCTTCCCGGTCCTGGCGGCCGCGCTGTTCGCCCTCGAGGCGGACCGCAAGTTCGGTGCGCACATCTTCGACGCGGCCAACGGTGGAGCGCTGCTCTGGCAGCACCTCTTCTGGTTCTTCGGCCACCCGGAGGTGTACATCATCGCGCTGCCGTTCTTCGGCATCGTCTCCGAGGTCATCCCGGTCTTCAGCCGCAAGCCGATGTTCGGCTACATCGGTCTGGTGGCCGCGACCATCGCGATCGCCGGTCTCTCCGTGACCGTGTGGGCCCACCACATGTACGTCACCGGTGGCGTCCTCCTACCGTTCTTCTCCTTCATGACGTTCCTCATCGCCGTACCGACAGGCGTGAAGTTCTTCAACTGGATCGGAACGATGTGGAAGGGCTCGCTGTCCTTCGAGACACCGATGCTCTGGACGATCGGCTTCCTGGTCACCTTCACCTTCGGTGGTCTGACCGGTGTCATCCTGGCCTCGCCGCCGATGGACTTCCACGTCTCCGACTCGTACTTCGTCGTCGCGCACTTCCACTACGTCGTCTTCGGCACCGTGGTCTTCGCGATGTTCGCCGGCTTCCACTTCTGGTGGCCGAAGTTCACGGGCAAGATGCTGGACGAGCGCCTGGGCAAGATGACGTTCTGGACGCTGTTCATCGGCTTCCACGGCACGTTCCTGGTGCAGCACTGGCTCGGTGCCGAGGGCATGCCGCGTCGTTACGCGGACTACCTCGACGCCGACGGCTTCACCGCGCTGAACACGATCTCGACGATCTCCTCCTTCCTGCTCGGTCTGTCGATCCTGCCGTTCCTCTACAACGTCTGGAAGACCGCCAAGTACGGCAAGAAGATCGAGGTCGACGACCCGTGGGGCTACGGCCGCTCGCTCGAGTGGGCGACGTCCTGCCCGCCGCCGCGGCACAACTTCCTCACCCTGCCGCGGATCCGTTCCGAATCCCCGGCGTTCGACCTGCACCACCCCGAGATCGCCGCTCTCGACCAGCTCGAGAACAAGGGGCACGCCGCCGAGGCCCTCGTGGGCAGCAAGGAGGCCGGCAAGTGAAGATCCAGGGCAAGATGTTCATCTGGCTGAGCGTCTTCATCCTTGCCATGGCCGTCCTGTACGGCGTGTGGTCGAAGGAGCCGGTCGGCACCACGGCGCTGTTCCTCGCGTTCGGCCTGTCCATCATGATCGGCTACTACCTGGCCTTCACGGCCAAGCGTGTCGACGCGATGGCGCAGGACGACAAGGAGGCCGACGTCGCGGACGAGGCCGGTGAGGTCGGCTTCTTCGCCCCGCACAGCTGGCAGCCGCTCTCGCTGGCCACCGGCGGCGCGCTCGCCTTCCTCGCCATCGCCATGGGCTGGTGGCTGCTGTACTTCTCGTTCCCGCTGATCCTGGTCGGCCTCTTCGGCTGGGTCTTCGAGTTCTACCGCGGCGAGAACCAGAACCAGTAGCGATACCCCGCTCCGCACCGGAGCACACCGAGGGGCCCGGACACTTCGTCACCGAAGCGTCCGGGCCCCTCTTTTGCAGCACTCGGCGCGCTGCCGCGAAGGATTGTTCTTACGGTGAGTCCATGAACGACACGCCGCGCATTCGGACTGTTCTGAGCTGCACTTTTCTGGCTGTCACCGTCACCGCGGGCGCCACCGCCTGCACCGGCAGCGACGGCCACCCGCTGTCCGCGAGGGCCTACGACGCGGCGGGCCAGCTCGCGGTCAGCGCCCCCGCCGACGGCGCCAAGGCGGACCCCGAGAAGCCCCTGGAGATCACCGCCAAGGGCGAGGGCGGCCGGATCACCGACGTCACCGCCACCGACGCCTCAGGACACCACCTGGCCGGCGAACTCACCGCCGACGGGCAGCGCTGGCGCTCCACGGCCGCCCTGGCGGCCGGCGCCCGCTACACCGTCCGCGTCTCCACCGAGGACGGGGACGGCGCTCCAGGCGCCCGTACGTTCACTTTCGAGACGGCCCCGGCCAAACGGGGCCTCACCGTGACCTTCGGGCCGGAGGCGGGCACGTACGGCGTCGGACAGCCCGTCACGGCCGACCTCAGCCTCCCCGTCAAGGACCGCAAGGCGCGCGGCATCGTCGAACGGGCCCTCAAGGTCCGCTCCACCCCCTCCGTCGAGGGCGCCTGGTACTGGGTGGACGACAAGAAGCTGCACTTCCGCCCGAAGGAGTACTGGCCCTCGGGCACGCGCGTCACGGTCACCGGCAACCTGGACGGCCTCAAGGTCGGCGACAAGCTCTACGGCGGCGCGTCCAAGCCGCTGAAGCTCACCATCGGCGACCGGATCGAGGCGATCGCGGACGCCGGGTCGCACTACATGACCGTGAAGCGCAACGGAGAAGTGATCAACACCATTCCGGTGACCACCGGCAAGCCCGGCTTCTCCACCCGCAACGGCATCAAGGTGGTGCTCGGCAAGGAGTACTACGTCCGGATGCGGGGCACCAGCGTCGGCATCGCCGAGGGCAGCTCAGAGTCCTACGACCTGCCCGTCTACTACGCCACCCGGGTGACCTGGAGCGGCGAGTACGTCCACGCCGCGCCCTGGTCCGTCGGCTCACAGGGCGTGGCGAACGTCAGCCACGGCTGTGTCGGCATGTCGACGGGGAACGCGGCCTGGTTCTACGAGACCGTCCGCCCCGGCGACATCGTCAGGACCGTCAACAGCTACGGCGACACGATGGACACCTTCGGCAACGGCTTCGGCGACTGGAACCTGTCCTGGGACAAGTGGCGCCAGGGCAGCGCCCTGGTGGAGGCCACCGGAAACCCGGTGCCCTCCACGGAGAAGGCCCGCCTCAGGCCCTCGATCTGAGGAGATCCGATCAGCTCAGGAGGCGATCGCGAGGCGCGTGCGCAGCAGGGCCGCCAGGGACGCCGCGAAGTCGACCGGTTCCACCGGAAGGGTGACCGCGGCGTCCGCGCGGCTCCAGGTGGCCAGCCAGGCGTCCTGCGGGCGCCCGATCAGGAGCAGTACCGGAGGGCAGTGGAAGACCTCGTCCTTGAGCTGCCGGCAGACGCCCATGCCGCCGGCGGGCACCGCCTCGCCGTCCAGCACACACACGTCGATGCCGCCCTCGTCCAGGCGCTTCAGCACCGCCGGCAGCGTCGCGCACTCCACGAACTCGACCGGGGGGACGTCGGACGCGGGCCTGCGCCCGGCCGCCAGCCGTACCTGCTCGCGGGTGTTCGCGTCGTCGCTGTAGACCAGGACCGTGGCACTCGACTGCATCGTTCCTCCGGCTGGGAAGGCGGGTGGGTCGTCGTCGACCGATGCGCGGATGCTACTCCGGTCCACACCTCGTCAACACCCGTTCAACACCTGTTCGAAGGGTGCTCGGGGGCCGTCGCACTGGGCCGTTCGGGCTGGACACACCCCTCTGACACTCCGAACGGCACCCCCCGGAGTGAGGGCGGGATAAGCGACCGACATAATGTCGGTCGTGGCGACAGTAACGACAGTAGAAACAGGGCACGCGCACCCGTCGGTCAATCGACCGAACCTCACCAGCGTCGGAACCATCATCTGGTTGAGTTCCGAGCTGATGTTCTTCGCGGCCCTCTTCGCGATGTACTTCACCCTGCGATCGGTGACAGGTGCCGACTATTGGAAGGCCCAGGCAGAACACCTGGCCTTCCCGTTCTCGGCGACCAACACCACGATCCTGGTGCTCTCCTCCCTCACCTGTCAGCTCGGCGTATTCGCCGCCGAGCGGGGCGACGTGAAGAAGCTCAGGACGTGGTTCATCGTCACGTTCGTGATGGGTTCGATCTTCATCGGCGGCCAGGTCTTCGAGTACACCGAGCTGGTCAAGGACGCGGGCATGTCGCTCTCGTCCGGACCGTACGGCTCCGTGTTCTACCTGACCACCGGCTTCCACGGCCTGCACGTGACGGGCGGACTCATCGCCTTCCTGCTGGTCCTCGGCCGGACGTACGCCGCCAAGAGGTTCACTCACGAGCAGGCAACCGCCGCCATCGTCGTGTCCTACTACTGGCACTTCGTCGATGTCGTCTGGATCGGCCTCTTCGCCACGATCTACATGATCAAGTAATCGGCGCCGCCGACACGGCGGACCGAGACATCCAGCAAGCATCGACGCAGAAGATCCTGACACCGGGGTAATCCGTGAAAAAGCTCTCCGCACGACGACGCCATCCGCTGGCGGCGGTCGTCGTCCTACTTCTCGCGCTGGCGGCCACTGGGGGGCTGTACGCCGCGTTCGCGCCCGCGGGCACGGCGAAGGCCGATGAGACCGCCCAGTCCCTCGCCATCGAGGAGGGGAAGAAGCTCTACTCCGTCGGCTGCGCCAGCTGCCACGGAACCGGCGGTCAGGGCACCACTGACGGCCCGTCCCTCGTCGGCGTCGGTTCGGCGTCCGTCGACTTCCAGGTCGGCACGGGCCGCATGCCGGCCCAGCAGCCGGGCGCCCAGGTCCCGAAGAAGAAGGTCATCTACTCGCAGGCTGAGATCGATCAGCTCGCGGCGTACGTCGCCTCTCTCGGTTCCGGCCCGGTCACGCCCGCCGAGAGCCAGTACGACACGGCCGGCGCCAACCAGGGCCGCGGTGGCGAACTGTTCCGCAACAACTGTGCCCAGTGCCACAACTTCACCGGTGAGGGTGGCGCGCTGACCTACGGCAAGTACGCCCCCAGCCTCGAAGGCGTGAGCGCGAAGCACCTCTACGAGGCCATGCAGACCGGCCCGCAGAACATGCCCTCCTTCCCGGACACGACCATGCCGGAGAAGGAGAAGAAGGACATCATCGCGTACGTCCAGGCCGTCAACAGCGACAAGGCCGACAACCCGGGCGGTCTCAAGCTCGGTGGCCTCGGCCCCGTCAGCGAGGGCCTGTTCGCCTGGATCTTCGGTCTGGGTGGGCTCATCGCAGTTGCCATCTGGGTCGCGGCCCACACCGCTAAGGCCAAGAAGTCATGAGTACCCAAGAGATTCCAGAAGAGAACCTGCCGGCAGGGCAGGACACCGCGCACGGCGCGGTGAAGGTCGCCGACGACCCGTTCGCCGACCCGGGCCTCCCGCCCCACAAGCCCCGCATCCAGGACATCGACGAGCGGGCCGCCCGTCGGTCCGAGCGCGCGGTCGCCTTCATGTTCACGCTGTCGATGCTGGCCACGGTCGGCTTCATCGCCTCGTACGTGATCTTCCCGGTCGACAAGATCGTGTACATCTGGCCCTTCGGCCGGGTGTCCGCGCTCAACTTCGCGCTCGGCTGGACCCTCGGTCTCGCCCTCTTCTTCATCGGCGCGGGCGCGGTCCACTGGGCCCGCACCCTGATGTCCGACGTCGAGGTCGCCGACGAGCGTCACCCGATCGAGGCGTCGCCCGAGGTCAAGGCGAAGGTCATGTCGGACTTCGCGGCCGGTGCCGCCGAGTCGGGCATGGGCCGCCGCAAGCTCATCCGCAACACGATGTTCGGCGCGCTGTCGCTCGTACCGCTCTCCGGCATCGTGCTGCTGCGTGACATGGGCCCGCTGCCCGAGAAGAAGCTCCGGACCACCATGTGGGCCAAGGGTCTTCAGCTCATCAACATGAACACGCACGAGCCGCTTCGTCCCGAGGACGTCGCCGTCGGTTCGCTGACCTTCGCGATGCCCGAGGGCCTCTCGGAGCACGACCACCACTTCCAGACCGAGATCGCCAAGGCCGCCCTGATGATCGTCCGGATCCAGCCGGAGGACATCAAGGACAAGCGCGAGCTCGAGTGGTCGCACGAGGGCATCGTCGCCTTCTCGAAGATCTGCACCCACGTGGGCTGCCCGATCTCCCTGTACGAGCAGCAGACGCACCACGTCCTCTGCCCGTGCCACCAGTCCACCTTCGACCTCTCCGACGGCGCCCGCGTCATCTTCGGCCCGGCCGGTCACGCCCTCCCGCAGCTGCGGATCGGCGTGAACGACAAGGGCTTCCTGGAGGCGCTCGGCGACTTCGACGAGCCCGTCGGTCCTGCCTTCTGGGAGCGCGGATGAGCACCGTGACCGATTCACCGAAGAAGGCGCCCGCGGGTGAGCGGGTCGCCGACTGGGCCGACGGACGGCTGGGGATCTACTCGCTGGCCAAGGCCAACATGCGGAAGATCTTCCCGGACCACTGGTCCTTCATGCTGGGCGAGATCTGCCTCTACAGCTTCCTCATCATCATCCTGACGGGCGTCTATCTGACGATGTTCTTCCACCCGTCGATGAACGAGGTGGAGTACGCCGGACCGTACGTCCCGCTCCAGGGACAGCTGATGTCCGAGGCGTTCAACTCGACCATGCACATCTCGTTCGAGGTGCGCGGTGGTCTGCTGATCCGGCAGATCCACCACTGGGCGGCGCTGATCTTCCTCGCCGGCATGTTCGTGCACATGATGCGCGTGTTCTTCACGGGCGCGTTCCGTAAGCCGCGTGAGATCAACTGGCTGTTCGGCTTCCTGCTGTTCTTCCTGGGCATGTTCACCGGTTTCACCGGCTACTCGCTCCCGGACGACCTGCTCTCCGGCACCGGTGTCCGCTTCATGCAGGGCGCGATCCTGTCCGTGCCGGTCATCGGCACGTACCTGTCGATGTTCCTGTTCGGTGGCGAGTTCCCCGGCGGCGACTTCGTGGCCCGGTTCTACTCGGCCCACGTGCTGCTGCTGCCCGGCATCATGCTCGGCCTCGTGGTGGCCCACCTCATCCTGGTGTTCTTCCACAAGCACACGCAGTTCGCCGGCCCCGGCCGCACGAACAACAACGTCGTGGGCATGCCGCTGCTGCCGGTCTACATGGCGAAGGCCGGAGGCTTCTTCTTCCTGGTCTTCGGTGTCATCGCGATCATCTCGGCGATCGCCTCGATCAACCCGATCTGGGCGCTCGGCCCGTACCGTCCCGACATGGTGTCCACCGGCGCCCAGCCCGACTGGTACATGGGCTTCGCCGAGGGTCTGATCCGCGTCATGCCGGGCTGGGAGATCAACCTCTGGGGCCACACGCTGGTCCTCGGCGTGATGATCCCGCTGGCCATCTTCCCGGCGGTCCTCGCGGCGATCGCGGTCTACCCGTTCATCGAGTCCTGGATCACCGGCGACAAGCGCGAGCACCACATCGCGCAGCGCCCGCGCAACGCTCCGACGCGCACCGCCTTCGGTGTCGCCTGGATCACCGCGTACATGATCATGCTCGTGGGTGGTGGAAACGACCTCTGGGCGACCCACTTCCACCTGTCGCTCAACTCGATCACCTGGTTCGTGCGGATCTTCTTCTTCGTCGGCCCGGTCATCGCGTTCATCGCCACCAAGCGGATCTGCCTCGGCCTCCAGCGCCGCGACAAGGACAAGGTGCTGCACGGCCGCGAGTCCGGCATCATCAAGCGCCTGCCGCACGGTGAGTTCGTCGAGGTCCACCAGCCGCTCAGCCAGGGCGAGCTGCACCGCCTCACGGCGCACGAGCAGTACGAGGCCGCGGCGCTTCCGCCGGCGGTCGACGAGAACGGCGTGGAGCGCAAGACCGGTCGCATGGAGAAGCTCCGGATCAAGCTCAACAAGGGCTACTACGGCGACGACAACCAGATCGCCAAGCCCACGGTCGAGGAGTACAAGGAGATCCAGGACGGCCACGGCCACCACTGATCACCCTGAACACCTGACCTCCTGAAGGTCGCCACGGCGAGAGCCCCGTCCATTCGATGGACGGGGCTCTTTGCCGTCCCCCGGGGTCGATAGGGTGGCCCTCGTACCCGTCACGTGACGACCAGGAGCTGCCATGAGCGCTGCGACCCCCGCTGGAGGACCTACGTCGGCGGGCCGCTCCTGGCCCGTCGTGCTGGAGGGCCTGCTGACCGGCCGCGACCAGAGCGCCGAGGACACCGCCTGGGCGATGGACCGGATCCTGCGCGGCGAGGCCACCGACGCCCAGATCGCCGGCTTCGCGGTCGCCCTGCGTGCCAAGGGCGAGACCGTGGAGGAGATCTCCGGGCTCGTCCGCACCATGTACGAGCACGCCAACACGATCGAGGTGCCCGGCCCCTCCGTCGACATCGTCGGCACCGGAGGCGACGGCGCCAAGACCGTCAACATCTCGACCATGTCCGCGATCGTCGTCGCCGGCACCGGCGCCAAGGTCGTCAAGCACGGCAACCGGGCCGCGTCCTCGGCCTCCGGCGCCTCCGACGTCCTGGAGAAACTCGGCGTCAACCTGGAGCTGACCCCGCGGCGGGTCGCCGAGGTCGCGGAGGAAGCCGGGATCACCTTCTGCTTCGCGGTGAAGTTCCACCCGGCGCTGCGTCATGTCGCCGCGGCCCGCAAGGAACTCGGCATCCGGACCACCTTCAACTTCCTCGGTCCGCTCACCAACCCCGCCCGGGTCCGGGCCCAGGCCACCGGTGTCGCCGACGCCCGGATGGCTCCGATCATGGCCGGGGTGCTCGCCGAGCGCGGTTCCTCCGCGCTCGTCTTCCGCGGCGACGACGGGCTCGACGAGCTGACCACCACCGCCACCTCGCGGGTCTGGGTGGTCCGCGACGGCTCGGTGCGGGAGGAGGCCTTCGACCCCCGGGATGTCGGCATCGACCTCGTACCGGTGGAGGCGCTGCGCGGCGCGGACGCCTCGTTCAACGCGGACGTCGCCCGCCGGCTGCTCGCCGGGGAGACGGGTCCGGTACGGGACGCGGTGCTGCTCAACTCGGCGGCGGCGCTGACCGCGCTCGCACCGGGGGAGGGCACCCTCGTGGAGCAGATCCGTACCGGCATCGAGCAGGCCGCGGAGGCGATCGACTCCGGCCAGGCCCGCCGGGCCCTGGAGCGCTGGATCGCGGTCAGCAACGCGTAGGACCAGTCCCGCCGCCGTACGACCCCGGTCCAGCATGCGGACCGGGGTCTTGCGCTTCGGCGATCATGTGGCAGGATGCTCTACAGGTCACGAGTGACAGCGTTTTGGCCCCGGCTTGCTGTCCGGCAACCCTCCGTCCGTGGCGGGGTGCCCCGGGTGATGACCAGGCCGTAGGCAGCGAGGTCTACGGCAAGCGCGGACCCCTCGAACACCAGGGGTCCTGGTCTCTCGAGGAGCTTTTTCCGTGAGCAAGCGAATGCGATAGGGCGAGTCCGCCCCTTCTTCACCCCTCGGAACAGGGTCTCTTCCGCGTACCCGGCGTACCTGCGTACCCACGCACCCACACGTACCCGTGCGCGTCCCCGTCGTCTCCGAGGCATCACCCGTACCCCGCCGTCTCCGGCCGCGTACGGGATCACCGAAGCCATTCCGCACCGCCCGCCGGGAGATACCGCCATGTCCGCACACCCCCACGCCGCCGCCACCACCGCCGCCACCACCGCCGAGACCACCGCCGAGACCACCGCCGAGTCCGCCGACGCCTGCTGCGCCGCCCCGCTGCCCGTCCTCGGCCGGGACGTCACCGTCCCGCTCGTCACCGGCGGCGAGGTGACCTACGCGGCGCTCGACTACGCGGCCAGCGCCCCGGCCCTCCAGCGGGTGTGGGACGACGTCGCCGCGTACGCCCCCTACTACGGCAGCGTCCACCGCGGCGCCGGCTACCTCTCCCAGCTCTCCACCGACCTCTTCGAGAACAGCCGCGTCACCGTCGCCGAGTTCCTCGACTGCCGCCCCGGCGACCAGGTCGTCTTCACCCGCTCCACCACCGACTCGCTCAACCTGCTCGCCGCGACGCTCCCCGCCGGTTGCGAGGTCTTCGTCTTCGAGACCGAGCACCACGCCTCGCTGCTTCCGTGGCAGGACGCCCGCGTGACCTACCTCAACGCGCCGCGCACCCCCGAGCAGGCCGTCGCGACCCTGGAGCGCGCCCTCGCCGACCGCGACCCTCACGGCCCCGCCCTCGTCTGCGTCACCGGCGCCTCCAACGTCACCGGTGAGCTGTGGCCGGTGAAGGAACTCGCCGCCGCCGCACACGCCCACGGCGCCCGGATCGTGCTCGACGCCGCCCAGCTCGCCCCCCACCACCCCGTCTCCGTCCAGGAGCTCGACGTGGACTGGATCGCCTTCTCCGGACACAAGCTGTACGCGCCCTTCGGCTCCGGTGTCCTGGCGGGCCGCGCCGACTGGCTCCAGGACGCCGAGCCCTACCTCGCGGGCGGCGGCGCCTCCCGCAAGGTGGCGCGCCGGGCGGACGGCGGCGTGGACGTGGAGTGGCACACCACGGCGGCCCGGCACGAGGCCGGCTCCCCGAACGTCATCGGCGTGTACTCCATCGCCTCCGCCTGCAAGGCGCTCACCGAGGCCGGCTTCGACAGCCTCGTCGCACGCGAGCGGCACCTGATCGCCACGGTCCGCGAGGGCCTCGCCGAGGTCCCCGAGGTCAGGGTGCTCTCGCTGTTCGGCGACGACGCCCCCCGGGTCGGCGTCATCTCCTTCGTCGTGGAGGGCTGGAACAGCTCCCACTTCGCCGCCGCGCTCTCCGCCGAGTACGGCATCGGCGTCCGCGACGGACTCTTCTGCGCCCACCCGCTGGTCCGCACGCTCCTCGGCAGCGACCCGGGGACCCAGGGCGAGTGCGGCGCCCCCGAGGCCGCGCCCGGCGAGAAGTCCCTCAACGCCATCCGGGTGAGCTTCGGCGCCGGTACGCCCGACGAGCACGTGGAGCGGTTCGTCGGCGCCGTGAAGGAGCTCGTCCGCGACGGCGCCCGGTGGAACTACCGCACCGAGGACGGCCGCTGCGTCCCCGACCGCGGCTGAGCACTCACTCGTACGGGTGAAGGGGGCCTCCCGACCGGGAGGCCCCCTTCACTCATGGGTCGTGCGCGGCCTCAGGACTCCAGACCGATGGCGAACGCCGCCTCCAGGTCGTGCTGGGAGTACGTACGGAAGGCGACGTGGGTGTCCGTGGCCTCGACGCCCGGGATCTTGCTGATGCTGCCGGGGATCACGTCCGCCAGGTCGTCGTGGCGCGGCACCCGGACCATGGCGATCAGGTCGTACGTACCGGTCACCGAGAAGACCTCGCTGACGCTGTCGAGCGCGGCGATCGACTCGGCGATCTCGGGGATGCGGTCCACGCTGGTCTTGATGAGCACGATCGCGGTGATCACGGCTGGCTTTCTCCCTCGGTCGCCGCGGTTTGGGCTTTCACTCTATCCCCACCCCGGTAGCGCCCCCAGGCGTAGAGGAAGCCGACGGAGAAGCCCACCACATGGGCCAGATAGGCGACACCGGGACCGGCGCCCGCCGCCCGCGCGGCCAGCCACTGGAGCACGAACCAGAAGATCAGCACGATCCAGGCGGGGAAGCGCAGCGGCAGGAAGAAGAGGAACGGGAAGAGGCTGGTGACCCGGGCCCGCGGGAAGAGGAAGAGAAACGCCCCCAGCACCCCTGAGATCGCCCCCGACGCCCCGACGAGCGTCTGCTCGCTGTGCGCGTGCGCCGCCGCGTACCCGAGGAGCGCGAGGTAGCCGGTGCCCAGGTAGAAGAGGGCGAACCCGAAGGCGCCCATGCGTTCCTCGGTCATCGCCCCGAAGACGTACAGGAAGAGCATGTTCCCGAGCAGGTGGAGCCAGCTGCCGTGGACGAAGAGCGCGGTCAGCGGGGTGAGCAGGGCGCGCGGCTCACCGCTCATCAGCTCGGCGGGAATGACGCCCCAGCGGCGGAAGTACGTGCCCTGCGCCGCGAGCAGCTGCTCCCCGGCGCCGTGCACCGGATTGAGTCCCGAGACCGGACTGACCAGGAAGAGGAGGCAGCAGGCGGCGATCAGTCCGTAGGTCACCGTGGGTCCGCCGCGGGCGCCGCGCCAGGCACCGAGGGCCGCTCCTCGCCAATCGATCACGGACAGATCATGGCGTACCCGCGTCGAAGTGGACAGAGTGCCTCGCCGTGCCCCCGCCGACCCGTGAGGCCGTAGGGTTGCGGGCAGTACAACCGCAGTTCGACGGCGCACCGCGGCTCCCGCACCTGGTACCACCAACAGGAAGAAGGACGGCTCGATGACGACGGTTCCCCTGCCGACCGCCGAGACCCGCTGGCGCTGCACGCTCTGCGGCAACCTGACCCGCTTCGACGTGACCCGCTCCTCCAAGGTCGTCGAGTACGTCCATCTGGACCTCGCGGGGGAGCCGACGGTCGAGGAGCGGCAGGTGGTCAGTGAGACCATCGAGTCGGTCCGCTGCCGTTGGTGCAACGCGGTGGACCAGATCGAACTGGTGGACAGGCCGGGCGCCGCCTCCTGAGGGACGGCGCGGACGACATAGGGGTGACGGATCGTGGAGCAGCCCGCGCACGGTGGTGAGCCGGCCGGCGCGGCAGGTGACGCTGCCGAGACGCTCGACCACCCACTGCCCGAAGGCGTACGGCGGCGGGTCGTCGCGCTGGTCGCGGACGCCTTCGGCGGGCTGACCGTCGCGGAGCTGCCCGCCCCCCTGAGGCAGTACGCCCGGTTCACCGCGAGCCGCCGGGCCAAGTTCGCCGGCAACGCGATGGCGGCGGCCCTGGAGAGCGACCCGCTGTTCCGGCAGCGGATCGGCGAACGGTTCAAGCAGGGCCAGCCCGAACTGGCCGGAGCCCTCGAGACCGGCACCCCGCCCGCCGCCGCCGACCCCCTCGATGTCGCGGCGGCCGCCTATGTGATGCGCCCGCCGGGCTGGGTCAAGCTCGTGGCCGCCGCGGGCGAGGAGGCCCTGCGCGTCGACGCCGAGCGGGCCGACGAGGCCGGCCGCCGCGAACTGGAGCGGCTGCGCGAGGAACTCGCCGCCGCCCGCGACCGCTCACGGGACGAGACCGAGCAGCTGCGGCGCGACCTGGAGACGGCCAGGAAGGAAGCGGAATCGCTTCACCGCAAGCTGCGCAGCGCCCAGAGCGACGTGAAGCGCGGCGAGGCCGCGCTGCGTCGCGTCCAGGGCGAGATCGAGAGCGCGCGGGCGGAGGCGGCCGCCCAGGTGTCCTCGGCCGAGAGCGAGAGCCGGCGGCTCAAGTCCCGGCTCGGCGAGGTCGAGGCGGCCCTCGAGGCCAGCCGCAGGTCCGCCCGTGAAGGGCGCTCGGTGGAGGACATGCGGCTGCGCCTGCTGCTCGACACCGTCCTCGACGCCGCCCAGGGGCTGCGCCGTGAACTCGCGCTGCCGCCCGTCTCGACGCACCCCGCGGACACGGTGGACGCGGTGGAGCCGGGGCGGATGTCCCCGAAGGACATCGCGGCGCGGGCGCTCTCCGAGACCGATCCCGCGCTGCTCGACCAGCTCCTCGCGCTGCCGCAGGCCCATCTGGTCGTCGACGGCTACAACGTCACCAAGACCGGCTATCCGACGATGCCGCTGGAGAAGCAGCGGCTGCGGCTGCTCGGCTCCCTCTCGGCCCTCGCGGCCCGCTCGGGCGCCGAGGTCACCTGCGTCTTCGACGGGGCGGAGCTGGCGGCCCCGGTGCTGCTCGCGCCGCCGCGCGGGGTGCGCGTGCTGTTCTCCAAGCCCGGGGTCACGGCCGACGAGTTGATCCGCCAGCTGGTACGGGCGGAGCCGCCCGGCCGGCCGGTCGTGGTGGTCTCCACGGACCGTGAGGTGGCCGACGGGGTGGCGAAGGCGGGGGCGCGTCCGGTCGCGTCCGCCTTGTTGCTGAAGCGGCTTTCGCGGCTCTCGTAACGCATGGCAACTCCTGGGCCTTATGCCCGAATTCTGGATGGCGGACCGTCAAGTGGTCATCACTGCCCGTGCGATGCGCGTAAATAAAGTGGTGCCTGAGCGATATTTTTGCCAGTGGGATTTGAACTGATCACAACTTGGTCACTAGGGTCGGCCTTCGAACCTTCGCGCGGTTGATCATCCATCCGGGATGACGGCGGAGGAACCGCCTGCCCTTGACCGGTTGGGCGGCTCGAGGAAGAAGGAGCTCGCCTTCGTGGCGTCCCACCGTCGACCCAAGCAGCCGAGCCGCGCCCGCGTGACCGTGCTCACCGTGACCGCGGCCGCGGCCGTCGCCCTCACCGCACAGTCCGGCGCCCAGGCGGCTCCCGCAAAGCCCAAGATCGACGAGGTCAAGTCCAAGGTCGACGCGCTGCACCACGAGGCCGAGGAGGCCACGGAGCAGTACAACCTCGCCGAGGAGCGCCGCGGCACGCTGCAGAAGGAGATCGGCCAGCTCCAGGACAAGGTGGCCCGCGGTCAGCAGGAGCTCAACACCCTGCGCGACCAGATCGGTTCGGTCGCCAGCGCCCAGTACCGCTCCGGCGGCATCGACCCGGCGCTCCAGCTCTTCCTCTCCGCCGACCCGGACACGTACCTCGACAAGGCGTCCGCGATCGACCAGGTGAGCGCCCAGCAGGCCGACGTCCTCACCTCGATCCAGGCCAAGCAGCGCACGCTCGCCCAGCAGCGGGCCGAGGCCACCACGAAGCTGGCCGACCTCGAGGACGTCCGCAAGACCCTCGGCGCCAAGAAGCAGAAGTTCCAGGCCAAGCTGGCTGAGGCGCAGAAGCTCCTCAACACCCTCACCGCGGCCGAGAAGGCCAAGCTGGAGCAGGAGGAGCGGGCGAAGGAGCAGCGCGCGAGTCGCGCCGCCGGCGAGCGGATGGACCTCGGCAACGAGGCGCCCGCGAACGGCTACGGCGCCGCGGCGCTCGCCGCCGCCGCCACCCAGGTCGGCAAGCCGTACGTCTCCGGCGCCGAGGGCCCCGGCGCGTACGACTGCTCCGGTCTGACCATGTGGGCCTACGGCCAGGCCGGCGTCAACCTCACCCGCACCACCTACACCCAGCAGAACGACGGCACGAAGATCGGCCGCAGCCAGCTCAAGCCGGGCGACCTGGTCTTCTTCAACGGCCTGTCGCACGTGGGTCTGTACGCGGGCAACAACACGATCCTGCACGCCCCCAAGCCGGGCGCCAGCGTCCGCTACGAGTCCATGGGCTACATGGGCACGTTCCAGTTCGGCGTCCGCATCGGAGGCTGAACCACCGCGGTATGCCGCCCGAACGGGTGGTTCGCGGTGACGCGCACTGACCTGACGCCCCGCCGGTGACCTGTGTTCTCCGGTGGGGCGTCACTTTGCGTGTCCATCCGCTTCGTTGGACGGGGACTGATCAGCGGCTACTGTCTGCCGCGCCAGTCTGCGTCGAGCCGAACGGAGCGCGATTCGTGGCGTCCCACCGCCGACCCGCCAGGGTCACCGTCCTCACCGCCGCCGCGGCCACCGCGGCGGCGTCCCTCGGGGCCGTCCCCGCGAGCGCCGACCCGGGAGCCGGGACCGAGGCCACCCGCGCCACGGTCGACCGCCTCTTCGAGGAGGCCGAGCGGGCTACCGAGGGCTACAACAAGGCGGACGAGAAGGCGGACGCGCTGCGCCGGACGGTCGCCCAGGCCCGCGACGGGCTCGCCCGCGGCCAGGAGCGCATCAACCACATGCGGGGCGCGCTCGGCTCGGTCGCCGGGGCCCAGTACCGCTCCGGCGGCATCGACCCCGCCCTCGCCCTGCTGCTCTCCTCCGACCCGGACAGCTACCTCGACCGGGCCGCCGCCCTCGACCGGATCACCGCCCGCCAGGGCGCCGCCCTCACCGCACTCCAGCAGGAGCAGCGCAGGCTCAACCAGAAGCGCTCCGAGGCCCACACGGCCCTGGTCGATCTGGAGCGCAGCCGGGCCGAGGTCGCCCGCCACAAGCGCACCGTCGAGGGCAAGCTCGCCGAGGCCCGCCGGGTCCTCGCGAGTCTCACCGCCGCCGAGCGCGCCGACTTCGACCGGGCCTCCAGGTCCGGCGGACGCGACGGCGGGCGGGACGGCGGACTCGGCGGCGCGGCCGCCGAGGAACCGCCGCCCATGGCCGACCTCGGTCCGGCCTCCTCGCGGGCCTCCGCGGCGGTGATCGCCGCCCGCAGCGCGATCGGCAAGCCGTACGTGTGGGGGGCGACCGGCCCGTCCGCCTTCGACTGCTCGGGCCTGATGGTCTGGTCGTACCGGCAGGCCGGGATCAGCCTGCCGCGCACCTCGGCGGCGCAGCGCTACGCGGGGCGTCAGGTGCCGCTGTCGCAGGCGCAGCCGGGCGACCTCGTCACGTACCGCGGCGACGCCAGCCACGTCGGGATCTACGCGGGCGGCGGGCAGGTCATCCACGCCCCCTACCCGGGCGCGCGGGTCCGCTACGACCCGGTCAACATGATGTCGCACGCGACGGTGACCCGGCTCTGAGCCGGGCACCCCGTCGCGCCCGTCCCGTACGGGAAGCGGGGCCGGCCGTTCCGACCGTACGATCGGGGCGTGGCAGGTCAGGGGAGTGGAGCGGCGCGCGGCGCGGCCGGGTGTCTGCTTGCCGCCCTCCTGGCCGTCGGCGGGTGCACCGCCCCCGCGCCGACCGACCCGGCGCCCCGGGAGATCCAGAGCCTGCTCGACCGGCACGCGCGGGCACTGCTCGACCGGGACGAGGCCGGCTACCTCGCGGCCCTCGACCCCTCGCTCGCACCGGCAGCGCGCACCGAGTTCGACCGGCTCGCGCAGGTCCCGCTCGGCGGCCTGAGCTACCGGGTCACCGACGTCGACCGGACCGGTGAGGACACGGCCACCGCCGAGGCCGAGCTGGGGTACCGGATCGAGGGTTACGACCCCGGGCCCGTCACCACCGGACGGATCCTGGACCTCGCCGAGCGGGACGGCCGTTGGTACGTCACCGGCGACCGCGCCGCCGAGGGCGCCCCGCAGCAGCTGTGGCAGCAGGGCGAGGTCGAGGCGGTGACCGGCCGCAGCAGCCTCGTCCTCGGCGTCGGCCAGAGCACCGAGCGGCTCCGGGAGATCGCGGCGGCCGCGGACCGGGCGGTGCCCGCCGTCGGGTCCGCCTGGCACGGCGACTGGGCGGGCCGCGTCGTCGTCCTCGTACCCGCGTCGGTCGAGGCGATGGGGCGGCTCCTCGGCGGACCGGCCGCCTCCTACCGGGGCATCGCGGCCGTCACGACCGGCGAGACGGGCGGCGGCCCCCAGGCGCCCGCCGACCGGGTGATCGTGAACCCCGAGGCGTACGCGGTGCTTGGCGCCTTCGGCCGGCAGCTGGTCCTCACCCACGAGGCCACCCATGTCGCCACCCGGGCCCAGACCACCGGGGCCACCCCGATCTGGCTCTCCGAGGGTCTCGCCGACTGGGTCGCCTACCGCGGCACCGGCCGCACCCCCGCCCAGGCCGCGCCCGAGCTGCGCCGCGCGGTCCGCGCGGGCGAGCTGCCCGCCCGGCTCCCCGAGGACCCCGAATTCGGCTTCGGCGGCGACGCGGAGGCCCTGGCACGGGCCTACGAGGGCGGCTGGCTGGCCTGCGAGCTGATCGCGGACCGCTGGGGCGAGGAGAAGCTGACGGACTTCTACCGGACAGTGGGGGCGCACCCGGGCCGCCCGGGCGCGGTGGAGAACGCCCTCCAGGAGGTACTCGGCACCACCCCGGAGGACTTCACCGCCGACTGGCGGGAATACCTGCGGCAGCTGCTCGGCCCTTAGGGACGAGAACTCGACCCGCAGGGACGAGAAATGAAATCATCCGCATACCCGGCACCGTCCCGGGTATGCGGGCCGCCTGACGGTCGACATGTGTGCTGATCGATGAGGGAGGGGCCGGAAATGCTGACGACGGCAACGAGGACGCGGGCGGGCCACGGGGTGGCGGATCTGCCGACGATCGACGACCCGCGCAAGGTCGCTCCGAAGGACGCCCGGGAGTTGTCGAAGTCGTTCTTCGGCCAGCTCGCGGTGCTGGAGGAGGGGACGCACGAGTACCAGTACGTGCGCAACACCCTCATCGAGATGAACATGTCCCTCGTCCGCTACGCGGCGGGCCGCTTCCGCAGCCGTGGCGCCGACGAGATGGAGGACATCGTCCAGGTGGGGATGATCGGCCTGATCAAGGCCATCGACCGCTTCGAGTTGTCCCGTGAGGTCGAGTTCACCACCTTCGCCGTCCCCTACATCGTGGGCGAGATCAAGCGGTTCTTCCGCGACACCTCCTGGGCCGTCCACGTCCCGCGCCGCCTCCAGGAGGCCCGCGTCGAGCTCGCCCGTGCCACCGACGAGCTGAGCACCCGGCTCGGCCGCACGCCCACGGTCAAGGAGCTGGCCGAGCTGATGAGTCTGTCGGAGGACGAGGTGATCGAAGCCCGTCTGGCCGCGAACGGATACAACTCCAGCTCGCTCGACGCCGCGATCACCGGCGACCACGAGGACGGCGAGACCGCCCTCGCCGACTTCATCGGCGCCGAGGACCCCGCCATGGAACTCGTCGAGGACTTCCACGCCCTCGCGCCTCTCATCGCCGAACTCGCCGACCGTGACCGGCGGATCCTCCACATGCGCTTCACCGAGGAGCTCACCCAGTCCCAGATCGGCGAGCAGCTGGGCTGCTCGCAGATGCACGTCTCCCGCCTGCTGTCCCGCACGTTGAAGCAGCTTCGCGAAGGCATGCTCACGACTCAGTGCTGAGGCGCTCGCTCCTCCGGCGAGGCCGGGAGGCGGTCAGCGGCTCAGGTAGAAGCGGACGGTGGTGCCGTCCGGAGCCGTGTGCACCCGGACCAGATCGGCGATGTGGTTGACCAGGAGCAGACCGCGCCCGCCCAGCTGGCCTCGGGCCGCCGGGCGACGGCCGGCCAGCGGGTCGGCCATGCGGCCGCCGTCCTCGACCTCGCACACGATCCGCTCGCCGTCGGCCCAGATCCGCAGCGTGCCGGAGCCGCCGCCGTGGATCACGCTGTTGGTCGTCAGTTCCGACACCGCGAGCGCGAGGTCCTGCGTCCGGCCGCCGGGCAGCCCCAGCACTTCGGCTTCCCGCACCGCGAAGTGACGCGCCGCCGGCAGCTCCCCGGCACCGAACGAGACGGTCGCGGCGCCCGCCGGCTGGGCCAGGGGCTCGTTGTAGCGGGCGACGATCTTCTGCCAGTCGTAGGACGGGCTGTTCAGCTCACGGCCCTGGTCGATGACCGTGGGGTGCGTGGCCCAGGCGTCGGCGATGACCTCGGCGTCGAGCCGCACCGTGTCGTAGGGGCACAGGATGGTCGCGTCACGGCCGTGGAAGGCCGTGTTGATCAGCGCTTCGTGCTGCACGCACGCCGGATACTCCGCGGCGGTACGGCCGGCCCAGATCGGCTCGCCGATGATGCGGACGTGGCCCTCCGGGTGAGCGTCGGCGAACGCCCTCAGCACTCCCGGGATGATCCGGCCCGGGTTACGGCCGGCCTCGGTCATGTCGAGGAACTTGACACGTTCCGCGCTCGGCCCGAGGGCGCTCCTGATCGCTGCGAGGTTCTCGCCGGGCACCGCGACCGCCACGGCTTCGCCGGCGGCCAGGCCCTCCTGTACGAAGGGCACGGTTCCGGCCAGGTACTCCGGCTCGTCCCGGTAGAACAGCGCCGGGTGCACGAACGACCCCCCGGTGGCAACTGAACTCATACCGGTGCCACCTCGATCGTCGACAGGTCGGGCCAGAAGATGTCCAGTACGCGCCGCAGCTCGGACGGCGGGTCCTCCAGGACGATGCGGCCGTCGGGCAGGTTCTGCGCCGTGACCGCCAGAGCGGCCACGCCGGCCACGTCGACGAAGTTCAGCCCGGACATCTCCACGTAGGAGATGTCCGTGTGACGCCGTGCCATGGTCGCCAGCGCGTCTTCCCAGGAAGGGCGCGTCATCACGTTGATCTCGCCCACGGCTCTCACCCCCGGACGACCTGACAAGGGGCCTACCTCCAGCAGAGCTCTACCTGGCGACTGCACCGGGCGGAACCCGTCCGCGTCGTGTGGGACATCCACGCTGTGTTCTCCTACGTCGACGTCGGCAGCGGCTTCGCTGATCGCCCCCTCGACCGGGGTCGGGACGGCACGGCCTCTTCCGACCCCGCAGCTTAACCGACCGGGGATCCTCGGGACATCCCGGAGGGCTTCGCGTCCACGGCGGCCGCCGGCTTCTCGGCGTGGCGTCAGAACGTGCCGGACAGGGCCTTCTCGCGCTCCGGCTCGGACGCCTGGGCGGGTACCTTCGCGATCTCGGCGAGGCGGGGCTCCGTCACCGTCTGCCGCCACAGGATCCGGCAGGCCATGACGGTGGCGGCGATGAGCAGACCGTTCCGGGTGAACAGCACCGCCACACCCAGCGGATCGCTCCGCGTCACGTGCGAGAACCACACCGGGAACTCGAACTGCGTCACCGCCGTCGCCCACACGATCAGATGCACGGGCCGCTCCATCCGGCTCGCCCGGTAGGCGAGACACACCGCCGCGAGACCCACCAGCCACAGCATGTACTGCGGGGAGAGCACCCGGCTCGTCGTCGTGAACAGCAGCACCGCGACGAAGGCCGCGTCCGCCACCGTCGACGACGTGAAGCGGCGCGCCTTGAACCGCCAGAGCAGCAGCCAGCCGAAGGCGACGAAGGTGAGCACCATGGCGGCCGTCGACACCGTGGAGACGTACGGGCCGAGGAACTCGATCGAGCCGTAGTTCATCCGCGCCTCGCCGTCCCAGCCGAAGTGCCGGGCCACATGGAAGACCATCGAACCCAGCGACTCGACCTCCGTGCCCCGGTCGCGCTGGAAGGAGAGGAAGGCCAGCGCCCCCGGCATCCACAGCACGCAGAACAGCAGCACGGCGGCCGCCGCGCCCACCGCCGTCGGCCAGGCGCGGAAGGTCGCCCGCCCCTTCGGGGTACCCGCGAGCAGCAGCACCGGCCACACCTTGAGGACCGCGCCGAACCCGGCGAGGGCGCCGAGGACGCGGGGGCTGCGGCCCGCAGCGAGCAGCGCCGCCACCGCGACGGCGGTCACCATCACGTCGTAACGGGCGTACGCGGTCGGGCCGAGCAGCGCGACGCCCGCGATCCAGATCCAGGCGCCCCGCATCGTCCGGCCGGCCCGGCGGCCCGTGTGGACGAGCAGCCCGAAGACGAGCGCGTCACAGAGGAAGGCGAGGACGAAGAAGGCGGCCGAGTAGCCGAGGAAGGGCAGCAGCCCCGGGGCGAGGATCGCGAACGCGGCGGCCGGCGGGTACTGCCAGGTCACGTCGTCCAGCGGATACGTGCCCGTCCGCAGGACCTCGTACCAGCCCTGGTAGATGTCCTCGATGTCGAACGTGATGTCCGGTCCGGGGATCACCACGACCTTGAAGACGAGGAGCAGCAGGATGATCCGGGTGAGACCCCAGAGTCCGAGCGGAAGCCCCAGACCCGTGCGTGATCGTGACCACTTCCCCACTGCGCCCGTCATCACTGGTTCGTCCTTGTCCTGTCGGCCCCGCTCACGCGGGGGAGTGGTGGTGCTGGGCGGTGGGTGCGCTCGCGGTACTGTCGGCCACGATGCACAAGACCCTGATCGTAACCAACGACTTCCCGCCGCGTCCCGGCGGAATCCAGGCCTTCCTGCACAACATGGCGCTCCGCCTGGATCCCGAGCGCGTCGTGGTCTACGCCTCCACGTGGAAGCGCAGCCGCGATGGGGTCGAGGCGACCGCTCTGTTCGACGCCGAACAGCCTTTCACGGTTGTCCGTGATCGCACCACCATGCTGCTGCCCACCCCCCGGGTCACCGCCCGGGCCACCGAGCTCCTGCGCGAGCACGGCTGCGAGTCCGTGTGGTTCGGCGCCGCCGCCCCCCTCGGCCTGATGGCGCCGGCGCTGCGCCGGGCGGGCGCCCGGAGGCTCGTCGCCACCACCCACGGGCATGAGGCGGCCTGGGCCCAACTGCCCGCGTCCCGGCAGCTGTTGCGGCGGATCGGCGAGGGTACGGACACGATCACCTACCTCGGCGAGTACACCCGCTCCCGCATCGCGGCGGCCCTCACACCCGCCGCCGCCGGCCGGATGACACAGCTCCCGCCCGGCGTCGACGAGAAGACCTTCCACCCCGGCTCGGGCGGCGCCGAGGTCCGCGCCCGCCTCGGGCTCAGCGACCGTCCCGTCGTGGTCTGCGTCTCCCGGCTGGTCCCGCGCAAGGGCCAGGACACCCTGATCCGGGCCCTGCCCCTGATCCTCCGCCGGGTCCCGGACGCGGTCCTCCTGATCGTCGGCGGCGGCCCGTACGAGAAGGACCTGCGCCGTCTCGCAGCCGAGACCGACGTGGCCGGATCCGTACGCTTCACCGGCGCCGTCCCCTGGTCCGAGCTGCCCGCCCACTACGGGGCCGGCGACGTCTTCGCCATGCCCTGCCGCACCCGGCGCGGCGGCCTCGACGTCGAGGGCCTCGGCATCGTCTACCTGGAGGCCTCCGCCACCGGCCTCCCGGTCGTCGCCGGTGACTCCGGCGGCGCGCCCGACGCCGTCCTCGACGGCGAGACCGGCTGGGTCGTCCGCGGCGAGTCCCCCGAGGACACCGCCGACCGCGTCAGCACCCTCCTGCTCGACCCCGAGCTCCGCGCCCGCATGGGCGAGCGGGGCCGCGCCTGGGTCGAGGAGAAATGGCGCTGGGACCTCCTGGCGGAGAAGCTGCGCGCGCTGCTCTGAGGACGGTCGTAGGTGTACGGAGGGGCCCGAGGCGATCCAGTCGCCTCGGGCCCCTTCGTACAGCGCTCGGTACTGAGTGTTCAGTGCTCAGCGCTCCCGGCTCACGCCGTGTAGATCGCCTCGATCTCGTCCGCGAAGTCCTTCGCCACCACGTTCCGCTTCAGCTTCAGGGACGGCGTGATGTGACCCGCCTCCTCCGTGAACTGGGCCGGGAGGATGCGGAACCTGCGGACCGACTCCGCCTTGGAGACCGCCGCGTTGCCGTCGTCGATCGCCCGCTGGACCTCCGCCACCAGGTCCGCGTCATCGCGCAGCGTGACGGCCGTCGAGCCCGCCGGCTTGCCGTGCTCGGCGGCCCAGCGGCCGAGGAACTCCTCGTCGATCGTGACCAGCGCGCCCACGAACGGGCGCCCGTCGCCGACCACCATGCACTCCGCGACGAGCGCGTGCGCCCGGATCCGGTCCTCGATGACCGCGGGGGCGACGTTCTTGCCGCCCGCCGTCACCAGGATCTCCTTCTTCCGGCCGGTGATCGCCAGATACCCGTCCTCGTCGAGGGTGCCGATGTCGCCGGTGTGGAACCAGCCGTCCGCCAGCGCCTCGGCCGTCGCGGCCTCGTTGTTCCAGTACCGCGAGAAGACGTGCTCGCCGTGCAGCAGCACCTCGCCGTCGTCGGCGATCCGCACCACCGAACCCGGCAGCGGCTGCCCGACCGTGCCGATCTTCTGCCGGTCCCAGGGGTTGAACGCCGTCGCCGCGCACGACTCCGTCAGGCCGTAGCCCTCCAGGACCGTGAAGCCGATGCCCCGGAAGAAGTGACCGAGCCGCTCGCCGAGCGGCGCGCCGCCCGAGATCGCGTACTCGCCGCGCCCGCCGAGCACCGCCCGCAGCTTGGAGAAGACCAGCTTGTCGAAGATCCTGTGCTTCAGCTTGAGACCGAAGGACGGGCCCTGCGGGGTGCCGAGCGCCCGGCTGTACGCGATCGCCGTGTGCGCGGCCTTGTCGAAGATCTTGCCCTTGCCGTCGGCCTGCGCCTTCGCCCGCGCCGAGTTGTAGACCTTCTCGAAGACCCGGGGCACGCCCAGGATCAGCGTCGGCCGGAACGAGGCCAGCTCGTCGGTGAGGTTCTTGATGTCCGGGACGCAGCCCAGCCGGATCGGCGCCATCACGGACGCGACCTCGACGAGCCGCCCGAAGACGTGCGCGGCGGGCAGGAAAAGGAGTACCGAGCACTCACCGGTACGGAAGAGGGGCTTCAGCCGCTCCACCACGTTGCCGCACTCGGCGAAGAAGGCCCGGTGGGTCAGGACGCAGCCCTTGGGGCGGCCCGTCGTGCCCGAGGTGTAGACGATCGTCGCCGGGTCGTCCGCGTTCGCCGCCGACATGCGCTCGTCGAGCAACTCGTCGGAGATGTCCAGGCCGGTCCCGGTCAGGTGCGCGACCGCGTCGTCCTCGATCTGCCAGATGCCCTTGAGGTCCGGCAGGTTTTCCTGGACCGACACGACCGACGCCTGGTGGGCCGCACTCTCGACGATCACCAGGGTCGCGCCCGAGTCGCCGAGGATCCACTGGATCTGCTCCGGCGAGCTCGTCTCGTACACCGGTACGGTCACACCGCCCGCGCTCCAGATCGCGAAGTCGAGGAGCACCCACTCGTAGCGCGTACGGGAGAGCAGCGCGACCCGGTCGCCGGGCTCGACCCCGGCGGCGATCAGACCCTTGGCGGCCTCGCGGACCTCCGCGAGGAACTGGGTGGCGGTCACGTCGGTCCACGCACCGCCGACCTTGCGGCCCATCACGGCGACGTCTGGGTGCTGGGAGGCGTTGCGGCGGATGAGATCCGTCAGGTTGCCGTCCGCGGGGACCTCGTACAGGGCCGGAAGGCTGAACTCGCGCAAGACTGCTGCTCCTCATCGGGCGCCGGCGCCACGGCTCTGTGTGATGCACCGGTGAAGTCCAAGAACTGGCGGGTGCTCAGTGGGGATGAGCACGACTGGACTGCCCGGACGTTACCCATCAGTACTAGGTTCCCGATAGGGGGTCCCGGCCAGATGTTCGGTGCGTCACACATGTATGGCGGTGCTCTGCGCAGAGTAATCCACGGGTTTCCCGACTCGGAAGTAACCGCAGGTCGCACCCCCTAAGGTAGGGCGCATGCGAGTCCATGTGGTCAGTGACGTGCACGGGAACGCCGGAGACCTCGCCAGGGCGGGGGACGGTGCCGACGCCCTCATATGCCTGGGCGACCTGGTCCTCTTCCTCGACTACGCCGACCACAGCCGGGGGATCTTCCCCGACCTCTTCGGCGTCGAGAACGCCGACCGGCTCGTGGAGCTCCGCACCGCCCGCCGCTTCGACGAGGCCCGTGACCTGGGCCGCCGCCTCTGGGCCGAGCTCGACGTCGACCGAGAGACCGCGATCGAGGCCGCGGTCCGCGGCCAGTACGCCGAACTCTTCGCCGCGTTCCCCACCCCCACGTACGCCACCTACGGCAACGTCGACATCCCCCGCTTCTGGCCCGACTTCGCCCGGCCGGGGACGACCGTCCTCGACGGCGACCGGATCGAGCTCGGCGGACTCGTGTTCGGCTTCGTCGGCGGCGGCCTGCGCACCCCCATGCGCACCCCGTACGAGATCTCGGACGAGGAGTACGCGGCGAAGGTCGAGGCCCTCGGCGACGTCGACGTCCTCTGCTCCCACATCCCGCCGGAGGTCCCGGACCTGACGTACGACACCGTCGCCCGCCGTTTCGAGCGCGGCAGCCGCGCCCTGCTCGACGCCATCCGGCGCACCCGGCCCCGCTACTCCCTCTTCGGCCACGTCCACCAGCCGCTGGTCCGGCGGATGCGGATCGGCTCGACCGAGTGCGTGAACGTCGGCCACTTCGCCTCCACGGGCAGACCCTTCGCGCTGGAGTGGTGACGGGCGCCCGGTCGCGGCGCGATAGCCTGCCGTCGGCACATCTGCACGTTCGTGCCCTGCGATTTCCCTCGATCTCTGCCGGACCGCACAGTGGAGGAGCCACCGCGATGGCCGAACACACCAGCTCGAGCATCACCATCGAGGCGGCACCGGCCGACGTCATGGGCGTGATCGCCGACTTCGCCCGCTACCCCGAGTGGACGGGTGAGGTGAAGGAGGCCGAGGTCCTGGAGACCGACGACTCCGGCCGCGCGGAGAAGGTCCGGCTGCTCCTCGACGCCGGCGCGATCAAGGACGACCACACCCTCGCCTACACCTGGACCGGCACCGACAAGGTCAGCTGGACCCTGGTCAAGTCCCAGATGCTCCGCTCCCTCGACGGGTCCTACCGGCTCGCCGCGGTCGGCGGAGACCGGACCGAGGTCACCTACCAGCTGACGGTCGACGTCAAGATCCCCATGCTCGGCATGATCAAGCGCAAGGCGGAGAAGGTCATCATCGACCGCGCGCTGGCCGGCCTGAAGAAGCGGGTCGAATCCCGCGCGTAACCCGCCGTGAGGGGGAGCGGTAACGTTCCCCGCCATGCGGATCATCCTTGTCACCGGCCTCGGCGGCGCCGGCCGTACCACCGTCGCGGCCGCCACCGCCCTCGCCGAGGCACGCGCCGGCCGCCGGGTCCTGCTCGTCTCCGAGGACGCCGACCCGCTCTTCAGCGGCGACGGCGGCGACAGCGGCGGCAGCGGCGACGGCCTCCGGATCCTGCGCCCCGCCCCGGCCGCCGACTTCCGCCGCGAGTTCCTCGACCTCCAGGCCCGCTCTGGCGCCGCCCTCGACCTGCTCGGCGCCGCACCCTTCGAGGACGCCGAACTCACCGAACTCCCCGGCAGCCGCCAGTTCGCCCTGCTCCGCTCCCTCCGCGACGCCGCCCAGGGCGACCACGACCTCGCCGTCGTCGACCTGCCGCCGCTCCCCGAGGCCCTCGCCGTCCTCGCCCTGCCCGAGCAGCTCCGCCGCTACCTGCGCCGCCTCCTGCCCACCGAACGGCAGGCCGCCCGCGCCCTGCGCCCGATGCTCGCCCAGCTCGCCGGGGTCCCCATGCCCGCGCAGTGGCTGTACGAGACCACCGCGCGCTGGGAGGCCGAGCTCGCCGCCGTCCAGGCCGTCGTCGAGGCCCCCACCACCAGCGTCCGTCTCGTCCTGGAACCCGGCCCCGCCGCCGGCCGCGCCCTGCGCACCGCCCGGCTCGGCCTCGCCCTCCAGGGCCTCGCCCTCGACACCGTCGTCGCCAACCGGCTGCTGCCCGCCGACTCCGACGACCCCTGGCTCGCCGGCCTCACCACCCAGCAGCACCGGCACCTCGCGGAGCTCCGTACCGCCACCGGCGCCGTGGACGAGCTCCCCCACCTCGGCCGGGACCCCCGCGGCCCCGAGGACCTCGCGCTCCTCGCGCCCGCACGGCCCGCCGCCGCACCCGCCCCCGTACCGGAGTGGTCCGTCGAGGACCGGCGGGAGGAGGACGGTGTCCTCGTCTGGCACATCGCCCTCCCCGGCGCCGTCAAGGAGGAGCTGTCCCTCGTCCGGCGGGGCGACGAACTGCTTCTGGGCGTCGGCGCCTTCCGCCGCAACGTGCCCCTGCCGGGCGCCCTGCGCCGCTGCACCGTCACTGGGGCGGCACTCGTCGAAGGAGACCTCAGGGTGCGCTTCACGCCGGACCCCGGCCTGTGGCCCCGTACTCCCTGAGAGGGCGTGTACCGTCGAAGTACCAGCCACTGAGGAGTACGCCATGAGCGATTCGGACGCCTGGGCCAAGGCGTGCGCCGAGGACCTGGAGGCGGAGAAGGCCCGCCGCAGGGCCCAGCGCGGGGACGGGCCCGGCTCGCCCGCCGAGGAGTTCCGCAAGCTCTTCGAGGTCGTCGCCGACAAGGTCTCCGGCAGCCTCGGGAGCCCGCTGCTCGGCGGACAGGCCGCGCAGACCGTGCAGCAGCTCGTCGACCAGGCGAAGGCCGCCGTCGAGCCCGTCATCGAGCGCAACCCGCAGGTCTTCGACCACCTCGCCGCCGCCGGGAACGAACTGCTCGCCGCCTACCGCTCCGCCGTCGAGGGCCACGAGCGCCGCTGGACCCGCGACGACACGGTGCCCCCGCGATCCCCGGACGACCCGCGCGACGACGACCACAAGGACGACCGCAAGGACGACGAGGGGCCTGGAACCGGCCAGCACATCGACCTCGACTGATCAGTAGCCCCGTCCCCCTCGGGTACGGTGGGCCCTAGCGGGGCTCGACCGAAAACTGAGGGACACATGGGACTCACCATCGGCGTCGACATCGGCGGCACGAAGATCGCGGCCGGCGTGGTCGACGAGGAGGGCAACATCCTCGACACGCACAAGGTGCCCACCCCGCCGACCCCCGAGGGCATCGTCGACGCGATCTGCGCGGCCGTCTCCGAGGCCGGCAAGGGGCACTCGATCGAGGCCGTCGGCATCGGAGCCGCGGGCTACGTCGACGACAAGCGCGCCACCGTCCTCTTCGCGCCGAACATCGACTGGCGGCACGAGCCGCTCAAGGACAAGGTCGAGCAGCGGGTCGGCCTGCCCGTCGTCGTCGAGAACGACGCCAACGCGGCCGCCTGGGGCGAGTACAGGTTCGGCGCCGGCCAGGGCCACGAGGACGTCATCTGCATCACCCTCGGCACCGGCCTCGGCGGCGGCATCATCATCGGCAACAAGCTGCGCCGCGGACGCTTCGGCGTGGCCGCCGAGTTCGGCCACATCCGGGTCGTCCCCGACGGTCTGCTGTGCGGCTGCGGCAGCCAGGGCTGCTGGGAGCAGTACGCCTCAGGACGCGCCCTCGTCCGCTACGCCAAGCAGCGCGCCAACGCCACCCCGGAGCGCGCGGAGGTCCTGCTCGGTCTCGGCGACGGCACCCCCGACGGCATCGAGGGCAAGCACGTCAGCCAGGCCGCCCGCGCCGGTGACCCGGTCGCCGTCGACTCCTTCCGCGAGCTGGCCCGCTGGGCGGGCGCCGGTCTCGCCGACCTGGCCTCGCTGTTCGACCCGTCGGCGTTCATCGTCGGCGGCGGCGTCTCGGACGAGGGCGACCTCGTCCTCGACCCGATCCGCAAGTCCTTCCGGCGCTGGCTGATCGGCGGCCAGTGGCGCCCGCACGCGCAGGTCCTCGCGGCCCAGCTCGGCAACAAGGCCGGACTCGTCGGCGCGGCGGACCTGGCCCGCCAGGGCTGAGCACCCGTACGAAGGCATACGGCGACCGCCCGTCGCGTCCTTGCGGACGCGGCGGGCGGTTGTCGTACGTTACGTTCCATGGCGATCAGTGAGCTGCCCAACTCCCGGACCGAGGCGGACGGTTCGGCCGTCCTGCGGGTCCTCAGCTACAACGTCCGCTCGATGCGCGACGACGAGGACGCCCTCGCCCGGGTGATCCGGGCCTGCGCCCCGGATCTCGTCCTCGTCCAGGAGGCCCCGCGCTTCTTCCGCTGGCGCAAGCACGCCGCCCGGCTCGCCGCCAAGAGCGACCTCGTCGTCCTGAGCGGCGGCGCCACCGCCGCCGGGCCGCTGCTGCTCTGCTCCCTGCGGGCCACCGTGGAGCGCACCGAGGACGTCCTGCTTCCCCTCACCCCCGGCCTCCACCGGCGCGGTCTCGCGACCGCCGTCGTCCGCTTCGCCGGGGCCCGGGTCGGACTCGTCAGCTGCCATCTGAGCCTGCGGAAGGAGGAGCGGTACGCCCAGGCCGGGATGGTCCTCGACCGGGTCGCCGCCCTGGGGACCCCGTACGCCCTGGTCGCGGGGGACCTCAACGAACGGCCCGACGGCCCCGCCTTCCGCCGCCTCACCAAGGAGCTCCAGGACGGCTGGGAGGTCAGCCCGTGGGGCGGCGAACACACCTCGACCCCCGCCGACCCGCACCAGCGGATCGACGCGATCCTGGCCACTCCGGGCATCGAGTTCCTCGGCTGCGGGGTGCCGAAGGACCTCGACCCGGCGGACCTGCGGGCCGCCACCGATCACCTGCCGGTGCTCGCGGCGGTCCGCGTCCCCGCGGCGACCTGAGGGCCGCCCGCCCGCCGGCCGGGGCGCCCGCCACCGGCTCGGCGGACGGAGTCCGGCGCAGCCGCCCGAAGCCCGCGAGGCGCCCCTGGCGCCGAACGGTGCGAGGGCGGCGTCAAGAGATCAGACGACCGCGCCGCGGCCCGGGTCGTCGAAGCCGTCGTCGTCCTCGTCGTCGTGCTTCATGCGCGCCACCAGGGTGGCGAAGCCGCCCAGGAAGCCGCCGACGCAGAGCGTGGTCAGCCACCAGGTCATGTCCCAGCGCAGCAGGACCGCGATCAGCATCAGCACCGGGCCGCCGATCACGGCCAGCCAGCCGAACTTGGTCGTGGCGTCCGCCTCGGGCAGCGGCGGCGGCTCCGGCGGTACGAAGTGGTCGCCGGAGCCGCCGGGGGAGTCCTCGGGGTCGGCGGGCGAGTAGTCCCGGGGGCCGCTGGGCCGCACCCCGGGTGCGAACACGACGGAACTCCCGAGCGCGGGCGGCGCGGGCCCGTCCCCCGGCTCGCTGTCGCCCGGCTCGGTGTCGCCCGGCGTCGAGTCCTTCGACTTCGGGTCCTCCGGCTCCGGGTCCTCCGCGGGCCGGGACGCCTCGATCCTGAACTTCTCGGTCAGGGACTTCTCGGTCGGAGAGGTTCCGGTCGGGGAGGTTCCCTTCGGGGCGCCCCCGCTCCCGGGCCCGTCGGAGGAGTCCGTCTCCTCGTCCTCCGGCTCCGGCAACGACAGGTTCTCGACGGTCCGGAACGGTTTCGCCCCCGGCGGGTCCACGGGCTCGTCACCGTACCCGGCGACGATCGCGGCCCAGGCCGCCTCCTCGTCGATGGGCTGCGGCTCCCGCTCGCCGCCGTCCTGCTGCTCAGCCACCGCTCCTGCTCCCCTTTCCGCCGACCAGACCCGGGGCGAGACGCTCGACGAAGGCCAGGCTCTCGTCGAAGATCCGCTCCGCGTCATGGTCCAACGTCGCCACGTGGTAGCTCTGTTCCAGCAGGATCTCCCGGACGTCCGTCGAGGAGATCCGGGAGAGGATCCGGGCCGAGTCGGCCGGCGGCACGACATGGTCCTGGGGGCTGTGCAGCAGCAGAACCGGCTGCGTGACCTGCGGAAGCTCCCGGTCCACGGTCCGGAAGAACTGTCGCAGCGAGTACGCGGCGTGCAGCGGCACCCGGTCGTACCCGATCTCCTTCACGCCCTCCTTCGCGATGTCGCTGGCGATCCCGTTCGTCGAGGGGACCAGATGCCGGACGACCGGCAGCGCGTGCGCCGCCACGCCGTGCACCTTGTTGCCCGGGTTGACCAGGACGACGCCCCGCACGGCGTCCCCGTGCTGGGCGGCGAGCCGCAGCGTCAGCGCCCCGCCCATGGAGAGACCGAAGACGAAGACGGTCTCGCACCGCTCCAGGAGCTCGCGCAGCGCCCGGTCCACCTCCGCGTACCAGTCGCGCCAGGTGGTGAGCTGCATGTCCTGCCAGCGGGTGCCGTGGCCGGGCAGCAGGGGCAGCGACACCGTGAGCCCGCGCTCGGCGAGATACTCGGCCCACGGGCGCAGTGACTGCGGGGAACCGGTGAATCCGTGACAGAGAAGGACGCCGACCTCTCCGCCCTCGTGGCGGTACGGCTCGGCTCCGGGAAGGACCGGCACCGGGGTCTCCTGTTCGGTTGCGTCTCCGGCGTCTTCGGATGCGCCGAAGCGACGGAGAACGGGGAAGGACCTTCACGGTACGCGACCGGACCGACACCGACCAGGGCCGTAGCGGGGGCCGTACGCCGGTACGGGATAAAGTCGTCGCCACGGCACACGGAAGGCATGGCGAGTTGATCTACGGCGCAATGAAGTTCTCCCTCGGAGGGTCCCTGAAGCTTGCCTTCCGGCCCTGGGTGGAGGGTCTGGAGAACATTCCCGCCGAGGGGCCCGCGATCCTGGCGAGCAACCACCTGTCGTTCTCCGACTCCTTCTTCCTGCCCGCCGTCCTCGACCGCAAGGTCACCTTCATCGCCAAGGCGGAGTACTTCACCTCGCCGGGCGTGAAGGGCAAGCTCACCGCCGCCTTCTTCAAGGGCGTCGGTCAGCTCCCGGTGGACCGTTCGGGTGCCCGCGGTGCGGGCGAGGCGGCCATCAAGGCCGGGATCCAGGTCATCGAGAAGGGCGGCCTCTTCGGGATCTACCCCGAGGGCACCCGCTCGCCCGACGGGCGTCTCTACCGGGGCAAGCCCGGCGGTCTCGCGCGCGTGGCCCTGGCCACGGGCGCGCCCGTGATCCCGGTCGCCATGATCGACACCGAGAAGATCCAGCCGCCCGGCAAGGTCGTCCCCAAGCTGATGCGCCCGGGGATCCGGATCGGCAAGCCGCTGGACTTCACCCGCTACCAGGGCATGGAGGGGGACCGCTTCATCCTGCGTTCGGTGACCGACGAGGTCATGTACGAGATCATGAAGCTGTCCGGCCAGGAGTACGTCGACATCTACGCGACCGCCGCCAAGCGGCAGATCGCGGACGCCGAGAAGGCGGCCAAGGAAGCCGTCAAGGCCGAGATCGCGGCGCGGGAAGAGTCCGGCGCGTAGGCGTTCGGCGCGTAGGCGTCCCCGCGAGGGGCGTCCGGGGGTGGGGGAGATGGCCAAGCGCGAGCGTGTCGTGCGCATGTCGGTCGAGCAGCCGCTGTGGCGTGCGCTGACCGGCTACCGCGTGCTGACCATGGTCTACGCGGTCCTGTTGTTCGCCTTCACCCGGGACGCGTACGAGCGGCCCTGGATCGCCGTCGCCTATCTCGCGGTGATGTGCGTCTGGACGCTCGCGACGCTGCCCAAGGTGGCGAACGCGGCCAGCTGCACCAAGCGCTTCCTGGGCGCAGACCTCACCGTCGCCCTCGTCGGCATCCTCCTCACCCCGCTCGCCGACGCCCACGCCCAGACCGTCGACGGCCCCACCCTGCCGTCGATATGGACCGCCGGCTCCGTCCTCGCGTACGCGATCAAGGGCGGCTGGCGCTGGGCCGGTGTCGCCTCCTCCCTCGTCGCCGTCGCGAACATCGTCGAGCGGGGCCACCCCAGCCGGGACACCCTCCACAACGTCCTGCTCGTCTGGGTGGCCTCCATCGCCATCGGATACGTCGTCGAGGTCGCCCGCGCCTCCGAGCGCACCCTCGCCCGCGCCCTGGAGATCGAGGCCGCGACCCGGGAGCGCGAGCGGCTCGCCAGGGACATCCACGACAGCGTGCTCCAGGTCCTCGCGATGGTGCAGCGGCGCGGCACGGCGATCGGCGGTGAGGCCGCCGAGCTCGGCAGGATGGCGGGGGAGCAGGAGGTCGCCCTCCGTACCCTCGTCGCGGGCGGTCTCGCCCGGCCCAGCCTGGTCTCCGAGGACGAGTCGGAGGGCGCCGTCGTCCGGGTCGTCGACGAGGACGACGAGGCCGACGACGACTCGCCCGTCGACCTGCGGCTCCTGCTCGCCCCGCGCGCCGGAGCCAGGGTCACCCTCTCCGATCCGGGCGCTCCGGTCCTGCTGCCGCCGCCCGCCGCCCGCGAGCTGGCCGCCGCCGTCGGCGCCGCCCTGGACAATGTGCGGGTGCACGTGGGGGAGGACGCCCAGGCCTGGATCCTCGTGGAGGACTGGACCGACGAGGTGATCGTCACCGTCCGGGACGACGGCCCCGGCATCCCGGAGGGCCGCCTCGCGCAGGCGGAGGGAGAGGGCCGGATGGGCGTCGCCCTCTCCATCCGGGGGAGACTGCGGGAGCTCGGCGGCACGGCCGAGCTGATCTCGGTCCCCGGGCAGGGCACGGAAGTCGAGTTGAAGGTCCCACGGGGGAAGGCAGGACGAGGAAGATGAACGAGCAGCAGACCGAGCGGCCGATCAGAGTGATGGTCGTCGACGACCATCCGATGTGGCGGGACGCGGTCGCCCGCGACCTCGCCGAGGCGGGCCTGGACGTGGTGGCCACCGCGGGCGACGGCGAGCAGGCGGTGCGCCGTGCCCAGGCCGTCACCCCGGACGTCCTCGTCCTGGACCTGAACCTGCCGGTGAAGCCGGGCGTCCAGGTGTGCAAGGAGCTCGTGGGAGCCCGCCCCGAACTGCGGGTCCTCGTGCTCTCCGCGAGCGGCGAGCACGCCGACGTCCTGGAGGCCGTCAAGTCCGGCGCCACCGGCTACCTCCTGAAGTCGGCCAGTACGGAGGAGCTGATCGACGCCGTGCGGCGGACGGCGGTCGGCGACCCCGTCTTCACCCCCGGTCTCGCCGGTCTGGTCCTCGGCGAGTACCGCAGGCTCGCCTCGGAACCCGCCCCGGCGGCAGGCGCCGACGAGCCGAAGGCGCCGCAGCTGACCGAGCGCGAGACGGAGGTCCTGCGGCTCGTCGCCAAGGGCCTCAGCTACAAGCAGATCGCGGAGCGCCTGGTGATCTCGCACCGCACGGTCCAGAACCACGTCCAGAACACCCTCGGCAAGCTCCAGCTCCACAACCGGGTGGAGCTCGTCCGGTACGCCATCGAGCGCGGCCTCGACGACGCCTGAGGCGCCCGGTGTGACGGTGGGCCGTATATTCCCGCATATACGGCCTGTCACCGCAGCGAGGGGTATACGTGGAAATCCTGGCATTCGGCGTGCAGGCGGACGAGAAGCCCCTGCTCGAGAAGGCGTTCGCGGGTCACCACGACATCCGCTGCCTGGACGTCTTCCTCACCGAGGACACCGCCCCCATCGCGGCCGGCTACGAGATCGTCTCCACCAGCGTCAACGCCATCCTGGACCACCGGGTCCTGCAGACCCTCGCCGCCGGCGGCACCCAGATGATCGCCCAGCGCTCCACGGGCTTCAACAACATCGACCTGGAGGTGGCCGAGCGCCTCGGCCTCACCGTCGCCCGGGTCTCGTACTACTCGCCCTACTCCGTCGCCGAGTTCGCCTGGACCCTCGCGACCGCCGTCAACCGCCGGATCGTCCGCGCCTCCAACCGGACCCGCGACTTCGACTTCCGCCTCGACGGGCTGATGGGCCGTGACCTGCGGGGCCGTACCGTCGGCGTCCTCGGCACCGGCAAGATCGGCGAGGCCTTCACCCGGATCGCCCACGGCTTCGGCATGAACCTGCTCGGCTGGGACGTCGCCGAGAACCCCGCCTGCGTCTCCCTCGGCATGAGGTACGTCGAGAAGGAACAGCTCTTCGCCGAGGCCGACCTGATCAGCCTGCACGTGCCGCTGCTCCCGTCGACCCAGCACCTCGTGGACGCCAGGGCCCTCAAGGCCATGAAGGACGACGCCATCCTGGTGAACTCCAGCCGGGGCGGGCTCGTCGACACCGAGGCGCTGGTCGTCGAACTCCGGGCCGGACGCTTCACCGGGGTCGGCCTCGACGTGTACGAGGCGGAGGCCGGGCTCTTCTTCCTCGACAAGTCCCTGGAGGTCGTCGAGGACGACACCCTGGCCCGGCTCGTCACCTTCCCGAACGTGGTGGTGACCTCCCACCAGGCGTACTACACGGTGGACGCGGTCGGCCAGATCATCGACACCACGGTCCAGAACGTCCTCGACTACACGGCGGGGCGGCGCGGCGAGAACGTCCTGGTCCCCAGGGTCGCCGGTTAGACCAGCACGCCCGCGAGCAGCGAGGCCGTCAGGGCGGCGCCGTCCGTCGTGAGCACCGACTCGGGGTGGAACTGGACCCCCGCGAAGCCCGGCCCGCGCAGCGCGTGGACCTCGCCGGTCTCCGCGTCCCGGCTCACCTCGATCCGGTGCAGCGCCAGTTCCGTCGCCGTCCGCTCGTCGCAGCGGGCGGTGAAGCTGTTGTAGAAGCCGACCGTCCGCTCCTGACCGAAGAGGTCGATCCGCAGCTGGGCCCCCTGGAACGGGGTCCGCTTGCGGACGATCTCCAGGCCCAGTTCGGCGGCGATCAGCTCGTGCCCGAGGCAGACACCGAGCAGGCCGTGCCGGTGGTCCCGCACGAGGTCGGCCGTCAGGGAGCGCAGGAAGCGCATCTTCGGATCGGCGGCGTCCGAGGGGTTTCCGGGACCGGGGCCCAGCACCACAGGCCCCTCGTGGGCGAGCGCGAACTCCCGCAGGCCCGGCTCGTCGTACCGGAGGACCGACACGTCGAGGCCCGAGGAGCGCAGGACATGCGCCAGCATCGCCGTGAAGGTGTCCTCGGCGTCGACGACCAGGGCGTGGCCGGACAGTTCGGCCGAGCGGACCTGCATCTTCAGCCAGAACGGCGCGAGGTCGGCCCGCCGGGCGTCCAGGGCGGCCCGTACCCGGGGGTCGTCGGCGAGGGGAGCGGGAGCCGGTGCCGGTCCGCCGGACGGCCGGCCCTCCCGTACCCCGAGGGCGGTGAGCACCCCAGCCGCCTTCGCGTGGGTCTCGGCCACCTCGCCCGCCGGATCCGAGTGCCGGACGAGGGTGGCGCCGACCGGGACCCGCAGCCGCCCGCCGGTGTCGATGTCGGCCGTACGGATCAGGATGGGAGAGTCCAGGGTCTGGGCGCCGTGCGCGTCGGTGCCGAGCAGGGCCAGCGCCCCCGCGTAGTAACCCCGCCCGCCGACCTCGTGACGCTCGATCACCCGGCAGGCGTTCTGCACCGGCGAGCCGGTCACGGTCGCCGCGAACATCGTCTCCCGCAGCACCTCCCGCACGTCCAGGGACGAGCGGCCCCGCAACTCGTACTCGGTGTGCGCGAGATGGACCATCTCCTTGAGCCGTGGGCCGATCACCACGCCGCCCATGTCGCCGACCGTGCACATCATCTTGAGCTCCTCGTCGACCACCATCGACAGCTCCTCGGTCTCCTTGCGGTCGGCGAGGAAGGCGAGGAGGCCCTCGGCGGTCGGGGCGGCCCCGGCCGGGTAGCGGTACGTGCCGCTGATCGGGTTCATCACGACCGTCCCGCCCGACATCCGTACGTGCACCTCGGGGCTGGCCCCGACCAGGGTCCGGTCGCCGGTGTGCACGACGAAGGTCCAGTACGCGCCCCGCTCGCCCGTCAGCAGTCGCCGGAACAGGGCGAGGGCGTCGGTGCGCCCGAAGCCGGGGATCTCGCCCGTGTACGTCCTGCGGATGACGAAGTTCGCGCCCTCGCCCGAGCCGATCTCCTCGTCGATGACCCGCCGCACGATGCCGGCGTACTCCTCGTCGGAGACGTCGAAGCCGCCGCCCTCGACGGCCACGTCGTGCGCGGGAAGCCGTTCGAGGGCCTCGGCGAGCGGCAGCTCGTACACCTCGTCGGCGACGAGCACGGAGAGCGGGGTGCCGTCGTCGCGCACGTCGAAGCCGCGCTCCCGGATCTGCCGGAAGGGCACGAGGGCGAGCGTCGGCAGCGGTCCGACGGGCAGCTCCGCGAGGCGCTCGGCCTCGTGGACCCGGCCGATCAGCACCTCGACGGTGTCGTGGTCACGGCCGGGGGTGCGGCGGCGCAGCAGGGCGAAGGGCGGGGCGGAGTCGTCGAGGAGACGGGAGAGGTCCATGGGATCCGTGGTTCCTTCCGGCGGAGTGCGGAGAGGAACGGCCCGGGTACGAGAAAAGGCCGCCCCTCGGGCGGCCTTTGCGTCTGTCGGTGTACGCGCAGTCAGTGGGCCGCCGGATGAGCGGTCCACCACCAGTTCTGGATCTGAGGCGCGAACATGCCAGCACTGTAACCCAGCGGGACACGGGAACGGGGCCCGGTCCGCACCGTGGACGGTACGGACCGGGCCCCGTTGAGAGAGCGTCTCGACTACCCGATCAGAAGATCAGGTTGTAGATCTGCCAGCCCGGGCCCACGTTGACACGGGTGGCGAACGGCGTGGTAGCGCTGCCCAGGCCCTTGTACGACCAGAGCGTGCCGGAGCCGTCGCGGCCGATGAGGTCGACCTTGCCGTCGCCGGACAGGTCGCTCGGACCGACGATGCTGTTGTACGCGCCCCAGCCCGCCCCGACCTTGACGCGGGTGGCGAACGGCGAGGTGGCCTTGCCCGTACCGGTGTACGACCAGAGCACACCGGCGGTGTCGCGGGCGATCAGGTCGGCCTTGCCGTCACCGGACAGGTCGCCGGTGCTGACGATCGCGTTGTACGCCTGCCAGCCGGTGCCGATCCGGGCCCGGGTCGCGAACGGGGTGGCCGGGACGCCGGTGCCCTGGTACAGCCACAGGACGCCCGACTTCTCGCGCGCGATCAGGTCCGGCTTGCCGTCGTTGGTCACGTCGCGGACGGCGACGATCCGGTCGTAGGCCCCCCAGCCGCCACCGGTCCGCAGTCGGCCCTTGAACGGGGCGGACGGGTTGCCGCTGCCCTGGTAGTACCAGAGCACACCGGAGGTGTCCCGGGCGACGGCGTCACCGGTGCCGTCGGCCCGGAGAGCGGTCATCGGGGTGACGACGTTGTAGCCCCCCCAGCTGCTGCCGACCCGGTACCGGGCCAGGAACGGCGCGGAGGCGTTGCCCGTGCCCTGGTACTGCCAGAGGACACCGGAGGCGTCACGGGCGATGACGTTGTAGCGGTTGGTCGTGGCGACGGGGGAAGCGCCGGGCGCCTCCGCGATGTCGCTCTGCTTGACCCAGACGACCTTGTGGTGGAAGCGGATCGGCACGTACATCGTGCTGCCGACGACGTTCTTCTGGGCGGAGCCGAACCAGTCGTCGCCCTTCACCGCCGGGCCGGCCTTCACGTAGGCCTGACCGGGGGCGAAGGTGAACTTGGTCAGGTAGGCACCGTCGTCCTTCGGAACCTCCAGGCCGGCCGCGGTGTAGGCGGCGGTCTCCGGGAAGGAACGACCGTAGACCTTGGCCGAGGTGAGCCCCGACTTCACCTTCACGGTCGTGGCGCCGGTCACCGGCGCCGTGTACTGACCGCCCGGGTTGTAGAACCAGGCCTTCTGGCCGGCGTACCAGATCGCCGTCCAGTTGTACTGACTCTCGGCGACGACGTAGGAGCCGCCGGCCCTGACCTTGTTCCCGTAGTTCGAGCCCTCGGACCAGAGCGAGCTGAAGTACGGGTCCTTCAGCGTCGCCGCGGACGTCGAAGGCGAGGTGTACAGGTAGCCGAAGTTGGACGGACGCGCGGGGACGGCCGTGCCACCGGTGGTGAGCTTCGGCTGGTTCGCCGTGGTGAACGGCGGCACCACACGGACCACCTGGCCGGCCTTGAGTAGACCGCCCGGTCCCTTGTCGCCCTGCGGGGCGCCCATGAGGGACATGTAGTAGTTCCAGTCCCAGTACGGGCCCGCGTCCCAGTGGAGCTTGCCGAGGCCGGCGTCCGTCTGGAGCGCCACCTCGTCATGACCGATGATGTGCTCACGGTCGAGCGGCACGCCGTACGTCTTCGCCAGGTGCTTCACCAGCTCCGCGGAGGAACGGTACTGCTGCTCCGTGTACCAGCTGCCCTCCTTGATGGCGTAGCCCTCGTGCTCCACGCCGATGGAGTGCATGTTGTGGGTCCAGTTACCCGCGTGCCACGCCAGATTCTTGTTCTCGAGCATCTGGGTGACCAGGCCGTCGGAGGCCTTGATCAGGTAGTGGGCGCTGGCCCCGCTCGTCGGCGTCGTGAGCACCTGGAGCGAGCCGTCGTAGCCGCCCTCGGTGTCGTGGATGACGATCTGACGGATGTCGACGCCCTGGTTGGGGCGGTCGGCCGCGGTGTAGTTCTTCCTCCCCTCGGCATCGGGGACGGACAGCTTGACGTTGCAGTTCAGGCCGGTGGGGCACTCGGGGAGCGCGGTGGCCGCCGTGCCCGCGAAGCTCGCCGCCAACGGCACGTTCGCCGGCTTGACCGGCTCGACCGTGGCGTCGGCCGGCAGGGCGACCTGCTCGCCGTCCTGGGTGAGCTCCCGCTCACCCGTCCTGATCGACTCGAAGACGCGCTTCGCGAAGAGGTCCGCGCCCTTCCGGTCGGAGGACTGGCCGTAGCGCGCCACCGCCGGGTACCAGTCGCCCGGCTCCTCCGACAGCTCGGCGCCCGCCTGCTTCTGGTAGTCGGCGAGCAGCGCCGCACCGGCCCGGATGGAGGCCGCGGAGTCGTTCTGGACGGCCTCGGTGGAGCTGTCGATCAGCTCGGCGGCCTTGTCCAGGGTGTGGAGGCGGGGGTCGTCGGTGTCGACGATCGCCTTCTCCAGGATGCTCCGGACCTTCTCACGGTCGAAGGTCTTCTCGATCTCCGGGCGGCCGGAGCCGTTGAAGTGATCGATCTGCTCGTCGGTGACTTCCTGCTCCACGTCATCGGCGTCGACCTTCGTCAGACCCATGACGTTGTACGCGCCGGTGACGCTCGGCTCGCCGTCGTGCGACTCCCACCGCGTCTGGTTGTACGACACGGCCATCAGCACACTCTGCGGCACATCGAACTCACGCGCCGCGTTTGCGAACTGCGACTGCAGGGAAGAGTCCCCAGCAGCCTTGCCGTCGCTCGCCGCCACGCCCAGCAGGCCGGGGGAGGCGACCGCGATGGTGCCGATCGTGGCCGTGGCCACGACGGCGGCCGCCGCTCCGTACAAGATTCGTTTCTTCTTGCGGTCCCTGCGGTGCCTCTGGGTCACGCCCACCCCTGTGGTTCGACTGTCAACTTGTGAAACGGGCCAGAGGGTAACACCACTCGATGGCGTGAAGATCGCCGGTGGACATTTCGGGCGCGTGTCTCAGCCACTGGGCAGGGGGACAGGACCGGACGAAGAACCCCGTAATGTGGTCCGTGTGACCGTGAACGCTGAATCCCACGCCGTCGCCAAGGCGACCTGGCGAGACCTGCCCGCGGCGCAGCAGCCCGAGTACCCCGATGCCGAGGCTCTGCGCGATGTGATCGCGGACCTCGAGTCGTATCCTCCGCTCGTCTTCGCCGGCGAGTGCGACCAGCTGCGCGCCCGGATGGGAGCCGTCGCCCGTGGCGAGGCGTTCCTGCTCCAGGGCGGCGACTGCGCCGAGGCCTTCGACGCCGTGTCCGCCGACCACATCAGGGCCAAGCTCAAGACGCTGCTCCAGATGAGCGCCGTCCTGACGTACGCGGCCTCCGTGCCCGTCGTCAAGGTCGGCCGCATCGCCGGGCAGTACTCCAAGCCCCGCTCCAAGGGGACCGAGACCCGTGACGGCGTGACCCTGCCGACGTACCGCGGCGACTCGGTCAACGGCTTCGACTTCGACGAGAAGTCCCGCATCCCGGACCCCGAGCGCCTGAAGCGGATGTACAACGCCTCCGCCTCCACGCTCAACCTGGTGCGCGCCTTCACCACCGGTGGTTACGCCGACCTGCGCCAGGTGCACGCCTGGAACCAGGACTTCGTGAAGGCGTCCCCCTCGGGCCAGCGCTACGAGCAGCTGGCGCGCGAGATCGACAACGCCCTGAACTTCATGAAGGCCTGCGGCACCGACCCGGCCGAGTTCAAGGCCGTCGAGTTCTACGCCTCCCACGAGGCGCTGCTGCTCGACTACGAGGGCGCCCTGACCCGTACGGACTCGCGCACCGGCAAGCTGTACGACACCTCCGGCCACATGGTCTGGGTCGGCGAGCGCACCCGCCAGCTCGACCACGCCCACATCGAGTTCGCCGCGCGGATCGCGAACCCGATCGGCATCAAGCTGGGCCCGACCACCTCGGTCGACGAGGCGCTGACGTACGTCGACCGTCTCGACCCCGACCGCGAGCCCGGCCGGCTGACCTTCATCGTCCGCATGGGCGCCGACAAGGTCCGCGACAAGCTCCCCGAGCTGGTCGAGAAGGTCACCGCCTCCGGCGCGGTCGTCGCCTGGGTCACCGACCCGATGCACGGCAACACCTTCGAGGCCGCCTCCGGCCACAAGACGCGCCGCTTCGACGACGTGCTCGACGAGGTCAAGGGCTTCTTCGAGGTCCACAAGGGCCTCGGCACCCACCCGGGCGGCATCCACGTCGAGCTCACCGGTGACGACGTCACCGAGTGCGTGGGCGGCGGCGACGAGATCTTCGTCGACGACCTGCACCAGCGCTACGAGACGGCCTGCGACCCGCGGCTCAACCGCAGCCAGTCCCTGGACCTGGCGTTCCTGGTGGCGGAGATGTACCGCGATCAGTAAGTAGGTACCTACGACGACGGGGCGCGGATCCATGTGATCCGCGCCCCATCGTCGTTTCCAGGGCTTTTACGGTCCCGCCGCGCCGGGTAAGGTTAGGTTAGCCTTATCGATCACGGCGGGAGGTGAACCGCGTTGTACGTCTGCTCATGCTTCGGTGTCACGGAGAAGCAGGTCAAGCAGCATGCCGACGCGGGCGCCTGCACGCCCCGCCAGATCGCCTCGGCCTGCAAGGCCGGCACGGACTGCGGTTCCTGCGTCCGTCGCATTCAGGCCATCCTCGGGCGCGGCAACTGCCCCCGGCGCGAACTCCTGGACCAGGGGATGCCCGCGCTGGCGACGGAGTCCGTCGCCGAGCCCGTCGTGGAACTCGGGGAAGCCGCCTAGCTCCGCGGCTCGGCCCGGCTCCGCTAGCTCGGCTGCTCGATGAGCGTCGAGATGTAGAGCGCCTCACCCAGGGACTCGATCAGCTCCAGCTGCGTGTCCAGGTAGTCGATGTGGTGCTCCTCGTCGGCGAGGATCTCCTCGAAGAGGTTCGCCGAGGTGATGTCGCCCTTGGCGCGCATGACCTCGATCCCGCGCTTCAGGCGGTCGATCGCCTCGACCTCGACCTGGCGGTCCGCCTGGAACATCTCGGTGAGGGTCTGGCCGACCCGCACATGGAAGAGCCGCTGGTAGTTGGGCAGACCGTCGAGCATCAGGATGCGCTCGGTGATCTTGTCCGCGTGCTTCATCTCATCGATGGACTCTTCGCGCGTGTACTTGGCGAGCTTCGTCCACCCCTTGTTGTCCTGGATGCGGTAGTGCAGCCAGTACTGGTTGATGGCCGTCAGCTCGCCGGTCAGCTGCTCGTTGAGGAACTCGAGGACCTCGGGGTCGCCCTGCATCGCAGAGGCTCCTTCCACGTTACGTGTCTATGCCGTCACTGGGCAGGATGGCCGCATCCTCGCACCCCGAATGGGGGTCGTCCAGTAAGTGCAGGCTTAGTCGGAGTTGCCCGAATCCGCTGGTGCGGGTGGTCTCCTGGTCATGACCACCCCTCGCCGTCTGTCACCATGGATGACATGGGTCAGCCGGAGAGCGGAGTACACCGGGAAGCGGGGCAGCCGGATCGTTCACCGGACCTTCCGCCGGGCCAGCGGCTCCAGCGCGGCTGGCCGGTCACCCATTACGGGCCCGTCCCCAAGTTCAAGCCGGACCGCTGGGAGTTCCGCGTCTTCGGGGCGACGGCCGACGGCGACAAGCGGTGCTGGAACCACGAGGAGTTCTCGGCCCTCCCGTTCTCCACGGTCGTGGCCGATCTGCACTGCGTCACGAAGTTCAGCATGCTCGGGGCCGAATGGGGTGGCGTTCCGGCCCGCACGGTCCTCGACCTCGCCCCGCCCGCGCCCCAGGTCACCCATGTGATGGTCTGGGCCGAGTACGGCTACAGCGCCAACATGCGGCTCGCCGACTTCGCCGCGGAGCGCACGATCTTCGCCACCCACATGGACGGCGAGCTGCTCACCGCCGAGCACGGCTTCCCGCTCCGGCTGGTCGTTCCCCATCTGTACGCCTGGAAGGGCCCGAAGTGGGTCCGGGGCGTGGAGTACATGGCCGCCGACCGCCGGGGCTTCTGGGAGGAGCGCGGCTACCACAACCTCGGCGACCCCTGGACCGAGCAGCGCTACTCGTACCAGGAGGAGCCGGGGGACGGCCCGGAGCTGTAGCTGCGGGTGCAGTGTGGGTCAGGCCGTCAGTGGTGGTACTGGTGGACCACCGCGTGGCCCTTGCCGCGGCCGATCATCCACTTGTTGACCGGCGTGGTGATCACGAACGCGGCGGCGAGCGCGATGGCGAGCACGATCCAGAAGAACGGCTCCGAGAGGTGCGCGTCCATGGCTCCGGGCCAGAGGGCGAGGACGCCGTTGTCGATGATCTCCATGACCGCGATGGAGAGGGTGTCGGCGGCGAGGGCGACCTTGAACGCCGTCCTGAAGTCGACGCCGGCGGCCAGGATGCCGCGCAGGGTGAGCGCGTAGCCGAAGAAGAAGGCCAGGGTGATCGCGAGGATCATCGTCTGCACGTTGCCCCAGCCGAGCGCGGTGCCGATGACCATGCCGAGCACCTCGCCGATGGCGCAGCCGGTGAGGCAGTGCAGGGTGGCCTTGGCGGCCATGGACCAGGAGACCTTGCCGGAGTGGCCCTCGTGGCCCTCGTGGCCGGCGTGACCTGCGTGGCCCGTGTGGGCGCTGTGGTCGTGGTGGTCGTGGTGAGCGTGTGCGTCGTGCTGCATCGGGTGCCCCCAAAGGCGGGTAGCGGTTCCTGCCGTTACAGGAACCGTATACCCCCCTGGGGTATTCCTCAACGGGAAATGACGCCCCTGAGCTTCTTCAGCAGCTCCACGTCCGCGAGATGCCCCTCCTTGCCGCCCGGCGTCTCGATGATCAGCGGCACGCCGTCGGTCGCCGGGTGCCGGAGCAGGTTCCGGAACCCGTCCTCGCCGATGTGACCCACGCCGATGTTCGCGTGCCGGTCCTTGCGGGCGCCGACCACGTCCTGGGAGTCGTTGGCGTGGATCAGCTTCAGCCGCCCCTCGCCCACGGTCTCCACCAGCTGGTCGAGCGTCTGCGTCGCGCCGTGCGGACCGGTCAGATCGTGGCCCGCGGCGAAGATGTGGCAGGTGTCGAGGCAGATCCCCAGCTTCGGATGACGGTCGAGCGCGTCGAAGTACGGCCCGAAGTCCTCCGCGCGGGAGCAGAGTGAGAAACCCTGGCCCGCCGTCGACTCCAGGAGCAGATACGGATCGTCGTCGTGCGTCAGCTCGTCGAGGAGCGGCAGCACCCGCTCCCGTACCTGGGCGAGCGCCTCCGCGCGCGGGCGGCCCCCGGTCGCCGAGCCGGTGTGCACCACCACGCCCTGCGCGCCGATCTCCCGGCCCCGCCGCAGCGAGTGCCGCATCGACTCCACCGACTTCTCCACGGTGGCCTCGGTGCCGGAGCCGAAGTTGATCAGGTACGGGGCGTGGACCCAGGCCGAGATCGACTCGGCGGCGCACTCGGCGCGGAACCGTTCGTCCTGGGCGGGGTTGCCGGGCGGGGTGGCCCAGCCGCGCGGGTTGGCGACGAAGACCTGCACGGCCTCGGCGCCGAGTTCACGGGCGTAGCCGAGGCCGGTCGTGGCGAGGCCTCCGGCCACGGGGACATGGCCGCCGACGGGGTTGCGCATGAGTCTCTAGAGTCCCTTGATCGTGAGGGTGATGGTGGAGCCCTCGGGCGCGGTCTCGCCGCCCGCCACGGACTGGCCCGTGACCGTGTCACCGAGGTAGGGGAAGGACTTCTTGATCTCCACCTCGAAGCCCGCGTCCTCCAGGGCCGCGCGGGCGTCCTCGGTCGTTTTCTCCGTCACGTCCGGCACCGCGACCAGCTTCGGCCCCTTGGAGACGGTGAGGGTGATGGTGTCGCCCTCGGCGGCCCGGCTGCCCTCGGCGAGGGACTGCGCGGCGACGGCGCCGGCGGCCTCGGAGGAGTTGATCCGCTCCGGGGCGACCCGGACGGTGAGCCCGGCTTCCTGGAGGCGGGCGGTGGCCGCGTCGACGGTCTCGCCGGTGACGTCGGGTACGTCGATCGGCGCGCCCTTGCTGACCACCAGGGCGACGGCCGAGTCGGGGGAGCGCTCGGTGCCGGGCTCGGGGTCGGAGCTGATCACGGAGCCCTGGGCGACGGACTCGCTGAACGCGGAGGTGGTCACCCCGGGCGCCAGACCCTCCCGCTCCAGCACGCGCCTGGCCTCGGCGAGCGGCTTGTTCCTGAGGTTGGGCACCTTCACGATCTCCGGGCCACGGGAGAGGGTCAGGGTCACCGTGGCGTTGCCCCGGAGGCGCTCGCCCGGTGCCGGGTCGACGGCCATGACGGTGCCGCGCTCGTACACGTCGCTGAACGCGCGTTTCGTCGAGCCGACCTCCAGGCCGGCGTCGGTGATCCGCTTCGTCGCCGCCGGCTCGGTCTGGCCGAGGACGGCGGGGACGCGGGTGAACTGGCCGGAATTGATGTACCAGACACCGGCGCCGAGGCCGAGGGCGAGCAGGACGCCGAGGACGATCAGGAGCGGGCCGCGGGGAGGTCGCCGGCGGGCCGTGGCGGGGGGAGCGGGGGGCTCGGGTGCGGGCAGCCGGTTCGTGTGCAGCACCGGCTGGGGGTCCTCCGCCCCGGCCGCGGGGACGGGCCGGGCGATCACGCTGGTCCGGTCCTCCGCGGTGTCCCGCGCCCCGGACCGCGCCTGCGGGGGTATGGCGTCCAGCTGCTCCTCGCCGAGCGCGGCGCGGGCCTCGCGGAGGAGGGCGAGCAGGGCGACGGCGTCGTGCGGGCGGACGTCGGGGTTACGGGCCGTGGCCGCGGCGACCAGCTCGTCCAGCTCCAGGGCGAGACCGGCGACGGTGGCCGAGGGGGCGGGCACGTCCGTGTTGAGGTGCTGGTAGAGCACCTGGGCGGGGGTGTCGCCGGAGTGGGGCCTGCCGCCGGTCAGCATCTCGTACAGGACGACACCGCAGGCGTACACGTCGGCGCGGGTGTCGGCGGTGCCGTGCTCGATCTGCTCCGGCGCGAGGTACGAGACGGTGCCGAGGACCGAGCCGGTGGTGGCGGTCGCCGAGCCGACGGTCCGTACGAGACCGAAGTCGGCGACCTTGACCCGGCCGTCGTCCCCTATCAGGACGTTCTCCGGCTTCATGTCCCGGTGCACGAACCCGGCCCGGTGCGCGGCGCCGAGCGCGGCGAGCACGGGCTCCAGGATGTCCAGGGCGGCGCGGGGCGCGAGGGCGCCGCGCTCGCGCAGGACGTCACGGAGGGTGCAGCCGGCGACGTACTCCATCGCCAGGTAGACGTACGCGCCCTCGGCGCCCTGGTCGAAGACGCCGACGACGTTGGGGTGCGCGAGGCGGGCGACGGACTTCGCCTCGCGGATGAAACGCTCGACGAAGGCGGCGTCGGTCGCGAGGGCGGGGTGCATCACCTTGAGCGCGAGGACGCGGTCGAGGCGGGTGTCGACGGCCCGGTAGACCGTGGCCATCCCGCCGACGGCGATGCGCGCGTCGACGCGGTAGCGGCCGTCGAGCAGCCGCCCGACGAGGGGGTCCTGAAGGGTCGTGTCCACGGCGTCGAGTCTACGAGCCGTGGACGGGGCCCCCGCGCGGTCGTCCCGCTGTTGCAGCGCACCTGTGACGAGCATCGCCCGGACCCCGGGCCCGGCCGCGCGCCGTCGCCCGCCGACCGGGCGTCCGTCCCGGCCGGGGGTCAGAACGCCGGGCGTTCCGGGTCCAGCGTGGCTCGGCCCTCCGTCGGGGACGATGCCTCCGCGAAGTGCCGGCGGGGGATCCGGCCCGCCCGGTACGCCAGCCGCCCCGCCTCGACCGCGTGCCGCATCGCCCCCGCCATCAGCACCGGCTCCTGCGCCCGCGTCACCGCCGACGCCAGCATCACCGCCGCGCACCCCAGCTCCATCGCAAGGGTCGCGTCGGACGCCGTGCCCGCGCCCGCGTCGAGGATCACCGGCACGCCCGCCCGCTCCGTGATCAGCTGGAAGTTGTGCGGGTTGCGGATGCCGAGACCCGAGCCGATGGGGGAGCCGAGCGGCATGATCGCCGCGCACCCCACGTCCTCCAGCTTCCGCGCGAGGACCGGGTCGTCGTTGGTGTAGGGGAGGACGGTGAAGCCGTCGTCCACGAGGGTCTCGGCCGCGGCGAGGAGCTCCTCCCCGTCCGGCAGCAGCGTCCGCTCGTCGGCGACGACCTCCAGCTTGATCCAGTCGGTGCCCAGCGCCTCCCGCGCGAGCCTGGCCGTCAGGACCGCTTCGCCGGCCGTGAAGCAGCCCGCCGTGTTGGGCAGGACGCGGATGCCGAGCCGCTCCAGGACGGACAGGACGGAGCCCTGGACGGTGGGGTCGAGGCGCCGCATGGCGACCGTCGTCAGTTCCGTACCGCTGGCGACCAGCGAGCGCTCCAGGACGTCGAGGCTGGGCGCCCCGCCGGTGCCCATGATCAGGCGCGACGAGAACTCCGTACCGCCGAGGGTGAAAACGTCGTCTGACATCGGGTTCAGCCTCCCTGGACCGCGGTGAGGACCTCGACCCGGTCGCCCTCGCCGAGCGGCGTCGACGCCCACTCCCCGCGCGGCACGACCGTCTCGTTGAGGGCGGCGGCGACCCCGGAGCGGGACGTGGTCAGGGTGGCGACGAGGGCGTCGAGGGTGACGGGGCCGGAGAGCTCGCGCGGTTCTCCGTTCACGGACACGTTCATACGGGCTGCTCCTGACGTGCGGGAGGGGCGGGGGAGAAACGGCGGGGGGTGAAGGGACGCGCCTCGTCGGGGAGGACGCCCGTGGTGAGGACCTCGGCCATGACGTCGCCGGTGACGGGGGTGAGCAGGACCCCGTTGCGGTAGTGCCCGGTGGCCAGGTGGAGGCCGGGCAGCGCGGTGGGGCCGAGCAGCGGCGCGTTGTCGGGGGACGCCGGCCGGAGCCCCGCCAGGGTCTCGGTGAGCGGCAGCTCGGTGATCCCGGGGACGAGCTCGTGGGCGTCGCGCAGCAGCTCGTACACCCCGCCCGCCGTGACCGTCGTGTCCCAGCCCAGCTCCTCGCTGGTGGCGCCGACGACGAGTTCGCCGTTCTCCCGGGGCACCAGGTAGACGTGGCTGCCCCGCACGACGGCCCGGACGGTCCGGGAGAGGAAGGGGGCGTACGCGGCCGGCACCCGCAGCCGCAGCACCTGGCCCTTCACGGGGCGCACGGGCGGCAGCACCTCGGCCGGCACGCCCGCGAGCCGCCCGCTCAGGCTCCCTGCGGCCAGGACGACCTGGTCGGCCGTCAGTTCCCGGCCCCCGGCGAGTACGACACCGCGCGCCCGGTCCCGTACCACCGTCAGGCTCCGCGCGAGGGCGCGGTGGAAGACCACCCCGGCCCGTTCGCAGGCGACGAGGAGCGCGGCGGCGAGCCGGCGCGGGTCGACCTGGTGGTCGCCGTCCACCCGCAGCCCGCCGCGCACCCCGGGGGCGAGCATCGGTTCGAGGCGGCGGCACTCCCGGCCGCTGAGCCACTCGGAGGCGAGCCCGCAGCGGGTCTGCAGGGCGTGCAGCTCGCGCAGGTGCGCCCGGTCGTCGGCGTCGAGGGCGACCGCGAGGGTGCCGCAGGCGCGGTAGCCGACGTCGTGGCCGGTGGCCTCCTCGATCTCGGCGACGAACGCGGGATACCGTGCGGCGGAGGCGAGGTTGAGCCCGAGCAGGGTCTCCTCGCCGTAGTGGAGTTCGGTGACGGCGGCGAGCATCCCGGCCGCGACCCGCGCGGCGCCACCACCGGGGTCCGGGTCGACGACGGCGGTGCGCAGTCCGCGCCGCGCGGCCCGCCAGGCCGTGACCAGGCCGATGATCCCGCCCCCCACCACGAGGACATCGCAGATGTCGGAGGTGTCGGAGGTGCGTGAGACTTCGGAAGAACGCATGGGCGTCCAGCCCCTCCCTTCGCCGGCATGACCCGGATCAGGTTCGTACGGTCGGAGGCCGTCCCAGCCTCCCTCTCAGCCCGGTGCGTCCGGGCTCCCGCGAGTGCTTTACGCCCGCCAGACTAGCTTCCGCCTCCGGGGGGCCACAGGCCCCTCCCTCACCTCCATATTCCTGATGGCCCGTCAGCTGCGTAAGGTGGTCGGGTGAGCGAGCAGAAGCAGGCCGAGCAGCGTGTCGTGATCGTCGGCGCGGGGATGGCGGGCGTACAGACCGCCGTCGCCCTGCGCGAACAGGGCTTCACCGGCCCCGTGACCCTCATCGGGGCCGAACCCCATCAGCCCTACGACCGGCCCCCGCTCTCCAAGGCCGTCCTCCTCGGCAAGGCCGAGGACTCCGCCTTCGACGTCGACTTCGAGGCCCTCGGCATCGAGCTCCGCCTCGGCCTCGACGTCACCGGACTGCGCGCCGCCGACCACGAGATCGACACCGAGGCCGGACCCGTCGGCTACGACACCCTCGTCGTCGCCACCGGCGCCCAGCCCGTCACCCTGCCCGGCGCCGAGGGCGTCCCCGGTGTCCACCTGCTGCGCACCCTCGACGACGCCGTACGCCTCGGGCCCGTCCTGGGGCGCCGCCACACCGTCGTGGTCGTCGGTGCCGGATGGATCGGCGCCGAGTTCGCCACCGCCGCGCGCGAGGCGGGCTGCGCCGTCACCGTCGTCGAGGCCGCCGACCGCCCCCTCGCAGGAGCCCTGCCCGCCGAGGTCACCACCCCCATGGCCGAGTGGTACGAGGCGAACGGCGCCACACTCCTCACCCACGCGCGCGTGGACACCGTCGAACCCGGCCGCGTCCTCCTCGCCGACGGCCGCGAGCTTCCCGCCGACGCCGTCGTCGTCGGCATCGGCGCCCGCCCCGCCACCGGCTGGCTCACCGGCTCCGGCATCGCCCTCGACCCGAGCGGCGCCATCACCGCCGACGAGCGGCTGCGCACCTCCCTGCCCGACGTGTACGCCGTCGGCGACTGCGCCTCCTTCCCCTCCGCCCGCTACGGCGAGCGCCTCCTCGTCCACCACTGGGACAACGCCCTCCAGGGCCCCCGTACGGTCGCCGCGGCGATCACCGGGTCCGCGGACACGCCGTACGACCCCGTCCCGTACTTCTGGTCCGAGCAGTTCGGCCGCTTCGTCCAGTACGCCGGCCACCACGCCGACGCGGACGAACTGCTGTGGCGCGGCGACCCGGCCGACGAGGCCTGGTCGGTGCTCTGGCTGCGCGCCGGGGTGCCGGTGGCCCTCCTCGCCGTCGGCCGCCCCCGCGACCTGGCCCAGGGCCGCAAGCTCGTCGAGGCGGCCACCCCCGTCGATCCCGCGCGCGCCGCCGACCCGTCCGTACCCCTGAAGGCGGCGGTCCTGTAGGGCCCGAGTACCGGCTGTCGGTCCGGGATGGCAGGCTTGTCCTGTGACCAAGATTGACGTGAAGATCGATGCGCTCGTCCCCGCCTGGCTCTACGTGCCCGACATCGCGGAGATGCTCGATGTCGAGGTGACGCGCGTGCGGCAGCTGATCAATGAAGGCCAGCTCATCGCCGTGCGCCGTGGAGAGAACAACGCCCTGCAGATCCCCGCCGCCTTCATCCAGGGCGACAGGATCGTCAAGGGCCTCGTCGGGCTCCTGACCGTGCTGCGGGACGACGGCTTCAGCGACGAGGAGATGCTGGAGTGGCTCTTCACTCCGGACGAGAGCCTGCCGGGCACGCCCGCGCAGGCGCTCAACGAGAACCGCGGCACGGAGGTGAAGCGCCGCGCCCAGGCGCTCGCCCTCTGACGACGTCCGCACGCGCGCACGCACCGAAGACACCACCAGCGGGTGGCGGGGGGGGGGGGGGGGGCCCCCGGCCCGCCCCCCCCCCCCCCCCCCCCCCCCCCCCGCGCGGCCCCCCCCCCCCCCCCCCCCCCCCCCCCCCCCCCCCCGCCACCGGCGACACCGACGGGGGGAACCCACCCATGCCCACGCCTCGTGAGCGGCTCGCCGACGCCCGGCTCTATCTCTGCACCGACGCCCGGAAGCGCCAGGGCGACCTGCCCGACTTCCTCGACGCCGTGCTCCCCTCCGGCGTGGACATCGTGCAGCTCCGCGACAAGGGCATGGAGGCCGGTGAGGAGCTGGAGCACCTCGCCGTCCTCGCCGACGCCGCCCGCCGCCACGGCAAGCTCCTCGCCGTGAACGACCGGGCCGACGTCGCCCACGCCATCGGCTCCGACGTGCTCCACCTGGGCCAGGGCGACCTGCCCGTGCCCGCCGCCCGCGCGATCCTCGGCGAAGAGGTCCTGATCGGCCGGTCCTGCCATGCCGAGAGCGAGGCGGCCGCGGCCGCCGTCGAACCGGGCGTGGACTACTTCTGCACCGGTCCGTGCTGGCCCACCCCGACCAAGCCCGGACGGTACGCGCCGGGCCTCGACCTCGTGCGGTACGCGGCGGGCCTCGCCCAGGACCGGCCCTGGTTCGCCATCGGCGGCATCGACGCGACCAACCTCGAAGAGGTCCTGGACGCCGGTGCGCGCCGGATCGTCGTCGTCCGGGCCATCACCGAGGCCGACGACCCGGCCGCCGCCACGGCCGCCCTCGCCGAGCGGGTCCGGGAGCGGGCGGGGGAGTAGGGCGCTCGTCCAAGGATCCGCCCGGCCGCCTGTCCGAAAAGGTGTCCAACAGCCGGACACCGTTCACACCGCTCGGCGCACCCCGTCTAACCTGCCGGTATGGCCCTTGGTACCGCTTCTGTCCGCTCGGACCGCGCCCGCACGGTCCGCGAGATCCTCGCCTCCGGCGGCACGTCGTACTCCTTCGAGTTCTACGCGCCCCGGACCGCGAAGGGCGAGCAGGGCCTCTGGAACGCGATGCGCCGGGTCGAGGCGGTCGGACCGAGCTTCGTCTCCGTGACCTACGGCGCCGGCGGCTCCACCCGCGGCGGCACCGTGAAGGCCACCCAGAAGATCGCCTCCGACACCACGCTCACCCCGGTCGCCCACCTCACCGCCGTCGACCACTCGGTCGCCGAGCTGCGGAACGTCCTCGGCCAGTACGCCGACGCCGGCATCCGCAACATGCTCGCGCTGCGCGGCGACCCGGCCGGTGACCCGCTGGGCGAGTGGATCGAGCACCCCGAGGGCGTGCGGTACGCGGCCGACCTGGTCCGGCTGATCAAGGAGTCGGGTGACTTCTGCGTGGGCGTCGCCGCCTTCCCGGAGATGCACCCCCGCTCCACCGACTGGGACACCGACATCCGGCACTTCGTGGACAAGTGCCGTGCGGGCGCCGACTACGCGATCACCCAGATGTTCTTCGATCCGGAGAACTACCTGCGGCTCCGCGACAGCGTCGCGAAGGCGGGCTGCGAGACCCCGATCATCCCCGAAGTCATGCCCGTCGTGAACGTGAAGACCCTCGGCCGACTGCCCCAGCTGAGCAACGCGGCCTTCCCCGACGATGTGAAAGAGCGCATCCTCGCCGTCAAGGACGATCCCACCGCTGTACGCTCCATCGGTATCGAGTTCGCGACGGAGTTCTGCGCGCGGCTGCTCTCCGAGGGTGTCCCCGGACTGCACTTCATCACGCTGAACAGCTCCACCGCGACGCTCGAGATCTACGAGAATCTCGGACTGCACCAGCAGTCGTGACCGGTCGTACCCGCCCCGACCCGCGGCGGTGACCGTGGAGAGGGGCGGCGGGGCATGGGGTGGACGGTCCTCTACATCGCGTTCGGAGTGGTCGCACTGTGGCTGCTGGGGGAGGTGCTCCTCCAGTACAAGGCACGGCTGCGCTGGCGGGTGCTCGCCTTCTGCGGCTTCCTCGGTGTGGTCGCGGGCGTCCTGCTGTCCCTGGTGGCGGTGATCATCGCAGGGGCGGTCGCCTTCGCCGTCGGCCAGACGTACGTGACGCTCTCCTTCCGCCGCGGCTTCTCCACCGGCTGGGCGATCGGCGGCAGTCCCGGCGCGAGCCGTCGACGCAGGTCCGGCGCTCCCGCGCAGGCCGGGCCCACCCTTGAGGTCACCGAGCTGTCCTACGGCGGCGAGGACACCTCGTACGCCGTGCCGGAGGGCGCCGGTGAGCAGCAGCCCGCCGCGGAGACCACCGCCGTCTACGAGCCCCTGCCCATGCCCGACGACACCGGCCAGTACGGGGTCTACGGCACGGGCCAGGACACGGCGCACAGCCACGCCACCGGGTACGAGACGGGGCACGACACGGGGTACGACCCCTACGCACCGGCCTACGACCAGCAGCAGCCCGCCTACGACTACGGCGCCGCCGCGGCGCAGCAGCAGTACGCCGCCTACTCCGACCCGTACATCGGTCCCGGCACGGACGGCCAGCAGTACGGCTCGTACTACACCGACCCGTACGCCCCCTCGTACACCTACGACACGCCGCCCGGCGGGGTCTGGGTCCCGCAGCAGCGCGACACCGAGCAGGCGCCCCAGCCGCAGCAGCCTCCACAGGGACCGAGCCCGTACGGCTACGAGCCGCACCAGGACGACCAGCAGCAGTACCGGTACTGAGTGACCGTGGGGCCGTCGGCGAGTCGCGCCGACGGCCCCACGCGCTCACTGCGAGCCGCGGAAGTCCGCGCCCTCCACGATGAACCCCGCCACAAGGGCGCCCGACATGCCCGCGTGGGCGAGCCCGCCGCCCGGGTGGGACCAGCCGCCCGCGAACCAGAGGCCCGGCAGCGGGGAGCGGTTGTCCGCCGGGAGCAGCCGCCCGCCGGCCCCGGCGAGCGCGGGCCCCGGCACCTCTGCGGCGCCGGTGTCCCGCCGTACGTCTTCCGGGGTGCGGACGTGCTGCCACAGCAGCCGCTCCCGCAGCCCCGGCACCGCCCGCCCGGCCGCCTCGACCATCCGCCCGGCGAACGCCTCCCACTCCTGTTCCCCTTCCCCGGACGTGGGGACGGTCGCCGTGACCGTCACCGACTCGTGGTCCGCGTCCGGGCGCAGCGCCGGATCGTCCGGGCGCAGCACCGTCACCGTCGGCCGCTCGCCGGCCGCGTGCACCACGGTCCGGTGGACCGCCTCCGGCTCGCGGGCCCCGCGCAGCGCCAGACAGACCGTCACCCGGCCCGTACCGAGGGCCTGGTGGCGCGGCCGGTCGTCACCGGGGCCCCACTCGACGACCCGGTCCCGGTCGAGGGCGGGCAGCGGGGCCCCGGAGACGACATGGTCGGCCTCGACGGTGTCGCCCCCGGCCAGCCGGACGCCCACCGCCCGGCCGTCCTTCTCCAGGACGCCCTCGACGGGAGTGTCGAAGACGAACTCGACCCGCCGCTTCCGGCACCGCTCGTACACCGCGTCGGCGAGCGCCCGCAGCCCCCCGCCCACGTACCAGCTGCCGAAGGTCTGCTCCATGTACGGCAGGACGGCGGCCGAGGCGGGGGCGGTGGCCGGGTCGAAGCCGTACGCCCACGCGTACGCGTCGAGCAGGGCGGCGAGCTGGGGGTCGCGCAGCTCCCGCACCCCCACCTGCGCGAGCGTCGTCGTCGGCCGCCGCAACAGGCCCGGCTTCAGGGCCGGGTACGGCTCACGGGCCAGGGGCGCGGGGTCGGTCGGCTGCGGCTCCTCCAGGAGCGGGCGGCGGGTGCGGTCCCAGGCCTCGCGGGCGCGGACGAGGAAGTCGCCCCAGCGCTCGCCCGCGCCGGCGCCGAGCGCCGCGTCCAGGGCGGCGACCGTGCCGGCCCGGGAGGCGTTCGGCAGGTCCACGCGGGTGCCGTCGGCGAAGACATGACGGGCCGCCGGGTCGACCTGCGTCAGCGTGACGCACTCCTCCAGGGGCTCTTTGCCGGTCTTCACGAACAGGTCCCGGTACACGGCGGGCAGATGCAGCAGCCCCGGGCCCGTGTCGAAGGCGAAGCCGTCCCGCTCGAAGCGGCCGACCGCGCCGCCGTACGTCGCGCCCCGCTCGTACACCGTCACCCGGTGGCCCGCCACGGCCAGCCGGGCCGCCGCCGCCATGGCGCCGAGTCCCGCGCCGATCACCACAATCCGTGCCATGCCGGCGACTTTATCCGGCGCCTCGGACAGTGGTGGAAACCCGGTCGGAGGTCCCGTCGGGCGTCCGGGGCCTGCCGGTCAGAAGTGCTCCGACCCGTCGTCGGACGGGGGCCGTGACCGGGCTCTGGTCGTCACGTCGGCGAGCCGCCTCTCCTCACGGCGCTGGGACCTGCGGCGCAGGAAGCGGCGGATCCTCTTCGCGAGGAAGACCAGTATCGCGAGCCCGAGGGTGAGCAGGACGGCCGCGATGATCGCCGCCGCCACCGGGTGGAAGACGGCGAAGGTGATGATCGCCGCCACCCCGAGGTCCTCCGCCAGGCTCAGCGCGACATTGGAGAACGGCTCGGGCGACGAGTTGACCGCCATCCTCGTCCCCGCCTTGACGAAGTGGCTGAGCAGGGCCGTCGAACCGCCGACCGCGCCCGCCGCGAGCTCGGGCAGCGAACCGTTCTGCCCGGCGAGCAGCGCACCGACGACGGCCCCGGACACCGGCCTGATCACCGTATGGACGGAATCCCATATGGAGTCGACGTACGGGATCTTGTCGGCCACCGCCTCGCACAGGAAGAGCACGCCGGCGACGACGAGGACATCGGTGCGCTGCAAGGACTCGGGCACCTCGTCGGTGAGCCCGGTCGCGCCGAAGATGCCGAACAGCAGGACCACCGCGTACGCGTTGATCCCGCTCGCCCAGCCGCTGGTGAACACCAGGGGGAGTACGGACACGCCCGCGATCGTAACCAGGTCTGAGTATGCGTACCTAGAGGCCGAGATGAGTAGGTGCGCGGATGGGCGCGGGCGGGCCCGGACGGAAGAGTGGAGTCCACGGAAGGGGCGCGGCCCCGGGGACCGCCGTCACGGGGCGGCGGAACCGGGGCCGCGCGCCTGCCGCTACGGGGCACGGGGGGCCACGGGGGATACGGGGATACGGGGGAGCACGGCGGAAGGCCGGTGCGGCAGGGCTCGGGGGGATCGAGCCTCGTCGGACCGGCCTTCTCGTCGTGTCCGCACGGCGCCGCGGGGGCAGGCCGCCTGAGGGAGCGTGAGGAGCGTTACGGGGGTTCCACGCGGGCGCGTGGTCAGCGGCGGCCGCCCACCCGGCCGTGCAGCAGCCGGGAGAGCGCCGCGTGCACGTCGTCGAGCGAACGCTCGCTCTGGAAGGCCTGCCAGTCGAGCGCCGCCACCAGCACCATCCCGACCAGCGCCGCCGCCGTCAGCTGGACGTCGATGTCGTCGCTCAGCTCACCGGCCGCCACCCCCTCGCGCAGCACCCCCTCCACCACCGCGACGGCCTCCTGGCGGACCACCAGGAGCGTCGAGTTCCAGGCCCGGTTGGTGCGCCACAGCTCCGCCACGTACAGCTGGGTGAAGGCCGGGTAGCGGTCGATGAAGACGAGGCCCGCGTGGATCATCGCGTCGAGCGCGTCGACCCGGCTCCCGCCGCGCTCGGCGGTCTCCTCGGCCGCCGTGCGCAGCGAGGCCGCGAGCAGCGACACGCCGTGGCGCAGCAGCTCCTCGAAGAGCTCGGTCTTGCTCTTGAAGTTGTAGTAGACCGTGCCCTTGGCCACGCCCGCCCGCTCGGCGATCTCGTCCACCGTCGTCGCGGAGAAGCCCTGCTCCGCGATGAGGGTGACGGCCGCCTCGTAGAGCTTCGCGCGCGTGGCCTGGCGTCGGGTGCTGCTGCTGTCCATGGGGTCGATTCTCACAGGTGTCGCGGGCGTCACAGGACCCGTCTCACAGGGTCAGTTCGGGGTGGAGCCGGTCGAGCGTCCAGACCTGCCGCTTGCGGGCCGAGACCGCGGTCAGGGCCAGGGCGCCCACGGTGAACGCGGTCAGGACCGCGCAGGCCTGCCAGACGGGCCCGATCCCGCCGCCCGTGATCAGCCGGCGCAGCGCCTCGACGACGTAGGTCATCGGCAGGAAGGGGTGGACGGCGTTGAAGAAGCCCGGACTGGTCTGGACGGGGTACGTGCCGCCCGCCGAGGTCAGCTGGAGCATCAGTAGCGCGAGGACCAGGATCCGGCCGGCCGCGCCGAAGCGGGCGTTGAGCCACTGGATGATCGCGGCGAAGCAGCAGGTGACCAGGGTGAGGAAGCCGACCGTGCCGGCCGCCCTGGCCATCTGGAGGCCGAGGCCCCAGTGCAGGACCGACATGAGGGCCGCGACCTGGAGGACGCCGATCGCCGCCACCGGGAACCACCCCGCGAGCGCGATCCGCCAGGCGGAGGCGCCGGCGGCGAGGGCGCGCCGGTTCATCGGCTGGATGATCATGTACGCGACCATCGCGCCGACCCAGAGGGAGAGCGGGATGAAGTACGGGGCGAAACCGGTGCCGTAGTTCGGCGCCTTGTGCAGGGACTGGGAGGCCAACCGCACCGGATCGGCCATGACCTCCGTACGCCGGTCACGGTCCTGCTCGTCGTAGTCCGGGATCCGCTCGACGCCGTCGCGCAGCCCGCCGGCCAGCTCACCGGAGCCGTCGGCCAGCTTGAACAGGCCGCCGTCGAGGTCGCCCGCGCCCTTCTTGAGCTTGCCGACGCCGGTGTCGAGGCTGACGGAACCGGTCTTGGCCTCGGTGATGCCCGTGTGGAGCTTGTCGGCGCCCGCCGCGACCTGCTTCGCGCCCGCGTTGAGCTCGTTGATCTTCCTGATGGCGTCCTCGACGTCCTCGTCGAGGTGCGGGGCGCGGGCGGCCAGCTCGTCGGCCTGCTTCTTGAGCGTGACGAGCCGCGCGTCCAGGGTCTTGATGTCGCCCTTGCTGTCCTTGGTCAGCTCGTGCACGTCGTCCGCGATGGTGGCCACGTCGTCCGCGGTGACCGAGGCCTCCTTGAGCCGGGCGCAGATCCGCGCGTCGGCCTCAGGCTTCAACTCGCACTCCTCCCGGTGGATCGCGGCCAGACCGTCGTCGGCCTTGTGCGCGGCCGTACGGAGCACCGGGGCACGCTCGACCAGGTCGTCGAGCCGACGCTGGACGGCGGTGGTGGAGTCGGAGACGAGCCGGGCGGTGTCGCGGATCGACCTGCCGTTGTTGGCCAGGTAGGGGCGGACCTTGTCGGCGGTGCCGTTCACCTTGTCGGCGAGCGACTGCGTGCCGTTCGCGACCTTGCGGGAGCCGCTCTCCAGGTCCTTCGCGCCCTTGTCCAGCTTCTTCAGGCCGGCGGCCAGGTCGCCGCTGCCGGTCTTGGCGGTCGTGAGACCGTCCGCCAGGTCCTTGGAGCCCTTCTTCGCCTTGTCGACGCCCTGCTTGAGGTCGCCGGCGCCCTTGGCGGCCTTCGCGGTGGCGTCGTGGATGTCGGAGAAGGAGATGAAGATCTTGTCGAGGAAGGACCGCGAGGACTTGGTGGAGGCCGCGGTGCGCACCTCGGAGAAGACCGTCCGGGAGATCTGCCCCACGATGTAGTTGTTGGCGTCGTTCGTCCGCACACGGAGGGCGCCGGTCTCGGGGGCGTCGCCGGAGCTGGAGGCGATGCGCGAGCTGAAGTCGCCGGGCATGGTCAGGGACAGGTAGTACTTCCCGTCCTCGACGCCCTCGCGCGCCTCGGCGTCGCTCACCCGGTGCCAGGCGAAGGTGTTGCTCTCCAGGAGCCCCTTGGTGATGTCGTCACCGGCGTTGATCCGCTTGCCGTCGGCGGTGGCGCCCCGGTCCTCGTTGACGAGGGCCACGGGGATCTTGTCGAGCCTGCTGTACGGGTCCCAGAACGAGTACAGGTACAGGGCGCCGTACAGCAGCGGCAGCAGCAGGATCGCGACGAGCGCGGCGCGCGGCAGCTTTCCCCTGCCGAAGCGCTTCAGCTCAAGCGCGGCCAGTTTCGGCGAGCGCATCGGCCGCCCCCTCCTCGGTCGTGTGGTCGTCGTCGTGCGCGTCGGGGTCGGAGGCGGGCGCCTCCGGCTCTTCCGGGTCGGTCGGCGGCTCGGGGTTCTTCGCGGCTGTCGGCGTCTCGGGGCTCTCGGGGGCCTCCGGGTCCGTCGGCGTCTCGGGGTCCTCCGGGTCCTCCGGCTCTTCCGGCTCCGTCGGGGCCGCGAGCGTCGTGATGCGCAGGGAGTCCTCGGGGGCCTCGCTGCAGACGGCGAGGACGGTCGTCCCTGCGGCGGCCACCTTGCGCAGCAGCGCCCAGGCCTCGGCCCGGTCGGTGTCCGAGAGCTTCAGGTCCGTGTCGTCCACGGCGAGCAGCCGGGGGCGGCCGATCAGGGCCAGGGCGGTCGAGAGCCGCAGTGCTTCGAGCCGCTCCAGATCGCGTACGGAGGTCCGCTCGCCCTTCGGCAGGGCGGAGAGGTCGAGCCCGGCCGCCGCCACGGCCTCCTCGATCCGGGCCCGGGTCGCCGCGGCACGCTCGGCCGGGCGTCGCAGGAGGGCCCGGAAGGAACCGTCGTAACGGCGCTGGAGCAGGGCCCGCTCGCGCAGGTGCTCGGCGACCGTGAACGCCGGGTCGAGCTCGCTGACGCCGGGCACCTGCCCGAGGGCGCTGATCCGGCGGACGCCGGCCATCTTCCGGGGCAGGGAGAACCCGCCCACCTCGGCGGACCCCTCCGTGGCCTTCATCCGGCCGGTGAGCGCGAGCAGCAGACAGGTGCGGCCCGAACCCGAGGGCCCCTCGATCGCCACCAGCGAGCCCGGCGCGACCCGGAAGGAGACCTCCCGGAAGGCCCAGCCGCGCGGTCCCCTCAGTCCGAAGCCGTCCGCGACGACGGCGGCGCCGTGCGGCCGCTCCTCGGCTTCCGCTTCCACGGACCCACCCCCCTGTTCCCGTTTTTGAACTGACTGGTCAGTGCAAAAACTACCCCGGCCCTGGTTTCCAGGCAAAAGCCCAGGTCGGCGGCGTTGTCAGTGGGGCCCGGCACGATGGACACATACGGCCACAGCGCCGTCACGCGACGACAGGAGGACTCGTCATGGCAAGCCCTTCCGCAGCAGCCGCGCCCCGCCGCCACCCCGGGGGCCGTACCGTCCCCGCGCAGCCAGGACCCGCGTCCGACGTCCACCCCGTCCCGCGCCGCTCCGCCGCCCCGCCCGCCGCCCTCGACCTCCTCGCCAAGGCCCGAGCGGGACTGGCCGAGGCCGCGATCCTGGACCGTCCCCACGAGCGGTACGCCGCCGCCCACCTCGCCGCCCTGCGGGCCGCCGCCGCCGTGCTCGCCGCCCGCGCCCGGCCCGACACCGGCCCCCGCCGGCGGCAGCGGATACGGAGCGCCTGGGAGCTCCTCGCCGAGCTGGCGCCCGAGCTGACCGAGTGGAGCGCCCTCTTCGCCTCGGGCGCCGAGCGCAGGGCCCGCGCCGAGGCCGGCATCGCGAGCGCGGCCACCCGGCGCGAGGCCGACGACCTCCTCAGGGACGCCTCCTTCTTCCTGCGCCTGGTCGAGCGGCTCCTCGCGCTCCAGCCGGCCCCGCCCCGGCGGCCGGGGGCGGACGGAGCCGGAGGATGATCCGGAAGGCCAGGCCGAGGCCATAGGGTGGGGAGCGTCCGTACCCGTCACCGAGGAGTCAACAGCCGTGCCGGACCCTTCCGCTGCCTTCGGCCGAGAGGCGTCGTCGCGCCCGTCGCGCGCCTCCCTGCGTACCGCCGTCGTCTGGGACGTCCTCAAGGAGGCCCTCGACCGCCGGGTCGAAGCCACCGGCAAGGACAGCCTCGACGTCCTCGACACGGGCGGCGGCTCCGGCAACTTCGCGGTGCCGGTCGCCCGCCTCGGCCACCGGGTCACCGTCGTCGACCCCAGCCCCAACGCGCTCTTCGCGCTGGAGCGCCGGGCCGCCGAGGCCGGCGTCGCCGACCTGGTGACCGGCGTCCAGGGCGACATCAGCGGCCTCTTCGACGTGGTCGGGCGCGAGAGCCACGACACCGTGCTCTGCCACGGGGTCCTGGAGTACGTCGACGACCCCGTCGAGGGCGTACGGAACGCGGCCGCCGCGCTCCGGCCCGGGGGCAGCCTCAGCCTGCTCGCCGCCGGGGTCGGCGGCGCCGTCCTCGCCCGCGCCCTCGCCGGGCACTTCACCGAGGCCCGGCACGCGCTCACCGACCCGGCGGGCCGCTGGGGCGCCGGCGACCCCGTGCCCCGGCGCTTCACCGCCGAGCAGCTCACCGAACTCGCCGACGGGGCCGGGCTCGCGGTCGGCGCGGTGCACGGTGTCCGGGTCTTCGCCGACCTCGTCCCCGGCGTCCTCGTCGACACCGAGCCCGGTGCCGCGGAGGCCCTGCTCAAGCTGGAGGCGGCCGCCGCCGAGCTGCCCTCTTTCCATGCGATCGCCACGCAACTGCACCTGTTGGGCGAGAAGCGGGCCTGAGCAGGACGGCCACCCGAACGGCGGCGCGGGCGACGGCACTCCATGGAGTACGCCACAGCCCACCCCGTAACGGGCTCCGCCCCGTATGATCGGGGGACAGTATCCGGCATGACGGACGAGGGGCTGGGGAATCAACGCCTCAGCAACCGATCCGCATGGCGGCCCGGATTGGCTATTCGGCATTGAGGGCGGGTTTCACGGGGGCGATTCCCTGCCTATCCTGAAAGGGCCGCAAACCGGTCGCCCCCGCGACCGACGACTAGGAGGACTCCGTGCCGCTCTCGGAGCACGAGCAGCGAATGCTCGAGCAGATGGAGCGAGCGCTGTACGCCGAAGATCCCAAGTTCGCGACAGCGCTCGAGGGAAGCGGACTGCGTACGTACACCCGGCGACGGGTCTACCAGGCAGTCGCCGGCTTCCTGGTGGGTATCGCGCTCCTCATGGCCGGAATGGTCGCACAGCAGATCTGGATCAGCGTGGTGGGGTTCCTCGTCATGCTGGGCTGCGCGGTCCTGGCGGTCACCGGATGGCGCAAGGCGCCGAAGCCGGGCGAGCAGCAGGCGAGGGGTGGGGTGGCGGCCGGTGGCCGTCAGACCCGACAGCGACGCTCCATGATGAACCGGATCGAAGAGCGGTGGCAGCGCCGCCGCGACGAACAGCAGGGCGGCGGCCACTGACGGGCCCCTGAGCGGAGGCCCCGCACCCTTCCGTACGAACCCGAGCCCCGAGAGGCCGGCGCACTTGCGCCGCCCCACGGGGCTCGGGCTCGTTCACGCACCTGTACCTGCGGCCCTCCCAGCCGCCGCGCCCGCAGAAGGCTGCGCCCGCCCCGCCGCGGGGCATTTCGTTCCGCTGGGACGGTGCCCACCCACGCCCGCCCACCTCGTTGTGGGCAACTGTTCCTCCCCCAGACTCCGTCCGGGGGGACCCCCAGGGCGGAACGGGTGGGCACAACGGAACGGCGCCCCTCGCCGGGCCTAGGCTTCCGGGCCTGAACCCGCACCCGTTGCGCGCCGCACTGCCGGTGCGGGTCCAGGCACAAGTGGCGGGGGCGCCGCGAAGGGCGCCGTCCCGTGTGCCCACCCGTCCCGCCCTGCGGGACGATTGCCCACACGGCGGGGGCGGGCGGCGGGCGGCAACGCGGGGCTCCGCCCGCGCGGGCGCGGGGCCTGGCATCGCGCGGGCAGAGGCTCGGCCCGTATGGGACGGGGCTCGGCCCGTATGACAAGGCTCCGCCCGTACGGGACGGGGCTTGGGCCGTAGGGGGCTCCGCCCGTACGGGGCGCGGGGCTCCGCTCCGTACGGGGCGGGTCGGGTTCGTCAGCCTGTTTCGCGGGGGGTGCGGCGGAACGGGGTGGTCGCGCGGGTGACGAGGGCGTGGCGGCGTAGCGTCCAGTTCGTCGACCACTCCGACCACCGCGCCGACGCCGCCCAGCGCAGCCGCGCCGCCGAGCGTGGCGCCAAGGTCGCCCGGAGCCGGGTGCGCCGGTCCGCGGAGGCGTGGAAGCCCGCGCGTACCCGCGCGGCCGATTCCGTCAGGCCCGCCACCGGACGCGGCCGAGGCGCGTACAGCATCTCCTCCACCGCCCCCGCCACCCGGTGCACCGCGTCCGCCGCCTCGTCCCGCAGCTCGCCCAGCCGGACCAGCCGCGCCGCCGTGTTCCTCGGCGTCCGCGAGTCGTCAGGCTCGATCCCGTAGTCCCAGGCGGTGTCGTTGATCTCCTGCCAGACCGCCAGCGTCCGCGGCGCCGCTTCCCCCGGGCCCAGTCGTCGGGCCCGGACCCGCGTCCGCCAGAGCAGGGGGAGGAAGGGGAGGGAGAGGACCACAAGCGCCGCGAGCGTCAGCAGGACCACCGTCAGGGGATCGGGGCCGGAGCCGTCCGAGGACACATCGCCCGCCGCCGCCTCCGGACCGCAGTCACCGAGCCGGCGCATCTGCGGGGTGCAGTTCTCCGAGGCGCTCGGCGCGACGGACGGCTGCGCCGAGGCGCTCTGCTGCGGCTGCGCGGGGCCGGTGGCCGTACCGGAGGGCGTGCGCTCCCGGGTGTACTCGGGGGTGGAGCCCCGCGAGGGGGTCGGCTCGAACCGGGTCCAGCCGGCGCCCTCGAAGTACAGCTCGGGCCAGGCGTGCGCGTCCCGGATGCCGACCGAGACCGATCCGTCGGTCTGCGTCGTGCCCGGCATGAAGCCCACGGCGACCCGGGCCGGGATGCCGAGCGAGCGGGCCATCGCCGCCATGGAGAAGGAGAAGTGGACGCAGAAGCCCTCCTTGTCCTTCAGGAACCGGGAGATCGCCTGGACCCCGGTGCCGGACTCCACCTCGACGTCGTAGCGGAAGCCGCCGTCCCGGGCGAACCAGTCCTGGAGCTTCACCGCCTGCTCGTAGTCGTTGTTCGCGCCCTGGGTGACCCGCAGCGCGGTGGCCTTCACATCGGCCGGGAGCGAGGTCGGGACCTTGGTGTACTCGCCGAGGAGCTTCTCCGGGGCGGGCCCGGCCGCGGCCAGCTGTTCCGGCGTCGGCCGCACGTCCAGGCTGGAGACCTGGTAGCGGGCGCCCCGGGTCGTCTGCTTGTCGTCACCGACGAGCATCCGCCCGGCCGGCTCGTACCGCCAGCGCCCCTCGATGTCGACGCGGCCGGCCGGGTACGGCATGGGCAGCCACTTCTGCTCGTAGCCGTCGGAGGCGACGAAGTTGCTGGTCACCTCGGTGATCGCGACGCCCTGGGAGAGCCCCTGCGGCCACGGCAGCTGCTCGGGCACGTCCTCGATCGGACGGACCGAGGACTTCCACGACGTGCCGTCGAACTGGTCGAGCGCGACGAGCCGCAGATACAGGCCGGAGGTGTCACGGGCGTTGGTCCGGTAGCGCAGGACCTCCCGGTCCTCCTGCTGGCGCAGATTGTCCTGGAGCGAGACCAGCGGGTTCACGGCCGAGATCGTGCCGCCCTTGCCGACGCCCCCGGTGCCCTCGCCGGCGCCGCCGCCGAACACACCGCCGGTGAAGCCGGGCAGCGCGAGCGGGACCACCAGGGCGACACCCATGGCCACGGCGCCGATCCGGCGTCCCGTACGGGCCGGGGCGAAGGCGGGGCCGCCGCTCCCGACGGTCGTACCGGGCCGGCCGGAGCGCTGGGCGCCCCCGAAGACCCGCCCCCACTGGGAGAGCCGGTCGCGGCCCTCCGCGAGGAGCAGCAGCAGATAGCCGGAGGCCGCGAGGAGGAACCAGAGCCAGCCCGCGCCGCCGCCGGAGAGTCCTGCCGCCACCGAGTACAGGGCGAGCAGCGGAAGACCGGCCGGGGCCGCCTTGCGGAAGGTCACCGCGAGGGCGTCCACGAGAAGACCGATCGTGACCACGCCGCCGACCAGCATGAGCCGGATGCCCTCGGTGTCCGGCGCGGGGATCGCGTACTGGCCGACGTCGTCGGCGCCCGCCCGGAACAGGTCGGCGGCGTGCGTCCAGACCTGCGGGCCGGGAAGGAACCAGAGGATCGCCTGCTCCCGGGCGAAGATCACGGTCAGCGCGAGCAGCGCGACGGCGGTCTGGGCGAGCAGGGTCAGCGGCCGGGCGAGCGGTGCCCGCCTGGTCAGCGTGCCCACACCGCTCACCAGGGCGAGGACGAAGGCCGCCGTGAAGATCCAGGTGGCCGGTTTCACCAGGGGGAGCAGCGCTCCGGCCCCCATCAGGGTGGCGCCCCAGGCGGCCAGGGTCAGCCGTGCGCGCCCGCTCATGACCATCCTCCGTAGGTGTCGGCGGCGGCGGACTCCGCGCGGACTCCGGCCGCCTGCTGCCACAGATCGGCGAGCCGCGCCCCGGGCGGTACGGCCAGCGCCGTCCAGCCCGCCTCGCGCAGCTTCCGTACGCGGTCCTCGACGGCCCCGGCGACCGAACCGCCGGTCAGCCAGGTCCCGGAGTCGAGGACGAAGGCGACGGCCGCGCCGGCGCGGCCCCGCATCCGGGCGGTGAGGGCCGCCTGCTCCTCGTCGAGGTCGCCGACGAAGGCGATGAGCAGTCCCTCGTCGCCGCCCCGCAGCACGTCGGAGGCCCGGGAGAGGCCACCGCCCTCGGAGTGGTCGACGACCGCGAGGGTGTCCATGAGCAGTCCGGCCGCCTCGGCCGAGTCCTGTGCCGAGCCGGCGAAGCCCTCGGCGCCCTCGCCGGGCACCGCGCTGCCGGTGTCGGTGACCAGCCGGACGGCGTAGCCCCGCTCCAGCATGTGCACCAGGGAGGACGCGGCCCCGGAGACCGCCCACTCGAAGGCGGAGTCCGGTCCCGCGCCCTGGTAGGCGACCCGGCGGGTGTCGAGGAGCACGGTGCAGCGGGCCCGCCGCGGCTGCTCCTCGCGGCGGACCATCAGCTCGCCGTAGCGCGCGGTGGAACGCCAGTGCACCCGGCGCAGGTCGTCACCGTGACGGTAGGCGCGCGGGATGATGTCGTCGTCGCCGGCGAGGGCGAGCGAGCGCTGCTGTCCGTCGCCGTACCCCGAGGTCTCGCCGGCGAGCTTCACCGGCGGCAGGCTCTCGGTCCTCGGCACGACGGTGAGGGTGTCGTACGCGCTGAAGGAGCGGGTCAGCTCGCACATCCCGAACGGGTCGTTGAGCCGCAGCTGGAGCGGGCCGAGCGGAAAGCGGCCGCGCAGGTCTGAGCGGACCCGGTAGGACACCTCGCGCCGCCCGCCCGCCTCGACCCGGTCCAGGACGAAACGGGGGCGGGGCCCCAGCATGTACGGCACGTTGTCCTGGAGCATGAGCAGCCCGGTGGGCAGCTTGGAGACGTTCTCCATCCGCAGCTGGACCCGGGCCTCGGTGCCCGCCTCCACCCGCTGGGGGGTGAGCCGGCGGGAGGCCGCGACCCGGTAGCGGGTGCGGTGCAGCACGAGGACACAGATCAGCGGCAGCGTGGCGAGCAGCAGCCCGACGCGCAGCAGGTCGGCCTGGCCGAGGACGTACGCGCAGCCGGCGGCGGCCACCCCGGCGGCGAGGAAGGAGCGGCCGCGGGTGGTGAGACCGCCGAGGGCGGTCCGCAGACCGCCCCGGTCGTCCTCGTCGCCCCGCTGCCCGTCCGGTACGGCAGCGCCTCCCATCACAGCCGCCGGGCGCCGGGCTGCTGGCCGTAGAGCGGTCCGGCGGGCGGGGCCGCGGCCGGGACGGGGGTGCGATGCAGGATGTCCTGGACGACCTGCTCGGCGGTACGGCGGTTCAGCTGGGCCTGCGCGGTCGGCAGCAGCCGGTGAGCGAGGACGGGCGCGGCGAGGGCCTGGAGGTCGTCGGGCAGCACGTACTCGCGGCCGCTGAGCGCGGCGGAGGCCTTGGCGGCCCGCAGCAGGTGGAGCGTGGCCCGCGGGGAGGCGCCGAGCCGCAGGTCGGCGTGGGTGCGGGTGGCGGAGACGATCTCGACCGCGTACCGGCGCACGGCGTCGGCGACGTGGACCGCGCGCACCGCCTCGATCAGCTTGAGGATCTCGTGGGCGTGCGCGACCGGCTGGAGGTCGTCCAGCGGGGAGACCGAGCCGTGCACGTCGAGCATCTGGAGCTCGGCCTCGGGGCTCGGGTAGCCGATGGAGACCCGGGCCATGAAGCGGTCGCGCTGGGCCTCGGGCAGCGGGTAGGTGCCCTCCATCTCGACCGGGTTCTGCGTGGCGACCACCATGAACGGGCTGGGCAGCTCGTAGGTCTGGCCGTCGATGGTGACCTGGCGCTCCTCCATGGACTCCAGGAGCGCGGACTGGGTCTTCGGCGAGGCGCGGTTGATCTCGTCGCCGATCACGATCTGCGCGAAGATCGCGCCCGGCTTGAACTCGAACTCCCGGCGCTGCTGGTCGAAGATCGACACGCCGGTGACGTCCGAGGGCAGCAGGTCGGGGGTGAACTGGATGCGGCGCACCGAGCAGTCGATGGACCGGGCCAGGGTCTTGGCGAGCATGGTCTTGCCGACGCCGGGTACATCCTCGATGAGGAGGTGTCCCTCGGCGAGCAGCACGGTCAGCGAAAGCCGTACGACCTCGGGCTTGCCCTCGATCACACTCTCCACCGATCTGCGGACTCGCTCCACAGTGGTGGTCAGATCAGTGAGGCTCGCTCGATCGTCATAGGTCGTCACCCGGCCCTCCTCGGCCTTCCGGAACACGGACACCTGCCCCCGGTGGAAACTTCGGGGGGTGTCACCCGAGCATTCTTGTTCGCGTGGCCGGGTCGTGTCACTCGCCTGCGGACAAGCGCGAGGGATATGCCGGGCTTTGGGTGCTTACGCCGAGCCGCCGAGGGTCGAGATCGGCCTGGTCCGGCGCCGTGCGACGCGCCAGCCGGTTGATTGACCGGCGGGTCCGGTGGACTAAAGTGACGCGAAGTTCACGGAGACAACGAGCGATCACCGCGGTTTCTCCCCCCGTGTGTGCGGCGGTACCTACGGCTCGGCCTCCTTCCGCTCGCCGGTACCTCCGCGCCGGATCTGAGAGGGCGCATTGAGCAACGACCGACACGTCCCGGTCATGCTCCAGCGGTGCCTGGACATGTTGGCCCCCGCCCTTGAGCGCCCCGGCGCGGTCGTCGTCGACTGCACCCTGGGCCTCGGCGGCCACAGCGAGGCACTCCTGAAGCGGTTCCCCGAGGCGCGGCTCGTCGCCCTCGACCGGGACAAGGAGGCCCTGCGGCTCTCCGGTGAGCGGCTCGCCCCGTACGGGGAGCGCGCCACCCTCGTCCACGCCGTGTACGACGAGCTGCCCGAGGTCCTCGACCGGCTCGGCATCCCCACGGTCGACGGCATCCTCTTCGACCTGGGCGTCTCCTCCATGCAGCTGGACGAGGCCGACCGCGGCTTCGCCTACGCTCAGGACGCCCCGCTCGACATGCGCATGGACCAGACGACCGGGATCAGCGCGGCTGAGGTCCTCAACACCTACCCGCCCGGCGAACTGGTCCGCATCCTCCGCGCGTACGGCGAGGAGAAGCAGGCCAAGCGGATCGTCTCCGCGGTCGTGCGCGAGCGCGAGAAGGAGCCGTTCACCAACAGCGCCCGGCTCGTGGAGCTCATCCGCGACTCCCTGCCGCAGGCCGCCAAGCGGACCGGCGGCAACCCGGCCAAGCGCACCTTCCAGGCGCTGCGCATCGAGGTCAACGGCGAGCTGACCGTCCTGGAGCAGGCGATCCCGGCGGCCGTGAAGGCCCTCGGCGTCGGCGGCCGGATCGCCGTCCTCTCGTACCACTCCCTCGAGGACCGGCTGGTCAAGCAGGTCTTCGCGGCCGGCGCGGCGACCACGGCCCCGCCCGGTCTGCCGGTCGTCCCGGAGAAGTACCAGCCCCGTCTGAAGCTGCTCACCCGGGGCGCCGAGCTGCCGACCGAGGAGGAGGTCGCCGAGAACCGGCGCGCCGCCCCGGCCCGGCTGCGGGGCGCCGAGCGGATCCGGGAAGACGTCCTGTGAGTACGGCGAAGGGGCCGCTCAAAGGGCGGGCCGCGCGGCTCGGACGGCTCATGCCGTCGGGGCCGAGCTCGGCCGCCCGCACCCCCTTCGTCCTGCTTGTGGTGGTGCTGCTCGGTGGTGGTCTGATCAGTCTGCTCCTGCTGAACTCGGCCCTCAACCAGGGGTCCTTCAAGCTCAACGAGCTCAAGGACAGGACCACCGAACTCACCGACGAGGAGCAGGCGCTCCAGCGGGACGTCGACGACTACGCGGCGCCCGACGCGCTGGAGCGGCGGGCCCGCGAGCTCGGCATGGTCCCGGGCGGCAGCCCCGCCTTCCTCGGCCCGGACGGCAAGGTGCTCGGCGTGCCGTCGGTCGCGGTGGCCCCGAAGCCGAGCCCCACGCCGAGCGCGTCGGCCACACCGACGCCCCCGCCGGCCGGCGCCCCGGGCTCCGCGACGCCGCCGGCGAACCCCGCCACGCCGGGGACCGACGCCGACGCGGCGGCCACGAACGCGGGTACCGCCGCGGGCGGCGATGCCGCCACGACCACCGGTACCGACGCGAGCGCGGGGACCGCCACGGGCGTCGACCCCGCCACAGGCATCGACCCCGCCACGGGGACCGACACGCCGGGCACGGCCGCGGCCACCGCGAACGACACGCCGACCGGGGCCGGCCAAGCCGGCACCGTCCAGTCCGACACCAACGAGTCCGGCACCGTCCCGTCCGCCACCGACCAGCCCGACCCCACCACCCCCACGACCTCCGGCAGGTGACCGAGCAGTGCCCTCGAAGGAGCCCCCGCGCCGCCGCGTCCCCGGTCCCGCCCGGCCCGCGCGCCCCCGGCCCGTCTCCGCGGGGGCCCGCCCGCCCCGGCCCGACCCGCGCCGCCCGGCCGCGAAGCGGACCGCGCCCCGGCCCCCGGCCCGGCAGCCCCGCACCATCCGGCTCGGCAGCCCGCGGCCCCGGCTGCGCCTGATCTCCCTCGGCCTGACGCTCGTGATGGTGGCCTTCGTGGTGCGGCTGCTCCAGGTCCAGGCCGTCGACGCCAGCGCGTACGCCGCCAAGGCCGACAAGTACCGCTTCCAGGAGTACACGCTCTCCGCCGAGCGGGGCGAGATCACCGACCGCAACGGCATCGCGCTCGCCGCCAGCGTCGACGCGTACGACATCACGGCCGACCCCAAGCTCTTCACGCCCGAGGAGTCCAAGGTCCCCGACGCGCCCGAGCAGGCCGCCGCCCTCCTCGCCCCCCTCCTCGGCAAGGAGCCCGCGGAGATCGCGAAGAAGCTCCGTACCCCCAAGTCCCGCTACACCCTGCTGGCCCGCAAGCAGACCCCGCAGGTCTGGAACCAGATCAAGGACCTCAGGAAGGTCTACGCGCAGAAGTCCCAGCCCTCCGCCGGTGGCAACGGGATCAACCTCCTCGGCGGCATCCTCAGCGAACCCAGCAGCAAGCGCGTGTACCCGAACGGCGAACTCGCCGCCGGGATACTGGGATACGTCAACGCCGAGGGCCGGGGCGCCGGCGGCGTGGAGTCGATGCTCGACCCGGAACTCGCCGGCAAGGACGGCAAGATCCGCTTCACCCAGTCAGGCGGCCGCCAGGTGCCGACCGCCGGCTCCCAGGGCACCCCCGCCGTCCCCGGCTCCGACATCGAGCTGACCATCGACCGGGACATCCAGTGGGCCGCCCAGCAGGCCATCACCGAGCAGGTGAAGAAGTCCAAGGCCGACCGGGGCTACGTCATCGTGCAGAACACGAGGACCGGTGAGGTCCTCGCCATGGCCAACGCCCCCGGCTTCGACCCCAACGACCTCTCCGCCGCCAACGCCGCCTCCATGGGCAACGCCGCCCTCCAGGACGCCTACGAGCCCGGCTCCACCAGCAAGGTCATGTCCATGGCCGCCGTCCTGGAGGAGGGCAAGGCGGCCCCCGACACCCATGTCACCGTCCCCAACCGGCTCCACCGCGGCGACCGGCTCTTCAAGGACGACGTCGACCACAAGACCTGGTACCTGACCCTCAACGGCGTCCTCGCCAAGTCCAGCAACATCGGCACGATCCTCGCCACCGGCCGGCTCGGCGCCGACCAGGCCGAGTCCAACCGGATCCTCGACTCGTACCTGCGCAAGTTCGGCATGGGCAGCCCCACCGGCCTCGACTACCCCGGCGAGACGCCCGGCATCCTCGCCGAGCCCCAGAACTGGTCCACCTCGCAGCAGTACACGATCCCCTTCGGCCAGGGTCTCTCCGTCAACGCCATGCAGGCCGCCTCCGTCTACTCGACCATCGCCAACGGAGGCGTACGCGTCGCACCGACCCTCGTCCGCGGCACCAAGGGCCCCGACGGCCGCTTCACCCCCGCCCCCACGCCCAAGGAGAACCGGGTCGTCAGCGAGAAGACCGCCAAGACCCTCGCCCAGATGCTGGAGTCCGTCGTCGACGACAGGGAGGGCACCGGCACCAGGGCCGCGATCCCCGGCTACCGCGTCGCGGGCAAGACCGGTACTGCCAACCGCGTCGACCCCGAACTCGGCCGCTACAAGGGCTACACCGCCTCCTTCGCCGGCTTCGCCCCCGCCGACGACCCCCAGATCACCGTCTACTGCGCCATCCAGAACCCCACCAAGGGCAGCTACTTCGGCGGCCAGATCTGCGGACCCATCTACAAGAAGGTCATGGAGTTCGCCCTCAAGACCCTTCACGTCGCCCCCTCGGGGAGCGCACCCGCCCGACTGCCGGTCACCTTCGAACCCACCCCGTGACACTCCGGGAGCACCAGTGACAACGATCACCCCCCATTCCGGGAACCGGAAATCGAACTCCGGCGAGGCCTCGGGCCGTTTTGGCCCCTCACAGGGTGCGCCCGGTACGCTCACCGCCGTGCCACACGCTGATCAGTACCGAACCGCCCCGCCCCGGCCGCAGCAGGCCCGCCCGACACCCCTGGGCGACCTGGCCGCACAGCTGGGGGTCGACGCCCCCCAGGCCGCCGAGATCTCGGGCATCACCCACGACTCGCGGGCCGTGCGCCCTGGCGACGTGTACGCGGCCCTGCCCGGTGCCCGCGCGCACGGCGCCGACTTCGTCGCCCAGGCCGCAGGCCTCGGCGCCGCCGCGATCCTCACCGACCCGGCGGGCGCCGAGCGCGCCGCCGCGACCGGCCTGCCGGTCCTGGTCGTCGAGAACCCGCGCGGCCGGATGGGCGAACTCGCCGCCGAGATCTACGGGCGGCCAGGCGCCGACCTCCTCCAGATCGGCATCACCGGTACGTCGGGCAAGACCACCACGGCCTACCTCGTCGAGGGCGGCCTCCGCGGCTCCGGGCACCACACCGGCCTCGTCGGCACCGTCGAGATGCGGATCGGCGACGAGCGCATCAAGTCGGAGCGGACCACCCCCGAGGCCACCGACCTCCAGGCGCTCTTCGCCGTCATGCGCGAGCGGGGCGTCGACGCGGTCGCCATGGAGGTCTCCAGCCACGCCCTCGTGCTCGGCCGGGTCGACGGCTGCGTCTTCGACGTCGCCGTCTTCAACAACCTCAGCCCGGAGCACATGGAGTTCCACTCCGACATGGACGACTACTACCGGGCGAAGGCCGGGCTCTTCACGCCCGAGCGCAGTCGCATCGGCGTGGTCAACCTCGACGACGCGTACGGCCGCAGGCTCGTGACGGACGCGACCGTCCCGGTCGTCACCTTCTCCGCCGAGGGCCGCGCCGACGCCGACTGGCGCGCCGAGGACCTCGTCCTCGGCTCCCACGACTCGACGTTCACCGCCGTCGGCCCCGACGGCGTACGGATCTCCGCCACGGCGCCGCTGCCCGGCCCGTTCAACGTCGCCAACACCCTCGCCGCGATCGTCACCCTCGCCGTCGCGGGCGTCGACCCCAAGAGCGCCGCCGAGGGCGTCGCCGCCGTCCCCGGCGTACCGGGCCGCCTGGAGCGGGTCGATGCGGGCCAGCCGTACCTCGCGGTCGTGGACTACGCGCACAAGACGGACGCCGTCGAATCGGTCCTGCGCTCCCTGCGCGAGGTCACCGAGGGCAGGCTGCACGTGGTCATCGGCTGCGGCGGCGACCGGGACACCACCAAGCGCGGCCCGATGGGCGCCGCCACGGCCCGGCTCGCCGACACCGCCGTCCTCACCTCCGACAACCCCCGCTCCGAGGACCCGCTAGTGATCCTCAGCGCCATGCTCGCGGGCGCCGCGGAGGTGCCGGCGGGGGAGCGGGGCGACGTCCTGGTCGAACCCGACCGGGCCGCCGCCATCGCGGCCGCCGTCGCCCGCGCGCGGCCCGGCGACACCGTCCTGGTCGCCGGCAAGGGCCACGAACAGGGCCAGGACATCGCCGGAGTGGTCCGCCCCTTCGACGACCGCGAGGTCCTGCGCGCCGCGATCCTCGAACGAAACGCCCAGGCCGCCCCCTCGGGCGGCAGCGCCGAAGCCAGTCACCAGAACAGTCAGGGATGAAGCAGTGATCGCCCTCTCCCTCGCCGAGATCGCCGAAATCGTCGGCGGGCAGGCGCACGACATACCGGATCCGGCCGCCCGGATCACCGGGCCCGTCGTCATCGACTCCCGCGAGGTGCGGGCCGGCAGCCTCTTCGTGGCCTTCGCCGGTGAGCACGTCGACGGCCACGACTACGCGGAGCGCGCCGTCGCCGCGGGTGCGACGGCCGTCCTGGCCGCCCGCCCCGTCGGCGTCCCCGCTCTCGTCGTGGACGACGTCCAGACCGCTCTCGGGGCCCTCGCCCGCGCGGTCGTCGAACGGCTCGGCACCGATGTCGTCGCCCTCACCGGCTCGGCGGGCAAGACCTCCACCAAGGACCTGATCGCCCAGGTCCTCGACCGGCACGCACCCACCGTGTGGACGCCCGGCTCGCTCAACAACGAGATCGGCCTGCCGCTCACCGCGCTCCGCGCGAGCGACGAGACCCGGCACCTGGTCCTGGAGATGGGCGCCCGCGGCATCGGACACATCCGCTACCTCACCGGCCTCACCCCGCCGCGTATCGGACTCGTCCTCAACGTGGGCACCGCGCACATCGGCGAGTTCGGCGGCCGGGAGCAGATCGCCCAGGCCAAGGGCGAACTCGTCGAGGCGCTGCCGTCGGCCGAGGAGGGCGGGGTGGCGGTCCTCAACGCCGACGACCCGCTCGTCCGCGCGATGGCGAGCCGCACCAAGGCCCGCGTGACCCTGTTCGGCGAAGCGGACGAAGCGGCCGTACGGGCCGAGAACGTCCACCTCACAGCCTCCGGGCAGCCTTCTTTCCGGCTTCACACACCCACCGGGTGCAGTGACGTGACCTTGCGCCTGTACGGTGAGCACCACGTGTCGAACGCGCTCGCAGCGGCCGCCGTCGCGCACGAGTTGGGCATGCCTGTCGAGGAGATCGCCACCGCGCTCTCCGAGGCCGGCACCCTGTCGCGCTGGCGCATGGAGGTCACCGAGCGTCCGGACGGCGTGACGATCGTCAACGACGCCTACAACGCGAACCCCGAGTCCATGCGAGCCGCCCTGCGCGCGCTCGCGGCCATGGGCAGGGCCGCACAGGCCCGAGGGGCTCGTACGTGGGCGGTGCTCGGCAAGATGGCCGAGCTCGGTGACGCATCGCTCGTCGAGCACGACGCGGTCGGACGGCTCGCCGTCCGGCTCAACGTCAGCAAGCTCGTCGCGGTCGGGGACAGGGAAGCGTCCTGGCTGCAACTGGGCGCATATAACGAGGGTTCGTGGGGTGAGGAGTCGGTGCACGTGTCCGACGCGCAGGCGGCTGTCGACCTGTTGCGCAGTGAGCTGCGCCCGGGGGACGTCGTCCTTGTGAAGGCTTCCAGGTCGGTCGGTCTCGAACAGGTCGCCCTGGCTCTCCTCGACACCGAGGGTGAGGTCACCGGCCGATGAGGCAGATCCTCTTCGCGGGGGCCATCGGGCTCTTCCTGACCCTGATCGGCACCCCGCTGCTCATCAAGCTCCTCGCGCGCAAGGGGTACGGGCAGTTCATCCGGGACGACGGCCCGCGCGGCCACGCCGGGAAGAAGGGCACGCCCACCATGGGCGGCATCTCCTTCATCCTGGCCACGCTCATCGCGTACGGCCTGGCCAAGGTCATCACCGGCGAGCCCATCTCGTACTCCGGCATCCTGGTCCTCTTCCTGATGGCCGGCATGGGTCTGGTCGGCTTCCTCGACGACTACATCAAGATCGTCAAGCAGCGCTCGCTCGGTCTGCGGGCGAAGGCGAAGATGGCCGGACAGCTGATCGTGGGCATCGCGTTCGCGGTGCTCGCGCTCCAGTTCTCCGACGCGCGCGGCCTCACCCCGGCCTCCGAGAAGCTCTCCTTCATCACGGACTTCGGCTGGACCATCGGCCCGGTGCTCTTCGTGGTCTGGGCGCTCTTCATGATTCTCGCCATGTCCAACGGCGTGAACCTGACGGACGGTCTGGACGGCCTGGCCACCGGCGCCTCGGTGATGGTCTTCGGCGCGTACACCTTCATCGGGCTCTGGCAGTTCCAGGAGTCCTGTGCGAACGCGCTGACCCTGACGAACCCCAACGCCTGCTTCGAGGTGCGTGACCCGCTCGACCTCGCGGTCGTCGCCTCCGCGCTGATGGGCTCCTGCTTCGGCTTCCTCTGGTGGAACACCTCGCCCGCCAAGATCTTCATGGGTGACACCGGCTCGCTCGCCCTCGGCGGCGCCCTCGCCGGTCTCGCCATCTGCTCCCGTACGGAGCTGCTGCTGGCCCTGCTCGGCGGCCTGTTCGTGCTGATCACGCTGTCCGTGGTCATCCAGGTCGGCTCGTTCAAGATGACCGGCAAGCGCGTCTTCCGGATGGCACCCCTCCAGCACCACTTCGAACTCAAGGGGTGGTCCGAGGTCCTTGTCGTCGTCCGGTTCTGGATCATCCAGGGCATGTGCGTGATCGTGGGCCTGGGCCTCTTCTACGCGGGATGGGCATCGTCGAAGTGACAGAACAGCTCGACTGGAACGGCAAGAACGTCACCGTCGCGGGGCTCGGGGTGTCCGGCATCCCGGCCGCCCGCGTCCTGCACGGGCTCGGCGCCCGCGTGACCGTCGTCAACGACGGCGACGACGAGCGCTCCCGGGCGCAGGCCGCCGCACTGGAGGCGGAGGGCATCACCGTCCGCCTCGGCGACGGGGAGACCCTGCCGACCGGCACCGAGCTGATCGTCACCACCCCCGGCTGGCGGCCCGACAAGCCGCTCTTCACGGCCGCCGCCGAGGCGGGCGTGGAGATCTGGGGCGACGTCGAGCTGGCCTGGCGCCTCCGCGGCCCTGACGCCGCCCCCTGGCTCGCGGTCACCGGCACCAACGGCAAGACCACGACCGTGCGGATGCTCGCCTCGATCCTGGAGGCGGCGGGACTGCGGACCGCCGCCGTCGGCAACATCGGCGTCTCGCTCCTCGACGCCGTCCTCGGCGAGGAGGAGTACGACGTGCTCGCCGTCGAGCTGTCCAGCTACCAGCTCCACTGGGCGCCGTCCGTCCGCGTCCACTCGGCCGCCGTGCTCAACCTGGCGCCCGACCACCTCGACTGGCACGGCTCGATGGAGGCGTACGCCGCCGACAAGGGCCGGATCTACGAGGGCAACCAGGTCGCCTGCGTCTACAACGTCGCCGACAAGACGACCGAGGACCTGGTCCGTGAGGCCGACGTCGAGGAGGGCTGCCGGGCCATCGGCTTCACCCTCGGCACCCCCGGCCCCTCCGACCTCGGCGTCGTCGAGGGCATCCTCGTCGACCGGGCCTTCGTGGAGAACCGGCAGAAGAACGCCCAGGAGCTGGCCGAGGTCGCCGACGTCCAGCCCCCGGCCCCGCACAACATCGCCAACGCGCTCGCCGCCGCCGCCCTCGCCCGCGCCTTCGGCGTCGACGCGAAGGCCGTACGGGACGGCCTGAGGGCCTTCCGGCCCGACCCGCACCGCATCGAACTGGTCGAGGAGGTCCAGGGAGTCACGTACGTCGACGACTCCAAGGCCACCAACACCCACGCCGCGGAAGCCTCGTTGGCGGCCTACGACCCGATCGTCTGGATCGCCGGCGGACTCGCCAAGGGCGCGACCTTCGACGAGCTCGTCCAGAAGTCGGCGAAGCGCCTGCGCGGCGCCGTCCTGATCGGCGCCGACCGCGCGCTGATCCGCGAAGCCCTGGCGCGACACGCCCCGGAGGTCCCGGTGGTCGACCTCGACCGGACCGACACTGGGGCGATGTCCGAGGCGGTCCGCGAGGCGACCCGACTCGCCCGCCCGGGGGACACGGTGCTCCTCGCCCCGGCCTGCGCCTCGATGGACATGTACACCAACTACAACAAGCGCGGCGAAGCCTTCGCGGACGCGGTCCGCGCCCTCGCCGCCACCGGGGACGCCTGACCTGACCAGTGGGAAGGTCCGGCAGGACCGGGCTCGACCGGAGGGGGCAGCGACCATGCCGAGCAAGATCGCAGGGACACGCCGACCTTCCGCCGTACGCGGCGGAGGGCGGGCGCCCGCGTCCCCGCGGCGGCCGCGCGGCCCAGGTGCCCGGCGGCTGTACGAGCGGGCGCTGAAGGCCTGGGACCGGCCGCTCACGGCGTACTACGTGATCATCGGCGCGGCCCTGCTCATCACCATGCTCGGCCTGGTGATGGTCTACTCCGCCTCGATGATCACCGCGCTCCGCTACGAGCTGGTGCCCTCCTACTTCTTCCGCAAGCAGTTCTTCGCCGCGCTCCTCGGCACCGGGCTGCTGCTCGTCGCCTCGCGGATGCCGGTGAAGCTGCACCGGGCCCTCGCGTACCCGATCCTGGTCGGCGCGGTCTTCCTGATGGTGCTCGTGCAGATCCCCGGGATAGGGCACTCCGTCGGCGGCAACCAGAACTGGATCTCCCTGGGCGGGCCGTTCATGCTCCAGCCCAGCGAGTTCGGCAAGCTGGCGCTGATCCTGTGGGGCGCCGACCTGCTCGCCCGCAAACAGGACATGAAGCTGCTCACCCAGTGGAAGCACATGCTGGTGCCGCTGGTCCCCGGTACCTTCATGCTGCTCGGGCTCATCATGCTCGGCGGCGACATGGGCACCGCCATCATCCTCACCGCGATCCTCTTCGGCCTGCTGTGGACGGCCGGAGCCCCCACCCGGCTCTTCGTCGGAGTGCTCGCGGTGGCCGGCGCCCTCGGCGCGCTGCTCATCAAGACGAGCCCCCACCGGATGGACCGCTTCCAGTGCATCGGGGCCTCCGACCCCGGCGGCGAGGGGGCCCCCTGCCTCCAGGCCGCGCACGGAATCTATGCTCTGGCCTCGGGCGGATGGTTCGGTTCCGGACTCGGTGCGAGCATCGAGAAATGGGGCCAACTGCCCGAAGCGCACACCGACTTCATCTTCGCGGTCACCGGTGAGGAACTGGGTCTCGCGGGGACGTTGTCGGTACTCGCCCTGTTCGCGGCTCTAGGCTATGCGGGTATCCGCGTGGCCGGAGGCACGGAGGACCCCTTCGTGAGGTTCGCCGCGGGAGGTGTGACCACCTGGATCACGGCTCAGGCCGTGATCAACATGGGTGCGGTGCTCGGTCTGCTGCCGATCGCCGGTGTCCCGCTCCCGTTGTTCTCCTACGGTGGGTCGGCCCTGCTGCCGACCATGTTCGCCGTCGGGCTCCTCATCGCCTTCGCGCGACAGGAACCCGCCGCGAAAGCGGCCCTGGCCATGCGCCGCCCCGGCTGGGGTAAGCGGGTCGGGACGAGATGGAAGTCGATGCGACGGCGCGTCAAGAAGCGCCCGTCCGGAGAGCGGTGAATTTCGGTGCATGTCGTACTCGCCGGCGGGGGGACCGCCGGCCACATCGAGCCGGCGCTGGCCCTCGCGGACGCCCTGCGCAGGCAGGACCCCAGCGTGGGGATCACGGCGCTCGGCACGGAGAAGGGTCTTGAGACCCGGCTCGTGCCCGAGCGCGGCTACGAGTTGGCCCTCATCCCCGCCGTACCGCTGCCCCGCAAGCCCACCCCCGAGCTGATCACCGTCCCCGGGCGGCTGCGCGGCACGATCAAGGCCGCCGAGCAGGTCCTCGAGCGCACCAAGGCGGACTGCGTGGTCGGCTTCGGCGGCTATGTGGCGCTGCCCGGCTATCTCGCGGCCAAGCGGCTCGGGGTGCCGATCGTGGTCCACGAGGCCAACGCCCGGCCCGGTCTCGCCAACAAGATCGGTTCGCGGTACGCGGCCGGGGTCGCCGTCGCCACCCCCGACAGCAAGCTTCGCAACTCCCGCTACATCGGCATCCCGCTGCGGCACACCATCGCGACCCTCGACCGGGCGCGGGTGCGTCCCGAGGCGCGCGCCGCCTTCGGGCTCGACCCGAACCTGCCGACGCTGCTCGTCTCCGGCGGCTCGCAGGGCGCCCGGCGGCTCAACGAGGTCATCCAGCAGATCGCCCCGGTGCTCCAGCGCTCGGGCATCCAGATCCTGCACGCGGTCGGCCCCAAGAACGAAATGCCGCGCGTCGACAACATGCCCGGAATGCCGCCCTACGTGCCGGTACCGTACGTGGACCGGATGGATCTCGCGTACGCCGCGGCCGACATGATGCTCTGCCGGGCGGGCGCGATGACCGTCGCCGAGCTCTCCGCCGTCGGGCTGCCGGCCGCGTACGTCCCGCTGCCCATCGGCAACGGCGAACAGCGGCTCAACGCCCAGCCGGTGGTCAAGGCCGGCGGTGGACTCCTCGTCGACGACGCGGAGCTGACGCCGCAGTGGGTGCAGGGCAACGTCCTGCCCGTACTGGCCGATCCGCACCGGCTGTACGAGATGTCCCGCGCCGCCGCCGAGTTCGGCCGCCGGGACGCCGACGAGCTGCTCGTCGGCATGGTGTACGAGGCGATCGCCGCCCGCCGACAGGCGTAGCGGCGGCGAAAGGCGGGAAGCGTGGCAGCCGGACCGACGACCGCCGAGAAGAGCGGCGCGAGCACGTCGAAGGGGTCGTCGCGGGGGCCGTCCCGTACGGGTACCCGGAATCGCAAGTTCCGGGTGCCCGGCACCCGGGTGCTCCTGATCGCTTTCGGCGTACTCGCCCTCGTGGCCGGCGGCGTCTGGGCGCTCTACGGCTCGACCTGGTTCCGTGTGGAAGATGTGAAGACTTCCGGCGCCGGGGTCCTGACCACGCGTGAGATCGAGGCGGTCGCCGCCGTGCCGATGGGCGCCCCGCTCGTCTCGGTCGACACCGAGGCCATCGAGGTCCGGCTCCGGCAGAAGCTGCCCCGGATCGAGACGGTGACCGTCGAGCGGTCCTGGCCGCACGGAATCGGGCTGAAAGTGACGGAACGGAAGCCCGTTCTGCTCATCGAAAAGGGTGGAAAGTTCATCGAAGTGGACGCGACCGGTGTCCGGTTCGCCACCGTCGCCACCGCGCCCCGCGGTGTCCCCCGGCTCGTCCTCGACAGCGCGTCCTCCCCGAGCCTGCGCCGCTTCGCCGCGGACCGGCTGCTCCGTGAGGCCGTCCGCGTCCGGGGTGAACTACCGGCGGAAATCGCCCGGGACACTCGTGTCGTACGCGTCACCTCGTACGACTCCGTCACTCTGGAGCTGACCGGGGGGCGCTCCGTCTTCTGGGGCAGCGGCGAGCACGGCCCGGTCAAGGCCCGGGTGCTCACCGCGCTCCTGAAGGCCACTCCCAAAGCGGGGCACTTCGATGTAAGCGCCCCCACGGCGCCCGCTTCGTCCGGGAGTTGACGGGTATCGCCCCTGGCCAGCACCCTGGTTGGCCAGCGCTACGGGTGATCACATAGGGTGAAAAGAAAAACGGGAGGTTCGGCGTGTTCGTTGAACGTGCGCCGCTTGTCGACTTAGTGTCTCGTTCGGAAGAGTCCAAGAACAGAGACACTGGTAACCCTAAACTTCAACGTTAGGGTTTGGGTCGGCGTTTCGGACCGTCCCAATCGGCATCCGTCGGAGCGGCGCGACCAACCGCGCAGCGACGACACGTAACTCGAGGCGAGAGGCCTTCGACGTGGCAGCACCGCAGAACTACCTCGCAGTCATCAAGGTCATCGGTGTCGGCGGCGGTGGTGTCAATGCCATCAACCGAATGATCGAGGTCGGTCTCAAGGGCGTCGAGTTCATCGCGATCAACACCGACGCGCAAGCGCTGTTGATGAGCGACGCCGACGTCAAGCTCGACGTCGGCCGTGAACTCACCCGCGGCCTCGGGGCCGGGGCCAACCCGGCCGTCGGTCGCAAGGCGGCAGAGGACCACCGTGAGGAGATCGAGGAGGTCCTCAAGGGGGCCGACATGGTCTTCGTCACCGCCGGAGAAGGCGGCGGCACCGGCACCGGCGGCGCACCTGTCGTCGCCAACATCGCACGCTCGCTCGGCGCCCTGACGATCGGTGTGGTCACCCGGCCGTTCACCTTCGAAGGCCGCCGTCGCGCCAACCAGGCGGAGGACGGCATCGCCGAACTCCGCGAAGAGGTCGACACCCTCATCGTCATCCCGAACGACCGACTGCTGTCGATCTCGGACCGTCAGGTCTCCGTGCTCGACGCCTTCAAGTCGGCCGACCAGGTGCTGCTGAGCGGTGTCCAGGGCATCACCGACCTCATCACCACCCCGGGTCTGATCAACCTCGACTTCGCCGACGTCAAGTCGGTCATGTCCGAGGCCGGTTCGGCTCTGATGGGCATCGGCTCCGCCCGCGGCGACGACCGCGCGGTGGCGGCGGCGGAGATGGCGATCTCCTCGCCGCTCCTGGAGGCCTCCATCGACGGCGCCCGTGGCGTGCTGCTCTCCATCTCCGGCGGCAGCGACCTCGGTCTCTTCGAGATCAACGAGGCCGCGCAGCTGGTCAGCGAGGCGGCCCACCCCGAGGCCAACATCATCTTCGGTGCCGTCATCGACGACGCCCTCGGAGACGAGGTCCGGGTCACCGTCATCGCGGCCGGCTTCGACGGCGGACAGCCGCCGGCCCGCCGCGACAACATCATCGGCTCGGTCTCGGCCAAGCGCGAGGAGCCGGCCCCGGCGCCCCGCCACGTCGAGAGCGCCCGTCCGCTGGGCGGCCTCGGTACGGTCGCCCCGCGCGAGGACCCGGCCCCGGCTCCGGCCGAGCCCGCCCCCGCGGTCAACGAGACCCCGCTCTCGCCCGCCCCTCCGGTCGTCCCGCCGGCCCGTCCGTACGCGGACACCCAGGCCGAAGAGCTGGACGTCCCGGACTTCCTGAAGTGATAGGACAGCGCTTCGACGCGAACGGCGCGCACTTCGCCTTCACCGACAGGTGGGGCGGGGTGAGCGCCGTTCCGTACGAGGAGCTCAACCTGGGCGGAGCGGTGGGGGACGACCCCGAGGCCGTGACGGCCAACCGGGCACTCGCCGCCGGCGCCCTCGGGCTCGACCCGGCGCGGGTGGTCTGGATGAACCAGGTGCACGGCGCGGACGTCGTCGAGGTCGAAGGGCCGTGGGGCACCGACGGGATCCCCTCGGTGGACGCGCTCGTCACCACCCGGCCGGGACTCGGCCTCGCCGTCCTCACCGCGGACTGCGTCCCCGTCCTCCTCGCCGACCCGGTCGCCGGAGTCGCCGCCGCCGCCCACGCCGGGCGCCCGGGCATGGTGGCGGGAGTCGTTCCCGCGGCGGTCGCGGCCATGATCGAACTCGGCGCCGAGCCCTCCCGTATGGTCGCCCGCACCGGCCCCGCCGTCTGCGGGCGCTGCTACGAGGTGCCGGAGGCCATGCGGGCCGAGGTCGCCGAGACCGAACCCGCCGCCTGGGCCGAGACGAGCTGGGGCACCCCGGCCGTCGACGTCGCCGCGGGAGTGCACGCCCAGCTCGAACGGCTCGGCGTCACGGACCGGGGGGCCAGTACGGTCTGCACCCGGGAATCCGGTGACCACTACTCGTACCGCCGCGATCGCACCACCGGGCGACTCGCGGGATATGTCTGGTTGGACGCTGTGTCCACCCCGGCCCCGGCAGGAAAGAACTGATGACGGACCGCACGTCGGAACTCGCCGAGAACCTGGCCCGGGTGGAGGAGCGCATCGCCGCCGCCTGCGCCGCGGCCGGGCGCGCGCGGGAGGAGGTGACGCTCATCGTGGTCACCAAGACCTACCCCGCGAGCGACGTGAGAATCCTCCACGGACTCGGCGTGCGGGACGTCGCGGAGAACCGGGACCAGGACGCCGCCCCCAAGGCGGCCGCCTGTGCCGACCTTGATCTGACCTGGCACTTCGTGGGCCAGTTGCAGACCAACAAGGTCAGATCCGTGGTGGGTTATGCCGATGTGGTGCAGTCTGTCGACCGCTTGAAGCTCGTTTCCTCTCTCTCCGCGGCCGCCGAGAAGGAGGGGCGCGAGCTCGGGTGTCTCCTCCAGGTCGCGCTCGACGCCGAGGCCGGTGAGCGCGGTGACCGCGGCGGCGTCGCGCCGGACGGGATCGAGGAGTTGGCGGCCGCCGTGGACGCGGCTCCCGGTCTGCGGCTCGACGGCCTCATGACCGTCGCCCCGCTCGCCGGCCCGTACGCGGGAAGAGAGCGCGCGGCCTTCGACCGGCTGATGGATTTGTCGACTGCCCTGCGCGCGACCCGTCCGGCTGCGAACATGGTGTCGGCAGGGATGAGTGCGGACCTCGAGGAGGCCGTCGCGGCCGGGGCGACACACGTACGCGTCGGTACGGCGGTACTCGGCGTCCGCCCGAAGCTCGGGTAACGTCGCGAAGCAGGTCGGACCACAGCAGAAAATATGGTCATTTCGCAGAACGGCGGAATGGCCCGTGGATCGCGGGCACTTGTGACGCTGCGACATTGGCCAGTAGGGCGATCCACCACAGAGCGGAGGAATCGGAGAATGGCCGGCGCGATGCGCAAGATGGCGGTCTACCTCGGCCTCGTGGAGGACGATGGGTACGACGGCCGGGGCTTCGACCCCGACGACGACTTCGAACCCGAGCTGGAGCCCGAGCCCGAGCGCGAACGGCGCCACACCCCGCCGCGCCAGGTGGAGCGTGAGGAACCGGTACGCGTGGTGCAGCCCCCGGCTCAGCGGGAACCGCTCGCCCATTCCGTCCCGGTACTCGCCGAAAGTGGACGTCCGGCCCGAATTGCCCCCGTGGCATCCATCACACCCGAACGTCCGAGCATGGAGAAGAACGCACCGGTGATCATGCCCAAGGTCGTGTCCGAGCGGGAGCCCTACCGCATCACCACGCTGCACCCGCGGACCTACAACGAGGCCCGTACCATCGGGGAACACTTCCGTGAGGGCACCCCGGTGATCATGAATCTCACCGAGATGGACGACACGGACGCGAAGCGACTTGTCGACTTTGCCGCGGGTCTCGTCTTCGGGCTCCATGGCAGCATTGAGCGCGTGACGCAGAAGGTCTTCCTGTTGTCGCCTGCTAACGTCGATGTCACGGCGGAGGACAAGGCCCGGATCGCAGAGGGCGGATTCTTCAACCAGAGCTGAGAACACGAGAACCGGACGGACCGGTCGCGAAGCGGCCGGACGAGCAAGAGCACGAAAATCAGGGGAGAGGGAAACGCGGGATGGGCGTCGCACTACAGGTGGTCTACATCGTGCTGATGTGCTTCCTCGTCCTCCTGATCGTCCGACTCGTCATGGACTACGTCTTCCAGTTCGCCCGTTCATGGCAACCCGGTAAGGCGATGGTGGTCGTCCTTGAGGCCACCTACACTGTCACCGATCCACCGCTCAAGCTTCTGCGGCGACTCATCCCGCCGCTGCGTCTCGGGGGCGTGGCACTCGACCTGTCCTTCTTCGTTCTGATGATCATCGTCTATATCCTGATCTCCGTCGTGAGCAGCTTCGCGAGGTGAATGTGGACGATACGGTCTTGCCGACTGCCGACGACTACGTAGAGGTGAAGAAGAGATGCCGCTGACCCCCGAGGACGTGCGGAACAAGCAGTTCACGACCGTCCGCCTCCGAGAAGGCTATGACGAGGACGAGGTCGATGCCTTCCTCGACGAGGTCGAGGCCGAGCTGAACCGCCTGCTCCGCGAGAACGAGGACCTGCGCGCCAAGCTGGCCGCCGCGACGCGTGCCGCCGCGCAGAACCAGCAGCAGCAGGGCATGCGCAAGCCCCCGGAGCAGCAGGATCGTCCCGTCGGTCCCGGCGCGCCCGTGCCCGCCGCCATATCCGGACCGCCGGTCCAGCAGCAGCCGCCGCAGATGGGCCCGCCGCAGCTGCCCTCCGGTGCCCCGCAGCTTCCCGCCGGCCCGATGGGTTCCGGCCCGATGCAGGGCGGCCCCATGCAGGGCGGTCCGATGGGCCCCGGCCCGATGCAGGGCGGCCCCATGGGCCACCCGCAGCAGCAGCAGATGCAGCAGCAGATGCAGCAGCAGCAGATGCCGCCGCAGATGCAGCAGCAGCAGCCTGCCCAGGGTCCCGGCGGCGACAGTGCCGCGCGTGTCCTCTCGCTGGCCCAGCAGACCGCCGACCAGGCGATCGCCGAGGCCCGCTCCGAGGCCAACAAGATCGTCGGCGAGGCGCGCTCGCGCGCCGAGGGCCTGGAGCGGGACGCCCGCGCCAAGGCGGACGCGCTTGAGCGGGACGCGCAGGAGAAGCACCGTGTCGCGATGGGCTCCCTGGAGTCCGCCCGCGCCACGCTGGAGCGCAAGGTCGAGGACCTGCGCGGCTTCGAGCGCGAGTACCGCACGCGGCTGAAGTCGTACCTGGAGTCGCAGCTGCGTCAGCTGGAGACCCAGGCCGACGACTCGCTGGCCCCGCCGCGCACCCCGGCCACGGCCTCGCTGCCGCCGGCCCCGTCGATGGCCTCGGCCGGCGCGAGCGCCCCGTCCTACGGTGGCAACGGCGCGATGGGTGGTGCGCCGTCCATGGGTGGCGCCCCTTCCTACGGCGGCCAGCAGCAGATGTCCCCGGCGATGACCCAGCCGATGGCTCCGGTCCGTCCGCAGGCACCGCAGCCGATGCAGCAGGCGCCGGCGCCGATGCGCGGCTTCCTGATCGACGAGGACGACAACTGACGGCGCGTGGTCGCGCGATGAGCGCGTAGCCGTCGGCAGGCTGAAGGGCCGGGCCCCCGGATTTCCGGGGGCCCGGCCCTTTGCCGTGGGCAGGTGCGGGGGCGGGGTGCAGGCCGCGCGCGGGGCGGGGCGGGGAAACGGAAAGGCCCGGCACCCCGTGGGGGCCGGGCCTCTCTCGGTGGTGCCTACGCCTTGCGCAGGCGGAACGTCAGGCCCAGCACGTCGTCCGTGAACGGGGCGCCGTACGTCGCGTCCGCCTCGCCCTGGGCATGGTCCGTCGCCAGCACCTCGTCCGCGATCAGGTCCGCGTGCGCCGTCAGGGCCTCCGCCGTCTCCGGGGAGTCCGCCTGCCAGCGCAGGGCGATCCGGTCGGCCACGTCCAGGCCGCTGTTCTTGCGGGCCTCCTGGATGAGCCGGATCGCGTCACGGGCCAGGCCCGCCTTCCGCAGCTCCGGGGTGATCTCCAGGTCGAGGGCGACCGTCGCGCCCGCGTCCGATGCGACCGACCAGCCCTCACGCGGGGTCTCCGTGATGATGACCTCCTCGGGGGTGACGGTGATCGTCTCGCCGTTCACCTCCAGGGTCGCCTCGCCGGACCGCAGGGCCAGCGACAGAGCCGCCGCGTCCGCCGCCGCGACCGCCTTCGCCACGTCCTGGACGCCCTTGCCGAACCGCTTGCCCAGGGAGCGGAAGTTCGCCTTCGCCGTCGTGTCGACGAGCGAGCCGCCCACCTCCGACAGGGAAGCCAGCGAGCTGACGTTCAGCTCCTCCGTGATCTGGGCCTGGAGCTCCGGCGAGAGGGCCGTGAAGCCCGTCGCCGCCACCAGCGCGCGCGACAGCGGCTGGCGGGTCTTCACGCCCGACTCGGCCCGCGTCGCCCGGCCCAGTTCCACCAGACGGCGGACCAGGAGCATCTGCTCGGAGAGCGTCCTGTCGATCCGGGCGGTGTCGGCCTCCGGCCAGGTGGCCAGGTGGACGGACTCCGGGGCCTCCGGCGTCACCGGCACCACCAGGTCCTGCCAGACCCGCTCCGTGATGAACGGGGTCAGCGGGGCCATCAGACGGGTGACCGTCTCGACGACGTCGTGGAGGGTGCGGAGCGCCGCCTTGTCGCCCTGCCAGAAGCGGCGGCGCGAGCGGCGCACGTACCAGTTGGAGAGGTCGTCGACGAAGGACGAGATCAGCTTGCCGGTGCGCTGGGTGTCGTACGACTCCATCGCCTCGGTGACCTCGGCCACCAGGGTGTGGAGCTCCGACAGCAGCCAGCGGTCGAGGACCGGGCGGTCGGCCGGGGCCGGGTCCGCGGCGCTCGGCGCCCAGCCCGCCGTACGGGCGTACAGCGCCTGGAAGGCGACCGTGTTCCAGTACGTCAGGAGGGTCTTGCGGACGACCTCCTGGATCGTGCCGTGGCCCACCCGGCGCGCCGCCCACGGCGAGCCGCCGGCCGCCATGAACCAGCGGACCGCGTCGGCGCCGTGCTGGTCCATGAGCGGGATCGGCTGGAGGATGTTCCCCAGGTGCTTGGACATCTTGCGGCCGTCCTCGGCGAGGATGTGGCCGAGGCAGACCACGTTCTCGTAGGACGACTTGTCGAAGACGAGCGTGCCGACCGCCATCAGCGTGTAGAACCAGCCACGCGTCTGGTCGATCGCCTCGGAGATGAACTGCGCCGGGTACCGGGACTCGAACAGTTCCTTGTTCTCGTACGGGTAGCCGTACTGGGCGAACGGCATCGAGCCCGAGTCGTACCAGGCGTCGATGACCTCCGGCACGCGCGTCGCCGTCTTCGAGCAGCTCGGGCACGGGAACGTGACCGCGTCGATGTACGGGCGGTGCGGGTCGAGCTGCGACTGGTCGCTGCCGGTCAGCTCGGTCAGCTCGGCGCGCGAGCCCACGCACGTCAGGTGGTCGTCCTCGCAGCGCCAGATCGGCAGCGGGGTGCCCCAGTAGCGGTTGCGGGAGAGCGCCCAGTCGACGTTGTTGGTCAGCCAGTCGCCGAAGCGGCCGTGCTTGACCGAGTCGGGGAACCAGTTGGTCCGCTCGTTCTCGGCGAGCATCCGGTCCTTGACCGCGGTCGTACGGATGTACCAGGACGGCTGCGCGTAGTACAGCAGCGCCGTGTGGCAGCGCCAGCAGTGCGGGTAGCTGTGCTCGTACGCGATGTGCTTGAAGAGCAGCCCGCGCGCGTCCAGGTCGGCGGTGAGCGCCTCGTCGGCCTTCTTGAAGAAGACCCCGCCGACCAGCGGCACGTCCTCCTCGAAGGTGCCGTCGGGGCGGACCGGGTTCACGACCGGCAGGCCGTACGCCTTGCAGACCTTGAGGTCGTCCTCACCGAAGGCGGGGGACTGGTGGACCAGACCCGTACCGTCCTCGGTCGTCACGTACTCGGCGTTGACGACGTAGTGCGCCGGGGCGTCGAAGGGGACGAGCTCGAAGGGGCGCTGGTAGGTCCAGCGCTCCATCTCCGCGCCCGTGAAGGACTCGCCCGTGGTGACCCAGCCCTCGCCGAGCGCCTTCTCGAGCAGCGGCTGCGCGACGACGACCCGCTCGTCGCCGTCGGTGGCGACCACGTAGGTGACCTCGGGGTGGGCGGCGACCGCGGTGTTGGACACCAGGGTCCACGGGGTCGTCGTCCAGACGAGGAGCGCCGCCTTGCCGGCCAGTGGGCCGGAGGTCAGCGGGAAGCGGACGTAGACGGAGGGGTCGACGACCGTCTCGTAGCCCTGCGCCAGCTCGTGGTCGGAGAGGCCGGTGCCGCAGCGGGGGCACCAGGGGGCGACCCGGTGGTCCTGGACGAGGAGGTCCTTGTCGAAGATCTGCTTCAGGGACCACCAGACCGACTCGATGTACGAGGGGTCCATGGTCCGGTACGCGTCGTCGAGGTCGACCCAGTAGCCCATGCGGGTCGTCAGCTCGGCGAAGGCGTCGGTGTGCCGGGTCACCGACTCACGGCACTTGTCGTTGAACTCGGCGATGCCGTACGCCTCGATGTCCTTCTTGCCGGAGAAGCCGAGCTCCTTCTCGACGGCGAGCTCGACCGGCAGGCCGTGGCAGTCCCAGCCGGCCTTGCGGGCCACGTGGTAGCCGCGCATGGTCCGGAAGCGGGGGAACACGTCCTTGAAGACGCGGGCTTCGATGTGGTGCGCGCCCGGCATGCCGTTGGCGGTGGGCGGGCCCTCGTAGAACACCCACTCGGGGCGTCCTTCGGACTGCTCCAGGGTCTTGGCGAAGACCTTGTTGTCGCGCCAGAGATCGAGCACGGCGTGCTCCATCGCGGGCAGGTCGACCTGGGCGGGCACCTGGCGGTACTGCGGCGGTGTCATCGAGTTCCTCCGGCGGACTGTCGTCGTTCCGTCGGAGGGACGAGAGCGCTGCTCCCGCGGTACCACCCTCCTTGGCCCCGGGCGCGCCGCGCCCTGAGCCCCCTCATTGGGGTCGCGACGCCGGGTCTAGTCACCGCGCTGTCCTGCGGCTTTCTTCCGACGGCTCCGGGGTGATGCTTCACATCGGGCTCGCCCCCGGGCTCTCACCGTCCCCGGGTCGCTCATGGCTGCGTACGACGCTACTCGTCCCCATCCAAGCCTTTCGCTCTGCTCAGTGTACGGGGCCGGGCATCGCGCGGCAGACCGGTTTTCCCGTGACCCGAATGGCCATACGCGCCGGGCCGGACTTGCCGTACGGCCATGTGGGGGATGCCCGCGGCGGATAACCCGGCGGGGAGCTGGGCACAACGGAGGCAGGCCCGCCCCGAGGGGCGCGGGGGCGGGTGGGAACGGCGGCGTGGCCCGTTGCCGCGGGCCCTGGGCCGATTTATCGTCCCAGCACGATGCGCGAGCAAGATCACAAAATGTGAAGGGGCCGCGACATGGTGGCGAAGAAGACCGCCGCGAAGAAGACCTCGGCCGCCGGTCCCACCGGTACGGCCGAGGGCGCCAAGGACGTGGCCGGTAAGAAGACGACGGTCACGGAGCCGCCGACGGTCGCGAAGAAGACGCCCGCCGTGAAGGAGACGGCCGCGGTCGACGAGACCGCCGCCGCCAAGAAGACGGTCGCCAAGAAGACGGTCGCCAAGAACACGGTCGCCAAGAAGGCCGTGGCGAAGAAGACGGCCGCCAAGAAGGCGCCCGCGAAGAAGCAGACAGGAGCCAGTACGGTGGCAGCGAAGAAGATCGCGGGTGGCGTCACGACCGCCGGGGACGAGGCCGCGGTGCCTCCGGCCCGTACCGGCGAGCTCGCGGTGCGGCCGGGCGAGGACCCCTGGACCCCGGCCGAGGTCACCGAGGCCCGCACCGTGCTCCAGACGGAGGTGCTGAGACTCCGCAGCGAGCTGGCGCACTCCCAGGAGGAGCTCACCGGCCTCATGCGGGACTCCGGCGACGGCGCAGGGGACGACCAGGCCGACACCGGCACCAAGAACATCACCCGGGAGCACGAGCTGGCCCTGGCGGCCAACGCCCGGGAGATGCTGGAACAGACCGAGCACGCCCTGGAGCGGCTCGACGCCGGCACCTACGGGCTGTGCGAGGTGTGCGGGAAGCCGATCGGCAAGGCACGCATGCAGGCCTTCCCCCGGGCCACGCTCTGTGTCGAGGACAAGCAGCGCCAGGAGCGGCGCGGCTGAGGCTCTCGGCTGACGGTCTCGTACGCCTGTGCCGTACCCTCGGTGCACGGTCAGGCATCGAGGTCGAGGGACTCACTCACGTGGCAGAGGCGGAGCGCATCATCGGTACGCCGGATTCAGCAGGGGCCGACGATTCGGCCCCCTCCGACGAGACGGCGGCCGCCGACGGAGCGGCCGCGTCCGACGGAACGGCCGCTCCCGAGGGGTCGGCCGCTCCCGAGGAGCGGCCCAGGGGCAGGCGCAGGATCTTCGCGCTCTTCGTCGTGGCCGTCATCGCCTACCTGCTCGACCTCGGCAGCAAGATGCTGGTCGTCGCCAAGCTGGAGGGGCGCGAGCCGATCCGGGTGATCGGCGACGTGCTGCGCTTCGACGCGATCCGGAACCCGGGTGCCGCGTTCGGCATGGGCGAGGCCTTCACCATCATCTTCACCTGTATCGCCGCCGCCGTGATCGTCGTGATCATCCGGCTCGCGCGCAAGCTCTACAGCCTGCCCTGGGCGATCGCGCTCGGCCTGCTGCTGGGCGGCGCGCTCGGCAACCTCACGGACCGGATCTTCCGCTCGCCCGGCGTCTTCGAGGGCGCGGTCGTCGACTTCATCGCCCCCGCGCACTTCGCCGTCTTCAACCTCGCCGACTCGGCGATCGTCTGCGGCGGGATCCTCATCGTGATCCTGTCGTTCCGTGGTCTGGACCCCGACGGGACCGTCCACAAGGACTGATCCGGACGGAGTACTCCCCGCACAAGGCATACTCGACGGGTGAGTACGAGTCCCGAGATCCGCACGCTGCCCGTTCCCGATGGCCTGGAGGGCGAGCGCGTCGACGCCGCCATCGCCCGAATGTTCGGGTTCTCCCGTACGAAGGCGGCCGAGCTGGCCGCCGCAGGGAAGGTCCAGGTCGACGGCTCCGTCGTCGGCAAGTCCGAGCGGGTCAGCGGTGGCGCGTGGCTCGAGGTCGAGATGCCGGGCGCGGCCGCCCCCGTGCAGATCGTCGCCGAGCCCGTCGAGGGCATGGAGATCGTCCACGACGACGACGACATCGTCGTGATCATGAAGCCGGTCGGTGTGGCCGCGCACCCCAGCCCCGGCTGGACCGGCACCACGGTCATCGGCGGCCTCGCCGCCGCCGGGTACCGCATCTCCACCTCAGGCGCCGCCGAACGCCAGGGCGTCGTGCACCGCCTCGACGTCGGCACCTCCGGTCTGATGGTGGTCGCCAAGTCGGAGTACGCGTACACCTCGCTCAAGCGCCAGTTCAAGGAGCGCACGGTCGACAAGCGCTACCACGCGCTGGTGCAGGGGCACCCCGACCCGATGAGCGGCACCATCGACGCCCCCATCGGCCGGCACCCCAACCACGACTACAAGTGGGCGGTCACCGCCGACGGCAAGGCCTCGGTCACCCACTACGACCTCATCGAGGCGTACCGCTCGGCCTCGCTGCTCGACATCAAGCTGGAGACGGGCCGCACCCACCAGATCCGGGTGCACATGTCCGCCCACCGCCACCCCTGCGTCGGCGACCTCACCTACGGCGCCGACCCGACGCTCGCCAAGCGCCTCGGCCTGACCCGACAGTGGCTGCACGCCGTCCGTCTGGGCTTCGAGCACCCCGGTGACGGTTCGTGGGTCGAGTTCGCCAGCACCTACCCCGAAGACCTGCGGAAGGCCCTCGACCGGATCGCGTCGGAGAGCCGGTGAGCACCGCGTACACCGTCCGCGAGGTCGTCGGCGCCGAGGACCGGGAGGCGTGCTTCGCGGTCCGCCGGGAGGTCTTCGTCGAGGAGCAGGGCGTTCCGCAGGAGCTGGAGTACGACACGTACGACGCGACCGCGGCGCATGTGCTCGCCGTGCGCGAGGACGGGTTGCCGCTGGGCACCGGGCGCCTCCTGTTCGGGGCGGACGCGCTCGGGAGGACCGGCGGGGACGGCTCCGTGGGCTCGCTCGGCCGGCTTGCGGTCGCCAAGGCGGCCCGCGGCCTCGGCGTCGGCGCGGCGCTCGTACGGGCCGTCGAGGACGCGGCGCGCGAGCGCGGCCTGACCGCCGTCGACCTGCACGCCCAGACGCACGCGCTCGGCTTCTACGAACGCCTCGGCTACGAGGCGTACGGCCCCGAGTTCCCTGACGCGGGCATGCCGCACCGGGCGATGCGCAAGGCTCTGTAGGCGGAGGCCTCACCGGGCCCGCGCCGACCGCTTCCGGGGCTTCCGGCGCTTCCCTCAGGGGGCAAGGGAGGCCAAAACGGTCATACATGGCAGGGTGGGCCCGTGGATCAATTGGCCCTGTTGTTCTTGCTGCTCCTCGGCGCCCTGCTCACCGTCCCCCTCGGTGAGCGGCTCGGACTGCCCGCCCCCGTCCTGATGACCCTCATCGGGATCGTGCTGGCCTTCCTGCCCTTCGTACCGAACGTCGAGATCCCGCCGGAGCTCATCCTCCCGCTGGTGCTGCCGCCCCTGCTGTACGCCTCCGTGCAGCGCACCTCCTGGCGCCAGTTCGCGGCGAACAGACGGCCCATCTTCCTGCTCGCCGTCGCCCTCGTCTTCGTCACCACGGCCGCCGTCGGCGCGGTCGCGCACTCGCTCGTGCCCGGCCTTCCGCTGGCCGCCGCGATCGCGCTCGGCGCCCTCGTCGCGCCGCCCGACCCGGTCGCGGCGACCGCCGTGGCCGGCTCGCTCGGGCTGCCGCGCCGTCTCGTGTCGATCCTGGAGGGCGAGGGCCTCTTCAACGACGTCACCGCGATCGTGCTCTACCACGTGGCCATCGCCGCCGTCGTCAGCGGCTCCTTCTCCTGGCCCGAGGCGGTCGGCCAGCTCGTGCTGTCCGCGGTGGTCGCGATGGCCGTCGGTCTCGCTCTCGGCTGGCTCTCCAACAAGCTCATCGGAGTCCTGGGCGACGTCACCCTCCAGACCGGCCTCACCCTGCTCGTCCCCTTCGTCAGCTACGTCCTCGCCGAGGAGCTGCACGGCTCCGGCGTCCTCGCCGTCCTGGTCACCGCCCTCTTCCTCGCCGAGCACGCGACCGACGCCGACGACGTCATGGGCCGGCTCGCCGGACAGACCTTCTGGCAGATCGTCGACACCCTCGTCACCGGTATCGCCTTCGGCCTCATCGGCCTCGAACTCATCCATGTCTTCGGGGTGGCGGACGGGCACGGCCTCGAGATGCTCGGCTGGGGCGCCGCCGTCGTCGCGGTGGTCGTCGGGGTCCGGCTGCTCTGGCTGCTCCCCGCCACCTGGCTCGCGAAGCGGCTGCACACACGCCGGGACGTCGACGAGGAGATCCCGACGAGCTGGCGGGAGACCATCGTCATGTGGTGGGCGGGGATGCGCGGGGTGGCCTCGGTGGCCCTCGCGCTCGCCATCCCGCTCCGTACCGACGACGGCGCGCCCTTCCCCGGCCGCGACGAGATCGTCTTCATCGCCTTCTGTGTGATCATCACCACCCTCGTCTTCCAGGGGCTCACCCTGCCCTGGCTGGTCCGGCGGCTCGGGGTGCGGGCCGACGCGGACGCCGAGCGCGCGCTCGAACGGGACCTCGCGATCCGGGCCGCGAAGGCCGCGAAGCGCAGGCTCAAGGAGATCGAGGAGGTCGAGGAGCTGCCCGAGGAGGTCCAGGAGCGGCTGTTGCGCGGGGCGTACGACATCGGGGCCCGGATCAGTCCGGACATGGTCGACCAGGAGCGGAAGGCCGCGTACGTCGAACGGACGAAGCGGTTCAAGGAGGTGCAGCGGATCCAGCGGGAGCTGATGTCGGCCGCCCGGCACGAGGTGCTCGCGGCGCGCAGCGAGCCCGGCGCCGATCCGGAGGTGGTGGACCGGGTGCTGCGGCAGCTGGACGTCCGCAGCCTGCGGTGAGCACCGGTGCCCCGGGGGCCGGATGGCAGGATGGGACGCATGGACATCATGCTCTTCCACTCGGCCTACGGGCTGACCCCTTCCGTCGAGACCGCTGCCGAGCGGCTCCGCGCCGCCGGGCACCAGGTCTGGACCCCGGACCTCTACGGGGGCCGGACGGTGGGGACCGTCGAGGAGGGTGTGGAGCTCAGGGACGAGATCGGCAAGGACGAGCTGCTGAAGCGGGCGGTCCTCGCCGCCGCCCCCTACTCCGAGCGCGGACTGGTCTACATGGGCCTCTCCCTCGGGGCCTCGATCGCGCAGACCCTGGCGCTCGGGGACGAGAAGGCGCGCGGGCTGCTGCTGTTCCACGGCACCTCGGACCTCGCGGAGTCCGCGTCGGTGGACGAGCTGCCCGTACAGCTGCACGTGGCCGATCCCGACCCGTTCGAGACGCACGACTGGCTGTCCTCCTGGTACCTCCAGATGCGCAAGGCGGGGGCGGACGTGGAGATCTACCGCTACCCGGGCGCGGGGCACGTGTTCACGGACGCGGAGCTGCCCGACTGGGACGAGGAGGCGGCCGAGCAGGCCTGGTCGGTGGCGCTGGCCTTCATCGAGGACCTGTAGGACGGTGTCGAACGGGCGTGGGGCCCCCGGGGGGTGGCCCCGGGGGCCCCCCCCCGGCCCCCCCGCCCCCCCCCGGGGCGCCGGGCCCGAGGAGGTGAAACCGGGCACCAAGCCCCGGGGGGACGAGGTCAATCACGGGGGGTGAG
>NZ_JBIWIO010000011.1:180024-297860 GCF_044764665.1 Streptomyces sp. NPDC093795
GCGGGGTGGGGGGGGGGGGGGGGGGGGGGGGGGGGGGGGGGGGGGGGGGGGGCGTGGGGGGGTGGGGGGGGGGGGGGGGCGGGGGGGCGCGGGGCCCGGCGCCCCCCCCCCCCCCCCCCCCACGCCGCTGTCCGGCCTGATCAGGCGCGGTACGCGGTCCAGTAGTCGTTCATCCGGGTCACCTGGCCCTGGGTGAACTGGTACATGCAGGCGTCGTACGTGTAGTCCATGAAGTTGTGGATCGGGTCCACGCCGGCCTTGGAGGCGCAGGAGTCACGGCCGGTCGGGCACTCGTACGCCGGGCTCTTCTCGGCCGGGGTGTCGGCGACGGAGTCACCGGCGCCGTTGCAGCCGCCCTGGAAGGTGTGGTAGAGGCCCATCCAGTGGCCGACCTCGTGGGTGGCGGTGTCGCCCTCGTTGTAGTTGGCCGCCGAGCCGCCCGGGAGGGAGGAGTCGAGGACGACGACACCGTCCATGGACGGGTTCGAGGCGTACGAGGACGGGAAGGTCGCCCAGCCGAGGAGGCCGCCGCTCAGGTTCGCGGTGTAGAAGTTCAGCGCGCCGGCGCCGCCCTTGCGGAGGGTCTGCTTCATCTGCTTCTCGGCGGTGGAGCCGGAGGCCAGGTTGTACCAGGAGGCGTTGTCCGTGTAGTCGGTCGCGGCCAGGGTGAACTGGAAGTTGCTGTTCACGTTGCCGGTGCCCTGGCCCGCGTAGGCCGCGTTGAGGACCGCCATCTGGTTGTTGATCTGGGTGGCGGACAGCTTGCCCGTCGTACCGGAGTGGACGACGTGGAAGTAGACCGGGATGTTCACCACGGCGGCGGCGCCGGTCGCGGCGGAGGCGCTGAGGTGGCCCTCGGCGCGGGCCGCGGACAGCTTCTTCTTGAAGTCCTCGTCCATGGCCTTGGCCTGGGTGGCCGTGACCTCGTTGGGCTCGTGGGCGTGGTTCTCGGCACCGCGCGCCTTGCGGGCGCCGGAGAGGGCCTCGTGGTCGTCGTGGCCGTCGACGCATTCCTCGGCCGAGGCGCCGGCCAGGGTGGTGGCGGCGGCGCCGGTGGCCACCGGGGCGGACAGGGGCGCCAGGGCCAGGGTTCCGGCCATCACGGCAGTGCCGAGCATACGACGTGACATACGCGGCGATATACGGACAAGAGCACGCACGGTGACTCCTCGCGGGGGGTGGTGGGGAGGAACTTCCTCGCCACTGCGGGGAGATTACGCGTCCATGTCAGGGGTCGTTGAGAAGTGATCAGGCCCAATCATTCATGGAGCAATTCGGGGCATCGGGAAGAAAGTCTTGGGCAGGTTCCGGGGTTTGAGACGTCGACGTAACAGTCGAGGTGGCGGAGGCGGGTGGTGTGTCCGGATTCGATCTCGAAAACTGGCCACCCGCCGTAGCGATGTGAGCTCCTGTTAACAGAAGCGATCATGGCTGAAAATCGACCCTGATGGTCCGCCAGGGGAACAACAGGAGAACGTCAGCGGACGGGCTGATGGACCCGCTCGACGCGCTGCGTGCCGCTGAGGGTCCGGTAGGAGCGCTCCCAGGCCGTCGTCGCGGCCGGATCCGTCTTGTCGGAGACCGTGTAGTAGTCCATCTGCGAGCGCTCGGCCGTCACATCGAGCACGCCGTAGCCGTGGTGGTCCATGTCCACCCACTTCACATGCCGGTTGGCGGCCTTCACGGCGCCCGCGGCCACCGCCGAGAGCGTCCCCGGGGCCACGTGCAGCAGGTCGTCGAGGTTGTCCGAGGTCACCGAGGTGACCACGAACTCGGTCGCCGCCGACGCCGAGAACGGATACGTCGCCGCCTTCACCGGCACGTCGTTGGCCCAGGCCATATGGATGTCCCCGGTCAGGAACACCGTGTTGCGGATGGCCCGCGAGGTCAGGTGCGCGAGCAGCTCCCTGCGGTCGTCCGTGTAGCCGTCCCACTGGTCGACGTTGACCGCGAGCCCCTCCTTCGGCAGGCCCATCAATTCGGCCAGCGGCTCCAGGAGGTGGGCCGGCACGGCGCCGAAGGCGACCGGCGAGATCATCACCGAGGTGCCGACCAGCTGCCAGGTCGCGTCCGAGCCGGCGAGCCCCGACTTGAGCCAGTCCAGCTGGGCACGGCCCGTGATGCTCCGCGCCGGGTCGTCGACCGAGCCGCTGCCCGCCTTCGCCGGGGCGGAACGGAAGGAGCGCAGGTCGAGCAGGTGCAGATCGGCCAGCCTGCCGAAGCGGAGGCGGCGGAAGACCGTGCCCTCCGTGGAGGCGCGGACCGGCATCCACTCGAAGTACGCCTGCTTGGCGGCGGCCACCCGGGCCGCCCAGTCGCCCTCGGCGCCGGGGGTGTGGTTCTCGGCCCCGCCCGTCCAGGCGTCGTTGGCGAACTCGTGGTCGTCCCAGATGGCGATCACCGGGTGGGCCGCGTGCAACGCCTGGAGGTCCGGGTCCGTCTTGTAGTGGCCGTGCCGGGCGCGGTAGTCGGCGAGGGAGACGATCTCGTGGCGCGGCTCGTGCGGCCGCACGGTGTACTTCGCCGCGGGGTAGGTGCCGCTGCCGTACTCGTAGAGGTAGTCGCCGAGATGGAGGACCGCGTCCAGGTCGGCGCGGCCGGCGAGATGGCGGTACGCGGAGAAGTGGCCGGCCTCCCAGTTCGCGCAGGAGGCCACGCCGAAGCGGACCCCGGGCACGGCGGCGTCGACGGCCGGCGCGGTACGGGTGCGGGCGGCGGGGGAGACGGCGGAGTCCGCGGTGAAGCGGAACCAGTAGGAGGTGGCCGGGCGCAGGCCGCGGACGTCCGCCTTCACCGTGTGGTCGGAGGCGGCGGTCGCCGTGGTCGTACCGGACGCGACGAGCCGGGCGAAGGCGCGGTCCTCGGCGAGCTCCCAACGGACCTGGACGTCGGCGCCGAGGCCTGAGCCGGGTATGGCTTCCGGGGTGGGGGTGACGCGCGTCCAGAGCAGGACGCCGTCGGGCAGCGGGTCGCCGGAGGCGACGCCATGGAGGAACGCGGTGGTCCCGGAGGCCGCCTGGGCCTGGGAGGCCGCGCCGAGGAGGGCGGGCGCGGCGGCGGCGGTGACGGCGGCGGCCTTGACGACCGTGCGGCGACTGGGGGCAGGGGTGATGAAACGACTGGTCACGGGCAGTCAGGTTACTGACGGGTATGCCCGAGTGGCAGGCGATTCCCGGAAGTTCGCCCACTCGTCGCCCACCGGCCGCTCCGGACCCCCACCCTGACCCACCCTGACCCGCCGGCACGCGGCAGGTCAGGGGGCGGGTTCAGGGGAACGGGTCAGGGGCCGGTGAAGGGGAAGCGCCTCGGGCGCCTCAGCCCTTGAGGGCCGCGTCGATCGCCGTGGTGAACTCGGGCGCCGTCATCGGCGGATTGTCGCTGCCCGCCACCGTCACCACCTTGCCGTCCATCTTCAGGGTCGGGGTGCCCGTCACCCCGCTGTCGTCGAAGGCCTTCGACATCTTCATCGCCCAGGCGTCGAAGGTGCCGTCCTCGACGTTCTTCTTGAACGCCGCGTTGCCCTTGAGGGCCGGTACGGAGTCCGCCACCTCCAGGAGGTAGGAGTCCTTGGCGAACTTGTCGTCGTTCTCCTCCGGGTGGAACTTCGCCGAGTACAGGGCCGCCTTGTACGTCAGGAAGGCCTCGGGGCTCACGTCCAGGGCCGCGCCGAGCGCCGAGAGGGCGTTCTTCGAGCCCTCGCCCGTGGCGACGTCGTCGATGAAGGTGGCACCGACGTACTTGACCTTGTACTTGCCGGCCTCCACGTCCTTCTCGACCGTGGCGCCCACGGACTGCTCGAAGGTCGCGCAGACCGGGCAGCGGGAGTCCTCGTACAGCTCAAGGGTCTTCTTCGCGGACTCCTTGCCGACGACGACGGTCGTGCCGTTCGTGCCCGAGGTGTTCTTCGGGGCCGTCACGGTCGAGACCTTCGCCGCCGTCTCCCACTGGGAGGGCTTGTTCGACTGCACCACGGCGTAGCCGATGCCGCCGGCCGCGGCGAGCACGGCCACCGCCGAGACACCGACGACGAGCTGCCGGCGAGCCCGGTCCTTCTTCGCCTGACGCTCGCGCTCGACGCGCAGCCGCTCGCGGGCGGCTGCCTTGTTGGCCTGGGAGTTGCGTGAACTCATGATCGTGATCTCCGTGAGGTGACATCCGGCGGGGCCGGGAGAAGGAAGAGGGGGACTGCGTGCCTGGGAGCCTGTGCCGCTCAGACGAGGGCGAAGGCCGGGCACGGCGGTCCCCGCCGCCCCACGGAGTGCGTGAGGAGCCGGGTACGGGACGGCCGGGGCCGCCCCACGGGCCGTCCGGCGCGCCGCGGCGCCGGACCACCGGTACGGAAGAAGGCCGCCACGAGCAGCAGCGGCCGGAACGCGAGAGCCGCCACCGCGCCGAGCAGCCGGGCGAGCGCCCGCTCGCCGCCGCGCAGCCAGAGCGCGGCCGCGAGGCCCACGCCCACGTGCGCGAGGAGCAGCAGCCACGGCAGCGCCGGGTCGGGGGAGTCGAGCAGGGCGGCCGCCGTCCCGCTCTCGGGGACCGCCACCCCCGGCAGCGGGGTGCCGACGGCGCCGCCGCAGAACACCTCCACGCCCACCGCGCGCAGCGAACCGGCGACCGGGCCGCCGGCGGCGCCGTAACAGATCACCTGGCCGCTGGTGAAGAGCGTGTCGGCCGCCAGCTCCAGCGGCACCAGGAGCCCGGCGATCGGGCCAAACCCGCGCTCGCGGCCGGCCAGCGCGTACGCCACGGCGAAGACGGCGACCGCGACCGGGACGACCGTGCCGAGCGGCAGCGGCACGCGGGAGAGCAGCACGTGGGACGCCACGGACAGCGTCACGACCAGTGCCGTGAAGAACGCCGCCCGCAGCGCCCTCAGCTGCGGCCCTGCCACCATGTCCATCGTCGTGGAGTGTCCCATGCCGGGCCGTAAGACGTCCCTAAAGGCAGTCTGTGGACGGTCCCAGCGGTCCCTACAGCCCCGGGATCCGGCCGTTGCGGAAGAGGTCCACGAAGATCTGGTGGTCGGTCCGCGCCCGCGCCCCGTAGTCGTGCGCGAAGTCCACCAGGAGGTCCGCGAACCCCTCCTCGTCGGCGGCGATCGCCGCGTCGATGGCCCGCTCCGTCGAGAACGGCACGAGCGAGTGGCCGCTGGAGACGTCCGCCGCCGCGTGCATGGTCGCCGTCGCCCGGCCCAGGTCCGCGACGGTCGCGGCGATCTCGTCCAGGTCGTCGATGTCCGACCAGTCCAGGTCCACCGCGTACGGCGAGACCTCCGCGACCAGCTGCCCGGAGCCGTCGAGCTCCGTCCAGCCCAGCCACGGGTCGGCGTGCGCCTGGAGCGCCCGCTGCGAGATCACGGTGCGATGCCCCTCGTGCTGGAAGTACTCCCGTACCGCCGCGTCCGTCACATGGCGGGAGACCGCCGGGGTCTGCGCCTGCTTGAGGTAGATCACGACGTCGTTCTCCAGGGCGTCGCTGTTGCCTTCGAGCAGGATGTTGTACGAGGGGAGGCCGGCCGAGCCGATGCCGATCCCGCGCCGCCCGACCACGTCCTTGACCCGGTAGGAGTCGGGGCGGGCCAGGCTGGACTCCGGCAGGGTCTCCAGGTAGCCGTCGAAGGCCGCCAGGACCTTGTACCGGCTGGCCGCGTCCAGCTCGATCGCGCCTCCGCCGCCGGAGAAGCGGCGCTCGAAGTCCCGGATCTCCGTCATCGAGTCGAGCAGCCCGAACCGGGTCTTGGCGCGGGCGGCGCGCAGCGCGCCGAGCAGCGCGCCCTCGGCCGTGTCGAGCGTGAACGGCGGCAGCTCGTCGTTCTTCGCGCCGGTCGCGAGGGCGTGGATCCGCTCCCGGTACGAGGCCGCGTAGATCCGGACCAGGTGGGTGATCTGCTCGTCGCTGAGCGCCTTCCCGTACCCGATGAGCGCGAGGGAGGCCGCGAGCCGCTTGAGGTCCCAGGTGAAGGGGCCGACGTACGCCTCGTCGAAGTCGTTGACGTTGAAGATCAGCCGGCCGGTGGCGTCCATGTAGGTGCCGAAGTTCTCGGCGTGCAGATCGCCGTGGATCCAGACCCGGCCGGTGCGCTCGTCCAGGTAGGGGCCACCGTGTGCCTCCCGCTCCAGGTCCGAGTAGAAGAGGCAGGCCGTGCCCCGGTAGAAGGCGAAGGCGGATCCGGCCATCTTCCGGAACTTGACGCGGAAGGCCGCCGGGTCGGCGGCGAGGAGCTCGCCGAAGGCGGTGTCGAAGACGGCGAGGATGTGCTCACCGCGCTCGGCGGCGGTGGGCTGGGGGACCGACATTCGAGGTGCCTCCTGGTACCGGACGTGCTGACAGGCCGTTCATGACAAATGGGACAGGCGTTCCCTGCCTCTCAACGCGCGACCCTAGCCGTGAGTGCCCCTCGGCTGTCACACGTGCGACGTAGACTTCCACGGTCCCCCCAGCCACCCCTGTGACCGCTACGGAGACCTCTCGCCGTGACCAAGCCGCCCTTCACGCACCTCCACGTCCACACCCAGTACTCGCTGCTGGACGGTGCCGCGCGGCTCAAGGACATGTTCGAAGCGTGCAACGAGATGGGCATGACCCATATCGCCATGTCCGACCACGGCAACCTGCACGGGGCGTACGACTTCTTCCACTCGGCGAAGAAGGCCGGGGTGACGCCGATCATCGGCATCGAGGCGTACGTCGCCCCCGAGTCCCGGCGCAACAAGCGGAAGATCCAGTGGGGCCAGCCGCACCAGAAGCGGGACGACGTCTCCGGCTCCGGTGGCTACACCCACAAGACGATCTGGGCGGCGAACGCCACCGGACTGCACAACCTCTTCAAGCTCTCCTCCGACGCGTACGCCGAGGGCTGGCTGCAGAAGTGGCCCCGGATGGACAAGGAGACCATCTCGAAGTGGTCGGAGGGGCTCATCGCCTCCACCGGCTGCCCCTCCGGCGAGCTCCAGACCCGGCTCCGCCTCGGCCAGTTCGACGAGGCCCTCAAGTCGGCCTCCGAGTACCAGGACATCTTCGGCAAGGAGCGGTACTTCCTGGAGCTGATGGACCACGGCATCGAGATCGAGCGCCGGGTCCGCGACGGGCTCCTGGAGATCGGCAAGAAGCTCGGCATCCCGCCGCTGGTCACCAACGACTCGCACTACACGTACGCGCACGAGTCGACCGCGCACGACGCCCTGCTCTGCATCCAGACCGGCAAGAACCTCTCCGACCCGGACCGCTTCCGCTTCGACGGCACCGGCTACTACCTCAAGTCCACGGACGAGATGTACGCCATCGACTCCTCGGACGCCTGGCAGGAGGGCTGCCGCAACACCCTCCTGGTCGCCGAGCAGGTCTCCACCGACGGCATGTTCGTCGAGAAGAACCTGATGCCGAAGTTCGACATCCCCGAGGGGTACACCGAGGTCACCTGGTTCCGCGAGGAGACCATGCGCGGCATGGCCCGCCGCTTCCCCGGAGGCATCCCCGAGGACCGCATGAAGCAGGTCGAGTACGAGATGGACACGATCATCTCGATGGGCTTCCCCGGCTACTTCCTCGTCGTCGCCGACTTCATCATGTGGGCGAAGAAGCAGGGCATCGCCGTCGGCCCCGGCCGAGGCTCCGCGGCCGGCTCGATCGTCGCGTACGCCATGGGCATCACCGACCTCGACCCGATCCCGCACGGTCTGATCTTCGAGCGCTTCCTCAACCCCGAGCGCATCTCGATGCCCGATGTCGACATCGACTTCGACGAGCGCAGGCGCGTCGAGGTGATCCGGTACGTGACGGAGAAGTACGGCTCCGACAAGGTCGCCATGATCGGCACGTACGGCAAGATCAAGGCGAAGAACGCGATCAAGGACTCCGCGCGCGTCCTCGGCTACCCCTACGCCATGGGCGACCGGCTCACCAAGGCCATGCCCGCCGACGTCCTCGGCAAGGGCATCGACCTCAACGGCATCACCGACCCCTCGCACCCGCGCTACAGCGAGGCCGGCGAGATCCGCGCGATGTACGAGAACGAGCCGGACGTCAAGAAGGTCATCGACACCGCCCGGGGCGTCGAGGGCCTGGTCCGCCAGATGGGCGTCCACGCGGCCGGCGTGATCATGTCCAGCGAGCCGATCGTCGACCACGCGCCGATCTGGGTGCGGCACACCGACGGCGTCACCATCACGCAGTGGGACTACCCCCAGTGCGAGTCGCTCGGCCTGCTCAAGATGGACTTCCTCGGCCTGCGGAACCTCACCATCATGGACGACGCCGTCAAGATGGTGAAGGCCAACAAGGGCATCGACCTCGACCTGCTCGCCCTGCCGCTCGACGACCCGAAGACCTTCGAACTGCTCCAGCGCGGTGACACCCTCGGCGTCTTCCAGTTCGACGGCGGGCCCATGCGCTCGCTGCTCCGGCTGATGAAGCCCGACAACTTCGAAGACATCTCCGCCGTGTCCGCCCTGTACCGGCCGGGCCCGATGGGCATGAACTCGCACACGAACTACGCCCTGCGCAAGAACGCGCAACAGGAGATCACCCCGATCCACCCCGAGCTGGAGAAGCCGCTCGAAGAGGTGCTCGCGGTCACCTACGGCCTGATCGTGTACCAGGAGCAGGTGCAGAAGGCCGCCCAGATCATCGCCGGCTACTCCCTCGGCGAGGCCGACATCCTCCGCCGCGTGATGGGCAAGAAGAAGCCCGACGAGCTGGCGAAGAACTTCACCATCTTCCAGGCCGGAGCCAAGAAGAACGGCTACAGCGACGAGGCCATCAAGGCGCTGTGGGACGTCCTGGTCCCCTTCGCCGGCTACGCCTTCAACAAGGCCCACTCCGCCGCGTACGGCCTGGTCTCCTACTGGACCGCCTACCTCAAGGCCAACTACCCGGCCGAGTACATGGCCGGACTGCTCACCTCGGTCAAGGACGACAAGGACAAGTCCGCGATCTACCTCAACGAGTGCCGCCGCATGGGCATCAAGGTGCTGCCGCCCAACGTGAACGAGTCCGAGTCGAACTTCGCCGCCCAGGGCGACGACGTGATCCTCTTCGGCCTCTCCGCCGTCCGTAACGTCGGCACCAACGTCGTCGAGTCGATCATCAAGTCGCGCAAGGCGAAGGGGAAGTACTCCTCCTTCCCGGACTTCCTCGACAAGGTCGAGGCCGTCGTCTGCAACAAGCGGACCATCGAGTCGCTGATCAAGGCCGGCGCCTTCGACGAGATGGGTCACACCCGCAAGGGCCTGGTCGCCCACCACGAACCGATGATCGACAACGTGGTGGCGGTCAAGCGCAAGGAGGCCGAGGGACAGTTCGACCTCTTCGGCGGCATGGGCGACGAGGCGACCGACGAGCCCGGCTTCGGCCTCGACGTCGAGTTCTCCGACATCGAATGGGAGAAGTCCTACCTGCTCGCCCAGGAGCGCGAGATGCTCGGCCTGTACGTCTCCGACCACCCGCTCTTCGGCATCGAGCACGTCCTGTCCGACAAGACGGACGCGGCGATCTCCCAGCTCACCGGCGGCGAGCACTCCGACGGCGCGGTCGTCACCATCGGCGGCATCATCTCCGGCCTCCAGCGCAAGATGACCAAGCAGGGCAACGCCTGGGCGATCGCCACCGTCGAGGACCTGGCCGGCTCCATCGAGTGCATGTTCTTCCCGGCCACGTACCAGCTGGTCTCCACCCAGCTCGTCGAGGACACCGTCGTCTTCGTCAAGGGACGGCTCGACAAGCGCGAGGACGTGCCCCGTCTGGTCGCGATGGAGCTGATGGTCCCCGACCTGTCGAACGCCGGGACCAACGCGCCGGTGATCCTCACCATCCCCACCGTCAAGGTGACTCCGCCGATGGTCACCCGGCTCGGCGAGATCCTCGGCCACCACAAGGGCAACACCGAGGTACGGATCAAGCTCCAGGGCCCCCGGAAGACGACCGTGCTCCGCCTCGACCGGCACCGGGTGACGGCCGACCCGGCGCTCTTCGGCGACCTGAAGGTGCTGCTCGGCCCGTCCTGCCTGGCGGGCTAGCCTCTCCCGGCCCATGCGCAAGGGGCGCGCCCGTCGTCACGGGCGCGCCCCTTTGCCGTACGCGGAAGCCGTCAGTTGTGGCCGAAGCGCTTCTGACGTCCCTTGCGCGCCATGTCACCCGGGGTGACCTGGCTGCCGCGCTGCTCGGCCTGGGATTCCATCGACGAGCGCTGCGCGTCCTGGGCGCCGCGCTCGGCCTGCGACGGCTGCTTCTGACTGCGGCTCTGATTACGGTTCTTGGCCATGGGGATTGCCTCCTCAAAGGGTCCTAGGGGCCAGGGCCGCTGTCAGACTCACATACCCGGTGAACTGCCGCATGTTGGATCATTACGGAGCGTAAGACCCCGAGGAACGTGACTTCCGCCACGCCGATGATCCAGTTCCGACCGTCGAGCCCCCGGCCTTCGGGCAGACTCGAAGGAAATCCGAAGCAACTCCGATCCCGAGGTTCCCGAAAGAGGGTGGAACACGTGGACCGCTGCGTCGTCCTGGTGGACGCCGGCTACCTGCTGGGCGCCGCCGCCAGTCTCCTCGCCGGGGAACCGGCCCGCTCCCGGATCACCGTCGACCACGCCGGGCTCATCCAGCAGCTGCGCCAGCGCGCCGAGACCGAGACCGCGCTGCCCCTCCTGCGGATCTACTGGTTCGACGGCGCCCCCGACCGGGTGCCCCAGCCCGAGCACCGCCGCCTGCGGGTGATGCCCCGGGTCACCGTCCGGCTCGGCGCGCTGACCCGCAGTGAGGGACGCTGGGCCCAGAAGGGCGTCGACGCGGCCATGCACACCGAGCTGACCGAGCTCGCCAGGAACAGGGCCTGCTCCGACATCGTGCTCGTCACCGGCGACGGCGATCTGCTGCCCGGCCTGATGTCCGCCAAGGAGCACGGCGTCGCCGTCCACCTCTGGGCCGTGCAGGCCGCCGACGGCGACTACAACCAGTCCGAGGACCTGGTGGCCGAGGCCGACGAACGCCGGGTCCTGGACCGGGCCTGGATCACCCGGGCCGTCCGCGCCAAGGACCTCACCGGCATCTGCTCACCCCCGCCGGCCCCGCGCCCCGAGATCGCCGCCATCCTCTCCGCGCCGCTGCCGGAGGCGGCCCTCGCCGCCTCCGCCGGACGAGCCGCCGAAGCGGCGGCGTCCGCCGCCGGGGCTCCCGGGGAGGCCGGGGAGCCTCCCCTCGCCCACGGCAACGGCAGCAACGGTCACGTCCACCACGGCAACGGCCACGAGCACGGCGGCGACCACAGCGGCGACCGCGCCGGCGGTCACGGCAGCGGTCATGTCCGGGACGACGAGCACGGCCAGGGAGCGGGCGTCCCCGCCCCCGCCGCGGGCAAGGGCGTCCCCACCCCCAAGGACCTCGCGGCACTGCGCGCCCCCGGCACCACCCCCGCCGGCGCGGGCGTCCCCGCGTCGCAGGGCGCGAGCGCGCTCCGCTGGTCCTCCGACCGGGGCTGGGTCGAGCGCCCCGCCCCCGCGCTCGGCGAACCGGCCGAGACCGCCTCCCTGCCGACCCTCGCCACCCTCACCAGCGCCGAGCAGCGCTGGGCGGACCGCGAGGAGGACATCACCACCGTCGGCGGCGACCCGTTCGAGGTCGGGCAGGTGTTCGCCCGCCGGTGGATGGAACGGCTCCCCGAGCAGAGCCACGTCCAGAAGCTGTCCACCCTCTACCCCCGCATCCCGCACCGGATCGACGGCGAACTCCTCCGCTACGCCGCCCGATTCGGCCTCCTCGCCCACAAGGACGACCAGATCGACGAGCACGACCGGTACGCGATCCGGGCGGGATTCTGGCGCGAGATCGACGTCCGGGCCGCCACCGAACACGCCCCCGCCCCCGGAGCGGGCCCGGCGACCCCGTAGGCTCTTGCCCCGTGAGTACGGTGTGCGTGGTGCGGGATCTGGTCAAGACGTACCCCGCCACGCGCGGCAGGCGCGGTGCGCCCGCGACACCCGAGGTGCGGGCCACCGACGGGATCAGTCTCGACGTGCGCGGCGGCGAGATCTTCGGCCTGCTCGGCCCCAACGGAGCCGGCAAGTCCACCCTCGTCCGCCAGCTCACCGGGCTCATGCGCCCCGACTCCGGCACCGTCGAGCTCCTCGGCCACGACCTGGTCCGCCACCCCGAGCGGGCCGCCCGCCTCCTCGCGTACCTCGGCCAGGAGTCCACCGCCCTCGACGAGCTGACCGTCGCCCTCGCCGCCGAGACCACCGGCCGGCTGCGCGGCCTCACCGCCCACGACGCACGCGCCGAGCGCGACGCCGTCCTGGCGGAGCTCGGCCTCGGCGAGCTGGCCTCCCGGCCCCTCAGAAAGCTCTCCGGCGGACAGCGGAGGCTCGCCTGCTTCGCCACCGCGCTCGTCGGGCGGCGCCCCGTCCTCGTCCTCGACGAGCCCACCACCGGCATGGACCCCGTCGCCCGCCGCGCCGTCTGGGCGGCCGTCGACCGGCGGCGCGCCGAACACGGCACCACCGTGCTGCTCGTCACCCACAACGTCATCGAGGCCGAGACCGTGCTCGACCGGGTCGCCGTCCTCGAACGCGGCAGGGTCATCGCCTGCGACACCCCCACCGGACTCAAGGAACGCGTCGCAGGCGAGGTCCGCGTCGAACTGGTGTGGCGCGAGTCGGCCCCCCTGCACCTGCCCGAGGTCGCCGCGCTGCGCGCCCTCGCGCAGGAGACCGGGCGGCGCTGGGCCCTCCGGCTCGCCCCCGACGCGGCCCGCGCGGCCGTCGCCACCGTCACCGGCGGGGCCGCCTTCGCCGCACTCGACGACTTCACCCTGGCCACGCCCAGCCTGGAGGACGTGTACCTGGCGCTGGGCGGCGCGACGGAGGGGCTGGTGAAGGCGTGACGCGCTCCGTGCCCCTCTGCGTCTCCCACGTCCCCCGTGGCCTTCCCGCCGTCGACGTCGCCCCCCGTGGCCCCCGTGTTCCGTACGTGACCGTCAGGAGCTGTACGCAGTGAGCACCGTGCCCGCCGAGGCCCTGCCGACCGGTGCGCCTTCCGTCCGGGGCCCCGGCACCACCGGGGACGCGGCCGCCGCGCCCCTCGCCCCGCGCGCCCGGCTGCTGCCGGCGATGGCCGCCGTCTACCGCGCGCAGCTCTCCCGGGCCCGGGTCGCCCGGATCCCGCTCCTCTTCGTCGCCACCTTCCAGTCCGTCGGGATCATGGTCCTGATGCGCGGGGTCGTCGACGGCGGCTCCGAGGCGCGCGCCGTCGTGGCCGGTTCCACCGTCCTCGTCGTCGCCTTCGTCGCGCTCAACCTGCTCGCCCAGTACTTCGGGCAGCTGCGGGCCACCGGCGGCCTCGACCACTACGCCACCCTGCCCGTGCCGCCCGCCGCCGTCGTGCTCGGCGCCGCCGGCGCGTACGCCTCCTTCACCGTGCCCGGGACCGCCGTCACCGCCGTCGCCGGCTCCGTGCTCTTCGGGCTGCCGCTCGGCCACCTCTGGATCCTCGCCGCCGTCGTCCCGCTCGCCGGGGCGGCGCTCGCCGGGCTCGGGGCGGCCCTCGGACTCCTCGCGCCCCGGCAGGAGCTGGCCACGCTCCTCGGCCAGCTCGGCATGTCGGCGGCGCTGCTCCTCGGTGTCCTCCCGGCGGAGCGGCTCCCGGAGCCCATCGGCTGGGCACGGGACCTGCTGCCGTCGACGTACGGCGTGGAGGCCCTGGCCCGCACCTTCGAGCCGGACCCCGACTGGGCGGCCGTCGCCCTGGACCTCACCGTGTGCGGTGTGGTCGGTGTGGTCTCCCTCGTGGTCGCCACCTGGGCGTACCGGCGGGCCGCCGTCCGCTGAGGCGGGACACAGGAGCACCTGGCACGATGGCGGGGTGACCGCACCTCTGACTCCGCCTCACCAGCCGCAGCCGCACGACCCCGACTGGCCGCCGCCGCCCCCGCCGGCGCTCGGCCCGGACGGGGACCCGATCACGGCGGCCGAGGTCGTGCGGGGCGTTCTGGTGACCCTCGTCTCGGCGGCCGCGGGGGCGCTGCTCGGAGTGCTGTGGCTGAACCTGGCGCCGCGCGTCCTGCTCATCTCGGACGGCAAGGGGGTCTTCCTCCGCAACTCCGAGGGAGAGGCGGCGATCGGCTCGGACGGTACGTTCGTGCTCCTCGCGCTGGCCTTCGGGGCGGTCGCCGGGCTCGTCGTCTTCCTGCTGCGCCGCAAGGGCGGTGTCCCGCTCGTGCTCGGTCTCGCGCTCGGCGGCGTCCTCGGCTCGCTGCTCGCCTGGGGCCTCGGGACGTACTTCGGGCCGACGCGGGACGTGGTCGCCCACGCGAAGGCGGTCGGCCCGAACGTCGCCTTCGAGGCACCGCTCGAACTGAACCTGGCGGCCGCCGCGATGCTGGCCTGGCCGCTCGCCGCGATGATCACGCACCTGGCGCTCACGGCGCTGTTCGGGCCGCGCGACCCGGAACCGGAGCCGTGGGACCGGCCGAAGGCGTACTGAACCCCCCGCGCGGCCCCGGAGCGGGCCGCGCCGGGACGACCGTCAGGCGCGGCCGATCGGGGCCACGACCGCCGAGGTGAGGGCGGCCAGGTCCGCGGGGGAGAGCTCCACCTCAAGCCCGCGGCGGCCCGCCGACACGCAGATGGACGCGTGGTCCGACGCCGAGGCGTCAAGGACCGTACGGAGCCGCTTGCGCTGGCCCAGCGGGGAGATGCCGCCCCGGACATAGCCCGTGGTGCGCTCCGCCGCCGCCGGGTCCGCCATCGCCGCCCGCTTCCCGCCGACCGCCGACGCCAGCGCCTTCAGGTCGAGCTGACCGGCCACCGGCACCACCGCGACCGTCAGCTCGCCGTCGACGTCCGCCACCAGCGTCTTGAAGACCCGGCCGGGGGAGACCCCGAGGGCCTCCGCCGCCTCCTCGCCGTACGAGGGGGAGGCCGGGTCGTGCTCGTACGCGTGCAGGGTGAACGAGGTGCCGGCCGCCGTCAGGGCCACCGTCGCCGGGGTGCCCCCGTTGTTCTTCTTCTGCTTCTTCGCCACGCGCTCTTCCCTGGGCTGGGCTCGGTCGGTCAGTTCGGGTACGTCGGTGCCTGCGTCAGGTCCACCGCCGGCAGCGACGGCAGATGCCGCAGCACCGCCGTCTCCGCGCGCAGCAGCGTCAGCTCCTCACGCAGCCGGGTCGCGGTGTCCGGGGCCTGGAGCAGCCGCTGCTTCGACGGCGTGTCCAGGATCGCCGCCGCCGCCACCAGGTACGACACCACCGAGGGGTCGTCCGGCAGCTCGCTCGTCGTCAGCGAACGCTCCCGGGCCCCCGCCAGGCGCTTCTGGTAGCTCCGGAAGGCCCGCAGCACCCCCTCGGAGAGGGTGCCGGCCTCCTCGCCCTGCTCCTCGGGGATCTCCTCGACCTCGGCGACGAGGAACGGCCCGCTCGCGTCGACCGACAGCAACTTCACCCGGGTCGTACCGGTGGCCATCACCTCGAAGCTGCCGTCCGAGCGCTCCCGGATCGACGCGGCGTCGGCGACACAGCCGACCCGGTGGAAGGCCTGGACGGGGTCGGAACCGAAGCCGGCGGCCGGGCCCTTCTCCGGCAGCGCCGTCGGGTCCGGCATGCCGGGAGCGGTCGGCGCGACCTCACGGCCGTCACGGATGGCGACGACGGCGAAGCGGCGCGGCTCCGACTCGTCGACCGTGAGCAGCTCACGCATCATGGCGCGATAACGCTCCTCGAAGACGTTCAGCGGCAGCACGAGGCCAGGGAACAGCACCGCGTTGAGCGGGAAGAGAGGCAGGCGAGCGGTGGTCACAGCGGCCAAGCCTAATGGCCGTGGGGCCCGCCCCGTCCGGCCCGTCCATGTCCGGTGTCCCACAGTGGCGTCCGGCGGGCCAGCTCCCCCCGGACCCGGTCCCGCGCGGCGAGGAAACGGCGCAGGGGATCCTCCCGTACGGCCCCCCGCCCCGCGGCCCGTGCGGCGCCCCACGGGAACGAGGTCGCGTGGACCCCGATCCGGCCGAACTCCTCCCGCGCCTCCTCCCACCGCGCGCGCTCGACCAGCACGTACGCGAGCAGGTTGCGGACCTCCGCCGGCCACGGGTCGCCCGCCGGGAAGGACGCCGACAGGGCCAGGGCGCGGTCCGCCGCCCGGTCGATCCGCGGTTCCGGCACGCCCGGGTCCCGGTGCGACGGCACCTGGAGCCGGTCGCAGGCCGCGCGGACCGGCAAGGCCCGCACGAGCGAGCCCGGGGCGGCGTCGTCGGCCGCCTGCTCGGCGAAGTCGAAGGCGGCGCGGTGCGAGCCGTACCACTGCGCGGAGAGGTACTTGAGCGCCGCGACATGACAGCCGTAGTGGTGCGGGGAGCGGCGCACGGCCTGTTCCCAGAGCGACTCGAAGACGGAGTGCCCGGCGTGCGCCCCGCGCGCGTGGTCCAGGGCGAGCCGCCACGGAACCGGGTCGTGCGGGGCCGTCTCGGCGACCGCCTCGATCAGCGGGCCGAGCTCACGCAGCCGCTCGGCCCGCGCGGGGGACGCCCAGGCCCTGCGGACGGCGAGCTGCGCCGTGACGAGCAGGGCGTCGGGGTCGCCGGGCGCGACGGAGAGCCAGTGGGTCAGCCAGTCGCCCCTGCTGTACGCGAAGGTGGCGAGCCGGGTGACGTACCGGTCGCGGTCCTCCCACTCGCCCGCGTCCCGGGTGGAGGCGAGCAGTTTCGCGGCGGGCTCCGGATCGGCCAGGGCGGCGGCGACCAGGGCGGGGGCGAGCCGCTCGTCCGGGGCGTCGAGCAGCACGTCGTCGTCCGGGACGAACCCGGCGGCGAGCCGCGGGGCGTACCGGGCCGAGCGGGCGGCGCTGATCAGGACACGGAGCAAGGACATGGTGCGACGTATTGTCCCCCGGCGCCCGCCGCCACCGCAGCAGCCCTCACGCCCCGCTCACCAAACCTTCGCGGCCTCAGCCCCTGCTCAGGAGTCGGGTCGCGCCCGCCGCCACCGTCGTCGCCAGGATCCAGCCGAGCAGGATCAGCACCGCCGCCACCCACTGCCAGATGCCTTCGAGCCGCCAGTAGCCGTCCTGGCCGAGGTTGATCACCGGGACCAGCAGGTCGAGGGCGTACAGCGTGCCGTTCCACTCGGGGGCCTCCTCCGCCTTCAGCGGGACCGGGCGGTAGCGGGAGAACGCCACCGTGCCCGCCGCCCACAGGACCGCCATCCACAGCGCGGCCCGCCCCGGCCGGTAGCCGTACGCCACGGTCCAGTCCTGGAGGTACCCCCAGAGCTTGCCGGCCACCGGCAGGGTCTCGCGTCTGCGCCGCTGTTTGGCGAGCAGCACCTCGCGGGCGTCGGCGTCCTCCCCGCTGCCGCGCAGGACCGCCGCGAGCCGCTCGTACGGCTCGGGGGCGTACTCCGGGGTCGCCGCCGCCACCCACTCCAGGCGCCGGGACAGCGGGAAGTGCCCGTACGGCACGAGGTTCTCGTAGACGAAGCCGCCCATCGCCAGCCCGCCGGGGCCCGGCCAGCTCGTCGACAGGTCGATCAGGGTGACGACCTTGGCGCCGTTGAGCACGACCCGGCCCTCCTCGGGTCGCTCGCCGTTGAACCTCAGCTCCGGGGTGACTATCCGGCGCAGCGAGACCTCCTCCCGGCGGGCCCCGTCCAGCAGGAACCGGGCGTGGTGCAGGTCCACCGCGTCACCGAACCTGCCGTCGTCGAGCCGCACCCCGCCGTGGAACTCCACCGGCTTGCGGTGGGCGTCCTGGGCGGGCGACACCCCGTACGGCGGGGTGGTCGTGGTGCTGCCCGAGATCCCCGCGTCCTCGTACACCCAGGCCGCGTTCAGATAGAGCGAGCGCTCCACCGTCAGCTGCGGCGCGTTCAGCGCGCGGCGGCCCTGCGCGCCGCGCAGCACGCTGCCCCGCAGGCTGAGCGAGACGCCGATCTTCGCCCCGCGCAGGCTCAGCTCCCCGTACGTCTCGATCAGCTCGGCCTGGAGGTCCTGGGCGACCACGAGCCCGTCGGCCGTGATGGCCCGTCCCCGCCGGTCCGGCCACACCTGGATCTGGTTCACCAGCAGGTCCGTGCCGATCTGCGCGTCGGTGAGCCGGATGCCCCACTTCACCCGGCAGCGCGGCAGGTGCAGGTCCCCCTCGGTGTGCAGCCGGGCCGCCTCCAGGCGCGGCAGCGCGCACTCGACCATCCGCAGCGTGCCGAAGCGCGCCTCTGGCAGCACCACCTCGTCGTCGAACCGGCAGCCGTGCAGCTCGACGTACGGCCCTATCGTCCCGCCCGCCAGGTCGAGCACGCCCGTGATCCGGACCCCGCGCAGCTTCAGCGCGGCCACCCGCCCCGATCTGGCCGCGGGCCCCGCGAGCAGCAGCAGTGCCACCACGTCGGCGCGGACACTCCGCTCCGGCCCCCACACCCATCCCCCGAACGGGTCGTCCCGCTCCGCGATCCCCTCCGTCAGATCACACGTCCTGCCGATACGGAACGCCCGCCACACGGCCCGCTCCGGGCCCGTGAGACCGTCCGGCATCCCGTCCTCGTGCGGCTCGGTCACTGCCGCCCCCCTCGCTTTCCACAATCCGCTCCCACGATTCCTCGATTCCGTTTCCAGGGATTCGTGGATTCGTACAGCCGTTCTTCCCGCTGAGTGACGGGCTGAACGCTAACGGTCAGGAGTGGCGACAAGACGCCAGTGTGGCGTGTATCAGCCAGTGATACGGGCGTCCGACGCTGTGGGCCGTCTGAGAGAATTGACCCGTGATCTCTCGAATCGATCTGCGCGGCGAGGCCCTCCCCGAGGGTTCCGCCCTGCGCGACCTGCTGCCCCGTGCCGAGTTCGACGTGGAAGCCGCCCTGGAGAAGGTGCGGCCGATCTGCGAGGACGTCAGGCATCATGGCGCGGCCGCGGTGATCGACTACGGGGAGAAGTTCGACGGCGTCCGCGTCCCGAGCCTGCGCGTCCCCGCAGAGGCGATCAGCCGCGCCCTCGACGAGCTCGACCCGGCCGTCCGCGCCGCCCTCGAGGAGTCCATCCGGCGCACCCGCCTCGTCCACCGCGAGCAGCGCCGCACCACCCACACCACCCAGGTCGTCCCCGGCGGCACGGTCACCGAGAAGTGGATCCCGGTCGAGCGCGTCGGCCTGTACGTGCCGGGCGGCCGCGCGGTCTACCCGTCCTCCGTCGTGATGAACGTCGTCCCGGCCCAGGAGGCCGGGGTCGAGGGCGTGGCCCTCGCCTCGCCGCCGCAGAAGGAGTTCGGCGGACTCCCGCACCCCACGATCCTCGCCGCCTGCGCCCTCCTCGGCGTCGACGAGGTGTACGCCGCCGGCGGCGCCCAGGCCATCGCCATGTTCGCGTACGGCACCGCCAGCACCGCCGACGAGCCCGGCTGCGCCCCCGTCAACCTGGTCACCGGCCCCGGCAACATCTACGTGGCCGCCGCCAAGCGCCTCCTCAAGGGCCGTATCGGCATCGACGCCGAGGCCGGCCCCACCGAGATCGCGATCCTCGCGGACTCCACCGCCGACCCCGTGCACGTCGCCGCCGACCTGATCAGCCAGGCCGAGCACGACCCGATGGCCGCGTCCGTCCTCGTCACCGACTCGGACGAGCTCGCCGCCGCCACCGAGGCCGAGCTGAAGACGCAGGTCGCCGCCTCCAAGCACATCGACGACCGGATCGTCCCGGCCCTCGCCGGCCGCCAGTCCGCGATCGTCCTCGTCCGCGACCTCGCCGTCGGCCTCAAGGTCGTCGACGCGTACGGCGCCGAGCACCTGGAGATCCAGACCGCCGACGCCGCCGCCGTCGCCGACCGCGTCCGCAACGCGGGCGCGATCTTCGTCGGCCCCTGGGCCCCGGTCTCCCTCGGCGACTACTGCGCCGGCTCCAACCACGTCCTGCCCACCGGCGGCTGCGCCTGCCACTCCTCCGGCCTCTCCGTGCAGTCCTTCCTGCGCGGGGTGCACATCGTGGACTACACCCGCGACGCGCTCGCCGAGGTCGCCCACCACGTGGTGACCCTCGCCGAGGCCGAGGACCTGCCCGCGCACGGCGCGGCGATCAAGGCCCGTTTCGGCTGGAAGGTGCCCCGGTGAGCTTCGGAAACCCCGACCGGTCCCCCTGGGACGACCTGCCCGTCCGGGACGAGCTGCGCGGCAAGTCCCCCTACGGCGCGCCCCAGCTCGACGTCCCCGTCCAGCTGAACACCAACGAGAACCCCTACCCGCTGCCCGAGCCCCTGGTGGCCCGGATCGCGGAGCGGGTCGCCGAGGCCGCCCGCGGCCTCAACCGCTACCCCGACCGGGACGCGGTCGAGCTCCGCACCGAACTCGCCCGCTACCTGACCCGTACCGGCAAGCACCCGGTCGCCGTCGAGAACGTGTGGGCGGCCAACGGCTCCAACGAGGTCCTCCAGCAGCTGCTGCAGACCTTCGGCGGCCCCGGCCGTACCGCGATCGGCTTCGAACCCTCGTACTCGATGCACGCCCTCATCGCCCGCGGTACCGGCACCGGCTGGATCTCCGGCCCGCGCGACGAGGACTTCACCATCGACGTGACGGCGGCGGAGAAGGCGATCGCCGAGCACCGGCCCGACGTCGTCTTCATCACCTCCCCCAACAACCCCACCGGCACCGCCGTCGCCGCCGACACCGTCCTCGCCCTGTACGAGGCGGCCCAGGCGGCCAAGCCCTCGATCGTGGTCGTCGACGAGGCGTACGTGGAGTTCAGCCACCGCGACTCGCTGCTGCCCCTCATCGAGGGCCGCCCGAACCTGGTGGTCTCCCGGACCATGTCCAAGGCCTTCGGCGCCGCCGGACTGCGCCTCGGCTACCTCGCCGCCCACCCCGCCGTGGTCGACGCCGTGCAGCTGGTCCGCCTTCCGTACCACCTCTCCGCCGTCACCCAGGCGACCGCGCTCGCCGCCCTCGAGCACACCGACACCCTCCTCGGGTACGTCGAGCAGCTCAAGGCCGAGCGCGACCGGCTCGTCACCGAGCTGCGCGCCATCGGCTACGAGGTCACCGACTCGGACGCCAACTTCGTGCAGTTCGGGAAGTTCCCCGACACCCACGGGGCCTGGCAGCGGATCCTCGACCGGGGCGTCCTGGTCCGGGACAACGGCGTACCGGGCTGGCTGCGGGTCACCGCCGGCACCCCCGAAGAGAACGACGCGTTTCTCGACGCGGTTCGTGAATTGATGAAGGAGCAGGAGCGATGAGCCGCGTAGGCCGCGTTGAGCGCACCACCAAGGAGACCTCCGTCGTCGTCGAGATCGACCTCGACGGCACCGGAAAGGTCGACGTGTCGACCGGGGTCGGCTTCTACGACCACATGCTCGACCAGCTCGGCCGGCACGGTCTGTTCGACCTGACCGTCAAGACCGACGGCGACCTCCACATCGACTCGCACCACACCATCGAGGACACGGCCCTCGCCCTCGGCGCCGCCTTCAAGCAGGCCCTCGGCGACAAGGTCGGCATCTACCGCTTCGGCAACTGCACCGTCCCGCTCGACGAGTCGCTCGCCCAGGTCACCGTCGACCTCTCCGGCCGCCCGTACCTCGTGCACACCGAGCCCGAGAACATGGCGCCGATGATCGGCTCGTACGACACGACGATGACCCGGCACATCTTCGAGTCCTTCGTCGCCCAGGCCCAGATCGCGCTGCACATCCACGTCCCGTACGGGCGCAACGCCCACCACATCGTGGAGTGCCAGTTCAAGGCCCTCGCCCGCGCCCTCCGCTACGCCTCCGAGCGCGACGTGCGCGCCGCCGGCATCCTCCCCTCCACGAAGGGCGCGCTCTAACCCCATGACCGGCCTCTCCACCATCCTCATCGTCGTCGGGCTCTTCCTCGCCGGCGGTGTGTACTCCTTCTCCAAGCAGCAGCTGCCCAAGGGCGTGATCGCCCTCCTCGCCATCGCCTCCGTGATGTGCCTGGTCGCCGGCGTCCTGCGGATCCAGGGAATCTGGGAATGAGCACCGTGAGCACGTCCAAGAAGGTCGTCGTCTTCGACTACGGCTTCGGCAACGTCCGCTCCGCCGAGCGCGCGCTCGCCCGCGTCGGCGCCGACGTCGAGATCACCCGCGACTACGACAAGGCCATGAACGCCGACGGACTCCTCGTCCCCGGCGTGGGCGCCTTCTCCGCCTGCATGCGGGGTCTCAAGGAGGCCCGCGGCGACTGGATCGTCGGCCGCAGGCTCTCCGGCGGCCGCCCGGTCATGGGCATCTGCGTCGGCATGCAGATCCTCTTCGCGCAGGGCATCGAGCACGGCGTGGAGAGCGAGGGCCTCGACGAGTGGCCCGGTACGGTCGAGCCGTTGAACGCCCCCGTCGTTCCCCACATGGGCTGGAACACGGTCGACGCGCCCGAGGGCAGCGAGATGTTCGCGGAGCTCGACGCCGACGCCCGGTTCTACTTCGTGCACTCCTACGCCGTGCGCGAGTGGAGCCTGGAGGTCGGCAACAAGAACATGCGCGCCCCCAAGGTCACCTGGGCCACCCACGGCGAGCCCTTCGTCGCGGCCGTCGAGAACGGCGCCCTGTGGGCGACCCAGTTCCACCCCGAGAAGTCCGGCGACGCCGGCGCCCAGCTCCTCACCAACTGGATCGGAACCCTGTGAGCACCCTCGAACTCCTCCCCGCCGTCGACGTCCGCGACGGCCAGGCCGTCCGCCTCGTGCACGGCGAGTCCGGCACCGAGACCTCCTACGGCTCCCCCCTCGAGGCGGCCCTCGCCTGGCAGAACTCCGGCGCCGAGTGGCTGCACCTGGTCGACCTGGACGCCGCCTTCGGCACCGGTGACAACCGGCAGCTGATCGCCGAGGTCGCCCAGGCCATGGACATCAAGGTCGAGCTCTCCGGCGGCATCCGCGACGACGCCTCGCTCGCCGCCGCCCTCGCCACCGGCTGCACCCGCGTCAACCTCGGCACCGCCGCCCTGGAGACCCCCGACTGGGTCGCCAAGGTCATCGCCGAGTACGGCGACAAGATCGCCGTCGGTCTCGACGTACGCGGCACGACCCTGCGCGGCCGGGGCTGGACCCGCGACGGCGGCGACCTCTACGAGACGCTGGCCCGCCTCGACTCCGAGGGCTGCTCCCGGTACGTCGTCACCGACATCGCCAAGGACGGCACCCTCCAGGGCCCCAACCTGGAGCTCCTGAAGAACGTCTGCGCCGCCACCGACAAGCCCGTCGTCGCCTCCGGCGGCGTCTCCTCCCTGGACGACCTGCGGGCCCTGTCCGGTCTCGTCCCGATCGGCGTCGAGGGCGCGATCGTCGGCAAGGCGCTCTACGCCAAGGCGTTCACCCTGGAAGAGGCGCTCGCGGCGGTGAAGTCGTGACCTCCGAGGTCCGCAAGGTGGTGACCGGCGCTCCCTGGGAGGACCAGTTCGGCTACTCCCGCGCGGTGGAGCTGCCCAACGGCCTGGTCCTGGTCTCCGGCTGTACGTCGGTGGTCGGCGGCCAGATCGCCGGCGGCGGCCCCCACGAGCAGGCGATCAACTCCTTCAACGTGGCCTTCGCGGCGCTGAAGCAGCTGGGCCTCGGCCCGGAGCACGTCGTACGGACCCGGATGTACCTCACGCACGCCCGGGACGTGGACGAGGTCGGCCGCGCGCACAAGGAGCTGTTCGACGCCGTCCGCCCCGCCGCCTCCATGATCATCGTCTCCGGCTTCGTCGACCCGAGCCTGGTCGTCGAGGTCGAGGTCGAGGCGTACCGCCCAGAGGGAGAGAGGGGCAGCGCGGAATGAGTCTCGCCGTACGAGTGATCCCCTGCCTGGACGTCGACAACGGCCGGGTCGTCAAGGGCGTCAACTTCCAGAACCTGCGGGACGCGGGCGACCCCGTCGAGATGGCCAAGCTGTACGACGCCGAGGGCGCCGACGAGCTGACCTTCCTCGACATCACCGCCTCCTCCGGCAACCGGGAGACCACCTACGACGTGGTGCGCCGCACCGCCGAGCAGGTCTTCATCCCGCTCACGGTCGGCGGCGGGGTCCGCGCGGCCGAGGACGTCGACAAGCTGCTGCGCGCCGGGGCCGACAAGGTGGGCGTCAACACCGCCGCCATCGCGCGCCCCGAACTGATCCAGGAGATCGCGGAGCGCTTCGGCCGCCAGGTGCTCGTCCTGTCGGTCGACGCCCGGCGTACCGCGTCCGGCTCCTTCGAGGTGACGACGCACGGCGGCCGCAAGGGCACCGGCATCGACGCCGTCGAGTGGGCGCACCGGGCCGCCGAGCTGGGCGCGGGGGAGATCCTGCTCAACTCGATGGACGCGGACGGGACGAAGGACGGCTACGACACCGAGATGATCGCGGCCGTCCGCAAGCACGTCACGGTGCCGGTGATCGCCTCCGGCGGCGCCGGGAAGCTCTCCGACTTCCCGCCGGCCGTGGCGGCGGGCGCGGACGCGGTGCTCGCGGCCTCCGTCTTCCACTTCGGCGATCTGCGGATCTCGCAGGTCAAGGACGCGCTGCGGGAGGCGGGCCACCCGGTCCGCTGAGCGTCGGCGGAGAGGGCCCTTCGGGGCCCTCTTTCTTCGCTCAGATGCGCAGGATTATTTGTGCAATTTCTGTTGCGCAAGTTTTCCTTCGTATCTAGAGTCACTGTCATGACCTCGCCGGAGACCCGCCGGATCACCGATCTCGGCACCCTCAAAGCCATCTCGCACCCGCTGCGGATGCGCCTCTACCGCGCCCTCTTCGTGGCCCGCACCGCCACCGCCTCCCAGCTGGCCGAGCAGGTCGAAGAGGCCGTCTCGCTCGTCAGCTACCACCTGCGCAAACTCGCCGAGCACGGCCTCGTCGAGGAGGCCGAGGCCCAGTCGACGGACGGCCGCGAGCGCTGGTGGCAGCCCAGCTCGTACGGCGTCAGCATCCGCGACGAGGACGTCCGGGGGACCCCGGAGCTGGCCGCCGCGAGCGACGCCCTCGGCCGCACCATCAGCGAACAGCGGGTCGAGCTCCACCAGCGCTTCCTCGACGAGCGGCTGACCTGGTCCGACACCTGGCGCTCCGCCTCCGTCAGCTCGGAGTGGCTGCCCCGCCTCACCGCCGCCGAACTGTCCGCCCTCGGCGAGGAGCTGGAGGCCGTCTTCGAGAAGTACGACCGGAAGGCCCGCGCCGCCGAAGCGGCCGGCGACACCGAGGGCCGCGAGAACGTCGCCATCCACCTCAACGCGTTCCCGTACCGCTCATGACGGCCACCACCGGCGACGGCGCGACCGTGGGGGGCCGCGCCGCGCAGGCCGCGACCGTCGAGCTTCCCGCCGCGCAGGCCCCGGCCGGCGAGGCCCCCGCTGCCGGGCGTCCCGCCCACCGTGACCCCCAGGTCCTGCGCTGGCTCGGTGCCTACACCGCCTCCACCGTCGGTGACAGCGTCTACTACCTGGCCCTCTCCTGGGCCGCCGTCAGCAGCGGCAGCCCCGCCCAGGCCGGGCTCGTCATGGCCGTCTCCGCCGTGCCCCGCGTGCTGCTCATGCTCTTCGGCGGAGTGATCGCCGACCGCCTCGGTCCGCGCCGGGTCGTCATCGCCTCCGACACCGTCCGCTGCCTCGTCGCCCTCGGCCTCGCCGCGGTCTTCTTCCTCGCCTCGCCCGGCCTGTGGGCCCTCGCCCTGGTCGCCCTCGTGTTCGGCGTCGTCGACGCCGTCTTCATGCCGGCCGTCGGCGCCCTGCCGCCCCGGATCACGGCGCGCGACCAGCTCGCCCGCGTCCAGGGCATGCGCGGCATCGCCCAACGCCTCGGCCCCGTTCTCGGCGCCCCGCTGGGCGGCCTCGCCGTCGCCGTCGGCGGCTCCGCCACCGCCTTCGGCATCGCCGGGTTACTCTTCGCGCTCTCGCTGCCCCTGCTCTACGCGCTCAAGCTCCGCCCCCTGCCCGGCACGGACGGGACGACCGGCGACCGCACGGCCCTGCGGGACCTCTCCGACGGTCTGCGCTACCTCCGCCGCCACCGCGTCCTCGGCCCGATGATGATCGTCGTGCTCCTCGGAGACCTCGGCTTCGCCGGCCCCCTCAACGTCGGCCTCACGATCCTCGCCGACCAGCGCGGCTGGGGCGCCGCCGGCATCGGCTGGATCCTCGCCGGATTCGGTACGGGCGCAGGCGCCGCCTCCCTGCTGCTGACCGTCAAGGGCCGGATACCCCGGGCAGGCGCCGTCCTCGGCTGGACCATCGTCCTCGGAGCCGTATCGATCGGCGCGCTCGCCCACACCCCGCTGCTGCCGGTCGCCGTGGCCCTCGCCCTCTCCGTCGGCCTGCTCGCCGGACTCTCCGGGGTCCTGTGCGGCGCCGTCATCCAGACGGCGTGCGACCCCGCGTACCTGGGCCGGGTGAGCGCCGTGTCGGGCCTCGGCAGCCTCGGCATCGCCCCGCTGAGCTTCCCGCTCACCGGCGCGGCGATCGGCCTGTGGGGTGCGGGACCGGTCTTCGTCGTCAGCGCCGCGGTCTGCGCCCTGTCCGGCGTGTACGCCCTGGCGGTCCCGGCCCTCAGGCAGGCCGAACTGCCCCGCTAGGGGGCGTCCGGTCCATCAGGCGATCAGGCCGGGCCCGCGGTCAGATCAGGCCGCGGGCTCGCGCTCAGATCAGGCCGGGCCCGCGGTCAGACAGGCCGCGGGGTCGACCTCAGAGCCCCAGCTGCTTCGTCTCGCTCAGCCGCTCGATCGCCTCCGGCTCCCCGTCGAGCTGCACCTTGGCCGTGGCCTGGCGCCCGTACAGGTACATCGTCAGCTCGCCCGGCTCCCCGGAGGCCGTCACCACCGGGGTGCCCCGGTGGGCCACCACCGTCTGGCCGTTCGGACGGCGCAGCACCAGGCCCACCGGGACCTTGCGGCCCAGGAGACGGGCGGTGCGCTCCAGACGGGACCAGAGGGCGTCCGCGAAGACCGGGTCGAGCTCGCGCGAGGACCACTCGGGCTGGGCACGGCGCACGTCCTCGGCGTGGACGTAGAACTCGACGACGTTCGCCCCCTCGTCCACCTGCTTGATGGTGAACGGGGAGAACCGCGGGGGGCCCGTACGGATGAGCTGGATCAGCTCCTCGTACGGCTTGTCGGCGAACTCCGCCTGCACCCTGTCCTGCCGGTCCTTCAGCGCCGGTACGAGGGAGCCGGCCGCCGCGTCCGGGCGGCGCTCCCGCACCACCACATGGGCCGCGAGGTCCCGCGTCCGCCAGCCCTCGCAGAGCGTCGGGGCGTCAGGACCGGCCGCTTCCAACAGGTCGGCGAGCAGAAGCCGTTCACGTTTGGCATGGGTCGACATGACCGCCAGCGTACGGCGGGTGCCGCCGGTCCGCCCAGTGGACGCTCCGCCGGACGCCACCCAAGGGCGCGGCACAATGGCGCCATGAGCAGCAATCTCGACCCGGCCCTCTCCGCCCGGCTCAAGCGCGGCCCCGACGGGCTCGTCCCCGCCATCGCCCAGCAGTACGACACCGGCGAGGTGCTGATGCTCGGCTGGATGGACGACGAGGCCCTGCACCGCACCCTCACCACCGGACGCTGCACCTACTGGTCCCGCAGCCGTCAGGAGTACTGGGTCAAGGGCGACACCTCGGGCCACTTCCAGCACGTCAAGTCCGTCGCCCTCGACTGCGACGCCGACACCGTCCTCGTCAAGGTCGACCAGGTCGGGGCCGCCTGCCACACCGGCGCCCGGACCTGCTTCGACGCCGATGTGCTCCCCGTATCCGCGTCCGACGCGGACCCCGTATCCGAGTAGGGTCTGGCGCCATGGATCTCGACACCTTCCGCAAGCTGGCGGCCGACCGCCGCGTCATCCCCGTCAGCCGCCGGCTGCTCGCGGACGGCGACACCCCGGTCGGGCTCTACCGCAAGCTCGCCGCCGAACGGCCCGGCACCTTCCTCCTCGAATCCGCGGAGAACGGCCGCAGCTGGTCCCGCTACTCCTTCATCGGCGTCCGCAGCGACGCCACCCTGACCGTGAAGGACGGCGAGGCCCACTGGCTGGGCACCCCGCCCGTCGGCGTGCCCACGACCGGCGACCCGCTCCAGGCTCTGCGCGCCACCGTCGAGACCCTCCACACCCCGCGCGACCTGGCCTCCGGCATGCCCCCGTTCACCGGCGGCATGGTCGGCTACCTCGGCTACGACATCGTCCGCCGCCTGGAGAAGATCGGGGACTCCACCCGGGACGACCTGAAGCTCCCCGAGCTGACCATGCTCCTCACCAGCGACCTCGCGGTCCTCGACCACTGGGACGGCTCGGTCCTCCTGATCGCCAACGCGATCAACCACAACGACCTGGACACCGGCATCGAGGAGGCGTACGCGCACGCCGTCGCCCGCCTCGACGCGATGGAGGCCGACCTGGCCCGCCCCGTCGCCACCGCCCCCACCGCCCTCCCGGCCTCCGAGCTGCCGGAGTTCTCCGCGCTCTGGGGCGGCCCGGCCTACCAGGACGCCGTCGAGGACATCAAGGAGCGCATCCGGGCCGGCGAGGCCTTCCAGGTCGTGCCCTCCCAGCGGTTCGAGACCCCCTGCACCGCCTCCGCGCTCGACGTCTACCGGGTCCTGCGGGCCACCAACCCCTCCCCGTACATGTACCTGTTCCGCTTCGAGAACGGCTTCGACGTCGTCGGATCCAGCCCCGAGGCCCTCGTCAAGGTCGAGGACGGGCACGCGATGCTCCACCCCATCGCCGGCACCCGGCACCGCGGCGCCACCCCGCAGGAGGACCACGACCTCGCCGAGGAACTCCTCGCCGACCCCAAGGAACGCGCCGAGCACCTCATGCTCGTCGACCTCGGCCGCAACGACCTCGGCCGGGTCTGCGCCCCCGGCTCCGTCGAGGTCGTCGACTTCATGTCCGTCGAGCGCTACTCGCACGTCATGCACATCGTCTCCACCGTGACCGGCGAGGTCGCGGAGGGCAGGACGGCCTTCGACGTCCTCACCGCCTGTTTCCCGGCCGGCACGCTCTCCGGCGCGCCCAAGCCCCGCGCCATGCAGATCATCGAGGAGCTCGAACCCTCCCGGCGCGGCCTCTACGGCGGATGTGTCGGTTATCTCGATTTCGCCGGCGACGCGGACACCGCCATCGCCATCCGTACCGCCCTGCTCCGCGACGGAACCGCGTACGTGCAGGCCGGAGCGGGTGTCGTCGCCGACTCCGACCCCGTCGCCGAGGACAACGAGTGCCGCAACAAGGCCGCCGCCGTCCTCCGCGCCGTCCACACCGCCAACCGGATGAACGGCAACTGAGCACGTAGGGGATAGTGGGGTACGTGAGTGCCGTACCCGTACCCCAGCCCCGGGCCGCCCGCGCGGCCGTCCCCACCGGCGGCCGCCGCAGCCTGGCCGCGGCCCTCCTCCTCGGCGCCCTCGGCGCCACCGTCGTCCTGCTCTCCGCCGGCCAGATCTGGGCGGAGGGCACCGCGTCCGTCGGCGGCGGCACCGTCCCCGTCGAGGCCGACGGCGGCAGCGTGACCGGCGTGCCGACCGCCCTCGCGATCGTCGGCCTCGCCGCGCTCTTCGCCGTCTTCGCCGTCCGCCGCACCGGCCGTACCCTCGTCGCCGCGCTCCTCGCGCTCAGCGGCGCGGGCGCCGCGCTCGCCGCCGTCCTCGGCGCGTCCGACAGCGCCGCGCTGAACGCCGAGGCCGCCCGGATCAGCGGCGACACCGCCGCCGCCGTGGCCGGCCTCACCCACACCGTCTGGCCGTACGTGACCGCCGCGGGCGCCGTCCTCATCCTGCTCGCCGGTCTCTTCGCGCTGCGCTTCGGCAAGAGCTGGCCCGCGATGGGCGGCCGCTACGAGCGCTCCGGAGCCCCCCGCGCCGGAAGCAAGGCCCCCACGACCGATCCGGACCGGCCCGAGGACCTGTGGAAGGCCCTGGACCGCGGCGAGGACCCCACCCGCGAAGCGTGACGGGAGCACCGGGCGCGACGCGTGATCGTCCCGGTACCCCCGATTCATCCTCGCGCGCCCGCGTGCGGGACAATGAGCACCGAGTGTCCGCGCACGCGAGACCTCACCATCGAGCAACTGCAACGAGGAGCAACTCATGGCGGGCAGCGCCCACGGACACACCCCGGCCGCCTGGACCGGTGTCATCATCTCCTTCATCGGCTTCTGCATCGCCGGAGTCTGCATGGTGGCCGTCAACCTGCCCGGTTTCTGGGTCGGCATGGGTGTCATCGTGCTCGGCGGCATCGTCGGCGGCGCGATGAAGGCGGCGGGCCTCGGCATGCCGAAGGAGTCGGAGGCCGTCGTCGCGGCCCGCGAGGCCGCGACCCTGCAGGCCCGTTCCTGACGCGTCACGACGTACCCGAGAGCGCAGCCCGGCCGTGCCGGGCTGCGCTCTCGCGCGTCCGGGGCGAGAATCACCGGGTGGACCCGCAGCCGACGGCCGGAGCCGTGACCGACGCTTCCCCCACCCGACCGGGTGAATCCACCCCGCCGGGTGGCCCGAAGAACGCTCCCGAGCCACCACGGCCGCCGAGTGGTCGCGCGGGGGACGGGAGCCCCGTACCGCCGCGGAGCCCGGCCGGGGACGCGGGCCCGGCGGGCGACGGGAGTCCCGTACCGCCGCCGCACGCGCACGCGTGGCCGGGGACCCGCCCGGCAGGCGACGGCAGCCCCTTCCCGCCCACGCACGCGCACGCGTGGATCGGGCCCGCCGGTCCTCCCGGCGCTCCCGTACCGCCGCCGCGTCCGCGATCGCTCGCGTGGCGGCTGTCCGCGCCCCTCGCCGCCCTCACCGGGGTCGCCGCCGCCTTCGCGTACGTCGGGACCGTCGACCCCAACGAACCCGGGCACTACCCCGTCTGCCCGCTGCTCCGCTTCACCGGGGTCTACTGCCCCGGCTGCGGCGGGCTCCGCAGCGCCCACGCGTTCGTCCACGGCGACCTCCCGGCCGCCCTCGGCGCCAACGCCCTCGCCGTCGTCGGCTACGGACTCTTCGGCGTCCTCATGGCCCTCTGGCTGATTCGAGCCGTCCGCGGGGTGCCCATGCGCCTCGCGATCACCCCGGCCTGGGGGTGGGGGATCGGGGCCGCCCTCGCCCTCTTCACCCTGGTCCGGAACCTTCCCTTCGGCTCCGCGCTCGCCCCCTGAGGGCCCCGCGCGGCACGACGGCAACCCCGACGGGAGTCCCAGCAAATGGGACGCCACTCCGGCCGATGCGAGTCCGGAGCCGTCCTGCGGATAGGATCGAAGTGGCTGAACCTGGTTCATCATCACCATCACCGTCCCGGAAGGGGGCCCCTCGCGTGAGTGTGCTCGACGAGATCATCGAAGGCGTACGCGCCGACCTCGCAGAGCGGCAGGCGCGGGTCACCCTCGACGAGCTCAAGGAGCGCGCCGCCAAGGCGCCGCAGGCCAAGGACGGCGTCGCCGCACTGCGCGGGGACAGCGTCAAGGTGATCTGCGAGGTCAAGCGCTCCAGCCCGTCCAAGGGCGCGCTCGCCGCGATCGCCGACCCGGCCGGACTCGCCGCGGACTACGAGACGGGCGGCGCCGCCGTCATCTCCGTCCTCACCGAGCAGCGCCGCTTCGGCGGCTCCCTCGCGGACCTGGAGGCCGTCAGGGCCCGGGTCGACATCCCGGTCCTGCGCAAGGACTTCATCGTCACCGCGTACCAGCTCTGGGAAGCACGCGCGTACGGAGCGGACCTCGCGCTCCTCATCGTCGCCGCCCTGGAGCAGGAGGCCCTGGTCTCCCTCATCGAGCGCGCCGAGTCCATCGGGCTCACCCCGCTCGTCGAGGTGCACGACGAGGAGGAGGTCGAGCGCGCCGTCGACGCGGGCGCCCGGATCATCGGCGTCAACGCGCGCAACCTCAAGACCCTCAAGGTCGACCGCACCACCTTCGAGCGCGTCGCCCCCGAGATCCCCAAGGGCATCGTCAAGATCGCCGAGTCCGGCGTCCGCGGCCCGCACGACCTCATCGCGTACGCCAACGCGGGCGCCGACGCGGTCCTGGTCGGCGAGTCCCTCGTCACCGGCGGTGACCCGAAGGGCGCCGTCGCCGACCTGGTCGCCGCCGGCGCCCACCCGGCGCTCCGGCACGGCCGGAGCTGACCGCACCATGACCCGCCGCCGCGCCACGCCGACCTCCCCGGGCACCGCCCCGGGGGCCGTCGGTATGCCCCGGGGGCACGTCACACCGACCGTGACCGGCGCCGCCAGTCGCGCCCTGCGCACCCGGCTGCGTACCGCCGCCGCTCCCGCCCACGCACCGCTGGCCCGGGGCTGCCGGCCGCGTGGCTGCCGCGCGCCCGCCCGCCGTGTCCACGGCCGCCGGGTCCGGTACGTCATCGGCTCGGAGCCGGGCCAGGTCAACGGCATGCGATGGCGTCGGCGCCTCGCGCGCCTTCTCACACACGACCACAACGCCTGACCCCACCCTCGGGGCCACCGCCCGATGCGAACAACCGCCGCGCAGCGCGGGGAACCGCTTCGGACCGCCGCCCCGGGGTGCGGGCAGCCGCCCGGACCGAGCCGCAGTGGGCACCGTCCCGCGCCACCCACCCACCCCCGTGTGGGCAATCGTCCCGCAGGGCGTGGGGGTCCCCCCGGACGGAGTCTGGGGGAGGGTGGGCACACGGGACGGCGCCCTTCGCGGGCGCCTCCGCCCCTTGTGCCTGTGCCCGCACCACCTGTGCGGCGCGCACCCGGTGCGGGTTCAGGCGCGGAAGCCTAGGCCCGGCAAGGGGCGCCGTTCCGTTGTGCCCACCCGTTCCGCCCCGGCGGAACGCATGCCCACAACGGGGCGGGCCCCGCGACGGCGCTGTGTGGTGTGTGAGCGGTCCGCGCGCAATAACGTGACCATCGACCGCACGTCACCCGGGGCACCCCGCCCCGCGAGGAGCAGCCGCATGTCCAGCGAGTTCTTCCTTCCCGACCCTGAGGGTCAGGTCCCCAGCCCCGAGGGCTACTTCGGCGCCTACGGCGGCAAGTTCATCCCGGAGGCCCTCGTCGCCGCCGTCGACGAGGTCGCCGTCGAGTACGACAAGGCGAAGACCGACCCCGAGTTCGCCCGCGAACTCAACGAGCTGATGGTCGACTACACCGGCCGCCCGAGCGCCCTCACCGAGGTCCCCAGGTTCGCCGAGCACGCCGGCGGCGCCCGGATCTTCCTCAAGCGCGAGGACCTCAACCACACCGGCTCGCACAAGATCAACAACGTGCTCGGCCAGGCCCTGCTGACCAAGCGCATGGGCAAGACCCGGGTCATCGCCGAGACCGGCGCCGGCCAGCACGGCGTGGCCACCGCCACCGCCTGCGCTCTTTTCGGCCTCGACTGCACCATCTACATGGGCGAGATCGACACCCAGCGCCAGGCCCTCAACGTGGCCCGGATGCGGATGCTCGGCGCCGAGGTCGTCGCCGTGAAGTCCGGCAGCCGCACCCTCAAGGACGCCATCAACGAGGCGTTCCGCGACTGGGTCGCCAACGTGGACCGCACCCACTACCTGTTCGGCACCGTGGCCGGCCCGCACCCCTTCCCCGCCATGGTCCGCGACTTCCACCGGGTCATCGGCGTCGAGGCCCGCCGTCAGATCCTGGAGCGCGCCGGACGCCTCCCCGACGCGGCCATCGCCTGCGTCGGCGGCGGTTCCAACGCCATCGGCCTCTTCCACGCCTTCATCCCGGACGCCGGCGTGCGCCTGATCGGCTGCGAGCCGGCCGGCCACGGCGTCGAGACCGGCGAGCACGCCGCCACCCTCACCGCAGGCGAGCCCGGCATCCTGCACGGTTCGCGGAGTTACGTCCTCCAGGACGAGGAGGGCCAGATCACCGAGCCGTACTCGATCTCGGCCGGCCTCGACTACCCCGGCATCGGCCCCGAGCACGCCTACCTCAAGGACAGCGGGCGCGGCGAGTACCGCGCCGTCACCGACGACGCCGCCATGCAGGCGCTGCGGCTGCTCTCCCGTACCGAGGGCATCATCCCGGCCATCGAGTCGGCGCACGCCCTCGCCGGGGCCCTGGAGGTCGGCAAGGAGCTCGGCAAGGATGCCCTGCTGCTCGTCAACCTCTCCGGGCGCGGCGACAAGGACATGGACACGGCCGCCCGCTACTTCGGGCTCTACGACACCGACGCAGAGGTCGCCGCGGACGCCGGCACCGGCACCGCCGAGATCGAGGGGGACTCCAAGTGACCGGGAACATCCAGCTGCTCAGCGACACCCTCGCCAAGGCGAAGTCGGAGGACCGGGCCGCGCTCATCGCGTACCTCCCGGCCGGCTTCCCGACCGTCGACGGCGGCATCGCCGCCATCAAGGCCGTCTTCGCAGGCGGCGCGGACGTGGTCGAGGTCGGACTCCCGCACAGTGACCCGGTCCTCGACGGGCCGGTCATCCAGACCGCCGACGACATCGCCCTGCGCGGCGGCGTCAAGATCGCCGACGTCATGCGCACGGTCCGCGAGGCCCACGAGGCCACCGGCAAGCCGGTCCTCGTCATGACGTACTGGAACCCGATCGACCGGTACGGCGTCGAGCGCTTCACCGAGGAGCTCGCCGCAGCGGGCGGCGCCGGCTGCATCCTCCCCGACCTGCCGGTCCAGGAGTCCGCCCTCTGGCGCGAGCACGCCGACAAGCACGGTCTCGCCACCGTCTTCGTCGTCGCGCCCAGCAGCAAGGACGAGCGCCTCGCCACCATCACGGCGGCCGGTTCCGGCTTCGTCTACGCCGCCTCCCTGATGGGCGTCACCGGCACCCGCGCGTCGGTCGGCGCACAGGCCGCCGACCTCGTCCGTCGCACCCGCGCCACCGCGGACCTTCCCGTCTGCGTCGGGCTCGGCGTCTCCGACGCCGCCCAGGCCAAGGAGGTCGCCGCCTTCGCCGACGGCGTCATCGTCGGCTCCGCGTTCGTGAAGCGGATCCTCGACGCCGACGGCGACGAGGCCGCGGGACTCGCCGCGGTAAGGGAACTGGCGGCCGAACTCGCGGAGGGTGTCCGCCGCGTTTCGTAACCCATATGGGTGGATCTGCGACCGGGGAGGCACGCACGTGCCTCCCCGGTTCGTTCCTGAGGCGTGAGCGAGACGAACCGTGGTGACGGTACAGGGAGCGCGCGGGAGCGCCTCAGGGAACAGCGTGAGCGAGAGAAGAGCCGCGAGAAGCAGCGACGCGTCCTGATCGTGTCGGCGGCGGTGGTCGGAGTCCTCGGCCTGGCCGCGGTCGTCGGCGTGATCGCCGCGGGCGGCGACAAGGACGGCGGGTCGGACAAGGCGGGCCCGGTCGTCGCGCCGACCGGGGCGATCAACGAGGACGACAAGCCCGCCATCGTCACGGGCAAGGCGGACGCGCCGTCGACGCTCGCGATCTGGGAGGACTTCCGCTGCCCGGCGTGCGCCCAGTTCGAGAACGTCATGCGGGACGCGATCCACGAGCTCGAGGCGTCCGGCGCCCTCAAGACCGAGTACCACCTCGCCACCCTCATCGACGGGAACATGGGCGGCAGCGGCTCGCTGCGCGCGGCGAACGCGGCCGCGTGCGCGCAGGACGCGGGGAAGTTCACCGCGTACCACGACACGCTGTACATCAACCAGCCGCAGGAGACGGACGACGCCTTCGGCAAGAACGCGAAGCTGATCGAGCTGGCGGACAAGGTGCCGGGGCTCGACACGCCGGCGTTCCGCAGCTGTGTGAACGACGGGACGCACGACAGCTGGGTGGTGAAGTCGAACGAGGCCTTCCAGAACGGTGGCTTCCGCGGCACGCCGTCCGTCCTTCTCAACGGAGAATCGATCTTCCCGACGAAGGGGAACGAGCAGATCTCCCCGGAGAACCTGAAGAAGTGGGTCGCCGAGGCCAACAGGGGCAAGAAGCCCGGAACGGCCTCCCCTTCGGCGGGTTAGTTACCCATACGTTGCCGGGTGGGCTGCCGTCCCGCCCGCCCGGCAGGGTAGCGTCGGACCTGCCATGGACCTTGCCTATATTCCCAGCCCGTCGACCGGCGTGATCAATCTCGGACCGATCCCGCTGCGCGGCTATGCCTTCTGCATCATCATCGGTGTCTTCGTCGCCGTCTGGTACGGCAACAAGCGGTGGATCGCCCGGGGCGGCACCGCCGGCACCGTGGCCGACATCGCCGTCTGGGCGGTGCCCTTCGGCCTCGTCGGCGGACGCCTCTACCACGTGATCACCGACTACCAGCTGTACTTCAGCGAGGGTGAGAACTGGGTCGACGCCTTCAAGATCTGGGAGGGCGGCCTCGGTATCTGGGGCGCCATCGCGCTCGGCGCGGTGGGTGCCTGGATCGGCTGCCGCCGCCGGGGCATCCCCCTCCCGGCGTACGCCGACGCCATCGCGCCCGGCATCGCCCTCGCCCAGGCCATCGGCCGCTGGGGCAACTGGTTCAACCAGGAGCTCTACGGCAAGCCGACCAACCTGCCCTGGGCCCTGGAGATCTCCGAGAGCGCGAACCGCGAGGCCGGGACGTACCACCCGACCTTCCTGTACGAGTCGCTCTGGTGCGTCGGCGTCGCCCTCCTGGTCGTCTGGGCCGACCGCCGCTTCAAGCTCGGCCACGGGCGCGCCTTCGCGCTCTACGTCGCCGCGTACTGCGCCGGCCGGGCCTGGATCGAGTACATGCGCGTCGACGAGGCGCACCACGTGCTCGGCCTGCGGCTGAACGTCTGGACGGCGATCGTCGTCTTCGTGCTCGCGGTGGTCTACATCGTGATCTCGGCCCGGGTCAGTCCCGGTCGCGAGGAGATCGTGGAGCTGAGGACCGAGAAGACCGAGAAGAGCGCCACGACCGACAAGGTCGAGAAGAACGAGAAGACCGAGAAGACCGAGAAGGCGGACGACACGGACGCCGAGCCGGAGGACACCACGGCTCCGGCGGACTCCGCGGCTCCGGCGGACTCCGCGGCTGAGGCCGGCTCCGACGAGGACGCGGAGCACGGGGCCGACAACGGCGCCGGGTCCGCCGCCAAGAGCTGATCCGACCGCCTGCGTGCTTCGCGGCAGGACTTCGTAGCGGGCCGAAAGGGCCGTCGGGACCGAGAGGTCCCGGCGGCCCTTCCGTCTGCCGGGGTACGGGTGTCAGGCCGTCCGGGCCGCCAGGGCGAGGACGCGGTGGGCGCCCTCCACCACCGCCGCGTCGACGAAGCGGCCGTCCGGGAGGGCGAGCGCGCCCCGCTCGGTGCCGGCCGCCGCGACGACCTCCCGTGCCGCGTCGATCTCCTCCGGGGTGGGGAGGTAGGCGCGCTCGATGACCGGGAGCTGGCGCGGGTGGATGGCCGCCCGGCCGAGGAAGCCCATGGCCCGGCCGCGGGCGCAGCCGGCGGCCAGCGCGTCCAGGTCGCCGATGTCGGGGTGCACCGACTGGGCCGGTGGCGGGAGGCCGGCCGCGCGGGCCGCGACCACCACCCGGCCGCGCGGCCAGTCGAGGGCGCCGTCCTCCCGTACCCCCAGGTCTGCGCGGAGGTCGGCCTCGCCGAGCGCGATGCCGCGCACGGCGGGGTGAGCGGTGGCGATGGCGTACGCGTGCTCCACGGCGAGGGCGTTCTCCAGGAGCGGGAAGAGGGGGAGGCCCGGGGCGAGGGCGGCGATCCGGTGGATGTCAGTGGCGTGTGTCACCTTGGGTACACGGAGACCGCAGAGGCCGGGGAGGGGGGCCAGGGTGGGGATGTCGTGCGGGGAGTGGACTCGGACGTGGACCGGGACGGGGTGGGGGTCCGCGAGCAGATCGGCCGTGGCGTCGAGGGCGTACGCCTTGCGGTGCGGGGCGACCGCGTCCTCCAGGTCGACGATCACGACGTCGGCCCCTGAGGCCAGGGCCTTGCGGACGATCTCGGGGCGGTCGCCCGGTGCGTACAGCCAGGTGAGGGGGGTGCGGACCCGGCTGAGACCGTCGACGTCCGTCATGGCGCTCATACCGCCCCCTGGTCGCGGAGGGCGTCGATCTCGGCGGGGGTGAGGCCGAGTTCGGTGAGGACGGCGGTGGTGTCGGCGCCGTGGGGGCGGCCGGGCCAGCGGATGCCTCCGGGCGTCTCGGAGAGGCGGAAGAGCACGTTCTGCATCTTGATCGGGCCGAGTTCGGGGTCCTGAACCTCGGTGACGGTGCCGAGCGCCCGGTACTGGGGGTCGTCGACGACGTCCCGGATGTCGTAGACGGGGGCGATCGCCGCCTCCGCTTTCTCGAAGGCCGCCATCGCCTCGTCCCGGGTGCGACGGGCGATCCAGGAGCCGACCGCCTCGTCCAGGACGTCCGCGTGTGCGGCCCGGCCCGTGCCGTCGGCGAACCACGGCTCGTCGATCAGCTCCGGGCGGCCGACGAGCCGCAGCACCCGCTCGGCGATCGACTGGGCGGAGGTGGAGACGGCGACCCAGGAGCCGTCGGCGGTCCGGTAGGTGTTGCGCGGGGCGTTGTTGCGGGAGCGGTTGCCGGTGCGGGGCTGGACGTAACCGAGTTGGTCGTACCAGAGGGGGTGGGGTCCGATGACCGAGAGCATCGGTTCGATGATCGCCATGTCGACGACCTGGCCGCGGCCGGTCGTCGTCCTCGCGGTGAGCGCGGTCATCACCGCGTACGCCGTGGCCAGGGCGGCGATCGAGTCGGCCAGACCGAAGGGGGGCAGGGTGGGCGGGCCCTCGGGCTCGCCGGTGATGGCGGCGAACCCGCTCATCGCCTCGGCGAGGGTGCCGAAGCCGGGGCGGTGGGCGTACGGGCCGAACTGGCCGAAGCCGGTGACGCGGGCGAGGACGAGCCGCGGGTTGACGGTGGAGAGCTCCTCCCAGCCCAGACCCCAGCGTTCCAGGGTGCCGGGGCGGAAGTTCTCCACGATCACGTCGGCGTCGGCGGCGAGCGCCAGGAGGGTGTCGCGGCCGCCCGGCGCCGACAGGTCGAGGGTGATCGTCCGCTTGTTGCGGCCGAGGACCTTCCACCAGAGACCGATGCCGTCCTTGGCGGGGCCGTGGCCACGGGACGGATCGGGCTTGCGGGGATGCTCGACCTTGACGACGTCGGCGCCGAAGTCGCCGAGCATCGTGGCCGCGAGCGGACCGGCGAACAGGGTCGCGAGATCCAGGACGCGCAGCCCGTGCAGGGGCGGAAGGGGGGCGGCGGGCGTGGCGGCTGACGAGCCGGCCGGAGCGGTGGGCGGTGCGGTGGATGGTGCCGTGGACGGGGCGTGGGCGGTCATACGGGGTCGGCCTCCAGGGTGTCGGGGGAGAGGAAGGCCGCCTCGATCTCGACGCGGTACGGCATCGAGGTCGACGCGCCCTCGCGCCGCACGGAGAGCGCGGCGGCGGCCTGCGCCCAGGCCAGGGCCTCCGGGGCGGGACGGCCCTCACCGAGAGCCACCGCGAGCGCGCCGACGAAGGTGTCGCCGGCCCCGGTCGTGTCCACGGCCCGGACACGGGGGGCGGGCACCTCGACCGGATCGGCGCCCCGAGCCGCGTACAGGCTGCCGGCGGCCCCCAGGGTGACGACCACCTCGGGGACGTCCCGGAGCAGGGCCTGGGCGGCCTCGCGGGGGTCGGTCAGGCCGGTGAGCGCGGCTGCCTCGTGCTCGTTGGGCACCAACAGGTCGACGGCGGCGAGGAGTTCGGGGGGAAGGGGCTGGGCCGGGGCGGGGGTGAGGATGGTGCGGACGCCGAGCCGGCGGGCGGTCACGGCGCCCTCCACGACGACGGAGAGGGGGAGTTCGAGCTGGAGGAGCAGGGCGTCGGCGGTACCGATGAGCGCCTCGTCGCCATGGGTCAGGGAGGTGACGGCGCCGTTGGCGCCGGGGACGACGACGATCGCGTTGCCGCCCTCGTCGTCGACGACGATGTGGGCGGTGCCGGAGGAGCCCTCGGCGGTGCGCAGCAGATCGGTGTCCACCGCGCAGTGCTCCAGGGTGGCGCGGAGCCGTACCCCGAAGTCGTCCGCGCCGACCGCGCCGATCATCGCCACCTCGCCGCCCGCGCGGGCGGCGGCGACGGCCTGGTTGGCGCCCTTGCCGCCGGGGATCGTACGGAACGAGCGGCCGGTGACGGTCTCGCCGAGGGCCGGGGCCTTCGGCACGTAGGCGACGAGGTCCATGTTCGTGCTGCCGAGTACGACGATGCTGGTCATGGGCGTACTGCCTCCAGGTGGGTCAGTTCGGCCAGGGTGTCGAAGCCGATGCCGTCGAAGGACGGGACCGAGGTCGAGAGACGGTTCTTGAGAGGGGAGGTCCAGCGCTCGGGCAGCCGGTCGGGGTGACCGGCGAGCAGCCCGGCGACGGAACCGGCGGTGGCGCCGTTGGAATCGGTGTCCCAGCCGCCGGAGACGGCCGCGCAGACCGAGCGGGAGAAGTCGCCGTCGGCGTGGGTGAGGGCGGCGGCGAGCAGGGCGGCGTTGGGGACGGCATGCACCCAGTGGTACCCGCGGAGTTCGGCGTGCAGCCGGTCGACGACCGCGTCGAAGTCGGGCGTGGCGCGGGCGGACGCGATGCCGAGACGGACGGCCCCGGCGAGGCGGGAGCGCGGCGGGATCACGCCGAGCCCGGCGGTGAGCGACTGGTGGACGTCGGCGGTGCCGGTCGCCGCGGTGGCGAGGGTGGCGGCGACGAACATGGCGCCGTAGACGCCGTTCGCGGTGTGGGTGAGCACCGCGTCCCGATGGGCCTGTGCGGCGGCGGCGACCGGGTCGCCCGGACGCGTCCAGCCGTGGACGTCGGCCCGGATCTGGGCGCCGATCCACTCGCGGAAGGGGTTGCGGTGGACGGCGGTCAGCGGGGGTTCCACGCCGTCGAGGAGGTTGCGGTAGGCGACGCGCTCGGCCGTGAAGGTGCGGCCGGCGGGAAGCTCGTCGAGCCAGAGGCGGGCGACGTCGGTGGTGGTGAAGTCGCGGCCGTGCCGCTGGAGGAGCAGCAGATTGAGCAGGGGGTAGTTGAGGTCGTCGTCCTCGGGCATGCCGTCGATGTTCTCGGCGAGGGAGGTGGTGGCGGAGCGACGGTTCCAGGGGTGGGCGGCGAGCAGGTCGTCGGGTACGCCGCGGGCGGTGAACCAGGTGGAGAGGGGCCAGTTGCCCGCGGCGCGGGCGAGGGCGCGGATGGCCGGGAGGGGGAGCTTCTCGACGGGCTTGCCGAGCAGACAGCCGGCGGCGCGGCCGAGCCAGGCGGCGTGCAGGCGGTCGCGGAGTGCGGGGTCTCCCCCCACCCCGCCCCTTCCCGAGACCCTGACGGGACCGGGGGCGCCGTGCGGTGAGGCGGAGCCCGGCAACGGGTGCTGTGCCCACCCTCCCCCAAGCTCTCGGCTTCGCTCGAGCAGGGGGGACCCCCATCGCCCTGCGGGACGATTGCCCACAGCGGTTGAGGCGGGGGCGGGCGTCAGGGCCTCGATCTCGGGGAGGGAGGTCGGTTCCAGCTCTGCCAGAGGTGTGGGGAGGGACCCCAGTGCGGTCAGGAGTTCTTCTGCCAGGGGGCGGAGGTCCGGGCGGGGAGGTTCGGAGGCGCCGGCTGTCGGTGGGGGCGGGGGGCCGCCCGCCATCTGCCAGCGGGTGGCGATCGTCCGCGCGTCGCGGCCGTCCTCCGCCGCCTGGCGGAGTTCGTGGCCCACCAGGTCCTCCGGCTGGACCCACGTCAGGCGGAGGTTCACCGGGCGCCGCTCGTCAGGGCCGTGAACGCCGACTCGTGGGCCCGGCGGCGCTCCGCGTCCCGCGCGAACACCTCGCGGGTCACCTCGGTCAGCGCCCTCGCCGGGGCGTGGAGGTCGAGGCGGCTCGCCTCCGCCACCCGCTTCGCCCAGTCGGCGGGCACCGCGGACTCGCCGTGCAGCGCGCCCACGATCGCCCCCGCCATCGTGGCGATCGAGTCGCAGTCACGGCCGTAGTTGACCGCGCCCAGGACCGTACGGCGGTAGTCGCCCTCGCCGACGATGAGCATGCCGAGGGCGATCGGGAGTTCCTCGATCGCGTGCAGGCGGGAGGGGCGGCGGGCGCCGAGGGAGGGGGAGCGGTAGTCGGGTCCGACCGAGTCGAAGGGGGCCACCGCCTTGCGGAGCGGGGTCAGGGCCGCTTCGAAGTCCGTGTGCCGGGCCGCCACTTCGGCGACCGCCTCGATCGCCGACCGCGTGCCGTCCTTCGCCAGGGCCAGGGCCGCGTCGACCACCGAGGCCGCCGTGGCGCCCGGCACGCACGCCGCCGCCACCGCCGCCGCGAACACGCCCGCCGCCTCACGGCCGTACGAGGACTGGTGCGCGCCCGCGACGTCGAGGGCCTCGGCGTACGCGGCCTCCGGGTGGGCGGCGTTGACGAGCCCGACCGGCGCCATGTACATCGCGGCGCCGCAGTTGACGATGTTGCCGCTGCCGGCCTCGCGCGGGTCCACATGGCCGTAGTGGAGCCGGGTCACGATCCACTTCTCCGCCAGGAAGATCCGCTGGAGCGGCAGCGCCTCCGCCTCCAGCTCGGGGATCCAGACGGGGGAGCCCATGAGTTCGGGGACGAGGTGGTCCGCGACCGCGTACGCGTCCAGGTGGCCGCGGACCTTCTCGTACACCCGGATCAGGGCGTGGGTCATCAAGGTGTCGTCGGTGACGTGCCCGTCGCCCTTGTGGTACGGGGCGATGGGGCGGGCGGTGCGCCACTCGCCGCCGTTCCAGGGGCCGACGATCCCGCTGACGCGGCCGCCGTGGCGTTCCAGGATCTGCTCGGGGGTGTAGCCCTCGACGGGGCCGCCGAGCGCGTCGCCGACGGCGGCTCCGAGGAGACTGCCGGTGATCCGGTCATCCAGTGTGGGTGTCATGTCGGAATTGTCCACCCGGGGCGGTCGGTTCCGTGGCTGCGAGGAGCCCGGCGAGTTCGACCAGATCCGTCCCCGCGAGCCGGGGCAGCGCGCAGCCCGCGAGGGTTCGGCACGCCTCGCGCCAGGTCGGCGGCACCGAACGGCCGCCGCCCAGCGCCCCGGTGAGCGCGCCCGCGAGGGCGGGGGCGGAGTCGGCAACCCGTGAGAGACAGACGGCGGCCGGGACGGCGGCCGCCATCTCGCCCCGCGCGGCGGTGGCGAGCGCGAGCGCCACCGGGACGGTCTCGGCGGCGGCGATGCCGTAGCTGTAGACGTGGTCCACGATCTGGTGCTCCAGGAGCGGGACGAGTTCGAAGGCCGAGCCGGCGGTCTGGGCCAGTTTCACCGCGTACCGGGCGTTGCGGCCGATCTCCGTGACGGGCGGGAGTTCGTCGAGGGCCGCCTCGACGCTCTCGTCGACCGTCGCCCCGCCGAAGGCCGCGGCGACGGCCGCCGCCATCGCGCGGGCGCCGTGGACGCCGTCGCCGTCCTGGGTGTACCGGGCGTCGAACTCCGCCAGTTCGGCGGCGGCGCGCGGGTCGCCGGGGTGGACGAGGGCGAGGACCACGGCCCGTACACAGGCGGCGTCGTCGAAGAAGTGCGGGTTGTCGTGGCCGGTGGCGGGGGGCCGGAGGCCGGTGGCGAGGTTGCCGAGGCCCGCGCGGACGGAGATCCGGGCGCGGAGCGGGAGGACGGCCGACTCGACCTCGGGGGCGCGGGCCGCGGCGGCGGCGACCTGGTCGGCGAGGGCGTTCCAGGCGAGGTCGACGGCGGCGCGGAGACGCCGCTCCGGGGGGAGGCCGGCGAAGAGCGGGCCCGAGGCGGAGAGGACCGCCTCGGCCGTGAAGACCGCCCACTCGGCGTCGTCGGAGGGGCCGAGGCGGAGGGGCTCGGGGGGCTGGTTGAGGGCGATGGGGACGGGGAGGGTGGTCGTGGCGTTCTGCTCCGCGAAGGTGTCGAGTTCGCGGGTGAGGCGGCGGGTCCACTCGGGCATGCGGGCGGCGCGGTGCCGGGCGGCGGGCCATCCGGCGGCGTCGCCTGCGGCGAGGCCGATGAGGAGGCCTTCGACCGCGTCGCGGGCGGGTCTGCGGGGGGCCTCGGGCTCCGGGGCCGGGTGGGCGGCGGCGCCCCAGGAGCCGGTGCCGCGTACGGGGGTGGCGGCCTGTGGGGCGGGGGCCGGTGCGTCGGCGTCCGGCATCGGCGCGTGGGCCTGCGGCGCGAGGTCCAGGGCATCGGCGCCCCGCACCGGCGGCGCCGTCAGGTCCTGGTGGGCGCCGTGAAGGGGGCCGGAACCCGGCATCGGGGGCTGTGCCCCCCCTCCCCCAAGCTCTCGGCTTCGCTCGAGCAGGGGGGACCCCCATCGCCCTGCGGAACGATTGCCCACAGCGGGGCCGGCGGGGCCGGCGGGGCCAGCGGGGTCAGCGAGGGCGGCGGGGCCAGCGGGTACTGCGAGGGCGGCGGGGCCAGCGGGGCCAGCGGGGTCAGCGGGGGCCGCGAGGGCAGCCGGGCCACCCGGGTCAGCGGGGGCCGTGGTCGTCGTGGTCGTCGTCAGGTCCGCGCTCATCAGGATTCTCCCTCCGGGGTCAGCAGGTCCGCGACGTCCAGGACGTGGTAGCCGCGCATCGACGGGAGGCAGCTGCCCGTCACCGGGGTGATGGCCGTGGCCCAGGTGTCGGGGATCGCGCGCAGGCCGCCGGCCGCGCCGGCCAGGGCGCCCGCGACCGCCGCCGTGGTGTCGGCGTCGCGGCCCATGTTGACGGCCGTCAGGACCGCCGTACGGAAGTCGCCGCGGGCCGCGGCGAACGCGCCGAACGCCAGGCCCACCGCCTCCGGGGCCAGGTCCGTCCAGGGGTAGCCGCCGATGACGACCGCCGAGCGGACCTGGCGTTCACGGGTGAGCGGGTCCGGCTGGACGCGCTGGGCGGCCACCACCGCGCGGCGCAGCGAGCGGGCCGTCCACGAGTCCATCGGGACGACCGAGAGGGCCGCCGCGATCACCGAGGTCACGCTCGCCCCCGTCATCGCCGCCGCGACGCCCGCCGCGACCGCCTGCCCGCCGTAGATGCCCTCGCCGTCGTGGCTGACGCTGCCGTCGATCGCGACGAGACGGGCCGCCTCCGCCGGACGTCCGGCCGCGAACACCCCGAAGGGCGCCGCGCGCATGGCGAGACCGTCGCTCCAGGCATGCCGGTGCTGGGCGGAGATGGGGGCGGCGAGGCCCCGCCTGAGGTTCTCCAGGGTGCCGCGCTCCGAGAACCCCGCACCGCGGAACGGGCCCTCGTCGAGGTCGGCGATCCAGTGGTGCCAGGCCCGTTCGACGTGCTGGACGGTGAGGGCGGAGCCGTGCCGGGCGAGGAGCAGCGCCGAGAAGATGGCGTACTCGGTGTCGTCGGTGCCGGCCGGGCTGTCCGTCACGAAGCCCTCGATCCGGCCCCAGCGGCGGCGGATCTCGGAGGGCCGCATGTTCTCGGCGGGCGCGCCGAGCGCGTCGCCGACGGCGAGTCCGAGAAGCGCCCCTCTCGCCCGTTCACGCGTGTCGCATGCCGTGGTGGTCGCCATCTCCGTGGCCCCTTCCTCGGTGGGGGCGCATCGATGGCACCCCTATGTCTGGATCTGTGCCACCACGGGCCGGGAACTCGCCGAAGAAACGTCTCTGTCACCCGCCTGACACCACGCCAGAACCCGGTTCACGCAGCAAGGCACGCCTTAGTAAGTACGGCCTGCCTTGCTGGCACGCCCCTTACATCGCGCGTATTTTCGAAGGAGTTGGGGGCGGCGGGAGCAACCCGGCCCGCCGGAACGAGGGGAGAGCCATGTCCATCATCGAAGCTCAGGCGCCACTGCACGAGGCCCACCGCGACAACCACACGCACCGCGACGTGAACGGCGGTTGGCTGCGCCCCGCCGTGTTCGGCGCGATGGACGGACTCGTCTCCAACCTCGCCCTGATGACCGGTGTCGCCGGTGGCGCGGTCTCCCCGCAGACCGTCGTCATCACCGGCCTCGCCGGACTGGCGGCCGGCGCCTTCTCGATGGCCGCCGGCGAATACACCTCCGTCGCCTCGCAGCGCGAACTCGTCCAGGCGGAACTGGACGTCGAGCGCCGTCAGTTGCGCAAGCACCCCGTCGACGAGATGGAGGAGCTCGCCGCGCTCTACGTCTCCCGTGGGGTCGAGCCCGCGCTCGCCCGCGAGGTCGCGATGCAGCTGTCGAAGGACCCCGAGCAGGCCCTGGAGATCCACGCGCGCGAGGAACTCGGCATCGACCCGGACGACCTTCCGTCGCCGACGGTCGCCGCGGTGTCGTCCTTCGGCTCCTTCGCGCTCGGCGCGCTGCTCCCCGTCCTGCCCTATCTGCTCGGGGCGACCGCCCTCTGGCCCGCCGTGCTGCTCGCGCTCCTCGGCCTCTTCGCCTGCGGCGCGCTCGTGGCTCGGGTGACCGCCCGGGGCTGGCTCTTCAGCGGACTGCGCCAGCTCGTCCTCGGCGGGGCCGCCGCGGCCGTCACGTACGGGCTCGGCATGCTCCTCGGGGCCGCGCTGTAGCCACGTACCCCTTATATACGCGTACTCGTACGCGCCGACGGTGGGCCCCCGGACCGGGGGCCCACCGTCGTTTTCGGGGCATAGGCCTCGAAAACGCTGTGACGTATATCCCTGGTCCGATCCGCCGCTGCGGTGAGACACTATGCAGGACGCCACATATGTAGCCGGTTACCCGGCGGTTTCGAACCCGTGACCAACGGGAATGAGGCATGAGCGTCGCTGGGCAATGAGGCCCACACTGCGACGGGTCGCCGTATACCCGGAGAGCTCTTCGGGTCATCCGATCCGTCCCCGCGGGACAGCTCCTGTCGCCGCACCCCACAGCTGAACCCCGCTGAACCCGGTGAACCCCACAGGTGAACCCACACCACCGCTGCGTGTCCGCGGTGTCCGCATGCTGGAATGAGCTATCCACTTCGCGAGAAGCCAGCCATCATGTAACCTGCACGAAATTTCGCGGAGGGCCAACGTCGTCCCTCGGCAGCTGCATATGCCAATACGACGACGGGAGAGCCGATGCGTTCCGACGCCTGGTCGCCCATGGACGGTCGCCCCGCTCCGCAGGGGATGTACGACCCCCGTAACGAACACGACGCCTGTGGTGTCGGGTTCGTGGCCACCCTCACCGGTGTAGCCAGTCACGCACTGGTCGAGCAGGCGCTGACCGTACTGCGCAACCTCGAACACCGCGGCGCCACCGGCTCCGAGCCCGACTCCGGAGACGGCGCGGGCATCCTGCTCCAGGTCCCGGACGCCTTCCTCCGCGAGGTCACCGACTTCGAGCTCCCCGCCGCGGGCGCCTACGCCGTCGGCATCGCCTTCCTCCCCGCCGACGGCCCCGCACAGGCCGTCGAGCGGATCGAGGCGATCGCCGCCGAAGAGAACCTGAACGTCCTCGGCTGGCGCGAGGTCCCGGTCGCCCCCGAGCTGCTCGGCGCCTCCGCCCGCTCCACCATGCCGGTCTTCCGCCAGCTCTTCGTGGCGGACACGGACGGCACGGACGGCGCGGCCACCGGCATCGCCCTGGACCGCAAGGCCTTCGTCCTGCGCAAGCGCGCCGAGCGCGAGGCCGCGACGTACTTCCCGTCGCTCTCCGCCCGCACGATCGTCTACAAGGGCATGCTGACCACCGGCCAGCTGGAGCCCTTCTTCCCGGACCTGTCGGACCGCCGCTGCGCCACCGCGGTGGCCCTGGTCCACTCCCGGTTCTCCACCAACACCTTCCCGAGCTGGCCGCTGGCCCACCCGTACCGCTTCGTCGCCCACAACGGTGAGATCAACACCGTCAAGGGCAACCGGAACTGGATGACGGCCCGCGAGGCCCAGCTCGACTCCACCGTCTTCGGCGAGGGCTCGCTGGACCGGATCTTCCCGATCTGCACCCCGGACGCCTCCGACTCGGCCTCCTTCGACGAGGTCCTGGAGCTGCTCCACCTCGGCGGCCGCTCGCTGCCGCACGCGGTCCTGATGATGGTCCCGGAGGCGTGGGAGAACCACGAGACCATGGACCCGGCCCGCCGCGCCTTCTACCAGTACCACGCCACGATGATGGAGCCCTGGGACGGCCCGGCCTGCGTCACCTTCACCGACGGCGTCCAGGTCGGCGCGGTCCTCGACCGCAACGGTCTGCGCCCCGGCCGCTACTGGGTCACCGACGAGGGCCTCGTCGTCCTCTCCTCCGAGGTCGGCGTCCTCGACATCGACCCCGCCAAGGTCGTCCGCAAGGGCCGCCTCCAGCCCGGCAAGATGTTCCTCGTCGACACCGCCGAGCACCGCATCGTCGAGGACGACGAGATCAAGGCCGGCCTCGCCGCCGAGAACCCGTACGCGGAGTGGCTGGAGACCGGCGAGATCGAGCTCTCCGACCTCCCCGAGCGCGAGCACATCGTGCACACCCACGCCTCGGTCACCCGCCGCCAGCAGACCTTCGGCTACACCGAGGAAGAGCTCCGCGTCATCCTCGCCCCGATGGCCCGCACCGCCGGCGAGCCCCTCGGCTCCATGGGCACGGACTCGCCGATCGCGGCCCTCTCCGCCCGCCCGCGGCTGCTCTTCGACTACTTCACCCAGCTCTTCGCGCAGGTCACCAACCCGCCGCTCGACGCCATCCGCGAAGAGCTCGTGACCTCCCTGCGCTCCTCGCTCGGCCCCCAAGGCAACCTCCTGGAGCCGACCCCGGTGTCGTGTCGCAGCGTCACCCTGCCCTTCCCGGTGATCGACAACGACGAGCTGGCCAAGCTCATCCACATCAACGCCGACGGCGACATGCCCGGCATGAAGGCCGTGACCCTCTCCGGCCTCTACCGGGTCTCCGGCGGCGGCGAGGCCCTCGCCACCCGCATCGAGGCGATCTGCGCCGAGGCCGACACCGCCATCGAGGGCGGCGCCCGCCTCATCGTGCTCTCCGACCGGCACTCCGACGCCGAGCACGCGCCGATCCCCTCGCTGCTGCTCACCGCGGCCGTCCACCACCACCTCATCCGCACCAAGCAGCGCACCAAGGTGGGGCTGCTCGTCGAGGCCGGTGACGTCCGCGAGGTCCACCACGTCGCCCTGCTCATCGGCTACGGCGCCGCGGCGGTCAACCCGTACCTCGCCATGGAGTCCGTCGAGGACCTCGTCCGCGCCGGCACCTTCATCGAGGGCCTGGAGCCCGAGCAGGCCATCCGGAACCTGATCTACGCCCTCGGCAAGGGCGTCCTCAAGGTCATGTCCAAGATGGGCATCTCCACCGTCGCCTCCTACCGCGGCGCGCAGGTCTTCGAGGCCGTCGGCCTCGACGAGACCTTCGTCGCCACGTACTTCAACGGCACGGCCACCAAGATCGGCGGCGCCGGTCTCGACGTCGTCGCCAAGGAGGTCGCCGCCCGCCACGCCAAGGCGTACCCCGTCTCCGGCGTCCCCTCGGCGCACCGCGCCCTGGACATCGGCGGCGAGTACCAGTGGCGCCGCGAGGGCGAGCCGCACCTGTTCGACCCGGAGACCGTCTTCCGCCTCCAGCACGCCACGCGCAACAAGCGGTACGACATCTTCAAGCAGTACACGGAGCGGGTGAACGAGCAGTCCGAGCGCCTGATGACGCTCCGCGGCCTCTTCGGCTTCTCCTCCGGCCGGGAAGCGATCCCGATCGACGAGGTCGAGCCGGTCTCCGAGATCGTCAAGCGGTTCTCCACCGGCGCCATGTCGTACGGCTCCATCTCCCGCGAGGCGCACGAGACCCTCGCCGTCGCCATGAACCAGCTGGGCGCCAAGTCCAACACCGGTGAGGGCGGCGAGGACCCGGACCGCCTCTACGACCCGGCCCGCCGCTCCGCGATCAAGCAGGTCGCCTCCGGCCGCTTCGGCGTCACCAGCGAGTACCTGGTCAACGCCGACGACATCCAGATCAAGATGGCCCAGGGCGCCAAGCCCGGCGAGGGCGGCCAGCTGCCCGGCCACAAGGTGTACCCGTGGGTCGCCAAGACGCGTCACTCGACGCCCGGCGTCGGCCTCATCTCGCCGCCGCCGCACCACGACATCTACTCCATCGAGGACCTGGCTCAGCTGATCCACGACCTCAAGAACGCCAACCCGGTCGCCCGCATCCACGTGAAGCTGGTCTCCGAGGTCGGCGTCGGCACGGTCGCCGCCGGTGTCTCCAAGGCCCACGCGGACGTCGTCCTCATCTCCGGCCACGACGGCGGAACGGGCGCCTCCCCGCTGACCTCGCTGAAGCACGCGGGCGGTCCCTGGGAGCTCGGCCTCGCCGAGACCCAGCAGACGCTGCTGCTCAACGGCCTGCGCGACCGGATCGTCGTCCAGACCGACGGCCAGCTCAAGACCGGCCGTGACGTCGTCATCGCCGCGCTCCTCGGCGCCGAGGAGTTCGGTTTCGCGACCGCGCCGCTCGTCGTCTCCGGCTGCGTCATGATGCGCGTCTGCCACCTGGACACCTGCCCCGTCGGCATCGCCACCCAGAACCCGGTCCTGAGGGACCGTTTCTCCGGCAAGGCCGAGTTCGTCGTCAACTTCTTCGAGTTCATCGCCGAGGAAGTCCGCGAGATCCTCGCCGAGCTGGGCTTCCGCACCCTCGAAGAGGCCGTCGGCCACGCCGAGCTGCTCGACACCAGCCGCGCCGTCACCCACTGGAAGGCGCAGGGTCTCGACCTGGAGCCGCTCTTCTACGTGCCGGAGCTGCCCGAGGGCGCGGTCCGCCACGCCCTGGTCGAGCAGGACCACGGCCTGGAGAAGGCCCTCGACAACGAGCTGATCCAGCTCGCCGCCGAGGCCCTGAACGCCGCCTCCGCCGAGGAGGCCCAGCCGGTCCGCGCCCAGGTCGCCATCCGCAACATCAACCGCACGGTCGGCACCATGCTCGGCCACCAGGTCACGAAGAAGTTCGGCGGCGCCGGCCTCCCGGCCGACACCATCGACATCACCTTCACCGGCTCCGCCGGCCAGTCCTTCGGCGCCTTCCTGCCGAGCGGTGTCACCCTCCGTCTGGAGGGCGACGCCAACGACTACGTCGGCAAGGGCCTCTCCGGCGGCCGCGTGATCGTCCGCCCCGACCGGGGCGCCGACCACCTCGCCGAGTACTCGACCATCGCGGGCAACACCATCGGGTACGGAGCGACCGGCGGCGAGCTGTTCCTCCGCGGCCGCACCGGCGAGCGCTTCTGCGTCCGTAACTCCGGCGCGCTCGTCGTCTCGGAGGGCGTGGGCGACCACGGCTGCGAGTACATGACCGGCGGTACGGCCGTCGTCCTCGGCGAGACCGGGCGCAACTTCGCGGCCGGCATGTCGGGCGGTGTCGCCTACGTCGTCGACCTCGACCGCGACAACGTCAACTCCGGCAACCTGGGCGCGATCGAGGCCCCGTCGGACGCCGACAAGGCGTGGCTGCACGACGTCGTGCGCCGTCACCACGAGGAGACCGGCTCCACGGTCGCCGAGAAGCTGCTCGCCGACTGGGACGCCAACGCCGACCGGTTCAGCAAGATCATCCCCACCACGTACAAGGCAGTGCTCGCCGCCAAGGACGCCGCTGAGCTCGCCGGTCTCTCCGAGGCCGAGACCACCGAGAAGATGATGGAGGCGGCGACCCATGGCTGACCCCAAGGGCTTCCTGACCACCGGACGCGAGGTCGCCGAGACCCGCCCCGTGGCCGAGCGCGTCCGGGACTGGAACGAGGTCTACGTCCCCGGCTCCCTGCTGCCGATCATCAGCAAGCAGGCCGGCCGCTGCATGGACTGCGGCATCCCGTTCTGTCACAACGGCTGCCCCCTCGGGAACCTGATCCCCGAGTGGAACGACTACGCCTACCGCGAGGACTGGGTGGCGGCGCAGGAGCGCCTGCACGCCACCAACAACTTCCCGGAGTTCACCGGCCGCCTGTGCCCGGCTCCGTGCGAGTCCGCGTGCGTGCTCGGCATCAACCAGCCGGCCGTCACCATCAAGAACGTCGAAGTCTCCATCATCGACAAGGCCTGGGACACGGGCGACGTCAAGCCGCAGGCGCCCGAGCGCCTCTCCGGCAAGACCGTCGCCGTCATCGGCTCGGGACCGGCCGGTCTCGCCGCTGCCCAGCAGCTGACCCGGGCCGGCCACACCGTCGCCGTCTACGAGCGCGCGGACCGCATCGGTGGACTCCTCCGGTACGGCATCCCCGAGTTCAAGATGGAGAAGCGGCACATCAACCGCCGTATCGAGCAGATGCGCGCGGAGGGCACCAAGTTCCGCACGGGCGTCGAGATCGGCCGCGACATGCCGGCGACGGCGCTCCGCAACCGGTACGACGCGGTCGTCATCGCCGCCGGCGCCACCACCGCCCGCGACCTGCCCGTCCCGGGCCGTGAGCTGGCCGGCATCCACCAGGCGATGGAGTACCTGCCGCTCGCCAACAAGGTCGTCGAGGGTGACTTCGTGGCCCCGCCGATCACCGCCGAGGGCAAGCACGTCGTCGTCATCGGCGGCGGCGACACCGGCGCCGACTGCGTCGGCACGGCCCACCGCCAGGGCGCGGCCTCGGTCACGCAGCTGGAGATCATGCCCCGCCCGGGCGAGGACCGGAACGCCGGCCAGCCCTGGCCGACCTTCCCCATGCTGTACAAGGTCACCTCCGCGCACGAGGAGGGCGGCGAGCGGGTCTACTCCGTCTCCACCACCCACTTCGAGGGCGACGAGGACGGCAACGTCCAGTTCCTCCACCTCATCGAGGTCGAGTTCGTCGGCGGCAAGCTGACCCAGAAGCCGGGCACGGAGCGCAGGATCCCCGCCCAGCTGGTCACGCTCGCCATGGGCTTCACCGGCACGGACGTCGAGAACGGCCTGGTCGCCCAGTTCGGCCTGGCCCTCGACGAGCGGGGTAACATCGCCCGTGACGCGGACTTCGCCACCAACGTCGATGGCGTCTACGTCGCCGGGGACGCCGGCCGAGGCCAGTCGCTGATCGTCTGGGCCATCGCCGAAGGCCGCTCCGCGGCCCGCGGCGTGGACCGCTACCTGACCGGCGCCAGCTCCCTGCCGGCCCCGATCCGCCCGACGGACCGTTCCCTGATGGTCTGATCCCGCCGGATCACCCCCAAGACGTCCCGTACAACGACGTACGGAACTGAGCGCGGCGCCCCCCGAATGTCCCCGACCGGACGACTGGGTGGGCGCCGCGGTGCGTGCGGGGGAGGCGGGTACGTGCGGTGGCGGGTACGTGCGGTGGGGGGGCGACATGCCGGGAGGTGCCGTACCCGGCCCCCGGATAAATCACTGGCCGACGGTCGTGCCCGAAGGAGAGCATGACGCCATGACCTCTCTCGTACGACACGTGACCATCGACTGCGCCGACCCCTATGCCCTGGCCACCTTCTGGGCGCAGGTGCTGGACGCCAAGGTCTCCGACGACGACCAGCCCGGTGACGAGGAGGCGCTCGTCGAGTCGGCCGGTGCGGGACTCCTCTTCATCCAGGTGCCCGAGGCGAAGGCCGGCAAGAACCGCGTCCACCTCGACCTCCAGCCGCAGGACCGTACCCGCGACGAGGAGGTCGAGCGGCTGCTCGGCCTCGGCGCCGTGATGTTCGACGACCGCAGGAACCCGGACGGCACCGGCTGGGCGACCCTCACGGACCCCGAGGGCAACGAGTTCTGCGTCGAGCGGAGCGCCGCGGAGCGCGCCGCCACCTCCTGACACCTGCGGAACCTCCGGAGCAATCCGGACAGTGGCTGTCTGGTATCCGGTGTTTCCTGAGCGCATGGAACGCATGGAACGCATGGGAGACACCGGAACCACCTGGTCGGCCTTCGAGGCCGCCGAACCCGAGCTCGCCGCGACCGTGCGCGAGCGCTTCGGGCAGTACACCCACCACGCCCTCGCCACCGTGCGCAAGGACGGTTCGCCCCGGCTCAGCGGCATCGAGGCGAACTTCCGCTTCGGCGAACTCTGGCTCGGCATGATGCCGAACTCCCGCAAGGCCCTCGACCTGCGCCGCGACCCCCGCTTCGCGCTGCTCGCCAACCCGGGCTCCGGCACGGACATGGGCGGCGGGGACGTACGCGTCTCGGGCCGGGCGGTCGAGGTCACCGACCCCGGGACCGTCGACCGGTTCGCGGCCGACGCGGGCGCGCCCCTGCCGTTCCACCTCTTCCGGGTGGAACCGGCCGAGGTCGTACGGACCTGGGTGGACGGCGACGAGATGGTCCTCCACAGCTGGGCGCGGGGGCGCCCGACGCGGATCTACCGGCGCGGCAACGACGACAGCCCGCCGCGCCGGGAGCCGCACCCCTAGGCCCAGAATGGGAGATGTGTCAGCGACCAAGAAGAAGACCCAGGCGAGCGCCGCACCCGAGCGGCGCCGTGACCTTCTCGGCACCGCGGCGGAGGTGTTCGCGGCCCAGGGCTACAACGCCACCACCGTCCGCAAGATCGCGGACGCCGCCGGGATGCTCGCAGGCAGCCTCTACTACCACTTCGACTCCAAGGAGTCGATGCTCGACGAGATCCTCTCCACCTTCCTCGGTGAGCTGTGGGAGGGGTACGACGCCGTCCTCCACGCCGGGCTCGGGCCGCGCGAGACCATCGAGGCCCTCGTCACCGAGTCCTTCCGGGAGATCGACCGGCACCGCGCCGCCGTCGCCATCTACCAGAAGGAGTCCCGGCACCTCACCGACCAGCCCCGCTTCCAGTACCTCACCGACTCGCAGCAGAAGTGGGAGAACGCCTGGCTCGGCACCCTGAAGCGCGGGGTCGAGGCGGGGGTCTTCCGCGCCGACCTCGACGTCCGCCTCACCTACCGGTTCCTCCGCGACACCGTCTGGGTCGCCGCGTCCTGGTACCGGCCGGACGGTCCGCACAGCGCCGAGGAGATCGCCCGCCAGTACCTGTCCATGGTCCTGGACGGAGTCGCCGCACGGACCTGAGCCGTACGGGCCCGAGTCGTACGTCCCCGAGGGGGGTCCGGCTGTGAGGTCGCCCACGTCACAGGGCCCTGGTCAGGTCTGATCCGTCCAGGCATCGATCCGGCGGGGCGGGAAGGTCCCGAGGCGCACTATTGTTCCGGTAGAGACATCCGGGGCTCGTATCACGCGTTCCGGTAGAGACATCCGGGGCCCGTATCGCGTGTTCCGGGTAGAGCAGCCGGGGCCCGCATCGCCAGGTGCGGGCCCCGCCTGCGCCGCGAGCACCGGCCAGAAAGGCACGCATGACCCGCTCCGAACGCCCCAACAAGCGCAACCCCCGCACCGCCCAGGCGAAGTCCACGTCACAGCCGAAGGGCTCCCGCGGCGGGCGCCGCCCCACCGCGCCCCCGCCGCCGAGCGAGTTCACGCCGCCGGAGACGGTGACGCCCGCGCTGCCCGCCGTGGCCGCCTTCGCCGACCTCGACATGCCCGAGGGCCTGCTGCGGACCCTGGGTGAGCAGGGCGTCACGGAGCCGTTCCCGATCCAGGCCGCGACCCTCCCGAACTCGCTGGCCGGCCGTGACGTGCTCGGCCGGGGCCGTACCGGATCCGGCAAGACCCTCGCCTTCGGACTCGCGATCCTCGCCCGCACCGCGGGCCGCCGCGCCGAGCCCACCGCGCCCCTCGCCCTCGTCCTGGTGCCCACGCGCGAGCTCGCCCAGCAGGTGACCGACGCCCTCACCCCGTACGCCTCCGCGCTGCGGCTGCGGATCACCACGGTCGTCGGCGGCATGTCCATCAGCCGCCAGTCCTCCGCGCTGCGGCGCGGCGCCGAGGTCCTCATCGCCACGCCCGGCCGGCTCCACGACCTCATCGAGCGGGGCGACTGCCGGCTCGACCAGGTCGCCGTCACCGTCCTCGACGAGGCCGACCAGATGGCCGACATGGGCTTCCTGCCGCAGGTCACGAAGGTGCTGAAGCAGGTCGAGCCGGGCGGGCAGCGGCTGCTGTTCTCGGCGACCCTCGACCGGAACATCGACCGCCTGGTCAAGATGTTCCTCGACGACCCGGTCGTGCACTCGGTCGACCCCTCGGCCGGCGCCGTCACCACGATGGAACACCACGTCCTGTACGTGGCCGACGAGACCGACAAGAAGGCCGTCACGCTGCGGATCGCGGCCCGCGACGGCCGGACCATCCTCTTCATGGACACCAAGCGGTCCGTGGACCGGCTGGTCAAGCGGCTCCTCGCCAACGGCGTACGGGCCTCCGGCCTGCACGGCGGCCGTTCGCAGCCGCAGCGGAACCGGACCCTGGACCAGTTCAAGACCGGCCAGGTGACCGCCCTCGTCGCGACCAACGTGGCGGCGCGCGGCATCCACGTCGACGACCTCGACATGGTCGTCAACGTCGACCCGCCCATCGACCACAAGGACTACCTGCACCGCGGCGGCCGGACCGCCCGCGCCGGTGAGTCCGGCAGCGTCTTCACCCTGGTCCTGCCGGAGCAGAAGCGCGACATGGGCCGCCTCATGACGAACGCGGGCATCAGCCCCCGTACGGCCCAGATCAAGTCCAGCGACGAGCAGCTGGTCGACCTGACCGGCGCGCGGGAGCCCTCGGGCGTCCCGATCGTCATCGAGACCCCGCAGCCGACCCCGCCGCGCAAGGCGACGGCCTCCGGCAGCGGCAGCGGCGGCAACCGTCGGCGCCGCCGTCCGGCCCCCGCGGGCGGGGCGACCGGTACGGGCTCGGGCTCGGGGCGTTCCGGAGCCACGGGCACGGCCTCGGCCCGCGCCGCGGGTTCCACCGGTGGTTCGGGGCGCGGCACCGGCTCGGTCCGGGGCTCCGGCTCCGGCGCGGGCGGCGGGCGCGGTACCTCCGCCGGTGCCGGCGCGGGTCGCGCCGGCCGCCAGGCGTCGGGCACCGGCCGCGCACGGAGCGCCGGCAGCACCCGGAGCTCCCGACCGAGGTCGACCGACTCGTAGTACCCGTAGGAACGGAAGAAGCTCCCGTACGGGAAGCGTGACCGCCGGGGCCCGGGGGAGGGCTCCGGCGGCGCGCCCGGGGGCGGGTGGGACTTCCGGTCCCGGGCGGGGCTCCGGCTATTACCACGAGTACACGGTCAAGACCCCGGGTGTCTCCACCTGTGGCGCCCGCCGGATCGTGACCGGGGACGCGGCGGAGGACTTCTACACCGCCGACCACTACGCGTCGTTCGACCTGATCGACCACAGCTGCCGATCCGACCCCGGCCCGTCAGGCGCGGCGCGGGGACGTCCACTCCAGGCGGGTCCTGACCCGGGGGTCGTGGACGTACTCCAGGGCGGCGAGAGCCGTCTCCCGCGCCGCGCCCTCCGGGTCGCCGTCCGCGAGGGCCGACGCCAGCGCGTCCACGGCGCGCGGGTCCTGACGGATCGCGAGCCCCCGCGCCGCCTCCGCCGCCGTCTCCGGATCGGGGTCGCCGAGCCGCTCCGCGAGGCCCTCCCGTACGAGCGGGGTGTCGTCGGGCAGCTCCGCGAGCGCGAGCGTCGCCCAGTCCCGGACCCGCGCGTCCCCGTCCCCGCTCAGCGCGAGCAGCACCCCGAGCGCCTCCACGTGCCCGGCCGGCACGATCCCGGCGAGAGCGCCGGCCACCGCTCGCCGTACCGCCGCGTCGGGATGCCCGGCCGCCGCGAGGAGTTCGGGCACCGCGGCCGGGTCCGCGCACTCCCCGAGCGCCGACACCACCGAAAGGACCGGCTCCCGCGCCCGGGTCGCCCCCTCCGCCGCGAGCCGCCGCAGCACCGGGACCGCGCTCGGCGCGAAACCGGGCAGCGCACCGAGCACCCGCGCGCCCAGGGCCTGCCGCATCGGGTCGCGGTAGGCGCACCACGCGGCCGCCGCCACGAAGGTCTCCTCGTCGGCCCGGCCGGCCAGTTCGGCCACCGCCGTCGTCCAGTCGTCGAGCTCCGGATCGCCACAGCGCAGAGCCCGCGCCGCCAGCTCCTCGTGCGAGGTCCGCAGACCGAGCGCCGCCTCCAGGAGCGTGGCGATGGCCGCGTGCCCCGTCTGCCGGTCGTCGCCGCGCCCGGGGGCGCCGTCCTCCCGCAGCAGGTCCACGACGACCGTCACCCCGCCGTCCTCCCGGACCCGGCGGACCACGGCCTCGTACGTCTGCCCGCCCTCGTTCCCCGCGACGAGCCCACGCCGCAGCTCGGCCGCGATGTCGACGCCGATCCACCGCCGCGCCTCCCGCAGCGCCGCCTCCCGCGCCCCCGCCCCGTGGTCGAGGAGTGCCCGGACGCAGCCGGTGGAGCCGCGTCGGGCGGCGGCCACGAGCGGCAGGATCCCGTCGGGTCCCCGCCGGTCGGGGTCGGCCCCGTACTCCAGGAGCACCCGGGCCGTGTCGGCGTGGCCGAGCCGCAGCGCCCACGCGAGGGCCGTGAAGCCGTACGCCTCCTCCTGGTCCGCCGCGGCGCCCGCCGCGAGGAGCGCCCGCGCCACCTCGCTGTGCCCGCCGACGGCCGCCCCGCAGAGCGGCAGATCGCCGCCGTCCTCGCCGCTGCCCCGGCCCGGGTCCGCCCCGGCGGCCAGCAGCACCCTGACGATTCCGGCCTCGTCGCCGACGGCCGCGCGGTACAGGGCTGTCTCCCCGTCCTCCCGGGACTCGGGGCCGGCCCCGTCCCGCAGGGCTCGTACGGCCCCGTCCTCGTCCCCGTCCCGGATGGCGTCGAACAGCATGCTCATGCGCCGACCCTGACCCGCCGTCCGGGTCCGGCGCAAATCCGATTCCCCGCCGTGTCCGGAGCGGGCGCCCTTCCTTCGTCCGCTCGTGCACCCGTGTCAGAATCGGGCCGCATGACGCATGATCACGACGATTCGGCGCTGAGTGTCGGCCACGGGGACCCCGCACTCGCGAAGCTCCTGGAGCAGGGACTCGACGCGTTCAACTTCGCCGCGACCGGCACCACCCCCGAGGACCAGGGCGAGCTGTCGGTGAAGGCCGTCGACGAGAACGGCGATCTCATCGGCGGGCTCACCGGCTGGACCTGGAGCGGGCTCTTCGGCATCGACCTGCTGTGGGTCCGTGAGGAGAGCCGGAAGGACGGCTGGGGGAGCCGGCTCCTGCGCGCGGCCGAGGACGAGGCCCGGCGGCGCGGCTGCGACCGGGCGACCGTCTCGTCCTTCACCTTCCAGGCCCCGGACTTCTACCGGCGGCACGGATACGTGGAGACGGGCCGGGTCCTCGGCATCCCGGGCGGTGCCGAGGACGTCCACTTCCACAAGAGCCTGGCCGGGACCTCGTCCTAGTTCACGCACTCCAGGACCGTGCGACACACCCCGCACCTGGCCCGCAGCGCCCGTCCCGCCGGGACCCTCAGGCGCTGGCGGCAGACCGGGCAGAGGAAGGAGACGCCGGTCGCCGGCGCTCCGCCCTCGAAGGCGTACGGGGCTCCCGGGGCCGCCCGGCCCCGGCGCCGCTCCCAGCCGTACCGCCGGCGCTCGGCCCAGCCCGCCCCGGCCAGCGGCGGCGGCGTCCGCTCCCGGTCCGCCTCGGCCCGGCCCCGTACCCACGCCTCGTACGCCACGTCGCTGGTGAACCACGGTGACGGGTCCTCGCCGAACACCCCGGCCCGCTTGGCGAGGACGTAGCCGAACTCCTCCGGGGTCAGATAGCCCAGCTTCTGGCTCTCCACGCCGTCCTGCCGGTAGGCGTCGAGCAGCAGCCAACCCGCACCCAGATAGGCGGTGACGACGTCGGTGAGGATCTCGTTCTCCTCGGTATCGGGGAAGCCGAGTCCGAGCCGGTGCAACAGAACATGGGTGATCTCGTGGGCGAGTGCGGCGCCGATGTCCCGGCGACGGGTCCGAAAACGGTCGTTGAGTTCCACGAAGTACTCGGGCCCCGCGGCGAGTTCGACGGAGGCCGCGTGTTCCATCGGCCGGAAACTCACCACCATCCGCGCTTCGGGCAGCCGCAGGTGCCGGACGAGCGCGCGGGCCACCCGCTGGGTGCCGAGATGAAGGTCCTCGACGCTGCCGAGGGCCACGTCGGCGGCGGGCACGCTCGCCGGATAGCGGTGCACGCCGTCCGCCGAGAGGCGTCGGTAGAGCGCCGTGAGCGCGGCCCCGATCGTGGCGCGGTGCGGAAAGCCGTGGGCGACGCGGTCGCCCTCCCGACGGTTCGGCATGCCGGATTCCCCCCTCCCTTCCACTGTACGGTCCCGCCACTGGATCTGGCCGAAAAGGCTTTCTTGTGGCGGCAGTTGAAGCCTGTCCATAATCCGGACATGACTTGACGGGCGCATGTCATCGCCCGTCGGGCTCAACCCCCCATGAAAGAAGGCAGACACGTGAAGCAGAAGAGAATGGTCCGCGCGCTGCAGAAGCTCGCCGCGGCCGGCGCCGTCGTCCTGGCGGCCGTCAGCCTCCAGCCCACCAGCACCGCCTCCGCCGCCCCCGCCCCCGTCGTCGGCGGCGTCCGCGCGGCCCAGGGCGAGTTCCCCTGGATGGTCAGGCTCTCCATGGGCTGCGGCGGCTCGCTGATCACCCCGCAGATCGTGCTCACCGCGGCCCACTGCGTGAGCGGCTCCGGCAACAACACCAGCATCACCGCCACCGCGGGTGTCGTGGACCTCCAGAGCAGCAGCGCCATCAAGGTCAGGTCCACCAAGGTCCTCCAGGCCCCGGGCTACAACGGCAAGGGCAAGGACTGGGCGCTGATCAAGCTCGCCAGCCCCATCACCTCCCTGCCCAACCTGAAGATCGCCGAGACCACCGCGTACAACAGCGGCACCTTCACGGTGGCCGGCTGGGGCGCCGCCCGTGAGGGCGGGTCGCAGCAGCGCTACCTGCTGAAGGCGAACGTCCCGTTCGTCTCCGACGCCTCCTGCCAGGCCTCGTACGGCAACGACCTCGTCCCCGCCGAGGAGATCTGCGCCGGCTACACCCAGGGCGGCGTCGACACCTGCCAGGGTGACTCCGGCGGCCCGATGTTCCGCAAGGACAACGCCGGAGCCTGGATCCAGGTCGGCATCGTCAGCTGGGGCGAGGGCTGCGCGCGGGCCGGCTACCCCGGCGTCTACACGGAGGTCTCGACCTTCGCCGCCGCCATCAAGTCGGCCGCGGCCACGCTGTAACGGCGACACGTGAACGGGTGCCCCGGAGCGGCCTCGGCTCCGGGGCACCCTCATGCGCGCTCTTGTTCTTCGTGCGAGCTCACAGGACGTCGAGTTCGACCCCGACGCCCGCCCCGCCCTCCAGCTCAAGCACCCACACCTCGTTCGCGCCCTCCCGCAGCACCGGGCCCGGTACGAACAGGGCGTCCTGCGGGCCGGCCGCCGCCCAGTACCGGCCCAGGCAGAAACCGTTCACCCACACGAAGCCCCGGGTCCCGCCCGGCAGCCGCAGCCACGCGTCCCCCGCGCCCGCGACCTCCAGCGTCCCCCGGTGAAGGCCCGGCCCGCCGGGCTCGGCCCCGTCCGCCGAGGACGCGAACGGAACCTTCTCCACCGCCGCCGCCTCGAAGGCGTCCAGCCGCAGCCCCCGCGCCCGGAACCCGTGCAGATACTGCCGCTCGTGCCGTACGCCCCCCGTGATCCCCTTCGGCTCCGCCTGCCGCGGCCCGTAGTTGACCCGGCCCAGCGACTCCACCCACAGGTCCACGACCGCGGGACCCGCCACCGGCTCCGCCAGCGCCACGTCCTCCCCGTCCGCCGTGTCGAGCACCCCCGCCAGGGCCCCGCCGACGTACACCACCGCCCGGTCCCGCAGCCCCGTCACCCCCAGCGGGTACGGCTGCCGCGGCCCCGGCACCGCCACCCGATAGCGGACAAGGCCCCGGTCCACGCCCAGCTCCTCGAAGGTCGGCGGCACCGGCGCCACCGTCTCCTCGTCGCCGAGCACCTCCAGGACCACGTCGAGCGCCGCCCAGCCGTCGAACCCGCCCCGCACCGGCACCGCAAGGCGTGCCGGCGGATCCGGCAGCTCCGGCAACGGCCCCTCCGCGTACTCCGCGAGCACCTCGCGGAAACGCCAGAACTTCTCCGTCGGCCGCCCCGCCTCGTCCACCGGCGCGTCGTAGTCGTACGAGGTCACCGTCGCCCGCAACGGCCCGTCGTGCAGCTCACCGGCCCGGTTCGCCCCCGCCCAGCCGGCGAAGTTCGTGCCCCCGTGCGCCATGTACACATTCACCGAGGCCCCGCACTCCAGGATCTCCCGCAGCGCCTCCGCCGCGTCCCCCGCGCCCCGCACCGCGTGCTCCGTGCCCCAGTGGTCGAACCAGCCGCACCAGAACTCCATGCACATCAGCGGCCCCGACGGCTGATGGCGCCGCAGCGTCGCGAACCCCTCCCGCGCCCCCGAGCCGAAGTTCGCCGTCGCGAGCACCCCCGGCACCGAACCACCCGTCAGCATGTGGTCCTCAGGACCGTCCGAGGTGAACAGCGGCACACTCACCCCGCAGCCGCGCAACAGCTCCGCCAGCCACTCCAGATAGCCCCGGTCGCTGCCGTAACTCCCGTACTCGTTCTCCACCTGGACCAGGATCACCGGCCCGCCCCGGTCGACCTGCCGCTCCACCACCTGCGGCAGCAGCCGCCGGAACCAGGCCTCCACCGGCGCCAGGAACGCCGGGTCGAGGGTCCGCACCCGCCGCCCGAGCGGACCGGTCAGCCAGTGCGGCAGACCGCCGTTCTCCCACTCGGCGCAGATGTACGGCCCCGGGCGCACGATCGCCCACATCCCGGCCCGCTCCACCGCGTCCAGGAACCGGCCGAGCGCCTCCACGTCCCCGTACCGGCCCGGCTCCGGCGCGTACAGGTTCCAGGGGACGTACGTCTCCACAGAGTCGAGGCCCATCGCCCGCAGCATCCCGAGCCGGTGCTCCCACTGCTCCTCGTGCACCCGGAAGTAGTGCAGCGCCCCCGACAACAGCCGCACCGGCCGCCCGTCGAGCAGAAAGTCCTCGTCACCCACAGCGAACGTGCTCATGGCCTCACCCTCACCCCCTGGCGGCGGAGCGGTCCATGGACAAAGATCGTCGCAGTTTGGACGTTACGGCCCGGACGGCACGGCACGGCTCAGCACGACAGGGCTCAGCACGGCTCGGCAACAGCACAGCACGGAGGGGCTCACCGCATGTACCACACCTGGATGCGCTACTTCACGCCCAGCCCCGTCCACCACCGCCTCGGCCTCGTCTGCCTCGGCGTCGGACTCCAGCACGGCACCCTGCCCACCGTCGGCCCCCGCACCCTCGACCACCACGTCGCCGTCGTCGTCTCCGCCGGCAGCGGCTGGTACCGGGCAGCCGACGGCCGCCGCGGCACCGTCACCGCCCCCGCCGTGCTCTGGCTGACCCCCGGCGTCCCCCACCACTACGGCGCCGACCCCGGCACCGGCTGGGACGAGGCGTTCGTCGACTTCGCGGGGCCCGCCACCACCACGTACACCGAACTCGGCTACATCGAACCCGACCGGCCCGTCGTCCCCCTCTCCGACGCCGCCCCCGCCCGCTCCGCCATCAGCCGGATCGCCCGCGCCGCCCGCCCCGGCAACCCCCTCCTGGAGGTCGAGACCGGCGCCGCCGTCCACGAACTCCTCGTCGCGCTGCGCCGCGCCCGCGCCGACACCAACGCCGACGGCGACCCCGTCCTCGCCGCCCTCGCCCGCGACGCCTTCCAGCCCCTCACCGTCGCCGACCACGCCGCCCGGCACGGCATGACCGCCGCCGAGCTGCGCACCGCCGTCCGCCGCGCCGCCGGCTGCAGCCCCAAGGACTACCTGCTCACCGTCCGCCTCGGCCGCGCCAAGGAACTCCTCGCCGCCACCGAACTGCCGGTCGCCGCCGTCGCCCGCCGCGTCGGCTACGACGATCCCGCCTACTTCTCCCGGCTCTTCACCCGCAGGGTCGGCACCGCCCCCATCCGCTTCCGCGAGCAGCAGGGGCGGGCCGTGCACGGCGGCTGGAGCGACCGCGTTCCGGATCCCGAACACCCGCCCACGATCCTCCCCAGATCCGTCTAAGCTCGCAGATCATGAGTGACCCCACCGATCCCCACGCCATCGACGAGTCCGTACGGGCCGAACTGACCCGGCTGCGCGAAAGCATCGACAACATCGACGCGGCGGTCGTGCACATGCTCGCCGAGCGCTTCAAGTGCACCCAGCAGGTCGGCGTCCTCAAAGCCCGGCACCAGCTGCCGCCCGCCGACCCCGCCCGCGAGTCACGCCAGATCGCCCGGCTGCGGGAACTCGCCGAGAGCGCGAAACTGGACCCGGCCTTCGCGGAGAAACTCCTGAACTTCATCATCGCCGAGGTCATCCGCCACCACGAGACGATTGCGGACGGAGCACGCTGATGGCCCGCGTCACGGTCTTCACCCTCGGCGGGACCATCTCCGCGCGAGGCGGTGAAGCGGCCCGCATGAGCGGCCAGGAGGTCCTCGCCGAGCTCGGCGGAGACCATGACGTCGTCCTGAACGACTTCCGCCGCATCCCCAGCTCCACCCTCACCCACGCGGACCTCGCCGCCCTCGCCGCCGAGGTCCGCGCCACCGTCGCCGCCGGCTCCGGCGTGGTCGTCGTCCAGGGCACCGACACCCTGGAGGAGACCGCCTTCCTCCTCGACCTGCTCTGCACCACCGAGCAGCCGATCGCCGTCACCGGCGCCATGCGCCGCCCCGACCTGCCGGGCGCCGACGGCCCCGCCAACCTCGCCGCCGCACTCGCCGTCGCCGCCTCCCCGGCCTGCCGGAACCTCGGCGTCCTCGTCGTCGCCGCCGACGAGATCCACACCGCCCGCCTCGCCCGCAAGACCCACACCACCTCCGTCGCCACCTTCGCCTCACCCGGCGCGGGGCCGATCGGCAGCGTCGTCGAGGGCGAGCCCCGCATCCTGCTCCGCCCCGTTGTCCCCGCCGGGCTCTGCCCGCTGAAGCTCGACCCCGACGTCCGGGTGGCGCTCGTGACCCTCTCCCTCGGCGACCGCGGCGAACTCCTCGACGCCGTCGACCACCGCTTCCAGGGCCTCGTCGTCGCCGCCTTCGGCGCCGGACACGCGCCCGCGTGGCTCGTCGACCCGCTCGCCGAACTCGCCCGCCGCATCCCGGTCGTCCTGGCCTCCCGTACGGGCGGCGGCACGACCCTCGCCGACACGTACCGCAGCCCCGGCTCCGAGTACGACCTGCTGCACCACGGACTGATCCCGGCCGGCCCCCTCGACCCCGCCAAGGCCCGGATCCTGCTCCACACCCTGCTCTCCAGCGGCGCCGCGGGACCCGACGGCTACGACCGCCCCCGTATCACCGCGGCCTTCGCCCACCTGAACGGCACCGGGGTGGCATAGCCACGAGCTGCGGAAAGAGGCGATCGCCGGTTTCCGCACCCCCATACCGCCGCAGAAGAGCATCGGGCAGCATAGGGCGCATGTCCGTACTGACGCGCGACGAAGCGCAGACCCGTGCCCAGCTGCTCGACGTCCACCGCTACCTGGTGGACATCGACCTCACCACCGGCGCAGAGACCTTCGAGACCACCAGCACCATCCGGTTCACCGCCCGCGCCACCGGGGACACCTTCGTCGAGCTCAAGCCCGTCACCCTGCACTCCGCCACCCTCGACGGAGAGGCCCTCGACCCGGCCTCCCTCACCGGCAACAGGCTTCCGCTGAGCCTCACCAAGGGCGAGCACGAGCTGCGCGTCACCACCACCATGCGCTACTCCCGCACCGGTGAGGGCATGCACCGGTTCACGGACCCCACCGACGGCGAGTCGTACGTCTACACCCAGCTCTTCATGGAGGACGTCCAGCGCGTCTTCGCCGCCTTCGACCAGCCCGACCTGAAGGCCGTCTTCGAGCTGACCGTCACCGCCCCCGACGGCTGGACCGTCCTCTCCAACAGCATCACCGAGCAGCAGCCCGACGGCAGCTGGAAGGCCGCCCCCACCCCGCTGCTCTCCACCTACTTCGTCTGCGTCGCCGCCGGACCCTGGCACTCCGTCCGCACCGAGCACGCCGGGCTGCCCTTCGGCATCCACTGCCGCCGCTCCCTCGCCCCCCACCTCGACGCCGACGCCGACGAGATCCTCGCCGTCACCAAGGCCTGCTACGACCGGTACCACGAGAAGTTCGAGGAGCCGTACCCCTTCGACTCCTACGACCAGGCCTTCGTCCCCGAGTTCAACGCGGGCGCCATGGAGAACCCGGGCCTCGTCACCTTCCGCGACGAGTTCGTCTTCCGCTCCGCCGTCACCGTCACCGAACGCCAGACCCGCGCCATGGTCATCGCCCACGAGATGGCCCACATGTGGTTCGGCGACCTCGTCACCCTCCGCTGGTGGGACGACATCTGGCTGAACGAGTCCTTCGCCGAGTACATGGGCTACCAGACCGTCAACGAGGCCTGCGGCGACCTCTTCCCCGACACCTGGGTCGACTTCGGCATCGCCAGGAAGGCCTGGGGGTACGAGGCCGACCAGCGGCCCTCCACGCACCCCGTCGCCCCCGACCCGGAGGCCGTCCCCGACACCGCCTCCGCACTCCTCAACTTCGACGGCATCTCGTACGCCAAGGGCGCCTCCGCCCTCCGCCAGCTCGTCACCTGGCTCGGCGAGAAGGACTTCCTCGCCGGCATCAACATCCACTTCAAGCGGCACCGGTTCGGCAACGCCACCCTCGCCGACTTCATCGACAACCTGGCCGCCGCCACCGACCGCGACGTCCACGGCTGGGCGGAACAGTGGCTGCGGACGACGGGCGTCGACACCCTGAAACCCCGCCTCGAGGGGGAGGGCAGCCGCTGGCAGCTCACCGTCGACCACGAGGGCAGCCGCCCGCACCGGATCGAGGTCGGCGTGTACGACCGGGACGCCCTCGACGCCCCGGTCCTGCGCGAGCGCCGCCAGATCGACGTCCCGCAGGCAGCACCGCTCGACCTGCCCGGACCGCGGCCCGCCCTGGTCGTCCTCAACGAAGGTGACCTCACCTACGCCAAGCTGCGCTTCGACGAGACCTCCGAGTACACGGTCCTGTGGGCGCTCTCCTCCATCCCGGACCCGGTCACCCGCGCCGTCGTCTGGAACAGCCTGCGCGACATGGTCCGCGACGGGGAGCTGGAACCGGAGACCTACCTGGCGGCCGCCGACGCACACCTCCCCTGGGAGACCGAACTCGCCATCGTCCAAGGCGTCCTCGGCTTCGCCCGCAGCGAGATCGCCGATCGTTACGTCAGCGAGGACGAGCGCCCGGCCGCCCTCGCCACGATCAGCGAGATCGCCCGCGCGCTGCTGCGCCGCACCGAGGACGGTGAGGCGCCCGGTCTCCGCCTCACCGCCGTCCGCGCGTACGTCGACAGCGCCGCGACCCCTGCCAAGATCGCCTCCTGGCTCGACGAGGGCACCGTTTACGGCGGCCCGGAGCTCGACCCCGAGCTGCGCTGGCGCATCCTGGCCCGCCTCGCCGTCCTCGGCGCCACCGACGAGCCCACGATCGCCGCCGAACTGGAACGGGACCCGAGCGCGACCGGCCAGGAGGGCGCGGCGCGCTGCCGGGCGTCCCTGCCGTCGACGGAGGCGAAGGCGGCGGCGTGGTCGGCGCTCTTCGACTCCGACGACCTCTCCAACTACCTGTTCACCGCCACCGCGCAGGGGTTCTGGCAGCCCGAACAGGCCGATCTGGTAAGGGAGTACGTGCCCCGCTTCTACACCGACGCGATCGCCCTTGGCGCCCGCCGGGGCCCCGCGATGGCCGAGGCGGCGGGCCGCTACGCGTTCCCGGCGTACGCGATCGACCCGGAGTCCCTGGCCCGGGGCGAGGCCCACCTGGACGACGACACGATGATCCCGGCGCTCCACCGCAAACTGGCAGACCAACTGGACGACCTCCGCCGAGTCCTGAAGACCCGCAACACCTGACCCGTCCGCCGAACCGACACCCACCCACATCGCGGGCACCCGCCCCGCCGGCCCCCGCGTCGCGGGCACCCGTCCCGCCGGACCGACGCCCACCCTCCACCCCGTTGTGGGCATTCGTTCCGCTGGGGGCGGTGCCCGCCCGCCCGCACCTCGCCGCGGGCGCAACGGACGGCGCGCTCCCCCCCGCCGCCCTCGTTGTGGGCAACTGTTCCGCTGGGGCGGAACGGGTGGGCACAACGGAACGGTGCCCCTTGCCGGGCCTAGGCTTCCGCGCCTGTACCCGCACCGGGTGTGCGCCGCACTGCTTGGTGCGGGTCCAGGCACAAGAGGGCGGGGCGCCGCATAGGGCGCCGTCCCGTGTGCCCACCCGTCCCGCCCTGCGGGACGATTGCCCACACGGGGGGTGGGGGCGGTACGGGCGGTTGCCCGCACGGGGGTGGGGACGGTACGGGCGGTTGCTCGCACGGCGTGGGGGCGGGTGCGGGCGGTCGCCGCACGGGGTGCGGGTGGTTGCCCGCACCGCGGTGGGTGGGCTCGCGGGACGAATGCCCGCACGGCCGCCACGCCCCGTCCCCCGTTCGGGTCACAACCCCCAACTCCCCGGACACACCGCCAAAAACCCCGGCACCCTGTCGTCCATGCGTGCCGCACCCCCACCCCTCGCCGCCGACCCCACCCCCCTCAGCCGCTACCTCGGCACCGCCCTCGACGCCCTCCGCGAAGGAGCCCGGGCCAGGGGCGGCCCCCTCCCCGCCGGCGGCCCGGAAGCCGTGACGCGCCACGTCCGCGAGGCACTCGGCGACGTCCTGCCGGAGCGCGGCACCGGTCCCGACGAGGCCCTCCGCACCCTGGTCCGCGTCCTCGCGGAAGGCGCCGCCGACCCCGCCCACCCCCTCTGCGCCGCCCACCTCCACACCCCGCCCCTCGCGCTCGCCGCCGCCGCCGACCTCGCCGCCTCCGCGCTCAACCCCTCCATGGACTCCTGGGACCAGGCACCCGCCGCCTCCGCCCTCGAAGCGGAGGTGACGGTTGCCCTCGCCGCCGAGGTCTTCCCCGGCGCGGCGACCCCCGACGCCCTCGTCACCACCGGCGGCACCGAGTCCAACCAGCTCGCCCTGCTCCTCGCGCGAGAACGCCACGGCCAGGCCCTCCGTACCGTCGTCGGCGCGAACGCCCACCACTCCTTCCACCGCGCCGCCTGGCTCCTCGGCCTCCCCGAGCCGATCACCGTCCCCACCCCGAACGGCACCATCGACCCCGCCGCCCTCGCCGAGACCCTGGCCCACACGCACGGCCCCGTCCTCGTCGCCGCCACCGCCGGCACCACCGACGAGGGCCTGATCGACCCACTCCCGGCACTCGCCGACACCTGCGCCGCCCACGGCCCCGCCGAACTCCACGTCGACGCCGCCTACGGCGGCCCCGTCCTCCTCAGCCGCACCCACCGCCCCCTCCTCGACGGCCTCGACCGCGCCCGTACCGTCACCGTCGACCTGCACAAACTCGGCTGGCAGCCCGCCGCCGCAGGACTCCTCGCCGTACGCGACACCGCCGACCTCGCCGCCCTCCGCCACACCGCCGACTACCTCAACGCGGACGACGACACCGAGGCCGGCCTCCCCGACCTCCTCGGCCGCTCCCTGCGCACCACCCGCCGCCCCGACGTCCTCAAGACGGCCGTCACCCTCCGCGCCCTCGGCCGCACCGGCCTCGGAGCGCTCGTCGACACCTGCATGGACCTCGCCCAGGACCTCGCCGACCTGGTCGAGAAGACACCGGGACTCGACCTCCGCGCCCGCCCCACCCTCACCACCGTCCTCTTCCGCCCCAGCGGCGCCGACGACCGGGCCGTCGCCGACATCCGCCGCACCCTCCTCACCGAGGGCCGCGCCGTCCTCGGCCGCGCCCGGGCCGACGGCCGCCTCTGGCTCAAGGCCACCCTGCTCAACCCCCACACCACCCCCGCGGACCTGGCACAGATCCTCACCCTCGTGGAAGGCAGCACGCACCGATGACCGGCAGCACTCCCAAGGACGACCTCGACCGGCCCCACGACCTGGTGGGCGTCGGCATCGGCCCCTTCAACCTCTCCCTCGCCGCCCTCGCCCAGGGCGTCCCCGGCGGCATCGCCGCCACCTTCTACGAGCAGCGGCCCGCCTTCCACTGGCACCCCGGCCTCCTCCTCGACGGCGCCACCCTCCAGGTCCCCTTCCTCGCCGACCTGGTCACCCTCGCCGACCCCGCCAGCCCGTGGACCTTCCTCAACTACCTGAAGAGCCGCGAGCGCCTCTTCCCCTTCTACTTCGCCGAGAAGTTCCACATCCAGCGCGCCGAGTACGACGCCTACTGCCGCTGGGTCAGCGAGCGGCTCCCCGGACTGCACTTCGGCCACCAGGTCGACTCCGTCCGCTGGAACCCCGAACGGCGCCTCTTCGAGGTCGACTTCACCCAGCTCGACCCGGACGGCGAGGCCGAGGCCCTGGGCCGCGCGTACACCCGTAACGTCGTCCTCGGCGTCGGCACCGAGCCCTACGTCCCCGAGCCGCTCAAGCCGCTCGCCGACGCCCCCGGCGTCCCCGTCTTCCACTCGGCCGACTACCTCGCCCACCGCGAGACACTGCTCGCCGCCGGACACGTCACCGTCATCGGCTCCGGCCAGTCCGGCGCCGAGGTCTTCCTCGACCTGCTCAGAGCCCGCCCCGCCGGAGCCGAGAAGATCCACTGGCTGGCCCGCACCGAGGCCTTCGCCCCCATGGAGTACTCCAAGCTGGGCCTCGAACACTTCACCCCCGACTACACCCGCTACTTCCACGCCCTCCCCGAGCCGGTACGCGGCGACCTCGTCCCCCGCCAGTGGCAGCTCCACAAGGGCATCGACGCCGACACCATCGCCGCCATCCACGACGAGCTCTACCGCCGCACCCTGCACGGCGGCTGGCCCGACGCCGTCCTCACCCCCGGCGTCCGCGTCCGCACCGCCGGCCGCGTCGCCACCACCCAGGTCGAACTGCACCTGGAACACCTCCAGCAGGGCACCCGCTCCCGGCTCACCACCGACGCCGTCGTCCTCGCCACCGGCTACCGCGAACGCCCGGTCGACCGGATGCTCGCCGGCCTCGACCCGTACCTCCGCCACGACTCCGCCGGCCGCGCCCGGATCGACGAGCGGTACCGCCTGGTCCTCGCCCCGTCCGTCACCGGCGCCGTCCACGTCCAGAACGCCGAGAAGCACACCCACGGCGTCGGCGCCCCCGACCTGGGCCTCGCCGCCTGGCGCAGCGCGACCATCCTCAACTCGATCACCGGCAAGGAGCCGTACCCGCTGCCCCGCCGCACGGCCTTCACCAGCTTCGGCCTGGAGACACGAGAGGCGCCGAGCATCCCGGCCCAGGACCGGAAGCTGACGCCCCTCGTGCAGCAGTAGAAGCTAGAACACCGGCACACCGCCCCGGGTCAGCTTCCAGTCCACCGACGCGAACTGCCCCGGGTCCACCGTCCCCTTCGCCGTCACCCACTGGATGATCGTGTTGCGGATCTCGTCCGAGTTCGCCCACAGCTGCGGGGCGTTCGCGATGTGCGGGAACGCCCCGCCACCGCTCGCCCGGTAGTTGTTCACCGCGAGGACGAACTTCGCCGCCGGGTCCAGCGGCTTCCCCTCGAAGGACAGGTTCACGATCCGCGACCCGGCCGCCTTCGCGATGTCGATCTCGTACGTCAGACCCGACACGGCGTCGTAGTTGTAGTCCGGGATGCCGTCCGCGTTGGTCAGCTTCGCGGTGTCCACCGGCGCGCCCGCCGGCGTCTGGACGTAGTACCGCGCCGAGTACTCCAGGTACTCCTTCAGCTGGGCGCCCGTCATCAGGCGGGCCTCCATGGTGTTCTCGAAGGGGTAGAGCCCCGCCGCGTCCTTGATGGTGATCCGGCCGGCCGGGATCCGGGCCGTCCGGGAGAAGCAGGAGGCCTGCGAGAGCACCGGCAGGCCCGCGTACGCGCCACCCGCGAGCGCCGCCTTCACCGTCTCCGCCTGGACGACGTTGATCAGGTCGATGATCGGCTCGTCCTTCCACGGCGCGTCGGCCGTGGTCATCGCGACGGTCGAGGTGCCGATGACCTGGTTGACGTACACGACGACCTTGGTGTGCTCGTCCGCGAGCAGCCCCGTGATCTCCGGGTCCTCCGCCACCGTGTTCGAGTTGAGGACCTGCGCGCCGACCTTCTCGACGACCCAGCGGCCCTTCTCCCACACCAGGTCGAAGTCGAAGAGGGTCAGCCGCTGGCCCCACTTCAGCGGCTCGGAGAGGACGACGTCCTTGCCCGTCTCCTTGTTCTTCACCCGGTACTCCGGGATCTCGGTGTGCGCGTGACCCACGAGGATCGCGTCGATGCCCGGCACCTGCTCGGCGACGAGCCCGGCCGCGTTCTCGATGTGGGGGAGCTGGTCACCGTACGAGGACGTGCCGCTCGAACCGGAGTGCGCCGAGACGACCACCACGTCCGCGCCCATCGAGCGCAGCTTCGGCACCCACTTCGCCGCCTGCTCCTCAAGACCGGGAAAGACCATCTTCCCGCTGACGTTCGCCTTGTCCCAGATGGCGATGCCCGGGTTGGTCAGGCCCAGTATCGCGACCTTGACGTCCCTGCCGTGCGGGGTACGCATCCGGTGCATGCTGTACGGCGGGAAGGCCGGGCGCAGCGTCTTCGCGTCGAGCGCGTTGGCGCCGAGCAGCGGGAAGTCGCACTGCTCCTCGAACTTCCGCAGCACCGGGATGCCGTAGTTGAACTCGTGGTTGCCGAGCGCGGCGGCGTCGTACCCGATGGCGTTCATGGCCTGGGCCATCGGGTGGACCGGGCCGCCGGCCTTCGTGATCGGGTCGACCTTGGCGTAGTAGTAGGACAGCTGGGTGCCCTGGATGGTGTCGCCCGCGTCGATGAGGAGGGTGTTGCGGCGGCCCTTCGCCGCGCGGACCTGGTCGACCAGGGTGGAGATCTTCGCGAGACCGACGTCGTTGTGCGCCTTGTCGTCGAACTCCTTGTCCGTGAAGTAGTCCCAGTTGAAGACGTTGCCGTGCAGGTCAGTGGTGCCCATTACGGTGAAGGAGTGCCGCTTGGCCGGCTTGGGACGTCGCTCGTGTGCCTCGGCGGGAGCGGCGACCCCGGCGGTGAGGGCGGCTCCGGCCCCGACGGCGACGGAGCTCTCCAGGAACGTCCGGCGGTTCAACGGCATGTGCTCTCCTTGGTTCGTTCGGCGTCGGCCCACTGGCGCACAACGCGCGTAGATTCTGGCCCAGGCCTCCCCGTGGGCAACAGCCCTTTCGGGTTACGGAGTGGGAAAGTGTTCGCAGACGCAGTCGTCGAACGCGGAGGAGACAGGACCGTGACACAGGAACACGCCCACGCCACCCCCGAGGCGCCCCAGGTGACGGTCCGTGGCGAAGGGCGCCTGGAGGTCGACCCGGAACTCGCCCGGATCGGCGTGACCGTCACGGCCCGGGGAACCGACCGGACGGCGGCGCTCGCGGACCTCACCCGGCGCAACGCCCAGGTGCTCGACCTGCTCAAGGCACAGGGGGACGCCGTCGGCACACTGGAGACCGGCAGCTTCTCGATCGCCCCCGAACTCGGCCGACGCGGCCGGGGCGAACGCGTACAGGCCTACCGGGGCCGCGTGCGGGTCACCGCCGAACTGACCGACTTCACCGTCCTCGGAGAACTGGTGACCCGACTCGCCGACCTGGAACTCACCAGCGTGGACGGCCCGTGGTGGGCACTGCGCCCCGACTCCCCGGCGTACGCGGAGGCACGCCGGCTCGCCGTGACGGAAGCGGTCGCGCGGGCGCGCGCCTACGCCGAAGCCCTCGGCACCTCGCTCGCCTCACTCCTCGAACTCTCGGACGCGGGGCTCGCGGGACCCGGAATCCCGATGCCCCGGGACTTCGCGGGGGCGCCTGTCGCCTTCGCGGCCGAAGGCGTCGGCGAGACACCCCCGCTCGACCTCGAACCGCAGCGGCAGACGGTGACGGCCGAGGTCGTGGCGCGCTTCACGATGCGGCCGCCCGCACTCTGAGACGGGGCTCGCCGGGGCGCGAAAATCGCTCATCGGAGCACCCCCGCGCACAGATTCAAGACTTGTCAACAGCCTTTCACGGAAAGGTTGTTGAGTAGTCATGTCCCGCCAACTCGCTACTGGTGGGTAAGGCCTAGGCTCGACCCATGCGCCGAGCGAAAATCGTTTGCACCCTTGGGCCCGCCACCGACACATACGACCAGATCAAGGCGTTGGTCGAGGCCGGAATGGACGTGGCCCGCTTCAACCTCAGCCACGGCACCTACGGCGAGCACGAGGAGCGCTACCAGCGCGTACGCAAAGCCTCCGACGAGACCGGCCGCAGCATCGGCGTCCTCGCCGACCTTCAAGGCCCGAAGATCCGCCTCGGCCGCTTCCGCGAAGGCCCCGTACTCCTTGAACGCGGCGACGAGTTCGCCATCACCGTCGAACCCATGGAAGGCGACCGCCACGGCTGCGGCACGACCTACTCCGGCCTCGCCGCCGACGTCACCGCCGGCGAACGCATCCTCGTCGACGACGGCCGCGTCACCCTGGAGGTCATCTCCGTCGAAGGACCCCGCGTCAACACCCTCGTCATCGAGGGCGGCATGGTCTCCGACCACAAGGGCCTCAACCTCCCCGGCGTCGCCGTCTCCGTCCCCGCCCTCTCCGAGAAGGACATCGAAGACCTCCGCTGGGCACTCCGCATCGGCGCCGACGTCATCGCCCTCTCCTTCGTCCGCAGCGCCCGCGACATCGTCGACGTCCACCGGATCATGGACGAGGAGGGGCGCCGGCTGCCCGTCATCGCCAAGATCGAGAAGCCGCAGGCCGTCGACAACATCGACGAGATCGTCGCCGCCTTCGACGGCATCATGGTCGCCCGCGGCGACCTCGGCGTCGAGATGCCCCTCGAACAGGTCCCGATCGTCCAGAAGCGCGCCGTCAAACTCGCCAAGCGCAACGCCAAGCCGGTCATCGTCGCCACCCAGATGCTCGACTCGATGATCGACAACTCCCGCCCCACCCGCGCCGAGGCGAGCGACGTCGCCAACGCCGTCATCGACGGCACCGACGCCGTCATGCTCTCCGGCGAGACCAGCGTCGGCCGCTACCCGATCGAGACGGTCCGCACCATGAGCCGCATCGTCGAGGCGGCCGAGGAAGACGTCCTCGCCAAGGGCCTCCCGCCCCTCACCGACCGGAACAAGCCCCGCACCCAGGGCGGCGCCGTGGCCCGAGCCGCCGCCGAGATGGGCGACTTCCTCGGCGCCAAGTTCCTCGTCGCCTTCACCCAGTCCGGCGACACCGTCAAGCGCCTCTCCCGCTACCGCTCCCCGATCCCCCTCCTGGCCTTCACCCCGGACCCGGCCACCCGCTCCCAGCTCAACCTCACCTGGGGCGTGGAGACCTTCCTGGGCCCGCACGTGGACTCGACGGACGCGATGGTGGCGCAGGTGGACGAGGAGCTGCTGAGGATCGGCCGCTGCCGGCCGGGCGACATCGTGGTGATCACGGCGGGCTCCCCGCCGGGGGTCACGGGCTCGACCAACATGGTCAGGGTGCACCACATCGGAGAGGCGCTGACGTAGGGGTCAGTGCTTGGGGCCGATGTGGCGGTCCATGAGGGCGACGTCATCACGCCGTGCCACGGAGACATCCTGTGCCCCGGACGCCCGGCGCCTGCTCCGCCAGGACACCCCGACACGTTCCAGCGTGTCGGTGTACAGCCGTGCTATGTCGTCCGAGGTGTTGGTGAAGAAGTAGCGGGGATACTCATACCGCTTCTTTCGGCCGCCGATGGTCTTCTCCGTCCAGTTGACGATGCGCGACCCGTCGGAGTGGATCAGCCCTCGGATGAATGGCCACGGGTAGGCGTCGACGATCTCCTGCTGCCACGGTTCGAGGGCGATGGCCCGCTCGTGCTTCCTACCGGGTCCGTGCTGCGGGAAGAGGCAGACGAGGTGCTTGGAGTACACCTTGACGTCGCGGCACCCGGTCTTCCGTGCCCAGGAGGCCGTGTTGTCGGGGAACACCGTACGCAGGGCCGTCATGGCTTCCTGCTGCACTCCGGGCCAGGCGTCGTCGAGGGTGATCCGCAGGCTCGGCACCCGGTGCTGGCGGGAGTGACTGATGTGCCCGTCCCCGAGGTAGAGCCCGAGAAGGTACGCGTACGCAGCTTCGTCCAGCCCGCGGCCGTCACACCGTGGGCAGAGAGGACGGTAGATCCTTCCGGGGGACTCGCCGCGCCTCGCGCGGTCCTCGTACTTCCAGGAGCCGATCGTGCCGGGCGGAATGTTCAGGGTCCGGGCGACTGCCGCGTTCTTCGCGCCGCTCCGGAGGAGGGTGAGTGCCCGTTGGCGCGTTCCGATGTCGTACATGTGGCCGACGATGCCGGGTGTGGTGACAGGTCCGTGCGCCGTTCGGCGGAGTTCACGCGTGTGGGTGACGATCACTGACTGCTCGTCGACCTTCGAATCGAAGGAAAAGTGCCCCAGGTGGGATTCGAACCCACACTGTCCGCTGTTTGAGAGCGGCCTCTCTGACCAGTTGGAGTACTGGGGCCTTGGAAAGCGAGGGCGATAGCGCCCCTGCGGGGCACCACATTACAGGAGCTAGGTAGGCTCAGGGGAGCAGTACTTGCCCCGCAACGAGGAGCCCGAGTGACCGCCCCCGAGTCGCCCCAGCCCGCCGACGACGCCGCCGACACGTCGCACGTCCCGCCGCTGACGACCCGTGTCGTCATCGCCGAGGACGAGGCTCTCATCCGCCTCGACCTCAAAGAGATGCTGGAGGAAGAGGGCTACACGGTCGTCGGCGAGGCCGGTGACGGTGCCAAGGCCGTCGAGCTCGCCCGTGAGCACCGGCCCGACCTCGTCATCCTCGACGTGAAGATGCCCGTCCTGGACGGCATCTCGGCCGCCGAGAAGATCGCCGGCGAGTCCATCGCCCCGGTCCTCATGCTCACCGCCTTCTCGCAGCGCGAGCTCGTCGAGCGGGCCCGGGACGCCGGCGCCATGGCGTACCTGGTGAAGCCGTTCAGCAAGAGCGACGTGGTGCCGGCCATCGAGATGGCCGTCTCCCGGTTCGCGGAGCTGCGCGCCCTGGAGAAGGAGGTCGCCGACCTCTCCCTCCGCCTGGAGACCCGCAAGCTGGTGGACCGCGCCAAGTCGATCCTGCAGACCCAGTACGGGCTGACGGAGCCGGCTGCGTTCCGCTGGATCCAGAAGACGTCGATGGACCGTCGTATGTCGATGCAGCAGGTCGCGGAGGCCGTGATCGAGGACGCCGAGGAGAAGAAGGCGGCCAAGGGGCAGTAGCCCCGCCCGCCCCCGTACCGAAGAAGGCCCGCCCCACGTCGCTGTGGGGCGGGCCTTCTGATCTGGGGTGGCTCAGTCCTCGCCGAGGTACGCCTTGCGGACGGACTCGTCGTGGAGCAAGTTCTGTCCCGTACCCGACAGGACGACCTTGCCGATCTCCATGACGTGACCGTGGTCCGCCAGGGCGAGCGCGGCCTGGGCGTTCTGCTCGACGAGCAGGATGGTGGTGCCCTGGGCCTTCAGCTCGGCGATCGTCGCCATGATCTTCTGCATCATGATCGGCGAGAGGCCCATGGAGGGCTCGTCGAGCATGAGCAGCTTCGGCTGGGACATCAGCGCCCTGCCCATGGCGAGCATCTGCTGCTCACCACCGGAGAGCGTGCCGGCCGCCTGCCTGCGACGCTCGCCCAGGATGGGGAAGAGGTCGTAGGCGCGCTGGACGTCCTTGGCGATGCCCGCGGTGTCCTTGCGGAGGAAGGCGCCGAGGAGGAGGTTCTCCTCGATCGTCATCCGGGGGAAGATGTGCCGGCCCTCGGGGGAGTGGGCCAGACCCAGCGAGACGATCTTGTGCGCGGGGATCTTGCGGAGGGACTTGCCCTCGAACTTGATCTGGCCGCCGACCGGCTTGAGGAGCCCGGAGAGGGTCCGCAGGGTGGTGGTCTTGCCGGCGCCGTTGGTGCCGATGAGGGTGACGACCTCACCGGCTTCGACGGAGAAGGAGATGCCCTTGACGGCCTCGATCTTTCCGTAGGCGACGCGCAGGTCCTCGACTTCGAGCAGTGCGGTCATGCGTCGTTCTCCTTGCCCGAAGCAGGGTCGTGCGGGGTGTCCTCCGAGGCGTCGTCGGAAGCCGGGGCCGGCTTGTCGGCCGGGGCCTCGTCAGCCTCTTCGGCCTCATCGGCCGGGGCCTCGGGGGCCTCGTCCGCCTCGTCGGCGTCCGGGGTCTCGTCGGTCGCCGGGGTGTCCTCCGCGGCCGGAGCGACAGCCGGAGCGGCAGCCGGGGCGGGGGCCGGGGCCGTGTCCGCCTCGACGGGCTCGCCCAGGTACGCGGCGATGACGCGCTCGTCGCTCTGGACGGTCTGGCTGTCGCCCTCGATCAGCTTCTGGCCCTGGACGAGCACGGCGACCCGGTCGCAGAGGTTGAAGATGAACCGCATGTCGTGCTCGATGACGAGCACGGCGATGCCCATGTCCCGGATGGCGAAGATGAGTTCCTCCGCCGCCCGCGTCTCCTGCGGGTTCATGCCGGCGGTGGGCTCGTCGAGCAGGATCAGGCCGGGGTCGCTCGCGAGGGCGCGGGCGATCTCCAGCTTGCGCTGCTCTCCGTACGGGAGGTTCTTGGCGAGGTGCTGCGCCTTGTCCTGGAGGCCGATGAACTCCAGGAGTTCCATCGCCCGCGTCGTGGCTTCCGCCTCGGCCTTCTTGAAGCCGGGGAGGCGGAGCAGTGCGGACCAGAGGCCCTGCTTCATCCGGGTGTGGCGTCCGACGAGGACGTTCTCCAGGACGGTCATGTTGTGGAAGAGGCGGATGTTCTGGAAGGTGCGGGCGATGCCGGCGTCGGTGACCTTGTACGACGTGGGCGGCAGGACCGTGCCCTTGTACCGGACCTCACCCTCGGTGGGGACGTAGAGGCCGGTGAGGCAGTTGAAGAAGGTGGTCTTGCCGGCGCCGTTGGGGCCGATGAGACCGACGATCTCGCCGCTGTTGACGGTGAGGTTCACATCGCGGACGGCGGTGAGGCCGCCGAAGCGCATGGTGACCCCGCGTGCGTCGAGGACGGTCTCGCCCGCGGCCGGCGCGGTGCTCGCGTCGGCGGTCTTGGTGGTGGTCGTCATGGTTCAGGCACCTGCCTTGGCGAGCGTGGCGGGCGTCTCGTCCTTCTCGTGGAACTCCAGCTGGTTGCGCCGGTTGGCGATCAGGCCCTCCGGGCGGAAGCGCATGAGCAGGATCAGCGCGACGCCGAAGGCGAAGAGCTGGTACTCGCCCATGAACTGCAGCTTGTTCGGGATGAGGAAGAGGAGGGACGCGCCGACCAGGGGACCGCTCATGGTGCCCATGCCGCCGAGGACGACGGCCGCGAGCAGGAAGGCGGAGTTGGGCGGGATGGGGCCGGCGAAGAGGTACTGCTCGGGGGTCACGGTGTAGGTGACGTGGGCCTGCACGGTGCCGGCGAGGCCGGCGAGCGCGGCGCCGAGGGCGAAGGCGATGAGCTTGACGCGGAAGCCGTTGATGCCCATGGCGAGCGCGGCGGTCTCGTCCTCGCGGATGGCGACCCAGGCGCGGCCGATGCGGGAGTCGCCGCTGCGTCGGAAGACGAGCACGACGACGGCCATGATCAGCAGCATCAGGAAGAAGTAGTTGGCGAAGCGTCCGATGGTGAAGCCGGCGATCGAGTGCGCGGCGCCGAAGTCGAACCCGAATATGTTGAGGTTCGGGATGGACGAGATGCCGTTGGAGCCGTTGGTGATGTCGGGTCCGGAGGTGCCGTCGGTGTTCATCACCGAGATACGGAAGATCTCGCCGAAGCCGAGCGTCACGATGGCGAGGTAGTCGCCGCGCAGTCGCAGGGTCGGGGCGCCGATGAGGACACCGAAGACCAGCGAGGCTCCCGCGCCGACCAGGATGGCGGCCCAGAACGGGAAGTGGACGCCGAACGGGGAGGACGGGGCGCCCGAGACGAGGGCGGCCGCGTAGGCGCCGACGCCGAGGAAGGCGACGTAGCCGAGGTCGAGGAGACCGGCGAGGCCGACGACGATGTTCAGGCCCAGGGCGACCGTGGCGAAGATCAGGATGTAGACGCCGAGCGTCGCGTACTGGTCGTCGGTCTGGGTGAAGGGGAAGAGCGCCGCGGCGGTGAACGCGCCCGCGATGGACAGGTTCTGGTGCTTGCCGGTGAGCTGCGTGGCCTGCGCCACGAGGCCCGACTTGCTGACGGCGGCGAAGCCGATGCCGGCCGTGATCAGGAAGCCGAGGAACAGTTCGTCGTACTCGGTGCCGACACCGTAGGTGAAGACGCCGAGGGCGATGGCGAGGACGCCCGCGATGATCAGGATCTCGACGGAGGAGTGCATCGTCGGGAGCCTGCGCGCGGTGCCGGTGGAGGCGAAGGCGGCCTTGAAGGAGGTCCAGCCGTTGCCGGCACGGTGCTTGAACTGGTCCCATGAGGTGTCCTCGGGGTCCACGGGCAGCACCTTCGGCCGCTCGTAGGGGAGGGCGAGGGCGCCGATGAGGGCGAGGAGGCTGGCGAGTGCGACGACCGCGCCGCCGGGCTCCAGGTTGACCGGGCCGCCGAGCTGGATGCTGATGGCGCCGATGGTGAACCAGGCGATGGCGAAGTTGGCGAGGGCGGCGAGTTTGACGGCCGCGTCGCCGCCGGCCGGGGTCAGCCAGCGGGTGCCCTTGACGCCGTACGAGGAGAGGGCGAAGAGGGCGGTGAGCACGCCGGTGACCAGGACCTGCATCTGGAGGCCGGCCGGGGAGCCGTAGTACGTGAGGTCGCCCGGGAAGCGGGGGGTCCAGGTCCAGGCGAGGAAGCAGCTGGCGACGGTGAGGACGCCGCCGCCCAGGGTGAGGGCGCGGGCGGCCGTGGCCGGGATGAAGCCGATGAGGCCGGTCGCCTCGGCGCCGGGCTCGGGGGCCGCGGACGCCTTGGGGTTCTCGGAGATGGTGGTCATGGTGCTCACGCCCTGTCCGCGACGCGCTCGCCGAGGAGGCCTTGTGGCCGGGCGAGGAGTACGACGATGAGGAGTACGAAGGCCCAGACGTCGGCCCAGGACTGGCCGCCGAGCTGCTCCATACCGGGGATGTGGCTGATGTACGCCGTCGCCATGGTCTCGGCGACACCGAGGACGACTCCGCCGATCATGGCCCCGTAGATGTTGCCGATTCCGCCGAGGACCGCGGCCGTGAAGGCCTTGAGACCGAGGAGGAAGCCCATCTTGTAGTCGACCACGCCGTACTTGAGGCCGAAGGCGACGGCGCCGATGGCGGCCATCGCGGCACCGAGGGCGAACGCGATCACGATGATGCGGTCGGTGTTGACGCCCATGAGTTTCGCGGTGTCCGGGTCCTGCGCCGTGGCCTGCATGCCGCGACCGACACGGGTGCGCATCACGAAGAAGGCGAGGAAGGCCATGCAGATCGGGGCGGCGATCAGGAGGAAGACGTCGCCGGTCTGGATGGTGACCGGGCCGATCTCGATGGCGCCGCCGGGGATCTGCGGGAAGGTCCGGGCGGACTTGGCCTCCGGGTACCAGACCCATACGGCGTACTGCAGGGCGAGCGAGAGACCGATGGCCGTGATGAGCGGGGCGAGGCGGGGGCCTCCGCGGAGCGGACGGTAGGCGAACCGTTCCGCTCCGATGGCTATGGTGGTCGCGACGACCACGGCACCGATGATCATGATGGGCAGTGCGACCCACATGCTGGTGCCGCCGGGCAGGATGAGCCAGACCGTGAGGGCCCCGAAGCCGCCGGTCATGAAGATCTCGCCATGGGCGAAGTTGATGAGCTGGACGATGCCGTAGACCATCGTGTAGCCGACGGCGACGAGCCCGTACATGGATCCCAGTAGCAGGCCGTTGACCAGCTGCTGCGGCAGTTCGTTCACCGCATTGTCCTCCGAGACTTTCGACGGATGTGACACCGCGCGGGGAGCCAGGTGCGGCCCCCCGCGCGGTGAAGGTGGTGCTGAGTGGTGGGGTTGATCAGCCGCCGAAGGTGCCGGACTTGACCGGCTTGAAGGCGCCGCCCTCGACCTTGTAGACGGTGAGCTGCTTGTTGGTGGTGTCACCGAACTCGTCGAAGGAGACCTTGCCGCTCACGCCTTCGAAGGAGACACCCTGGACGGCCTCGACGACCTTGGCGCGGGCGTCGTCCGGGAGCTTGCCGCCGTTGCCGTCGACGACCTTCTTGACGGCCTCGATGATGGCCCAGGTCGAGTCGTACGAGTAGCCGCCGTAGGCCTCGTAGGCCTCCTTGTAGCCACCGGTCTTGTAGTCGGCCAGGAAGTCCTTGGCCGAGGCGAGGGACTCGATCGGCGCGCCGACGGAGGTGGCGAAGTCACCCTCGGCCGCCGTGGCGCCCGCGAGCTTCACGTACTCCGGGCTGAAGAGCGCGTCGCCGCCGACGACGACGACCTTCGCGCCGGCTTCCTTGATCTGCTTGGCCAGCGGGCCGGCGGCCGGGTACTCGCCACCGTAGTAGACGACGTCGGCGCCGGAGGTCTTCACCTTGGTCGCGACCGCGGAGAAGTCCTTGGTGTCCGGGTTGATGTGCTCGGTGCCGAGGACCTTGCCGCCGAGCTTCTCGAACTCGCCCTTGAAGGTGCCCGCGAGGCCGGCGCCGTAGGTCTTCTTGTCGTCGATGATGAAGGCCTTGGTCTTCTTGGCCTCGTTGAAGACGTACTGGGCGGCGAACGGGCCCTGGATGGCGTCCGTGGTGGCGGTACGGAAGTACGACTTGTAGCCGCGCTTCTTGTCGCCGGAGGCCCAGTTGACGCCCTGGCTCAGAGCCGGGTTGGTGTTGGCCGGGGAGACCTGCGCCAGCTTCGCGTCGTCGAAGACCTTCTGCATGGCCTCGGCGACGCCGGAGTTCAGCGGGCCGACGACGCCGAGGACGGTCTTGTCGGCGACGAACTTGGTCGCGTTCTGCTGGCCGGCGGAGGGCTGGGCCTGGTCGTCCAGGGACTCCAGCTTGAAGGTCACGCCCTTGACGTAGGCCTTCTTGTTGGCCGTCTTGACCGCGAGGTCGGCCGAGTTCTTGATGCCGAGACCGAGGGCGGAGAGCTCGCCCGTGAGGGGGGCGTCCAGACCGATGGTCACGGTGACGTTGCCGCCGTCGCCGTTCTCGGCGGCGCCGCCCTTGTCGTCGCGCGAACCACACGCGGTGAGGGTGAGCGCTCCCGCGGTGACCGCGGTGGTGAGTATGAGCAACGAACGGTTTCGCACGAAGGGTCCTTTCCCTGGCGCGGCCCCCTCGGATCGAGGCGGTGCCGTGAAGCTGCAAAGCGAGGGGTGCCGTTTTGGAACGCCGGGCCGTACTGGGGTTGGTACAGGGCCGTGCAGTAGAACGCGCCCGGCGGCGCGGTAACTGGCGGTGACTCTAAGCGCAGGTGGGGAGGGTCGGGGAGCGCCGAGGTCAGGATGTGACTGTCTTGTTATGCCGACGGGGAAATGGTGTGCGCGGCGAGTGGGCAAATGGGGGCATAGCGGTCTGTAATGCAGTGTTCACATCGTGAGAACGTGCAGTTCCGCTAAGGGGCTTGAGTGAATCTTGCTCCTGTCGGAGGGCTCGGCCGACTCTCCGGATATCGGACAGTGGCAGAAACCTCAGCGGACGAAAGAGCTCCTCCGCCCCGATCCGTTCCGCTCTGTGCGCCCGTCACTCAGGGTGACGGATGACGTCAGGGGAGCTGGACGTACGGCGTCAGGAACGCACGCGCACCGGGACTGTCCAGCCGATAGGTCACATTGGTGGCGTAGCACGGCGTATCGCCGGTGATCGTGGTGGACACGAGGGTGTACGTGCCGTTGAGGGTGGCGAAGTTGGGGCCGCCCGAATCGCCGTAACAGGCTCCGCCGTTTCCCTGGGGCGCGGTCATGGCGAGCCGGATCCAGGCGTCGTTCAGCGCGTTGAAGGCGACCGGTGCCTTCATGCGGATCCCGCCGCCCGGGTGGGTGTGCCCGCCGGGGCCGCGCCTCGCCTCCTCGGTGCCGTAACCGGCGACCGTGAAGGAGGTGTCGTTCAGGCCCTGCGGGCCGAGCGCGTCGAGGGCGCCCGCGCGGGGGAGGCGGGCCGGGGTGAAGGACCAGCGGGCCTTCATGGCGGAGGCGGGCAGCTCGATCACCGAGATGTCACGGGTGTCGGAGGCCGGGCCGGGGTAGGCGGGGTGGTTGTGGGCGGTGCCCTCGACGGCGACGCTCCGGGCCTGGGCCGCGGGGTCGCCCGGGTGCTCGGCGGCCGCCCGGTCCAGGCCGGCCTGGACGTCCTGGTCGAGCGAGACGTGGAAGCGGACGTTCGCCGGCCAGTCCGTGGTGCAGTGGGCGGCCGTCAGGAAGGTGTTCGCGTCGATCATGGTGCCGGAGCAGACCCAGTCGACGCGGTCGGGAGTCGCGGGATTCCCGTCGGCGTCCCAGGTCGCGACGAGCGCGCCGACCTCGGTGCGCTCGGGGGCGGGGGTCGCGTGGTACGAGTTGATCGCCGAGGCCGGGATCGCGGTGGCGAGGACGGCGGCGCAGGCGGCGGCGGTGACGGCGGTGACGGTGGTCATCGCGTAGGTGGTGCGGACGACGGTCACGAAGAACCCCTCGCTGTGTGAGTGGATGTTCTCCTGTGGGGGAGGTTCGTCAGTGAAGCGGCTGAGGCCGCCTGGGGCAAGAGGGAGTGGAGACAAGGGAGTTGGGAGTCGGGGGTTGTGGTGCGGGAGTGGCGGGGGCGGCGGGCCGGGGCGCTGGCACGGGCGCCGGCACGCGAACGGCGCGGCGCGGGCTCCGGCACGGGCGCCGGCACGCGAACGGCGCGGCGCGGGCTCCGGCACGGGCGCCGGCACGCGAACGGCGCGGCGCGGGAGGGTCGCCCCGTCCCGCGCCGCGCCGTTCGTGCCGGTCGGCCCGCGTTTCCGCCTCAGGCGCTCTCGGCCCGGCCCGCCTCCGGCAGGTCGCCCGCGTCCTTGGCGGTGATCTCGCGCAGCATGCAGGTCAGCCGCGCCGTGCAGACCCGCTTGTCCTGCTCGTCGGTGATCACGATCTCGTACGTGGCGGTGGACCGGCCGCGGTGCACCGGCGTCGCCACGCCGGTGACCAGGCCGCTGCGCGCCCCGCGGTGGTGGGTGCAGTTCAGGTCGACGCCGACCGCGATCTTCGAGACGCCGCCGTGCAGCATCGAGCCGATGGAGCCCAGCGTCTCGGCGAGCACCGCCGAGGCCCCACCGTGCAGGAGGCCGTACGGCTGCGTGTTGCCCTCCACCGGCATCGTCCCGACGACCCGCTCGGCCGAGGCCTCCAGGATCTGCACGCCCATCCGGTTCCCGAGGTGTCCGGCCGAGAACAGCGCCGGGAGGTCGACGCCGAGCGCCGCGTACTCCTCGATGACCTCCTGCGGGAACTTCACGTGCTGCTGTTCACCCATGCCCCGGCTCCGTTCGTCTTCGTACGACTGCTGATCGCGTGCTCACTCGACACACGATCATCCGACTCCGCCTGAGCAAACGCTTAGGCGGAGTGCGATTGTTCCAGACGGACGATCACGGACTTGCTCGCGGGGGTGTTGCTGATGTCCGCCGTCGACTCCAGCGGTACGAGGACGTTCGTCTCGGGGTAATAGGCCGCCGCGCACCCCCGGGGCGTCGGATAGTGCACGACCCGGAAACCGGGCGCCCGCCGCTCGCTGCCGTCGGTCCACTCGCTCACCAGATCCGTGTACGCCCCGTCGGCGAAGCCGAGCCCCGCCGCGTCCTCGGGGTGGACCAGGACGACCCGGCGGCCGCCCTTGATGCCCCGGTAGCGGTCGTCGAGACCGTAGATCGTGGTGTTGTACTGGTCGTGCGAGCGCAGCGTCTGCAGCAGCAGCCGTCCCTCCGGCACCCTCGGGTACTCGACGGGCGCCGCCGTGAAGTTCGCCTTGCCGGTCTTCGTGGGGAAGCGCCGCTCGTCCCGCGGGCCGTGCGGCAGCGCGAAGCCGCCGGGGTTCGCCGCCAGACGCGCGTTGAAGTCGTGGAAACCGGGGACCACGCGCGCGATGCGGTCCCGGATCGTGGCGTAGTCCGCCTCGAACTCCTCCCAGGGCGTGGCCGACCCGGCGCCGAGGACGGCGCGGGCCATGCGCGCCACGATCGCCGGCTCGGACAGCAGGTGCGGGCTCGCGGGCGGCAGATTGCCGCGCGAGGCGTGCACCAGACTCATCGAGTCCTCGACGGTCACGACCTGCTTGCCGCTCTTCTGCACGTCCTTGTCGGTGCGGCCGAGGGTGGGCAGGATCAGCGCGCGCGTGCCCGTGACGGCGTGCGAGCGGTTCAGCTTCGTCGAGACGTGGACGGTCAGGCGCGCGTTGCGCATCGCCGCCTCCGTCACCTCCGTGTCGGGGGTCGCCGCCACGAAGTTGCCGCCCATCGCGAAGAACACCTTCGCCTCGCCGTCGCGCAGCGCCTGGATGGAGCGGACCACGTCGAAGCCGTGGTGGCGCGGCGAGACGATGCCGAACTCCTTGTCCAGGGCGTCGAGGAACGCGGGCGCGGGCCGCTCGAAGATCCCCATGGTGCGGTCGCCCTGCACGTTCGAATGGCCGCGGACCGGGCACACCCCGGCGCCCGGACGGCCGATGTTGCCCCGGAGGAGAAGGAAGTTGACCACCTCGCGGATGGTCGGCACGGAGTGCTTGTGCTGGGTGAGGCCCATCGCCCAGCAGACGACGGTCCGCTCCGAGGCGAGCACCAGCTCCAGGGCCCGCTCGATGTCGGCCCGGTCGAGTCCGGTCGCGGCGAGCGTCTCGTCCCAGTCGGCCGCCTTGGCCGCCTCGACGAACTCCTCGTACCCATGGGTGTGCTGCCGTACGAACTCCTCGTCGACCGCCCCGGCCGTCTCCAGGACCAGTTTGTTGAGCAGACGGAACAGGGCCTGGTCGCCGCCGATGCGGATCTGGAGGAAGAGGTCGGTCAGTGCGGTGCCCTTGACCATGCCCTGCGGCGTCTGCGGGTTCTTGAACCGCTCGAGGCCCGCCTCCGGCAGCGGGTTCACCGAGATGATCCGGGCGCCCGCCTCCTTCGCCTTCTCCAGGGCCGAGAGCATCCGCGGGTGGTTCGTGCCCGGGTTCTGCCCGGCCACGATGATCAGGTCGGCCCGGTGCAGGTCCTCGAGGGAGACGCTGCCCTTGCCGATGCCGATGGTCTCGTTGAGGGCGGAGCCCGAGGACTCGTGACACATGTTGGAGCAGTCCGGCAGGTTGTTCGTGCCGAACTCGCGGGCGAAGAGCTGGAGCAGGAACGCCGCCTCGTTGCTCGTCCGGCCCGAGGTGTAGAAGAGTGCCTCGTCGGGGGAGCCGAGCGCCCGGAGCTCCTCGGCGATGATCGCGAAGGCCCGCTCCCAGGTCACCGGCTCGTACCGCTCGCCGCCCGCCGGCAGGAGCATCGGCTGCGTGATCCGGCCCTGCTGCCCCAGCCAGTACCCGCTGCGGGTCGCCAGGTCCGCCAGTGGGTGCGCGGCGAAGAACTCCGGGGTCACCCGGCGCAGCGTCGCCTCCTCGGCCACCGCCTTCGCCCCGTTCTCGCAGAACTCCGCCACGTGCCGCTTGTCGGCCTCCGGCCAGGCGCAGCCGGGACAGTCGAAGCCGTCCTTCTGGTTGACCTTCAGCAGGGTCCGCGCGGTCCGCACCGGCCCCATCTGCTCCTGGGCCATCCGCAGCGTGTGCCCGATGGCGGGCAGGCCCGCGGCGGAGTGCTGCGGCGGCGTGACCTGCGGTGCGTCCTGGACCGGGTCACCGACCGGCGGCTTGCTGACCATCGCGCTCTCCCTTGAGCGGTAATCCTGTGGCGTACGTCTCCGATCCTGTCACGCGGCACCGACAGCCGGGCGCCTCCGCCGTGTGGACGGGATTGTCGGTGGTCCGTGGCAGGATCGTCATGTGGCCGAGACAGCATCGAAGAACCCCGCAGACACCCGCCCCCGCCTGCTCCTCATGGACGGGCACTCGCTCGCGTACCGGGCGTTCTTCGCGCTGCCCGCGGAGAACTTCACCACCGCGACCGGGCAGCCGACGAACGCGATCTACGGGTTCGCCTCGATGCTGGCGAACACGCTCCGCGACGAGGCCCCCACGCACTTCGCGGTCGCCTTCGACGTGTCCCGCAAGACGTGGCGGTCCGAGGAGTTCCCGGAGTACAAGGCGAACCGCTCGAAGACCCCCGACGAGTTCAAGGGCCAGGTCGAGCTGATCGGCGAGCTCCTCGACGCGATGAACGCGCCGCGGTTCGCCATCGACGGCTTCGAGGCGGACGACGTCATCGCGACCCTCGTCACCCAGGCCGAGGCCGAGGGCTTCGACGTACTGATCGTCACCGGCGACCGGGACTCGTTCCAGCTGGTCAGCGACCGCACCACCGTGCTCTACCCCACCAAGGGCGTCTCCGAGCTGACCCGCTTCACCCCGGAGAAGGTCCAGGAGAAGTACGGCCTGAGCCCCTCGCAGTACCCCGACTTCGCCGCCCTGCGCGGCGACCCGTCCGACAACCTGCCCGGTATCCCCGGCGTCGGCGAGAAGACCGCCGCGAAGTGGATCAACCAGTTCGGCTCCTTCGCCGAGCTCGTCGAGCGCGCCGAGGAGGTCAAGGGCAAGGCCGGGCAGAACTTCCGCGACCACCTGGAGTCGGTCAGGCTCAACCGCCGGCTGACCGAGATGGTCCGGGACGTCGAGCTGCCGAGGACTGTCGCGGACCTCGCCCGCGAGCCCTACGACCGCGGGGCCGTCGCACTCGTCCTCGACACCCTGGAGATCCGCAACCCCTCGCTGCGCGAGCGGCTCCTCGCCGTCGACCCCGGCGCCTCGGAGGAGGCCGCCCCGGCCCCCGCCGCCGGCGTCGAGCTCGACGGCACCGTCATCGGCTCCGGCGAGCTCGCCCCCTGGCTCGCCGAGCACGGCACCGAGCCCCTCGGTATCGCCACCGTCGACAGCTGGGCCCTCGGCACGGGGAACGTGAGCGAGATCGCCCTCGCCGCCGCCGGAGGTGCCGCCGCCTGGTTCGAGCCCAGCTCCCTCGACGAGGCCGACGAGCGGGCCTGGTCCGCGTGGATCTCCGACCCCGCCCGCCCGAAGGTCATGCACAACGCCAAGGGCGCGCTGCGGGTCTTCCCTGAGCACGGCTGGAGCATCGCGGGCGTCACCATGGACACCGCCCTCGCCGCCTACCTCGTCAAGCCCGGCCGGCGCTCCTTCGCCCTCGACGCACTCTCCGTCGAGTACCTCCACCGAGAGCTCGCCCCCGCCGCCGCCACCGACGGGCAGCTCGCCTTCGGCGCCGACGACACCGCGGAGGCCGAGGCCCTCATGACCCAGGCGCGGGCCGTCCTCGACCTCGCCGGCGCGTTCGACGAGCGGCTCGGCGAGGTCGGCGCCCGCGAGCTCCTCCACGAGGTCGAACTGCCCACCTCCGCCCTCCTCGCGCGCCTGGAGCGACACGGCATCGCCGCCGACCGGGACCATCTGGAGGCCATGGAGCAGCAGTTCGCCGGCGCCGTGCAGCAGGCGGTGAAGGAGGCGCACGCCTCCGTGGGCCATGAGTTCAACCTCGGCTCGCCCAAGCAGCTCCAGGAGGTCTTCTTCGGCGAGCTGAACCTGCCGAAGACGAAGAAGACGAAGACCGGCTACACGACGGACGCGGACGCGCTGGCCTGGCTGGCCGCCCAGACCGAGCACGAACTCCCGGTGATCATGCTCCGCCACCGTGAGCAGGCGCGCCTGCGCTCCACGGTCGAGGGCCTGATCAAGACGATCGCCGCCGACGGCCGGATCCACACCACGTTCAGCCAGACCGTCGCCGCCACCGGGCGCCTCTCCTCCACCGACCCGAACCTGCAGAACGTGCCGGTGCGGACGGACGAGGGCCGGGCCATCCGGCACGGCTTCGTCGTCGGCGAGGGCTTCGAGGCCCTCATGACCGCCGACTACAGCCAGATCGAGCTGCGCGTCATGGCCCACCTCTCCGAGGACGAGGGCCTCATCGAGGCCTTCACCTCCGGCGAGGACCTGCACACCACCGTCGCCTCCCAGGTCTTCGGCGTCGAGCGGGCCGCCGTCGACGCCGAGATGCGCCGCAAGATCAAGGCCATGTCGTACGGCCTGGCCTACGGTCTGTCCGCCTTCGGCCTCTCGCAGCAGCTGAACATCGACCCGGGCGAGGCCGCCGGCCTGCGGGACACCTACTTCGAGCGCTTCGGCGGTGTGCGCGACTATCTGCGCCGGGTCGTGGACGAGGCCCGCGCCACCGGTTACACCGAGACCATCCTCGGCCGGCGCCGCTACCTGCCCGACCTCAACAGCGACAACCGGCAGCGCCGCGAGTCCGCCGAGCGGATGGCGCTCAACGCCCCCATCCAGGGCACGGCCGCGGACATCGTGAAGGTCGCGATGCTCAACGTCGACAGGGCACTGACCGAGGCGGGCCTCGCCTCCCGGATGCTCCTCCAGGTCCACGACGAAATCGTGCTCGAACTCGCCCCCGGCGAGCGCGAGCAGGTCGAGGCCCTCGTCCGCGAGCAGATGTCCGCCGCCGCCGACCTCCGCGCCCCGTTGGACGTCTCGGTAGGCGTAGGCCACGACTGGGACTCCGCCGCGCACTGACGGCTCCCCCGTGGGGGCAACGTCCCGCTGGGGCGGACCGTGGGCCCGCCTCAGCGCCACCCCACCCCCGTGTGGGCAATCGTCCCGCCGGGGCGGGACGGGTGGGCACACGGGACGGCGCCCCTGCCGGGCCTAGGCTCCGAGGCTTGGACCCGCACCCCGGGTGCGGGCGGCAGTCGAGGAGCTCGGCTGGTCGCCTCCCACGGGCGCGGGCGCCGCCGGGGCCTCCACCGACGCCGCACCCGACATCGCACCCGGCGGCGCCCCCCGCAGCCGCGCCCCCACCCCGTACAGCACCAGCCCGACGGCGAGCCCCGCGCCGGCCCCGAAGCAGGCCGTCGGAATGACGTCCAGGGGCGTCTCGATCCGCCCCCAGCCCCAGTACGCGGCCCAGCGCAGCACCCGGTGAGCGATCCCGGCGAGGACACAGCCGCCGATCACCCCGGCCGCGAGCAGCCGTCCGCGCCGTCCCGGGACCGGTACCCGGGACGGCAGCTCCACGCCCGGGCCGGCGGAGCGCAGTGCCCGCGTGACGAACCAGCCGAGGAACCCCAGCGCCAGCGCCGAACCCCCGTACTGGGCGTAGACGTAGACGGGGAACCCGCCCACGACGTCACCGAGGAACGGGATCATCCGGGTGCCCCAGCGGTCGATATGGGTGAAGGAGTCCCACACCACATGGGTCGTCGCGCCGAGGATCGCGGAGAGACCGAACCACCCGGCGAGCACGACCGGATGCCGGTCGTGCCAGGGCCGGCCCCGCACGAGCCCGTACACCCGTCCGCGCCACCGGGCGGGCAGCAGCGCCACGAGCGGCTCACGCACGGTCAGCCACAGGGCCACGAGCGCGGCGGTGATCAGGACGTCGGCGGTGACGATCCCGACGGGGGAGTGCGTGACGTCCCCGAGGGCCATCGCCCCGGGGAACGCCGTGGCGGCGAAATAGGTCATGTCGGGCGCGAAGGAGCCCGCGACGAGAGCCGACGCGACCAACGGGCCGCGCGCGGTCCCGTTCCGGCGCAGTCCGGGCAGTACGGCAGCGGCATGGCTCAGCGTGAACGGCAACGGGATGTCCCCCAGGTTCGGGTCGTGACGGTCGCAGTGTGACAGCGGCCGCTGTGCAAGAGGGGCCAGGCACTCCGTCCGGTTCCCGTCCCCGCCGGGACGCCAGGCGGCCGAGAGGTGACGAAAGCGTGAAACACGGTCAGGCGCCGGTGCCGGGCGGGCCGCAGTTGACATAGGGTCGCCGGAGGTCGGACGCGGGGAGCGTGGGGCCGCAGTCGAGGGGGAAGGGACCACCGACATGTCAGCGCACTTGGGCCGCAGGCTGCGCAAGGGAGCCACCAGCGGTGCGGTGGTGGCGGCGACGGTCGCCGCGCTCGCCGCCTCACAGGCACCGGAGATAGCGCCGCCGCCCGCGGACAACGCCGGCGGTGACCGCGCCATCGGCGCCGGGGACACGGCGTCGCCGTCCGGCGACGGCTCCGCCACGGGCGATTCGCCGTACTACACCGCACTCCCGCCGCTGAACACGCCGAACAAGCCCGGCGCGCCCACCAACCTCCCGGTGATCACCGGCCCCGCCGAAGCCGGCATACCCGCGTCCGTGTTCGCCGCCTACCAGCGTGCCGAGCAGTCGATACGTTCGACCAACCCCGGCTGCAACCTGCCGTGGCAGCTGCTCGCCGGTATCGGCAAGGTCGAATCCGGTCAGGCGCGTGGCGGCCAGGTCGACGCCAACGGCACGACCTTCACCCCGATCCTCGGCCCCGCCCTCAACGGCGTCGGATTCGCCAACATCTCCGACACCGACCAAGGCGCCTACGACGGCGACAAGACCCATGACCGTGCCGTCGGTCCGATGCAGTTCATCCCGTCCACCTGGGCCACCTGGGGCCAGGACGCGAACAGCGACGGGAAGAAGGACCCGAACAACATCTACGACGCCGCGCAGGCCGCCGGTCTCTACCTCTGCGCCGACGACCGCAACCTCGCGCTCAAGGCCGACCTCGACCGCGCGGTCCTCAGCTACAACCGCTCCAGGGAGTACCTGAACACGGTCCTCTCCTGGTTCGAGTACTACCAGCGCGGCACCCACCAGATCCCGGACGGCACGGGTGTGCTGCCGGTCGACCGGAGCGACGGCCTGGGGCAGGGCAACCGCCCGACCCCGCCGCTCCCGCTGGTCCCGACGTCGCCCGCTCCGCAGCCCTCCGTGCCGATCACGCCGACGCCGACGGATCCGTCCAAGCCGCCGGTGACCCCGCCGCCGCCGAAGCCGACCCCGCCGCCGAAGCCGCCGGTCACCCCGCCGACGAAGCCGCCCACCGTGCCGCCCGCCGTGAAGGTCGTGCGACTCGCACCCGTCTCGACCGGGGAGCTGACGGCGACCACCGAGAGCGCCTTCGCCCACGCTCCGACGGTCGCGGCGCTCGACTCCACGGGCGCGCCGGTCATCGGGTCGACCATCCGCTTCGAGATCACCGGCGCGACCGACGCCCACTTCGCCGGCGGCGCGACGACCGTCACCGTCACCGTCGGTTCCGCCGGTATGGCCAAGTCCCCCACGCTGCGGGCGGGCGAGAAGACCGGGTCGTTCAAGGTCAGGGCCACCGTCGTGGGCAACAGCACCGTGGCCGCGACCGAGTTCGGCGCGACGGTCACCGCCCGCCAGGCGGACACCCTCGCCCGTGTCGCCGGTGCCCCCCTGTCGGCCACCACCGGCACCGCCTTCACCCAGCCGGTTCAGGTCAAGGCCACCGAAAAGGGCGCCCTCGCTCCCGGTGTGCTCGTCACCGTCATGATCGTCGCCTCCTCGACGGCCACCGAGGAGAGCGCCGACGGCCCGTCCTTCAAGGACGGCGTCCGCACGCTGCTCATCAAGACCGGGCCGGACGGGACGATCCTGCTCCCGCAGCTCTTCGCGGGCGACAAGGCCGGGGAGTACGCGATCCGCTTCACCGCGCTCGGCGGCGGCGACACGGTGGTCAAGCTGACGGTCACCGCGCCCGCGACCCCCACCCCGGACCCGACGCCGGACCCGACGCCGGACCCGACGCCCACCGGCACCGGCTCGCCCGAGGCCTCCCCCTCCGCGTCGACCTCCCCCTCGGGCTCTCCTTCGGCCTGACCCCGACCGCGCCACCGCGCCGCGTCCTCCGCGCCGCTCCTCCGTCCCACCGGACGGAGGAGCGGCGCTTCGCGTTCCCAGGACACGACGGCGCGGTGGTGCGTCGTGTGGTGCGACGTGTTCTCATCTCGCGGTCGCGTTGCTACGGTGCCCCAGCCCTGACGACCCATCAGATCGCATCCCGGGAGGCCGACCATGCGCGCCCTCGTCGCCGCCGCCATCGGACTCGCCCCAGTCCTCCTCTTCGTCCTCCTCGTCTCCGTGGTCGATCTGCCGCCCGACGGCCCCACCTCGCCCAAGCCCCTGCTCACCGCCGATCCCGGCCCCAAGCGGTAAGGGGAGCCACCGTGCGCCGCCGAGCCAGCCTCGTCCTCCTCGCCCTCGCCGTCTTCTGCGCCGCGATGGCCCCCACCCTGCGCTGGTACGCCTTCCCCCGGCTGGCGAAGATCCCGCCGAACCAGTACCAGGAGACCGTCCTGGAGGCGAAGCCCGCGACCCTCCTCAACTACTCCACCCTCAAGGCCGAGAAGGTCGACAAGATCACGATCATCCAGACCCTCAAGGGCAACGTGGAGGAGTCGCGGCGCATCGAACGCGACGCCGGACGCGACGTCGTCGTCTGGGACGCCCTCGCCTACATCACAGGGCCCGACGGCAAGATGGTCTCCAAGGTCCCCGAGCGGTACATCTTCGACGCCCACACCCAGGACCCCGTCCACGCCACCGGCGAGATGGTCGACGGCGACCCCGTCCGGCGCGAGGGCATCGAGTTCAAGTGGCCCTTCCTCACCGAGAAGCGGGACTACCAGTACTTCGACGCCCAGACCCGCACCTCGGCCCCCATCCACTACAAGGGCACCCGCACCTTCCGCGGCACAGAGGTCTACTACTTCGAGCAGACCATCCCCTGGACCGAGGTCCCCATGCCCAAGACCATGCCGGTCGAGGGCATCACCCCGAAGCTCCTCGCCGACTCCGGCCTCACCCGCTGGTACACGACCAAGCGGATGTTCTGGATCGAGCCGGTCACCGGCGCCCCCGTCAACGGCGAGGAGATCCACAAGGAGGAGCTCCGCAACGCCAGGGCGCTGATGGGGCAGGACACCCTCACCGTCTTCGAGGGGCACGTGAAGATGCGCGAGGACTACATCGAGAGCGTCGGCGAGGTGGTCTCCTCCAACCGCCTCATGGTCCTCATGCTCGTCTCCTACCTCCCCTGGAGTCTCACCCTCCTGGCACTGCTCCTCCTCGGACTCGCCCTCTGGCTGGAGGCCCGCTCCCGCCGCCCGGCAGCGGAACCCGCCACCGCCCCGGTCACCCCTCCCGTCTGAGCCGCGCGGTCGTGTACCGGGTCGCCTCCGCCACCGACGGGTCCTCCGGCCACGGGTGCTTCGGATACCGCCCCCTCAGCTCCGCCCGCACCGCCCGGTAACCGTCCCGCCAGAACGACGCCAGGTCGGCGGTCACGGCCGCCGGCCGCCCGGCGGGGGAGAGGAGATGGACGAGCACCGGGACCCCCGCCACCCGAGGCGTCTCGGCAAGCCCGAACATCTCCTGGAGCTTCACCGCGAGGACCGGCCGCTCACCCCCGTACTCGACCCGGATACGGGAACCGCTCGGCACCTCGATCCGCTCGGGAGCCAGCTCTCCCAGCCGGCCCGCCTCGCCCGACGCCCACGGCAACAACCGCCGCAGGGCCTCACCGGCGTCGATCCGCCCCAGGTCCGAGCGCCGCGCGGCCCGGGACAGCTCCGGCTCCAGCCACTCCCCGGCCCGGTCGACCAGCGCCTCGTCCGCCATGTCCGGCCAGGGGCTCCCCAGCTCCCGGTGCAGGAAGGCCAGCCGCTCGCGCAGCTCCCCGGCCTCCCGGCTCCACCGCAGAAGCCCGAGCCCCTCCCGCCGCAGACCGTCGAGCAGCGCCGCCCGCACCAGCGCGGGCGCTGCCCCCGCCCCCAGCGGTCGGACCGCCAGCTCCACCGCGCCAAGACGGTCCACCGAGCGCGCGACCACGTCCCCGTCCTCCCAGTGGACCTCCTCACCCGTGGACCGCAGATGCCCGGCCGCCCGCCGCGCCATCTCCTCGTCCACCACGGCCGCCAGCCGCACCCTGGCCGTGGCGTCCCGCGCCGTACGGTCCGCCACCGCCACGGCGAGCCACGGCGTGGTGCCCAGCGCGGAGCCCTCGGCGAGCTGGGCCCCGCTGCCCGACACCATCAGATAGCCCCCCTGCTCCCGGGCCCTGGCCACCCGCTCCGGAAAGGCCAGCGCCGTCACGAGCCCGGCCACGGCGTCCTCACCGTCCACCGGGCCACCCCCGGCGCTCGCCGCCGCCTCGACGGCCGACCTCTCCAAGCGCCGGGCCTCCGCCTTCCAACGGGCGCCGTACCCGTCCGAGCCCCGGCGTGCCGCACGCCAGGCCGCCGCCAGATCGTCGCCGTACTCGCGCGGCGGCCCCTCGCTGAGCAGCGCCACCACCTCCGCCGCCCGCCGCGCCCCGACCTCCGTCGCGCCGTCCAGGAGAGCGCGGCCGAGCCGCGGATGGAGCCCGAGCCGGGACATCCGTACACCCCGCTCCGTGGCCCGGCCGGCCGCGTCCACGGCTCCGATCGACGCGAGGACCGACCGGGCCGCCGCCAGCGCGCCGGCCGGCGGCGCGTCGAGCAGCGCGAGCCCCTCCGCCGTCGGGTCGCCCCAGCAGGCGACCCGCAGGGCGAAGTCCGCCAGATCGGCCACCTTGATCTCCGGGGACGGGAAGCGCGGCCTGCCCCCGTCGCTCGCCTCCGCCCAGCAGCGGTACACGAACCCGAAGGCCTCGCGGCCGGCCCGGCCGAGGCGCTGGGTCGCCGTCGCCTCGGAGACCGTCACCGTCGCCAGCGAGCCAAGACCACGGGCGTGGTCCGTACGGGGCTCCCGGGCGAGCCCCGAGTCCACGACGATCCGCACCCCCGGCACCGTCAGGCTGGACTCCGCCACCGAGGTCGCGAGGACCACTCTGCGCCGCCCACCGGGCTCAGTACCGCGCAGCACGGCGTCCTGCACCGCCGCGGGGGCCCGGCCGTGGAGCTGGAGCACCTCCGCGTCGACGCCGCCCAGCAGCCCGGCCGTCCGCGCGATCTCCCCCGTACCCGGCAGGAAGCAGAGGACGTCCCCCTCGTGCCGCTCCATCGCCAGCCGGACCGTCGCGGCGACGTGCCGCAGCAGCGCGGGATCCACCCAGGTGCCGTGCGCCGGCCGGATGCCCGAAGGCGGCGCCGCGAAGTGGACCCGGCAACCGTGGCCCTCGCCCTTGCTCCACACCACCGGCGCGGGCCCGCCCCCGTCCAGAACCGTGAGGAGATCCGCCCATGCCGCCGCGTCGCTCGTCGCCGACGCGGCGATCAGCTTCAGCTCCGGGCGCAGGGTGGCCCGTACGTCCACGAGGAAGGCCATCGCCGTATCGGCGTCCAGATGCCGCTCGTGGCACTCGTCGAGCAGGACCACGTCCACGCCCGCCAGCTCCGGGTCGCGCTGCAGCCGCTGGAGCAGGATGCCCGTGGTCACCACCTCGACCCGGGTCGCGGGACCGGCCCGCCGCTCGCCGCGCACGGAGAAGCCGACCGCGCCGCCGACCTCCTCGCCGAGCAGCCACGCCATCCGCCGGGCCGCCGCCCGCACCGCCATCCGCCGCGGCTCGGCCACCAGGACCCGCCGCCGCGATCCGTCCCCTATGAGCCCCGCGAGCGCGAGCGGCACCAGCGTGGTCTTGCCCGTGCCGGGGGGCGCGGACAACACGGCCGTGCCGCGCCGGTCGAGCGCGGCGAGCAGCTCGGGGACGGCATGGCGGACGGGAAGACGGTCGAGTGCGTCGTTTCGGATCACGCACTCAGTCTCGTACGCCTCGCGAGAAGGTGGGTCCCGTTGTCCACAGGGCCCACCTATAAGTACGACAAGCGCACCGCCGACTTACTCCGCTTACTCCGCGCGCTCACAGACGAAGATCGCCGTCCCCGGGATCAGGTTTCCCCGCAGCGGGGACCAGCCACCCCACTCCTGGCTGTTCCACTCCGGCCACTCCGGCTCGACGAGGTCCACCAGACGGAAACCGCCGGCCACCACGTCCCGCACCCGGTCCCCGATCGTCCGGTGATGCTCCACGTACACGGCCCGCCCCTGCTCGTCCTGCTCCACATAAGGAGTGCGGTCGAAATAGGAGGCCGCGATCGACAGGCCCTCGGGGCCCGGCTCGTCGGGGAACGCCCAGCGGATCGGATGTGACACCGAGAAGACCCACCGGCCGCCGGGCCGCAGCACCCGCCGCACCTCCCGGAACACCTTCACGGGGTCGGCGACGAACGGCACCGCGCCGTACGCCGAGCACGCCAGGTCGAAGGAGCCGTCCCGGAAGGGCAGCGCCCCGGCGTCGGCCTCCACCAGAGGCACGTCCCCGCCGATCCGCAGCGCGTGCTGGAGCTGCCGGTGCGAGAGGTCGAGGGCCACCGGCCGCGCCCCCTGCGCCGCCAGCCACCGCGAGCACTGCGCCGCACCCGCGCCGATCTCCAGGACGGCCAGGCCCTTCAGGGAGGAGGCGGGCCCCAGGAGCCCCGCCTCGGCCTCGTCGAGCCCCTCGGGCCCCCATACGAACCGGTCGTCGCCGAGGAAGGAGCCGTGCTCGCTCTGGTACTCGTCGGCGTTCCTGTCCCACCAGCCACGGCTGGCCCGGCTGCTCTCCGCGTCCCCCGCGTCACGCCGGGTCGCCTCCGCCTCGTCCTCGGCCGAGTCCTGGCCGACTTCGTGTTCGTACTCTTGGTTCATCTCGCCCGCCGATGTAGTTTGCGCTCAGTGCCGCCGTGCGGCGGACCCCGCCGTGTGCGGCGCGTGGAAACACGCGTAAAGACATGAGTGGTGCCGGAGTTGAGCGGATCTGCCCCGGGTGCGCGCTTCGCGCATTGACCCTGTCCGGCCGCCCCCGTATGCTAAAGGTTGCGCTGCGGGCCTGCGCGCCTCAGACGGAGCAGGCCGCGCTCGTACCTGTTGTATGTCCCCTCGGTTCTCGAGGCTCCTGCCGTTCGCGGAAGGTGCCTCATTGGCTGTCCGGCTTCTTGGTGCGATACGGGCTCACGGCGTAGCAGTACCTACGACTTTCTGTCCGTAACCGGAGCCCTTTCCCACATGACGAGCAGCACCGAGACCACCGCCACCAGCACCACCCCGCAGGTTGCGGTCAACGACATCGGTAACGAGGAAGCCTTCCTCGCCGCGATCGACGAGACGATCAAGTACTTCAACGACGGCGACATCGTCGACGGCGTCATCGTGAAGGTCGACCGGGACGAGGTCCTGCTCGACATCGGTTACAAGACCGAAGGCGTGATCCCGAGCCGTGAGCTCTCGATCAAGCACGACGTCGACCCGAACGAGGTCGTCAAGGTCGGCGACGAGATCGAGGCCCTGGTTCTCCAGAAGGAGGACAAGGAAGGCCGCCTGATCCTCTCGAAGAAGCGCGCCCAGTACGAGCGCGCCTGGGGCACCATCGAGAAGATCAAGGAAGAAGACGGCATCGTCACCGGTACCGTCATCGAGGTCGTCAAGGGTGGTCTCATCCTCGACATCGGCCTCCGCGGCTTCCTGCCGGCCTCTCTCGTCGAGATGCGTCGTGTCCGCGACCTCCAGCCCTACGTGGGCAAGGAGCTCGAGGCGAAGATCATCGAGCTGGACAAGAACCGCAACAACGTGGTCCTGTCCCGCCGTGCCTGGCTCGAGCAGACCCAGTCCGAGGTTCGCCAGACGTTCCTCACCACCCTGCAGAAGGGTCAGGTCCGCTCCGGCGTCGTCTCCTCGATCGTCAACTTCGGTGCCTTCGTGGACCTGGGTGGCGTCGACGGCCTCGTGCACGTCTCCGAGCTGTCCTGGAAGCACATCGACCACCCGTCCGAGGTTGTCGAGGTCGGCCAGGAGGTCACCGTCGAGGTTCTCGACGTGGACATGGACCGCGAGCGTGTCTCCCTGTCGCTGAAGGCGACGCAGGAGGACCCGTGGCAGCAGTTCGCCCGGACCCACCAGATCGGCCAGGTCGTCCCGGGTAAGGTCACCAAGCTGGTTCCGTTCGGTGCGTTCGTCCGCGTGGACGAGGGCATCGAGGGTCTGGTCCACATCTCCGAGCTGGCCGAGCGCCACGTGGAGATCCCGGAGCAGGTCGTCCAGGTCAACGACGAGATCTTCGTCAAGGTCATCGACATCGACCTCGAGCGTCGTCGCATCAGCCTCTCGCTGAAGCAGGCCAACGAGTCCTTCGGTGCCGACCCGGCCTCGGTCGAGTTCGACCCGACCCTGTACGGCATGGCCGCGTCGTACGACGACCAGGGGAACTACATCTACCCCGAGGGCTTCGACCCCGAGACCAACGACTGGCTCGAGGGCTTCGAGACCCAGCGCGAGGTCTGGGAGACCCAGTACGCCGAGGCGCAGTCCCGCTTCGAGCAGCACCAGGCCCAGGTCATCAAGTCCCGCGAGGCCGACGAGGCCGCCGCTGCCGAGGGCACTGCCGCCCCGGCCGCCGGTGGCAACGCCGGTGCGGGCATCTCGGGTGGTTCGTACTCCTCGGAGTCGGACGACAACTCCGGCGCCCTGGCGTCGGACGAGGCGCTTGCCGCCCTGCGCGAGAAGCTGGCCGGCGGCCAGAGCTGAACAGGCTCTCCGCTGAGCGCTAGCCGCTAGCGAATCGAGGCCCGCTCCCCTTCGGGGGAGCGGGCCTCGGTCGTTCTCCGGGCCCTGGGCCGGACCGAGGTGACCGTCCTGAGCCGGACCGAGGTGATCGCGCGGCGCGGGAATGGTGGTGCCGCACGGGACGTTCCCAGAGAGAACACGAGGAGGAGCGTTAACCGTGCTTGATCCCCAGGATTTGTACGAATGGGACCCGAAGGGTCTGGCCGTCGTCGACCTGGCCCTGGCGCAGGAGTCGGCCGGTCTTGTCATGCTCTACCACTTCGACGGCTACATCGACGCGGGCGAGACCGGTGAGCAGATCATCGAGCGACTGCTTGACACGCTGCCGCACCAGCTGGTGGCCCGCTTCGACCACGACCGGCTCGTGGACTACCGTGCCCGCCGCCCGCTGCTGACCTTCCGGCGCGACCGCTGGACCGCGTACGAGACGCCGTCCATCGAGGTCCGCCTCGTCCAGGACGCCACCGGGGCGCCCTTCCTCGTCCTCTCCGGCCCCGAGCCGGACGTGGAGTGGGAGCGGTTCGCCGCCGCCGTCCGGCAGATCATCGAGCGCCTCGGCGTGCGCCTCTCCGTCAACTTCCACGGCATCCCCATGGGCGTACCGCACACCCGTCCCGTCGGCCTCACCCCGCACGGCAGCCGCACCGACCTCATGCCCGGCCACCGCAGCCCGTTCGACGAGGCCCAGGTACCCGGCAGCGCCGAGGCGCTCGTCGAGTACCGGCTCACCGAATCCGGGCACGACACCCTCGGCGTCGCCGCGCACGTGCCGCACTACGTCGCCCGCTCCCCGTACCCGGACGCGGCCCTCACCGCACTCGAGGCCATCACGGCCGCCACCGGCCTCGTCCTCCCCGCCGTGGCCCACTCCCTGCGGACGGAGGCCCGCCGCACCCAGACCGAGATCGACCGCCAGATCGGCGAGGGCGACGAGGAACTGGTCGCGCTCGTGCAGGGCCTTGAGCACCAGTACGACGCGGTGGCCGGAGCCGAGACCCGCGGCAGCCTGGTCGCCGAGCCGGTCGACCTGCCGTCGGCGGACGAGCTGGGCCGCGAGTTCGAGCGCTTCCTCGCCGAGCGGGAGGGCGACTCCTAGCCCTGCCGGGCCAGGCCCTAAGCTGCCGCTCATGCTGAAGGTGGGCCTGACCGGCGGGATCGGCGCCGGCAAGAGCGAAGTGTCACGGCTGCTCGTCTCCTACGGGGCCGTGCTGATCGACGCGGACCGGATCGCCCGCGAGGTCGTCGAGCCCGGTACGCCGGGGCTCGCGGCCGTCGTCGAGGCCTTCGGGGACGGCGTCCTCACCGCGGAGGGGACGCTCGACCGGCCGAAGCTCGGTTCCATCGTCTTCGCCGACGCCGACCGTCTGGCCGCCCTCAACGCCATCGTCCACCCCCTGGTCGGGGCCCGGTCGGCGGAGCTGGAGAGCCGCGCCGGGACGGGAGACGTGGTCGTCCACGACGTACCCCTGCTCACCGAGAACGGGCTCGCGCCGCTGTACGACCTGGTCGTGGTGGTGGACGCGTCCCCGGAGACCCAGCTCGACCGGCTCGTACGGTTCCGTGGCATGGCCGAGTCCGAGGCGACGGCCCGGATGGCGGCCCAGGCCACGCGCGCGCAGCGGCTGGCCGTCGCGGATCTCGTGATCGACAACGACGGACCGCTCGACGCCCTCGAACCGCAGGTGCGGAAGGTCTGGGACGAGCTGGAGCGCAGGGCGGCGGGAGCCGCGTAGGGCCCGGCCGACGGTGACGTCGGGCGGCAGGGCGGGGGCCGCCGTGTCCGGGGCGCTGCGTCTCGGGGAGGAATGCGGCTGCCGGGTCCGGTGTTCAACCACCGGATCGAGGGGAAGGATGCCATGGTGGCCGACAGAAACCCGGAAACGCACGTCATCGACTTCCGCGCCGCCGAGCACCTGCTGGCCGCGCGGGACCCTCAGGGTGCCGTGAAGCTCCTCGACTCGGTGATCGCCGCGCATCCCGAGAACACGGCGGCGCGTCTGCTGCGTGCCCGTGCGTTCTTCGCCGCCGCGCAGCTTCGGCCGGCGCAGCTGGAGTTCGAGCTGGTCCTGGAGCGCGAGCCGGACAACGCGTTCGCGCACTTCGCGCTCGCCCGCACCTTCGAGCGCTCGGGCCACCCGGCCCAGGCCACCCGGCACTTCCGCCTCGCCGCCGCACTCGACCCGAAGCCGGAGTACCTCCAGGCGGCGGGGTTCGACACGGAGAAGTAGGGCGGGCCGAGGCGGTCAGCGTCCGGTGCCGCCGTGATCGGGTTCGTACGGGGGGATGTTCCGGCCGGGCTGCCAGTGCGGGCCCTGGTGGAGGTGGCGCAGCACCATCGCCAGGTCGCACGCGACGACGAGGAACAGCACACCGCAGGCCGCGGCCCAGCCGGGGCGGCCCACCAGCGAGAACGCGGTCGTACCGAAGGCGGCCCAGAGCAGGCCCCACACGCTCAGCCAGAACCGCAACCGCAGGGCGCTGCGCGCGGTCGCCGGCTCGTTCCCGGTACGCATGACGGTCACCCCCTCCCCGTCGGGGCTCTGGAGGCACTTCCAGGATGGACCCTGGGACGGGGGAAGGGAACCGGCGCCCGGACCACGCGTGGTCCGGGCGCCGGGCACGGTCTGACGCGCGCCTAGTGGATGACGCTGTAGCTCCGCCACGGCAGCGTGCCCGGCACGATCTCGTCGCCGCTGTTGCTCGGGAGGTACGTGGAGTCCTTGCCCTTACAGTCGCGCGTCGGGTACAGCACGATGTCGACCAGGGTGTTGTTCTCGACCTTGGTGGCGCCGGCCGGCGCGAGGTGGTGGCAGCCCTTCACCAGGGGGCTGGTGACCATGACCGCCACCTCTCGTTCCGTCTCGTACGAGATCGTGCCCACGGCGGTGCGGCCCAGGCCCGAGCAACCGGCGACGGCGAGAGTGAGCAGCACGGCCCCGGTGGCGGTCGTGAGACGCCGGCGAACGGACATGGCGGATCCTCTTCTGTCATGAAGTCTGTGGAGCCTGTGGTGGAGGCGTTCCAGGCCACCCTCCCGCCCCCGGAGGCGGGTGTCATCCGCTGCTGGGCCGCCCGGGGGAGCGTGCCCGACGGCCGTTGTCAGACCCCACCCGTAAGGTCGGAGACCAGTCGACATCGTCCCGACGTCGGCTCGGCATCGTCACCCGGTGGAAGGAGCGCGGAGCCGTGACACACACCTGGATCTCCAGCGCCGCGGTCTTCCTGCCGGCCGCCCTGCCCAGGGAGGGCCGGGTCGCCTTCTGGACCCCGGACGGCGGGGCGCTGCCGGACCTGGCGGACAGCGGGGCGGAGCGCGTCGAGCTGACCGTCGCCCGGCGGCACGGCGGCGGCGCCCGGGGCCAGGCCGTGCCCGCCCTGAGCCTCTCCGTCGACGCCGCCCTGCCGCACCTCGTCGCGGCCCGCCACCACCCGGCCGCCCATCCCGCCACCGCCGGCTGGGGCGCCGCCGCTCTCCACGCCCTGCACCTGGCGGCCCGCGGCCGGATGCTGCCGGGCCTGACCGCCGACGACCTGGACGCCTGGCGGGCCGGGCCCCTGGACGCCGACGACATCGCCCATCTGCGGGCCGTCGCCGCGGCCCTGCCGTACGAGGCGCACGCCGTGCCCGTCCCCGGACCGGGGCCGCTGCGGCTGCCCGATCCCGAGGCCCTCGTGCGCGCCTTCCTCGACGCGATCGCCGACGTGCTGCCCCGCACCCCGGCCGCCGCCCACGCGGTCGGGGCGCCGTTCGCCTCCCGCGCGCCCCAGCACCTTCCCCGCGCGCGTGCCTGGGCCGCCGAGGCGGCCGCGGGGATGGACGCGGGCGTCCGGGTCTCGCTCCGCCTGGACCTCTCGCCGTACGACCTCTTCGACTCGGCCGCCGGAGCCGACCCCGCCGAGGACGGGGGAGAGCGGCGCCGCGGTGAGCGCCACGCGGCCGGCGCGCTCCTCCAGGTCCACAGCCTCGCCGACCCGACCCTCGTCATCGACGCCACGGACCTGTGGGCGGGGGAGGGCGAGCACTTCGGGCCCCGCGCCCGGATCGACGCCGTCCTCGCGCTGCGCCGGGCCGCCCGCGTCTGGCCCCCGCTCGGCCGGCTCCTGGAGCGGGACGTGCCCGATGTCCTCGCCGTCACCGAGGACGAGCTGTACGAGCTGCTCGGCCCCGCCGCCGCCCGGCTCGCCGACGCCGGGGTCGCCGTCCACTGGCCCCGCGAGCTGGCCCGCTCGCTCAGCGCCTCCGCCGTCGTCCGGGCCGACCGGGTCGCGCCCGGCTCCGCGACCGACGGCACGGCCTTCTTCGACAGCGAGGAACTCCTCCGGTTCAACTGGCAGCTGGCCCTCGACGGGGACCCGCTCACCGACCGCGAGATGGACCAGCTCGCCGAGGCGCACCGGCCCATCGTGCGCCTCCGTGACCAGTGGGTCGTCGTCGACCCCGACCTCGTGCGCAAGGCGCGCAAGCGGGAACTGGGCCTGCTCGAACCGGTCGACGCCCTCGCCGTCGCCCTCACCGGCACCGCCGAGGTGGACGGCGAGACCGTGCCGGCCGTCCCCGTCGGGGCGCTCGCCGCACTCCGCGACCGGCTGCTCGCCGGCCCCGAGGACGTGCAGGCACCGCCCGGCCTCACCGCCACCCTCCGCGACTACCAGTTGCGCGGCCTCGCCTGGCTCGATCTGATGACCTCGCTCGGTCTCGGCGGCTGCCTCGCCGACGACATGGGCCTCGGCAAGACCGTGACCCTCATCGCCCTCCATCTGCGCCGTGCCCGCCGCGCCCCGACCCTCGTCGTCTGCCCGGCGTCCCTGCTCGGCAACTGGCAGCGGGAGGTGGGGAAGTTCGCCCCCGACGTGCCCGTACGGCGTTTCCACGGCGCCGACCGCGACCTCGAAGGCGCCGAAGGCGGGTTCGTCCTCACCACGTACGGCACCCTGCGCACCAGCGCCGCCCAACTGGCCGAGCGGGAGTGGGGGATGGTCGTCGCCGACGAGGCCCAGCACGTCAAGAACCCGTTCTCCGCGACCGCGCGGGCGCTGCGCGAGATCCCCGCACCCGCCAGGGTCGCCCTCACCGGCACCCCCGTGGAGAACAACCTCTCCGAGCTCTGGGCGCTCCTCGACTGGACCACCCCGGGACTCCTCGGCCCGCTCAAGGCCTTCCGCTCCCGGCACGCCCGCGCCGTGGAGAACCACGAGGAGATCGAGCACGAGGAGGCGGTCGAGCGGCTCGCCCGGCTCGTGCGGCCCTTCCTGCTGCGCCGCCGCAAGTCCGACCCCGGCATCGTCCCCGAGCTGCCGCCCAAGACGGAGTCCGACCATCCCGTCGCCCTCACCCGGGAACAGGCCTCGCTCTACGAGGCGGTCGTCCGCGAGACCATGGCGCGGATCGAGGAGGCCCAGGGCATGGCCCGCCGGGGCCTCGTCATGAAGCTGCTGACCTCCCTCAAGCAGATCTGCAACCACCCCGCGCAGTACCTGAAGGAACAGGCGCCGTCCGGCAGGGGCACCGCGCGGCTCGCCGGCCGCTCGGGGAAGCTCGCCCTGCTCGACGAGCTCCTCGACACGATCCTCGCGGAGGACGGGTCGGTGCTCGTCTTCACCCAGTACGTGTCGATGGCGCGGCTCCTCGCCGACCATCTGGCCGCGCGCGGGATCCAGGCCCAACTGCTCCACGGCGGCACCCCGGTGGCCGAGCGGGAGCGGATGGTCGACCGCTTCCAGGCCGGCGAGGTCCCGGTCTTCCTGCTCTCCCTCAAGGCCGCGGGCACCGGCCTCAACCTGACCCGGGCCGGCCATGTCGTCCACTACGACCGCTGGTGGAACCCGGCCGTCGAGGAGCAGGCCACCGACCGGGCCTACCGCATCGGGCAGACCCAGCCGGTCCAGGTCCACCGGCTCGTCGCCGAGGGCACGGTCGAGGACCGGATCGCCGAGATGCTCCGCGCCAAGCGGGCCCTGGCCGACGCCGTCCTCGGCACCGGCGAGACGGCCCTCACCGAACTGACCGACCGGGAGCTCGCCGACCTGGTGTCCCTGAGGAGGTCCTCGTGACCATCGCACGGGGCGGCCGCGGAGCCGCCCCCCGCCACGACGACCGCCGCCGCAGCTTCCCGCAGGTCGCGCCCCGCGAGGCCCCCGACGGCCGGTTCGCCGCCACCTGGTGGGGCAACGCCTGGGTCGAGGCCCTTGAGGACACCGCCCTCGACCCGGCCCGTCTCGCACGCGGCAAGGCGTACGCGGGACGCGGCCATGTCGACGCGATCACCGTCACCCCCGGCCGGGTCGTCGCCTACGTCCACGGCAGCCGCGCCCGCCCGTACCGTGCCGAGATCCGGATGCGGACGCTCGGCGACGACGGCTGGGAGCGCTTCCTGGACGAGGCCACCGCTCGCCCCGACCACATCGCCGCCCTCCTCGACAAGGACGTGCCGCACGCCCTGGAAGCGGTCACCGGACTGCTGCCCGCGCCGGGGGACCTCGTCCCCGACTGCACCTGCCCGGACGACGGTTACCCCTGCAAGCACGCGGCCGCCCTCTGCTACCAGGCGGCGCGGCTCCTCGACGAGGACCCGTTCGTCCTCTTCCTGATGCGCGGCCGCGGGGAGCAGGAGCTCCTCGCCGAACTCACCCGGCGCAACGCGGCCCGGTCCGCCGCCGAGACCATCGCCGCCGCGCCCGCGATGCCCACCGTTCCCGCCCGTGCCGTGCTCGACGCGATGGACAGGCCCGGGCTGCCGCTGCCTCCGCCCCTGCCCCTTCCGGACCGGCCGGGGCGCCCCGCCGTCTTCCCGCCCGACCCCGACGCGCCCGATCCGCTCGCCCTCGACCTCCTCGCCACCGAAGCCGCCGCCCGCGCCCACGTGTTCCTCGGCACCGGACACGACCCGGTCGCCGCCCTCACCCCCTGGCAGGACGCCGTCCGGCTCGCCGCCGCGCATCCCGGTTCCGGGCTCACCGCCTCGACCCGCGCCCTCTACCGCGACCTTGCGTACGCCCTCGACCGCACCCCCACGGACCTCGCCCGCGCCGTCGCGGCCTGGCGGCAGGGCGGAGCGGCGGGCCTCGCCGTACTCGAAGAGCCCTGGGATCCGCCGGCGGGTCCGTTCGACCGCGCCCGGCCCGCGCTGATCGCCGCCGACTTCCCCGCCTTCAGACCCTGGCGCAACCGGCTCTCCACCGAGTCCCTCCAGCTCCGTCTCGGCCGTGACGGCCTCTGGTACGGATACGAGTCGGACGCCGGCCGCGAGGACTGGTGGCCGCGCGGAACCCCCGATCCGGACCCGGTCGGAGCCCTCACCGACCTCCTGGGACGCTGACCGACACTCGAACGGAGTCCCACTCGATGGAGTGAATCCGGTCAACGGCCGGATCCGGCACGTGTGTTTGTCGCGTTGATTCGGGTACGGGCACTTGCCCGCACACCTCCGGAAGGCAGGAAGCCATGAGGCAGATTCGCCGAAGTGGTCTGGCCACACTGTTGGTCACGGGTGGGGCGCTCGCGCTCTCGGCGGGCGCCGCGCACGCCGACTCCGGCGCACAGGGCGCCGCGGTCGGTTCGCCGGGCGTCGGCTCAGGCAACACGGTTCAGCTGCCGGTGCACGTGCCGGTCAACGTCTGCGGGAACACGGTCAGCGTCGTCGGCCTGCTCAACCCGGCCTTCGGCAACAGCTGTGCCAACCATTCCTCCGCCCCCGAGCCCAAGGGCTACGGATCGGACGAGGGCGGCGGCCGGGCCCACAAGGACCTGCCCGGCACCCCGCGCGGCGGCGAGCAGGCCGGCGGCTCCCACGGCGGCGGTTCGCAGGGCGGCACGTCCAACGGCGGCGGATCCACGGCCGAGGGCGTCACCGCGGGCTCTCCCGGCATCCTCTCCGGCAACGGGATCCAGCTGCCGGTCGACCTCCCCGTGAACGTCAGCGGGAACTCGGTCAACGTCGTCGGTCTGCTCAACCCGGCCTTCGGCAACACGTCGGTCAACGGACCCTCGAAGCCCGCGCAGCCGATCGAGAAGCCGACGCCGCGCCCGCAGACCCCCGTCCGGAACGTGCCGGTCCCGCAGACCGAGACGGAGACCGAGACCGAGACGGAGAAGCCCGCTCCCGCCCCCGCGCCGCAGGGTGAGAAGAGCCCGGTCGCGCTGGCCGAGACGGGCGCCGACACCATCGGCTACGCCGCCTCGGCGAGTGCCGCGCTGCTGCTCGGCGGCGCCCTTCTGTACCGTCGCGCGCGCCGCGCCGGAGACCAGGCCTGACGGTCCCGCCCTCGCGGTCCGGCCGAGGCGCGCTGACACCCGAGCCGTCAGTCGTGTCCCCGGCCAGGGGCGCCCTCGCCGCCGCGACGCCAGGCCCGGAGCACCGCCTCGATGGCGGGAGCGATACTCGTCCGGGCCTGGTGCCGAGGAACCCCCCGCATCAGCAGCGTGTCGTACGGCGTGTCGACATGCCGTACGGAGGCACGCACCGCGGCCGTGACGGCGCCGCGGTCGAGCGAGCGGCCCGCGGCCGTGCGCCCCACCCGTCCACTGCCCTTCGCGGAGGCGTGGACGGCGATCTCCGTGGCCCGGTCCGCCGGGCAGGAGGGGAAGAGCCGCAGGATCTCCGTCCGGAGGACCTCGGTGATCTCCGCGTCGAGTGCCGCGCGCCGCGCCGCGTCCCTGGCCCGGCGCCTGGCCCGTGCGTCCGCGTCGGCCAGGCAGGCCAGCTCCGCCTCGGCCAGCGCCGCCTCCTCCACGAGGAGGCCCTGACGCTCGTACCGCGTACGGCGCCGGTTGTGCCGTACCACCACCGCCCACAGCGCACTGCCCTCCCGGGCGCGGCGGGTGAGTGCCGTGTCGCCCCGGCGCAGGAAGACCAGATGCCCGAGGTCGGCGCAGTCCAGGCAGACCGGCGCGTTGAACTCGACGATCATCCGTTCCAGCGGCCCCTGCCGGCACTCCGAGCAGCGGCGGCGCCTGAGCGGTTCGACGACGACGGGCGCGACGAGGTCCATGTCCGTCGCCCCGCTCAGCGGACGCCGGGCGCGGCGGCGGAGACGAACAGGGCGAGCGACTTCTTCGCCTGCGCGGAGCGGCGGGCCCGCTCCGCCTCTCCCACCGCCTCGTGCATGCAGTGGGTCTCCTCGAAGGCGGCCTCGGCCAGTCGGCGGATGTCCGCGTCGTCACACACCAACTGGACGCGGAAGAGCGCCTGTCGAGCGGCGGTCCGCTGCCGGTAGGAGGCGTGGCGGGACTCCTCCGCCTCCTCCGAACCGGGCTCCCGGGCGGCCCGGAACCAGCGGTCGTTCTGGCTGTGCCGGTAGTCGACGACCGCGCCCGCGTAGGCGCTGTAGGTCGCGATCCGCTCCTGGCGGAGCTGCTCGGTGCGGGCGAGCGAGGCCATGCGCTCGGTTGACCGCGCCTGGAACCAGTGGGTGGCGATGACACCCAGCAGGGTTCCCGCCACCGCTATCAGCGCCACATCCATGACCGGCCGCCCCCGTCTCCCCGGCCGTCTCCGCGGCCGCATTCCTCGTCGGGTCCGAAGATCCTTCAGACCCTCAGATCATGACAGCCGAGGGGTCGGGGCGTCACTGCCGGTAGCCGCTCAGGAAGCGGCCGATACGGCTGATCGCGGCGTCGAGGTCGTCGGCGTACGGCAGGGTCAGGATGCGGAAGTGGTCCGGGCGCGGCCAGTTGAAGCCGGTGCCCTGGACGACCTGGATCTTCTCCCGCAGGAGCAGGTCGAGGACGAACTTCTCGTCGTCGTGGATCTTGTGCACGGCCGGGTCGAGACGCGGGAAGGCGTACAGCGCTCCCTTCGGCTTCACGCAGGAGACGCCGGGGATCTCGTTGAGCTTCTCCCAGGCCCGGTCGCGCTGTTCGCGCAGCCGGCCGCCCGGGGCGGTCAGCTCGTGGATCGACTGGCGGCCGCCGAGCGCGGCCTGGATGGCGTACTGGGCGGGGGCGTTGGGGCAGAGCCGCATGGAGGCGAGCATGGTGAGGCCCTCCAGATAGCTCCTGGCGTGCTGCTTCGGACCGGTGACGACCAGCCAGCCGGAGCGGAAGCCGGCCACCCGGTACGTCTTGGAGAGCCCGCCGAAGGTGAGGACGACGAGGTCGGGGGCGAGGGAGGCGGCGGGGTAGTGGACGGCCTCGTCGTAGACGATCTGGTCGTAGATCTCGTCGGCGAAGACCATCAGGCCGTGGCGGCGGGCGAGATCGAGGATCCCCTCGACGATCTCCTTCGGGTAGACCGCGCCGGTGGGGTTGTTGGGGTTGATGATGACGACGGCCCGGGTCCGGTCGGTGATCTTCGACGCCATGTCGTCGAGGTCCGGGTACCAGTCCGCGGACTCGTCGCACAGGTAGTGCACGGCCTTGCCGCCCGCCAGGGTGGTGACCGCCGTCCACAGCGGGAAGTCCGGGGCGGGGATCAGTACCTCGTCTCCGTCCTCCAGGAGGGCCTGCACGGCCATGGAGACGAGTTCCGAGACGCCGTTGCCGAGGAACACGTCGTCGACGTCGACCTCCGGAAGTCCCATGCCCTGGTAGCGCTGGGCCACGGCGCGGCGGGCGGAGAGGATGCCGCGGGAATCGGTGTACCCATGGGCCTTCGGGAGCATCCGGATCATGTCCTGGACGATCTCGTCGGGCGCCTCGAAGCCGAACAGCGCGGGGTTCCCGGTGTTGAGGCGCAGGACGCTGTGGCCCGCCTCCTCCAGCGCGTTGGCGTGCTCGATGACCGGGCCTCGGATCTCGTAACAGACCTCGCTCAGCTTGCTCGACTGCCGGAACTCCATGTCCGACCTCCCCAAGTCCCCGGAATCAGTGTTACTTGGTTTTACCAAGTTCGAGCTTGGAAAGTCCAACAACATGTCTAGACTGCGTCGCATGCCACGTCAGCCACGCCGCCGCAGCTACGACCAGCACTGCGCCGCCGCGCGCGCCCTCGACCTCGTCGGCGACCGCTGGACCCTGCTCGTCGTCCGCGAACTCCTCGCCGGGCCGCGCCGCTACACCGACCTCCACGCCGACCTGCCGGGCGTCAGCACGGACATGCTCGCCGGCCGACTCAAGGACATGGAGGGCGCCGAGCTCGTCACCCGCCACCGACTGCCCCCGCCCGCCTCGGCGTTCGTGTACGAGCTCACCCCGCGCGGACGCGAGCTGCTGCCCGTGCTGCGCGCCCTCGCCGCCTGGGGGGCGCCGGACCTCGGCGAGCCGCGACCCACCGACGCCGTCCGCGCGCACTGGTACGCGATCCCGCTCCTCGGGGTGCTCGCCGGCCTGGGTGAGGGCGTCGTCCAGGTGACCCTGGACGAGGGCGAGTTCCATGTACGGGTCGGGGCCGACGGAAGTGTCTCGTACGGGGACGGGGTGTACGGGGCCGGTACGGCGGCGGTGCCGGACGCGCGGCTGCGGACCGACACGGCGACCTGCCGGGCCCTGGCGGGCGGGGAACTGACGCTCGCCGAGGCGGTCGAAGCGGGCCGCGCCACCCTCGAACCGGCCGCGTCGGCCGCCGGGGTCCGCTGACCCCTCCGGGCGGATTCAGGGGCCGCCGGACCCCGCGGACAGGGAACGCGCGAGGCGGTCCCGGGCCTCGGTCTGCGCCGCGATCCGCGCGTCGAGCACGGCGAGGCGCTCGCGCGCGATCTCGAGACCACGGGCGGACGGTCGGGTCGACGCCATGTCCCCGTCGAGACAGGAACGGAACGCGGACACGTCGTCCAGGGTGAGCCCCGCGTCGAGCAGGTACCGGATGTTGGACACCCGCGCGACCGCGTTCTCCCCGTACACCCGGTAACCGTTGGCCGCGCGGTCCGACGTGATCAGTCCCGCCGTCTCGTAGTGGCGCAGCGCGCGGGGCGACACCCCTGTCCGCCGGGCCAGTTCACCGATGCGCAAGGGCGCCACCTCCTCACGCAGTGGTATCACGCGACCAGCGCACCCCCGTCGACGGGCAGCACGGTCCCGGTCAGGAAGGAGGCGTCCGGCGCGGCGAGCGCGGTGATCGCCCAGGCGACCTCCTCCGGCCTGCCGATCCGGCCCAGCGGGGTGTGCGCGAGCTGCCATGCCCGTACCGCCGCCAGCTCTTCGGGGGAGAGGCCCATGTGGTCCCCGATCGGGGTCTCGATCGGGCCGGGGGCGACCGCCACCACCCGGACTCCGTCGGGTGCGAGCTCCACCGCCCAGCAGCGGGTCAGTGTCTCCAGGGCGCTCTTCGTCGCCGGATAGACGGAGTTGGCCGGCCAGCCGCGCTGCCCGATCGTCGTCGTCACGTTCACGACCACGCCCCGGGACTCCCGGAGCGCGGGGACGGCGGCCTGGGTGAGCAGGACCGGGGCGACGAGATTGGTCTCCAGGAGCGGGGCGATCACGGCGCGGTCGAGGGTGCCCAGCGGGCCGCCGGCGGAGATCCCCGCGTTGTTGACGAGCACGTCGAGGCGGCCGTGGCCGGTGAGGGCGGCGCGGACGATCTCCTCGGCCGCGCCGTCCGCGGTGACGTCGGCGACGTACGGGCGGATCCCGGGGTGGCCCTCGGCGGTCTCCCGCAGCGGCCCCTCCCTGCGGCCGACCGCGACGACCGTCGCTCCCTGCCCGGCGAAGGCGCGAGCGGTGGCGCGACCGATGCCGGTGCCCGCGCCGGTGACGACAACGACCCTGGTGGGTGTGGTGGTGTCCATGGATCCGATGGTCGAACAGTGACGCCAGTGACAAGGTCAAGCCGTGACGGGCGCCCTCGGGCGGACCCGGCGGCGACAGGCCGGTCGAGCTGCGGGCAGGATGAGGGGGATGAGCGGGACGCGATACGAGGCGATCACCTGGGAACGACTGGCGGAGACGCTCGCCGGGCACCTCGACACGTCCACGCCCCGCGACGGTGGCGAGTGGCTCAAGGTCGGCATCGACGGGCCGCCCGCCGCGCCCGGTGGCGAGCTCGCGGGGCTGCTCGCCGAGGCGCTGCGCACGCGCGGGCGGGCCGTCCACGTCGTGGGGGCCGGTGGCTTCCTGCGGCCCGCGTCCCTCCGCTTCGAGTACGGGAAGCAGGACCCCGACGCGTACTACGACGGGTGGACCGACATCGGGGCCCTGTGGCGGGAGGTGTTCGGCCCGCTGGAGCCCGGCGGTACGGGGCGCGTGCTGCCCGACCTGTGGGACCCGGTGCGGGACCGCGCCACCCGCAGCCCGTACGCCACGCTGCCGCCGGGCGGGATCCTCGTGGTGCACGGGCCCTTCCTGCTCGGCCACTGGTTCCCCTTCGACCTCACCGTGCACCTGCGGCTCTCGGCCGCCGCCCTCGCCCGGCGCACCGAGGAGTCCTGGACCCTGCCCGCCTTCGCCCGGTACGAGTCCGAGGTCGACCCCGGCGCGACCGCCGACGCCGTCGTACGCGCCGACGACCCCCGGCACCCGGCCTGGACCGGCCTCGGGCGGTAGCCGCTCCCGCCCCCTTCAGACGGCCTCCCTCCTGTGCGGTGGGCGACCGCCCACCAGCGTGACCGCTTCCGCGCCCGCGCGGCAGCCCGCCTCGGCGGCCTTCGCCGGGTCCGCGCCCGCGAGCCGCGCCGCCAGGAACGCCCCGGTGAACGCGTCGCCCGCGCCCGTCGAGTCCACCGGCCGCACCGGGGGCGCCGCCACCCGCGTGGTGACCGCGCCGTCCTCCGCGACCAGTGCGCCCGCCGCCCCGAGCGTGACCGCGACCAACGGGAAGAGACGGCTCAACTCGGCGGCAGCCATCTCCGGTTCGTCGCACCCGGTGAGCGTCCGGGCCTCGTCGGCGTTGGGCAGCAGGATCTCGGCACCCGCCACCGACGCCAGGAACCGGTCCACCCCCAGCTCCGTGAGGAACCCCGCCGAGGCAGGGTCCACGCTCACCGGAACGCCCGCGTCCCGTGCGTCCCGCAGCGCGCGCATCGCCGTCTCGCGGCTCGGTGCGGCGAAGAAGAGGTAGCCCGACAGGTGGAGCCGGGCCACTCCGTCGAGGAGGGTGGCGGACCAGTCGCCGGGGGAGAGGCGCAGGGCGGCGCCGCTGTCGGTGAGGAAGGTGCGCTCCGCCGAGGCGTCCACGAGTGCGATCACGGTGGCCGTCGCCGCCTCCGGGTCGCGCACGAGCAGGGGGCGCACGCCCGCGCGCCGCAGCGCCCGGTCGTGCCAGGCCGCCGCGTCCGTCCCCACCCGGCCGAGGAGCCGTACGTCCCCGCAGCCGGAACGGGCCGCCCAGCAGGCCGCGTTGGCTCCGGCGCCGCCCGGCAGGGTCCGGATCGCCGCCGCCGTGTCCGTGGCGGGAGCGAGCGGGGTCCGGTGCCGGGCGACGACGTCCGTGACCACGTCCCCGACGACGAGCAGCGCACCCGCCACCCGTCTCACCGACGGACCGAGCCGGGCGCCGCCGCCTCCGGGCCGGGCGCCGCCCCCAGGCCGGGCGCCGCCCCCAGGCCGGGCGCCGCTCCCGTGCCAGGTACCGCCCCCAGGCTGGGTGCCGCTCCCGTCGCGGGCGCCGCTCCCGTCCCCGTACCGCCGCCCCTGTCGTCGCCGCCCCCCGCCCCGTACGCCCCCGCGATTCTCGCCGCGAGCCGCACATTGCCCCGTACCGCCGCCAGATTGGCCTCCAGGGAGGCCCCTTCCGTGTGCACCGTCAGATACTCCAGCAGGAACGGCGTCACCCCCTGCCCCGTGATCCCCTTCTCCTTCGCCGCCGCCAGGCCGCCCGCGAGCACGCGGTCGTGGAGCGCGGGGTCCAACTGCTCCGTCTCCGGGACCGGGTTGGCGACGACGAGCGCCGCCCGGGGCTCGCCGAGCCGGTCCTGTGCCCGTATCACCCCGGCCACCTCCTCCGGCGTCCGCAGCGTCCAGTCCACGGGCTCGCCCGAGGAGGAGAGGTAGAAGCCGGGGAAGTGCTCCGTGCCGTACCCGACGACCGTCACCCCCAGCGTCTCCAGGCGCTGGAGCGTCGCGGGCACGTCGAGGATCGACTTGACCCCGGCGCACACGACGGTGATCCCGACGCGGGCGAGCAGTCGCAGGTCGGCGGACTCGTCCTGGGTCTCGGTCCACTCACGGTGCACGCCCCCGAGGCCGCCGGTCGCGAAGACCCGTATGCCGGCCGCGTCCGCGAGCCGGGCCGTCGCCGAGACCGTCGTCGCCCCGGTCGCGCCGGTCGCCAGGGCGGGGGCGAGGTCGCGGTGACCGAGCTTGCGCACGGCGGGGTCCTCGGCGATCCGGGTCAGGGCCGCCCGGTCGAGGCCGACCCTGGCCGTGCCGTCGACCACGGCGACGGTGGCGGGGACGGCGCCCCCGGCCCGTACCAGCTCCTCCAGCTCCAGGGCCACGGCCAGGTTGCGCGGGCGCGGCAGGCCGTGGGCGATGATCGTCGATTCCAGCGCGACGACGGGACGCCCCTCGTGGAGCGCCTCCCGTACCTCTTCGGACACCTGTGTGGACATGTCCCATTCCTGGCGCGACCACGGGCCCCGCAAACCTCGGTGGCGAGCACCGGCCACACGGGGTCCGGTGCCTGCGGAATCCGTCACGGCGGGCCCGACGCCGACGCCCGAGCCGCCCGCCCCACCCGCAGGACGCCGCGCCGAAGGGCCGGTACGGATTTCGTCGCCGTCGCGCGATGCGGGCATCACGCCTGGTGGGAGGCGAAGCGGAGGGCTTCCGTCCACCAGGTCCCGGCCTTGGGGTGGCCCTGGGCCCCCGCTACAGTCACCGCCCATGACGACACATGACCAGCCCTCCTTCGCCGTGCACATCCCCGACGAGGAGCTCGAAGCGGAGCCGCTCGACCCCGGCCAGATCGTCTCCGGCACGCCCGAGGTGACGGGCAAGGTGCTGTGGGAGTCGGCCGACGGCAAGCAGGTGCGCGGCATCTGGCAGATCACGCCCGGCGTCGTCACCGACACCGAGGCCGACGAGCTCTTCGTGGTGGTCTCGGGCCGGGCGACCGTGGCCGTCGAGGGCGGGGACACCCTGGAGATCGGCCCCGGCGACGCCTGCGTGCTGCGCGAGGGCGACCGTACGACCTGGACCGTGCACGAGACCCTGCGCAAGGCGTACCACATCAGCCTCTGAGGGGCCCGAAGTCCTGGGGCCGCTCGGGCGGTCGAGAGTCTGGTAGGAAACCTTCCTATCGGCTAACCTCCCGGGCAGCGGCTCGGCGCGGCGCCCCTCCCCAGGGGCGTGACGCGCTCAGTGAGAGCTCTGACCCGGCCGCCGAGCACCACCCCGCCGCGCGGTCCGTGCCGCGCGGCCGGTCCGTGGTGCGCCGCACCGGTGTCCAGCTCTCGCCACCCCACAGGCCAGGGAGCCAGGTATGCGCCTGAACGCCTCCGCCCCACCTCGTCGCACCACCGACCGACTTCCCCTCGTCCTCACCGCCGTCCTGCTGCTCGTCGGCGGGCTCCTGCTCGCCCTCCCGGACCGGGCCGGAGCCGCCGCCGACGTCCTGATCTCCCAGGGCAGGCCGGCCACGTCCTCCTCCGTCGAGGACAGCACGTTCGGCCCGGAGAAGGCCTTCGACGGCGTCTCCACAACCCGCTGGGCCAGCGCCGAAGGCGTCGACCCGCAGTGGATCCGGGTCGACCTCGGCCCCTCGGCCACCGTCTCCCGCGTCAAACTCGTCTGGGAGGCCGCCTACGCGAAGGCCTACCGCGTCGAGATCTCCGCCGACGGCACCACCTGGACCCGCCTCGCCACCGAGAGCGCGGGCAACGGCGGCACGGACGACTGGACCGGACTCACCGGCACCGGCCGCTACCTGCGCGTGTACGGGACCGGGCGGGGCACCTCTTACGGCTACTCGCTCTACTCGGTCGAGGTCTACGGCACCACCGGCACCACACCCCCGCCCACCGGATCCTTCACGGTCGTCGCGGCCGGTGACATCGCCGCCCAGTGCACGGCCTCCAGCAGCTCCTGCGCCCACCCCAAGACCGCTGCCCTCGCCCAGCGCATCGCGCCGTCGTTCTACCTGACGATGGGCGACAACCAGTACGACGACGCCCGGCTCTCCGACTTCCGGAACTACTACGACAAGAGCTGGGGCGCCTTCAAGGCGAAGACCCGGCCCGTCCCCGGCAACCACGAGTCCTACGACCCCGCCGGCGCGTTCTCCGGGTACAAGTCGTACTTCGGCGCCATCGCCTACCCGCAGGGCAAGGCGTACTACAGCTACGACCAGGGCAACTGGCACTTCATCGCCCTCGACTCCAACTCCTTCGACGACGCCGCGCAGATCCAGTGGCTCAAGGACGACCTCGCGCGGAACACCAAGGGCTGCGTCGCCGCCTACTTCCACCACCCCCTGTACTCCTCCGGCGGCCACGGCAACGACCCCGTCTCCAAGCCCGTCTGGCAGATTCTCTACGGGGCCAAGGCCGACCTGGTGCTGGGTGGCCATGACCACCACTACGAGCGGTTCGCCCCGCAGAACGCGAACGGGCAGGCCGCGGCCGACGGCATCGTCGAGATCGTCGGCGGCATGGGCGGCGCCGAGCCCTACGACATCGAGACGGTCCAGCCCCACAGCCAGAAGCGGATCAGCGGTTCGTACGGCGTCCTGAAGCTCGACCTCACCGACACCACCTACACCTGGCAGTACGTCGGCGTCGACAACCAGGTCAAGGACTCCGCCCCGACCTACACCTGTCACTGATGTACCTCGCGACCACCGGTCGCCGCGACGCGCCGCCCGCCCCCCCCGGGGGGCGGCGGCGCGGCCCCCGCCCCCGCCACCCCCCGGGGGCGGGGACCCAGGGCACCCCCCTCACCAAGGAGAATGTGTCCCCGGGCCAGCCCCGCGAACCGGTCCACGGCCACG
>NZ_JBIWIO010000012.1:0-297109 GCF_044764665.1 Streptomyces sp. NPDC093795
TGAGTTCTCAAGGAACGGACGCTTCCTTTGTACTCACCCTCTCGGGCTTTCCTCCGGGCTTCCCTTCGGTCTTGCGTTTCCGACTCTATCAGATCTTTCCGATCCGATTTCCTCGGTGCTTTCCGGTCCCTTTCGCTTTCGCTCCGGGCCCTTCCGGCGGTTCCGACTCTATCAGAACCTTTCGGCGTCTGATTCCCAGTCAGCGGGGTTTGTCTTTGCGGCTGTTGGGCCGTTCCGACGTCCCGAACTCTAGCGGATTCCCCCGGCGCCTCATAATCGAGACTTTCGAAATGAATTTCGGCATGCCGAAATTCTTCCCGGTGGGGAGATCGTGCTGAGTAGGGGTGCCGCTATCAGCGGCGGAGTGGTTGTCGAAGAACCGTTCCGGCTCTGTGACAACTCGGAGAACACTACGCATCCGGCAGGGGTGTGTCAACCCCCGTCCGGTGGTCTCAGTCGAGGTCCGTCAGACGGCCGCCGGCGTCCGGCTGGGTGTGCTCCACGCGGCGGAGGAGGCGGATGAGGACCTCTCCGAGCAGGCCCTTCTCGTCACCCGTGAGGTCCTGGAGAAGGTCCTCCTCGAAGTCCGTGGCCATGCGCATCGCCTCCAGCCACTTCGAGCGGCCCTCGTCGGTGAGCTCGACGATCACACGGACCCGGTTGTTCTCGTCGCGGTCGCGGGTGACCAGGCCCTCGCCGGCCATGCGGTCGATGCGGTGGGTCATCGCGGCCGGGGTGAGACCCAGGCGCTTGGCGAGCTCCCCGGGGCCCAGGCGGTAGGGCTCTCCGGAGAGGACCAGCGTCTTGAGGACCTCCCACTCGGCGTTGCTGATGCCGAGGTCGGCGAGCTGGCGTCCGTACGCCACGTTCATCCGGCGGTTCAGCCGGCCGAGGGCCGAGACCACCTTCTCGACCTGGGGGTCGAGGTCGCGGTACTCGCGCTGGTAGGCGGCGATCTGCTCGTCGAGGCTCGGCTCCTGCGGAGCCTGCGGGCCGGATCGCTCGGGGTTGTCGGACATGCAGGCGAGTATCCCACGCGTCTCGTTGGCGTTGAAGTCCTTCGGTGTGTACTGTTAAGCCGTTAACTTTAGTGTTGAAGTCTTCAAGGTTCAGAGGTACACCTCTGAACCTGCGACCGAAGTGGGTGAGTGTGACCAAGGCGAGGGGCGCAGCGATGCGCCGTATTCAGGCAGGCAGCGCGCTGAGCGCGTTCGGACTCGGCTTCACCGTGCCGTACCTCTATGTGTACGTGGCACAGGTGCGGGATCTGGGCGCGGCGACGGCGGGCATCGTCCTGGCCGTCTTCGCCATGGCCGCGCTGGTGGTGCTGCCGTTCAGTGGGCGGGCCATCGACCGGCGGGGGCCCGTGCCGGTCCTCCTCGTGGCCTCGGTCGTCGCGGCCGTGGGGGCGGTGGGCATGGGCTTCGCCTTCAGCGTGCCCACGGCCGTGGGGGCGGCGGCGCTGCTCGGTGCCGGTACGGCCGTGCTCCAGCCGGCCCTCGCCACGATGATCGTCTGGTGTTCGACGCGTGTCGGTCGCACCCGGGCCTTCGCCACGCAGTTCTTCCTGCAGAACCTGGGGCTCGGTGTCGGTGGTCTGATCGGCGGTCTGCTGGTCGACACGAGCCGTCCGGGCAGCTTCATCCTGCTGTTCTCGATCGAGGCGGCGATGTTCCTCGTCCTCGCGGCGATCGTCGGGACCGTGCGGATGACCGGGTCCCCCGCGCTCCAGGATGCCCGTCCCTCCGAGGGCGGGAAGGGCGGCGGTATCCGGGCGCTGCTCGGGCACAAGGCGATGGTGCAGCTGTGTGTCCTCGGCTTCGTCCTCTTCTTCGCCTGCTACGGACAGTTCGAGTCGGGTCTCGCGGCGTACGGCACGGAGGCCGCCGGTATCCAGCCGTCGACGCTGGGTATGGCGCTCGCCGCCAACACGGCGGTGATCGTCGCCGCCCAGTTCCTGGTGCTGAAGTTCGTCGAGCGCCGTAAGCGGACCCGGGTGATCGCGGCCGTGGGTCTGATCTGGACGGTGGCCTGGCTGATCGCCGGGTACGCGGGCCTCGGGCACGGCAGTCAGGCGATGGCGACGGCGGCCTTCGTCTCCACGTACGCGCTGTTCGGGCTCGGTGAGGCGATGCTGTCGCCGACCGTGGCGCCGCTGGTGGCGGATCTGGCTCCGGAGTCGAGGGTCGGGCAGTACAACTCGGCCTTCGCGCTGGTCAAGCAGTTGGCACTGGCCGTCGGGCCGGCCGTGGGCGGGCCCATGGGGGCCGCGCTGCACGGTCCGTACATCGTGACCTTCGTGCTGTTCTCGCTCGGCATCACGTTCCTCGCCGTGCGGCTCGGCCGGCAGCTGACCCCGGAGCAGAACCAGCCGTCGCTCGCCGTGAAGCCGTCGCGGGTGGTGGCGCAGCACATGCCGGAGAAGGAGACCGCCGCCGCCTAGCCGGGCCCTAGTCCGGCAGGGCGAACTCGCACCACACCGCTTTGCCGCCGCCCGGTGTGCGGCGGCTCCCCCAGGACGAGGCGATCGTCGCGATGATCGAGATACCGCGACCCGCCTCGTCCTCCGTTTCCGCCCTGCGGCGGCGCGGCAGATGGTCGTCCCCGTCCGTCACCTCGATGATCAGGCGGCGGTCCGTACGGCGAAGCCGCAGCCGCATCGGCGGGGTGCCGTGCTGGAGCGAGTTCGCCACGAGTTCGCTGGTGGCGAGTACGCCCAGGTCCCGCAGTTCGACCGGGAAACGCCAGGACGACAGGACGCCCGAGGCGAAGGCACGCGCGCGTGGGGCGGCCTCGACGCCGCCGAGGAGTTCCAGGGCGGCGTTGTGGAAGAGCTCCGCGTCCGCTCCCTTGCGGGACGGGTGCTGGACGACGAGGACGGCGACGTCGTCGTCGTGCTCGGCGGTGACCCCGAGGGAGCGCAGCAGCCGGTCGCAGACCACCTGCGGGGTGCCGCTGGCGCCGGAGAGGGCGCGGGCGAGAGCGGCGACGCCCTCGTCGATGTCCTCGCGGCGGCGCTCGACCAGGCCGTCGGTGTAGAGGACGGCGGTGGAGCCGGGCGGCAGGGCGATGGAGCCGGAGGTGTGGAGCCAGCCGCCGGTGCCGAGCGGCGGTCCGGTCGGGTCCTCGGCGCACCGGACGGTGCCGTCCTCGTCCCGTACGAGGATCGGGAGGTGGCCTGCGGAGGCGTAGACCAGCTTGCCCTCGTTGGGGTCGTGGATCGCGTACACACAGGTGGCGATCTGGCTGGCGTCGATCTCGGCGGCGAGGCCGTCGAGGAGCTGGAGCACCTCGTGCGGGGGCAGGTCCAGGCGCGCGTAGGCCCGGACGGCGGTGCGGAGCTGGCCCATGACGGCGGCGGCGCGCACGCCGCGGCCCATCACGTCGCCGATGACGAGCGCGGTGCGGCCGGCGCCGAGGGTGATCACGTCGTACCAGTCGCCGCCGACGGCCGCGTCGGTGCCGCCGGGCTGGTAGGTGGCGGCGATCCGCAGGTCGTCGGGCTGTTCGAGGTCCTGCGGGAGCAGGGAGCGCTGGAGGGTGACGGCGGTCTCGCGGTGGCGGCGCTCGGAGGCCCGCAGCCGCTCGGCTGCCTCGGCGTGGTCGGTGACGTCCGCGGCGTGGACGAGGACTCCGCCGCCGTCCGCGTGGGGGCTGTCCACGGGCAGGCACGTCACCGTGTACGAACCGCCGTCCTTGGTGCGGCGGGACTTGACCGTGCGCGGCTTGCCGCTGCGCAGCACCTGGTCGATGAGCGGCGGCAGGCCGAGCTCCTCGGCCTCCGGGCAGGAACCGGCGAGGGTGGCGCCCGCGGGGCGCGGCCCGAAGGCGGCGGCATAGGCGTCGTTGACGTACGCGATGCGGTGCTCCGGGCCGTACACGAGCACGACCAGGCCGGGGAGACGGCCGAGCAGCTCCCGTACGGAGAAGTCCTCGACGGCGGGGACGTCGACGGTCTCGGACGGGTCGGCGGCGCCGGGCGCCTCGGCCGAGTCGGTCGCGTCGGTCGCGTCGGTCGCGTCGGTCGCGTCGGTCGCGTCGGCAGCGTTGTTGATGAGCTGCCCCAGCTGCCGCGCGTACTCACCGCGGGCGGCGGGCACGGAGCCTTCGGTCCCCCGCGCCGCGCGGCGCTGTGTGCCGGGGAGCCGGGCGCTCCAACGGGTGAAGTTCACGGATCTGTATGCCTCGTGGTGTCGGTGCCGTGCAGAGTCACGCTGTGCAGGTGTGAGCCCACCTATGGTCACACGTCCAGTGTGGACGAGTGCACTGACAGTGATGTCAGGACGACGGCTTGTCGCCGGGGTCCGGTGGGGGTGCGGCGGCGAGTTCGAATTCGGCGCGGGGGTGTTCCAGGGACCCGAGGGAGACGATCTCCCGTTTGAACAGGCCGGACAGGGTCCACTCGGCGAGGACCCGGGCCTTGCGGTTGAAGGTGGGCACCCGGCTGAGGTGGTAGGCGCGGTGCATGAACCAGGCCGGATATCCCTTGAGTTTCCGTCCGTAGACGTGGGCGACGCCCTTGTGGAGGCCGAGGGAGGCGACGGAGCCGGCGTACGCGTGCGCGTACTCCTTGAGCGGCTGTCCGCGCAGGGAGGCCGCGATGTTCTCGGCGAGGATCTTGGCCTGGCGGACCGCGTGCTGCGCGTTGGGCGCGCACTCCCTGCCGGGCTCCTCCGCGGTCACGTCGGGGACGGCGGCCGCGTCACCCGCGGCCCAGGCGTGGGCGACGCCCTCGACGGCGAGCTGGGCCGTGCAGCGGAGCCGCCCGCGCTCGTTCAGCGGCAGGTCGGTCTCGGCGAGGACGGGGGCCGGTTTGACGCCTGCGGTCCAGACGACGGTGCGGGTCGGCAGCCGGGTGCCGTCGCTGAGGACGGCGACCCGGTCCTCGCAGGAATCGAGGCGGGTCTCCAGGCGTACGTCGATGTTCCGGGCGCGGAGCTCGCGGATCGCGTACCGGCCCATCTCCGCGCCCACCTCGGGCAGGATCCGGTCCGAGGCCTCGACGAGGACCCATCTCAGGTCCTCCGGCTTGACGTTGTGGTAGTACCGCGCCGTGTAGCGGGCCATGTCCTCCAGCTCGGCGAGGGCCTCCACGCCCGCGTACCCGCCGCCGACGAACACGAAGGTCAGGGCCGCGTCACGGAGCCCGGGGTCGCGGGTCGAGGAGGCGATGTCCATCTGCTCGATGACGTGGTTGCGCAGCCCGATGGCCTCCTCGACGGTCTTGAAGCCGATGCCGTGGTCGAGGAGGCCGGGGACCGGGAGGGTGCGGGAGACGGAGCCGGGCGCGATGACCAGCTCGTCGTAGGTGAGGTCGACGGCGCCGGTGCCCTCCTCCGCGGTGGCGAGGGTCGCGAGGGACGCGGTCCGCTTGGCGTGGTCGACGGACTGGACCTCGCCGATGACGATCCGGCAGCGGTCGAGGACCCTGCGGAGCGGCACGACGACATGGCGCGGGGAGATCGAGCCGGCCGCGGCCTCGGGCAGGAACGGCTGGTACGTCATGTACGGCTCGGGGGTGACCACGACGATCTCGGCGGCGCCGGCTCTCAGCTCGGCCCTGAGCTGCCGCTGGAGGCGCAGCGCGGTGTACATGCCGACGTAGCCACCGCCGACGACGAGAATGCGCGCAGGTTCGGTCACTGTCCCATGACGCACTCCCGTCCGTGGTTTGTCCACAGCCTCGACAAATTGTGTGACCGGAAGGGTACGGAGGCGCGGGGTGGCGCGCGAGTCGGGTGCGGGGGAAACGGCGCAGGTCAGGGCGGGCGGGACGGGTCCGGCGGTGGTCCGGAATCGGGAGTGTTCCGGTCCTTGCTCCGATCGGGGGGCGCACCGTACGGAACTCCCCCTTCTGAATTGACCCGGACTCAACTATGTTCGTAGTTCGTCGGGGTGTCGGAGGAGAGCGCGTGGACCGATGCGCTCACCGTCCGGAAGCCCCGTGTCAGGGCGGGGAGTCTCCGGGGGGAGACATCATGAGCGGGGGAACGCTTATGCATATTCAGGATTCACGATGGCAGACGGGCGCCGGGACGGCGACCGTGGACGACGGCCTCCACGCGGGCGTCGTCGGCTCCGAGCGCAACGGCGCATCGGTGGCGGTCGGCGGCAGGTCCGCGCCGCTGCGGGTGGACGCCCAGCGCAATCTGGAGCACGTCCTGCGCGCCGCGCGCGAGGTGTTCGGCGAGCTCGGCTACGGCGCTCCGATGGAGGACGTGGCACGCCGCGCCCGGGTCGGCGTCGGCACCGTCTACCGGCGCTTCCCGAGCAAGGACGTCCTTGTGCGGCGCATAGCCGAGGAGGAGACCTCCCGGCTGACGGAGCAGGCGCGGGCCGCGCTCGGTCAGGAGGAGGAGCCGTGGTCGGCGCTCTCCCGGTTCCTGCGGACCTCGGTGGCCTCGGGCGCGGGGCGGCTGCTCCCGCCGCAGGTGCTGCGGGTGCGCGTGGACGACGCCACGGTGCCGTCCTTCGGTGACGACACGGAGGACGCGGAGAACACGGCCCGGGTGCCGTACCAGCGGGGTGTCTCCGAGCCGGCGGACGCGCGGGTGGTCTCGCCTCGGCCCGTACCGGCCGAGGAGCGGGACGACGCGGGCGCGTCCGAGCTTCTCGAGGTGGTCGGCCGGCTGGTCGACCGGGCGCGTGAGGCGGGTGAGCTGCGGAGGGACGTGACCGTGGCGGACGTCCTCCTCGTCATCGCCACCGCCGCCCCGGCCCTGCCGGACGCGGTGCAGCAGGTGGCGGCGTCGACCCGGCTCCTCGACATCCTTCTTGAGGGGCTGCGGTCCCGGTAGCGGGTTCTTGGTCCGGGCGGACCAGTGAGCATGACACGAACGTGTGAGCGGTTACGCCCGGATGCACGAAGTCGCCCCGGACGAGTGGTAAGTGGACGAGGCGCTTCGGCGCGCCCGCGCTCTGTGGCAGGCTTGGCCGGTGTTCAGGTCTGAGCATGCGTACGGGGGCTTCCGCGATGAGCGGTGACGGTCGGGACGAACCGCTGGGCAACGGCGGTGCCGCCGAGACCGGGGGCCTGCCCCCCGGACAGGTGCCGAGTCAGGGTGGACCCCTCTCCGGCGCGCCGGACACGGCGGCCGAGGTGTTCGACGCGAGCGTTCCGCCGCAGCGCGAGGGCAAGGTGTCCGGGTGGGGGACGGGCGCCGTGGCGGGCAGCGCGGGAGCGCCCCCGGGGGTCTTCGCCGATGCCGACGCGACGCAGGATCACGCACACGCACACGCACACGCGCACGAGCACGACACCGTGCTCCCGCCGCCCGTCGAGCTGCCGCCCTCCGACTCCGAGCTCGTCCAGCTCATGCGGGACGGCGACGACTCCGCGTACGAGGAACTGTTCCGCCGCCACTCCGACGCCGTGCGCCGGTACGCCAGGACCTGCTGCCGGGACGCGCACACCGCCGACGACCTCACCGCCGAGGTCTTCGCCCGCACCCTCCAGGCGGTGCGGGGCGGGGCCGGGCCCGAACAGGCCGTACGCGCCTACCTCATGACCACCGTCCGGCGGGTCGCGGCGAACTGGGCCAGGACCCAGAAGCGGGAACACCTCGTCGAGGACTTCGCCCTGTTCGCGGCGGACGCCGCCCGCTCCTCCGAGTTCTCCGACCAGGACACGCTCGAACTGGGCGCGGACGTGCTGGCCATGCACGAGGCCGAGCAGTCGCTCGCCATGCAGGCCTTCCGCTCGCTGCCCGAGCGCTGGCAGGCCGTCCTCTGGCACACCACCGTCGAGGAGGAGTCGCCGAGCGAGGTCGCGCCGCTCTTCGGGCTCACCGCCAACGCCACGGCCGTACTCGCCAGCCGCGCCCGCGAGGGACTCAAGCAGGCCTACCTCCAGGCACACGTCAGCCAGTCCCTGACGGCCGGCGGCGACTGCGCGCGGTACGCGGACCGGCTCGGCGCCTACGCGCGCGGTGGCCTGCGCATGCGCGCCGAACGCGGACTGCGCAAGCACCTCGACGAGTGCGCCAAGTGCCGGCTCGCCGCCGGTGAGCTGGCCCATGTCAACGCCGGGATCCCCGCGCTGCTGCCGATCGCCGTCATCGGCTGGTTCGCCGCCGGGTACTCGCTCAAGGCGGCCGGTGTCGTCGCAGGAGGCGCCGTCGGCGCGGCCGGTGCGGGCGCCGCGGCCGCCGCCTCCGGGTCCTCGGGAGGCGCGGCCTCCGGAGGCGCCGCCGCCGAAGGGCTCGGCGCGCCCGCGAAGGCGGCTGTCGCGGCGGCCATGGCCGTCGCCGCGGCCGCCGGGCTCGTCTGGGCCATGGCCGGGGACCCGCAGCCCGTGGCCGCGCCCAAGCCGAAACCGCCGGTCGTCACCCCCGTCGTACCGGCGGAGCCCGCGCCCCCGCCGAAGCCCTCGCCGCCGCCGGAGCCCGTACCGCCGCCCCCGCCCGTGACGTCCGAGCCGCCGGCCCCGACCCCCACGCCGAGCCCGCCGAAGCCCTCGCCGACCCCGAGTCCCGAGAAGCCGTCGCCGAAGCCGCCGCCGCCCAGCCCCACGCCGACACCCACCCCCACCCCGACGCCGACGCCGAGCCCCGCGAAACCGTCACCGAAGCCGAAGCCGAAGCCGCCGCCCGCGCCGCCGTCGGTCTACCAGGTCAACGAGCTGGACTACGGCATCTTCGGCGACGGCACCAAGCCCGAGGTCGCGCTCTCCGACAGCAGCTGGATGTGGCTGCGCGAAGGACTCTCCATCGCCGACACCCCGTACGCGCACGGGGTGAGCGTCCAAGCGCCGTCGTCGCTGTTCATCGACCTCAACCGGCGGTGCACGCGTTACGAGGCGGTCGTCGGCGTCGACGACCTGAGCGCCCCGCTCGGCGTCGGCGGCGTCCGCTTCTCCGTGTACGGGGACGAGGAGCGGCTCTGGCGGTCCGACGTGGTCCGGCCGGGCGACCCGCCGGTCCCGGTGCGGGTCGACATCACCGGCCGCAGCACGCTCCGGCTCGTGGTGGAGGAGCACACGCCGTTCGGGCGCGTCGTGGTCGCCGACTGGGCCGAGTCCCGGATCAGCTGCTCCTGACGCCCTCCCGGGCGGTGGCGGTCACGGTCTCCGCGAGGGCCAGCACCTCGTCGACGCCGAGGCCCGTGCCCGCCGCGCGGGCGGCGGCGAGACCCGAGGGGCCGAGCGCGGCCAGCGCCCGGGCCGTCACCTCCTCGATCTCCTGGAGCCCGGGGACCGAGCGGGGGGCCTCGTCGAGCCAGCCGTCGACGGCGGCCAGGACCATCACGGCGCGGTACGGCTCGGCCGCGTCCGCCAGGGTCACGGCGAGCCCCTCCGCGAGGCCGACGGCGACGAACTCCGCGCACTGCGCGTCCCGTGCGTTCCGCAGCGCCTCGGCGGCCGTGCCCACGGCGGCGGCGCCCCGGCCCTCCCGGGCTTCCACCCGGGCGAGGAGCCCGAGCATCACCGCCGCGAAGTGGGGCGGGGGCGTGCCGGTCGCGACCGTCCTGCCCGCCTCCTCCACCTGGGTCCGCGCCTCCGCGGCCTCACCGCGGTGGAGGGCGAGGGCCGCGCGCAGGAAGCGCACGTACACACTGCTGTCGCGCACATGGTGGCGCTCGGCCTCGCGGGCTGCCTCGTCGAGGGCGGCCTCGGCGGCGGCCGTGTCGCCCTTGCGGTAGGCGAGTTCGGCCAGGCGGGCCAGGAGGAACGGGGACTCGGCGTGCGCGCCGACCTCGCGGGCCAGGCGGAGGGCCTCCTCGTACGCCTCGCCGGCCTCCTCGTGGCGGCCGCGTGCCATATGGGCCTCGCCCGCCGCGCTCGCGATCTGGGCCCCCATCCAGCGGTCGCCGACGCGCCGGGCGAGGACACGGAGTTCGGCCAGGTCCTCGTCGACGCCGGGCATCCCGCCGGGCAGGTCGACGACCATGTGCGTACGGGACATGAGGCTGACGCCGACCTCCCAGTCGCCGCCGTGGCGGCGGCAGTTGGCGACGGCCACGTCGAGGAGGTGCCGGATCACGGCCGGCTCCTCGGTGAGGTACGCGGTGAACGGCCACAGCAGCCCCGGGAAGCGGGCGCTCTCGGGCCCCGGCCGCTCGCCGAACGCGGCCCGGACGCGCCGCACGAGCGCGAGCGTCTCCGGCCGCTGGTAGTCGCCCGTCGTGTGGCTCTCGACCGACAGGAAGAAGTGCATCATGCGCAGGTGCATGCGGGGCCAGTACCGGGGGTCGGCGGGGTCGTCCGGGTCCTCGCCCAGCGCGATCGTGCGATCGACCCAGCTCAGGCCCTCGGGGCGGTAGTTGCGCAGCCACCAGAACCAGCCCATGGCGAAGACGAGGCGGTGGGCGGCGGCCTCGTCGGGGGAGGTGACGAGGGTGGTGACGAGCGTACGGTGCAGGGCGGCGCGGATGTTGTCGAGGTCGCGTTCGATCCGGTCGATCCACGGAAGCTGCTCGCCCGAGCGGAGCATGGGCTCGGCGGTCTCCGCGAGGGCCGTGAAGTGGGCGGTGTGGTCGGCCTCGGCGTCGGCGAGGAGTATCGGGGTCTCGGAGGCGCGCTCGGCCGCGTACTCGTGGATGGTCTCCAGGAGCCGGTAGCGCATCTCGCCGCCGTCGGTGGGGGTGGCGACGACGAGGGACTTGTCGACGAGGGCGCCGAGGGAGTCGGCCGCACGCGGGGAGAGGGCCTCCGCCGCGGCGAGGTCCCAGCCGCCGGCGAAGACCGAGACCTGGCGGAGCAGGGTGCGTTCGTCCGGGTCGAGCAGGTCCCAGGACCAGTCGACGACCGCGCGGAGGGTCTGCTGGCGGGGCAGGACGGTGCGGGCGCCGGAGGTGAGGAGCCGGAAACGGTCGTCGAGGCGGTCGGCTATCTGGCGCGGGGTGAGCAGACGCAGCCGGGCCGCGGCCAGTTCGATGGCGAGCGGCAGGCCGTCGAGCCTGCGGCAGATCTCGTCGACGGCCTCGCCGTCCTCCCTTGCCAGGTCGAAGGCGGGGCGTACGGCGCGGGCGCGCTCGACGAAGAGGCGGTGGGCCGGGTCGGGCGGGAGGGGCTCGACGGGGCGGACCGACTCGCCGGGGACGCCGAGGGGTTCGCGGCTCGTGGCGAGGACGCGGAGCTGCGGGCAGTGGGTGAGGAGGGTCTCGGCGAGGGCGGCGGCCGCGTCGATCACGTGCTCGCAGTTGTCGAGGACGAGGAGGAGCGGGCGGCGGGACAGATGCTCGACGAGATGGGCGGTGGGGTCGTCCTGGAGGGGTACGCCGTCACGGGTGAGCAGGTTGATCTCGCGGAGCCGGAGCGCGGAGAGGACGGCGCCGGGGAGTGCCTCGGGGTCGTCGAGCGGGGCCAGTTCGACGATCCAGGCGGCCGGCCCCCCGACCGCCCGGAGCGCGGCCTCCTCGGCGAGCCGCGTCTTGCCGGATCCGCCGGGTCCGGTGAGCGTGACGAGGCGGGAGCGGGCCAGGTCGGCGTGGAGCGCGGCGAGCTCGGGCTCGCGGCCGACGAAGGAGGTGAGGCGGGGGCGGATGTTGCCGGGGGTGGGGGGCCCGGTCGCGGGTGCGGTCGGTTCCGCTGGTTCGTCGTCGCGGGGGGCGGAGCCCGTACGGGGTCCCCGGGCGGGTCGGGGCGGCGGGCCCGCGAGGAGTTCCCGGTGGAGGGCGGTGAGTTCGGGGCCCGGGTCCGTGCCGAGGGCGTCCGCGAGGGTGCGGCGGGCCGACTCGTAGGCGGCGAGGGCGTCGGCGTGGCGGCCCTCGGCCCGCAGGGCGCGGATGAGGTGGGCGCGGAAGGCCTCGTCGTACGGGTACGTGGTCGTGAGTTCGGTCAGTTCCGGTACGAGTCCGTCGGTGGCGCCCCGGCGCAGATCGGCCTCGACGCGCCGGCGGAGCGCCGCGAGCCGCTGGGCCTCGGGCCGGACGCCGGCCGGGTCGGGCAGGTCGGCGAGGGCGGGGCCGCGGAAGAGGGCGAGGGCGTGACGGAGGAGGGCGGCGGCGGTGTCGGGGTCGCCGTCGTCCAGGCGGGCGACCGCGTCCCTGACATGGCGCTCGAAGACGTACAGGTCGATGTCGTCGGGGGCGGCGACGAGCCGGTAGCCGGGGCCGGGGGTGGAGGCGACGGCCTCCCTGCCGAGGATCCGGCGGAGGCGGCCGACCAGGGCCTGGAGGGCGGCGGGCGCGTCCTGCGGTGGGTCGTCCCCGTACACGTCGTCGGCGAGTTCGACGACGGAGGCCGACCGGCCGCCGCGCAGCGCGAGCGCGGTGAGGAGCGCGCGAAGCCGGGCGCCGCCGAGGGGGAGGGGGGTGCCGCGGGGGTCGAGGGCCTCGGTGGTGCCGAGGATGAGATACCGCACCGGCTCATTGTGTCCGGTGGGTGGCGCGTACGCCTCGGGGTTTACCCGGGTGCGGCCCTCGGGGTCGGGCCGTCGAAACGCGGAGGTGTCGAGGTCGAAGCCGAGGGGGCGGGGAAGCGCGACGGTTGTCCCCAGCTTGTGGATGGACTTGTGGCCGTAGTCGCTCCCGGAGGGCTCGGAGGGCTCGGAAGGCTCGGAACGGACGACGGCCCCGCCGTCAGGCCGGCAAGGACCTCGACGCCGGGATCAGGGGGCCCTGGACCGCTCGGTGGGCGCGGGGTTCCGTGGTGTTCGTCCAGCAGGAGCCTCGGCGGGACAGGAGGCGGTGGAGCCAGAGTTCGGTGGAGACCAGGTCGGCCAGGCCGTCCAGGGGGACCGGTTCGCCGTCGGCCGCCGCGCGGAGGGCCTTGCGGACGACGCGGGCCTCGATCAGGCCGGCGTCGGCGAGGAGCGGGGCGTCGAAGAGGGCGAGGAGCTGGGGCAGCGCCGTACGCAGGCCCGCGCGCGTGGCGGCGGCCGGGACCGCCGGGTGCGGGGCACCCCAGCCCGGCGGGAGGTCGTGGACGCCTGCGCCGGAGAGGACCGTGCGCAGGACGCCCGCGCGTGCGTCCGGCTGGACCCGGAGCGCTTCCGGGAGGGCCCGGCAGGCCCGTACCACCTGGTTGTCGAGGAAGGGGGCGTGGAGGCGCTGGCCGCGGATCTCGGCGGCCTGTTCGAGCACCCGGTGGTCGGCCGCGGCGCGCGCGAGGGCGGCACGCGCGCGTGCCTCGCCCGGGCGCTGGACGGAGGTCGGCAGGGTCGCCGCCCGGTTCAGGCGAACCGATACTTCAGCCAGCGCCTCCCCCGTCAGCCACCGCGCCGCCGGCCCCGGCCGCGACCAGGTGAGTGCGGAGAGGGACGCCTCCAGGGGGCCGAAGCCGTCCGGCGCCGTGCGGTTCGCCTCCAGGACCCGCTGGGCCGCCGCCTCCAGACCCGTCCGGTACGGGGTACGCGCCAGCTTCCGCGCCGCCCGGTACACGGTCAGCGGCACGAGCAGCGAACCCGCCGACGGCCCCGACGCCTTGGCCAGCGCCGTCACGGGACGCACCAGGGAGCGGCGCCTGCGGTCCATCAGGAGGTCGGCCAGGCGCGCCGGGTGCGCGTCCAGGACCTGCTTGGCGCCCATGCCGGTGAAGTGGTCGGCGCTGCCGCCCGCGAGCCGTCTCCGGTGCCGCTCGGCCGTGACGAGCGCGGGCCCCGGCTCGTCGGTGAGCGGACCGTCGAGGACGGCGTACGGGAGTGCCTCCTCGCCCCCCGCGACGACCACGTGGTGCAGGCGCGGGTCGGCCGCGATCTCCCCGGCCCGCTTCAGCTCGTCCGCACGGCTCGAACCGGTCCGTGTCACCAGGTCGTTGAAGGTGACGGCGAGCAGCCGCTCCCCCGCGCCCGTGCCGTGGCCGATGATCGTGCCCGGCACCCCCGGGAGCCCCGCCGCGAGCAGCGCGAGCGTGCCGGAGGCGCTGCCGCCGGACAGATCGGCGCCGATGCCGGGCGCCGGGCCGGCGCCCCGGGCCGCCCGGCGGTCGGCGGGCCCCATGCCGGGGACGGGGCCCGGGTCGGGAAGCGAGGTCTCCGGCGCGTGCCGGGGGGCGGTGAGCCGGGCGCGTACGGCCTCGACCAGGGCGTCCCGTACCCCTTCGACGGCCTGCCGGGGGTCCGTCTGGGCCGCCGCGACCGCGAGCGAGGCGACCTGTTCGTACCCGGTGATCTCGCGCGCGCCCTCCCGCAGGATCAGCGCGTGGCCGGGCGGCACCCGCCGGACCCCCTCGTACGGGGTGGAGTCGCGCAGCGCCTCGGGGGTCTCGGGGCAGGCGAGCAGCGCGGCCAGGTGGCCGATGTCGAGCTGGGCCTCGACGAGGTCGGCGAGCGGCAGGGCCGCGGTGGCGTACGCGGTGCCGCCCTGCCACGGGGTGTGGAACACGGGACGGGCGCCCGCGAGATCACCCGTGACGGTGACGCGGCGGCCGGCCTTGACGACCGCCGTGTAGCTTCCGGGCCAGGCCGTGAGGTGCCGCAACGCGCCCCCGCGCGCGGTGAGCAGGCCGATCCTCAGCTCCTCGTCGCTCGCGGCGCAACAGCCGAGCACGGCGAGGCGGGTGTGGTCGTCGAGGGCCACCACCCGCACCTCGTCCGGGCGCCAGTCGCCGACCGCCCACAGCGGATCGGGGTCGCCCCACAGGAGTTGTGCGCCCACCGGTTGCACCGTGCGCCCCTCGGTGGCGGCGGAGGAGGAAGAGGAGGGAGCGGAGCCGCCGTAACCGGTTCCGTAGCCGTTGTCGTGGCGGGCGTCGTACGAGCCGTGCGCGCTGTTCCCGGCGCCGTACGAGCGTCCGGCCGTCGTTGCGAAGCTCGCGGCGACACTGCTCCAGCCCACCAGCCATCGCATCGGCGCCTCCACGTCCGTTCCGGTGGAGGACATGCTGCCACGACAACGGCGCACCGGGCGGGGTCCGGGCGCACGCGCGCGAAAGGTGAATGCGCCCCTGGCATGGGCCAGTTGACCACCGGCGTCATTCGGCCAAATATCGACCCTCCCCGGCGGGGGTGGAAGGCGTCCGGGCATCCGCCCGCGCTCAGCGGTTCCCACCGGTCACCGGCAGCCCGGGAGGCGCTCCCGCCTCCCGGTGCCGTCCGCCGCCCGCGGGGAGCGGGGCGGCGGTATCCCCCAGCCCACTGGTCCGGGACACCCTTCCCGGCCGAGTGGGCCGACCCACGCGTTCCCCATGGAAGCGCTCCCCCGACGGCCCGGAGAGAGCGCACGGCCGGGCGCACGGCCACACGGCAGGAGCACGATCCGGCCGACCGGTCCGACCCGTCGGCCTTTCACACAACAATCTCGCCATACGGAACTCCGCCCCTTAACGGTAGGGATGCGGCGAACTACGCTGTGTTTACGAATGCCGCACGCCTATGCCCGGCGTCGTGGCGGCCGTCTGTGTTGTCGAGGGGTGGCGTCATGTCCAGGGAGCAACGCGGGCCGAACGAAAAGCTCGGCACGGTTCTCGCCCTCGCGGGAATCAGCAACGCCGGGCTCGCCCGGCGCGTCAACGACCTCGGGGCGCAGCGGGGCCTGACGCTTCGGTACGACAAGACCTCGGTCGCCCGGTGGGTGGCCAAGGGCATGGTGCCGCAGGGCGCGGCGCCGCACCTGATCGCCGCCGCGATCGGGCAGAAGCTCGGCCGGCCCGTGCCGCTGCACGAGATCGGGCTCGCCGACGCCGACCCGGCGCCCGAGGTGGGGCTCGCCTTCCCGCGCGACGTGGGCGAGGCGGTGCGCTCGGCCACCGATCTGTACCGGCTCGACCTCGCCGGCCGGCGGGCCGGCGGCGGGATCTGGCAGTCGCTCGCCGGGTCCTTCGCGGTGAGCGCGTACGCGACGCCCGCGTCCCGTTGGCTGATAACCCCCGCCGACCCGTCGGTGGAGCGCGAGGCACCGCCCGCTGCGGGCGGCATCACGGCCGCCGCTGCCGCCGTCGCCGTCGCGGAGCACGCGCGCGTGGGTCACAGCGACGTCGCCAAACTCCGCGAGGCCGCCGAGGACGCGCGCCGCTGGGACTCCAAGTACGGCGGCGGGGACTGGCGGTCGTCCATGGTCCCCGAGTGCTTACGGGTGGACGCCGCACCGCTCCTCCTCGCCTCCTACTCGGACGAGGTCGGCCGGGCCCTGTTCGGCGCGACCGCCGAGCTCACCCGGCTCGCCGGCTGGATGGCCTTCGACACCGGCCAGCAGGAGGCCGCCCAGCGCTACTACATCCAGGCCCTGCGGCTCGCCCGCGCCGCCGCCGACGTGCCCCTCGGCGGCTACGTCCTCGCCTCCATGTCCCTCCAGGCCACCTACCGGGGCTTCGCCGACGAGGGCGTCGACCTCGCCCAGGCCGCGCTCGAACGGAACCGGGGCCTGGCCACCGCCCGCACCATGTCCTTCTTCCGGCTCGTCGAGGCACGCGCGCACGCGAAGGCCGGTGACGGGGTCGCCGCCGCAGCCGCGCTCAAGTCCGCCGAGGGCTGGCTGGAGCGCTCCCGGGCGGGCGACGCCGACCCGACCTGGCTGGGCTTCTACTCGTACGATCGGTTCTGCGCCGACGCGGCGGAGTGCTACCGCGACCTGAAGGCGCCCCGCGAGGTGCGCCGCTTCACCGAGCAGGCGCTCTCCCGGCCGACCGAGGAGTTCGTCCGCTCGCACGGGCTTCGGCTCGTGGTGTCGGCCGTGGCCGAGCTGGAGTCGGGCAACCTGGACGCGGCCTGCGCGGCGGGTACGCGCGCGGTGGAGGTGGCCGGCCGGATCTCCTCGGCGCGGACGACGGAGTACGTACGGGATCTGCTGCACCGGCTCGAACCGTACGGGGACGAGCCGCGGGTCATGGAACTGCGGGAGCGGGCCAGGCCGCTGCTTGTCGCCCCGGCGTGAGCCCGCCCGGCGTGAAGCCCACCCCGGCGGCGTGAAGCCCACCCCGCCTGACGTGATGCCCGCCCCGGCGGCGTGACGCCCGCGCCCCGGCGGCGTGACCTGCGTCTCGTGAGCTCGCGCGAGGTTTCACGGGAATGTCAGTGGGCCAGTGCACTATCGGGGGTGGGAGGTGGCGCTGGTGTTTGACTGTGACGTGCTGGTGATCGGCGGCGGGATCGTCGGTCTGTCGACGGCCTACGCCCTGACGCGCGCCGCTCCCGGCACCCGGGTCACGGTCCTGGAGAAGGAGCACGCCCTCGCGCGCCACCAGACCGGGCGCAACAGCGGGGTGATCCACAGCGGGATCTACTACCGGCCGGGCTCGCTCAAGGCCCGGTTCGCGGTCGAGGGCGCGGCCGAGATGGTCAAGTTCTGCGCGGAGTGGGACATTCCGTACGAGGTGACGGGCAAGCTCGTCGTCGCCACCGCGCGCGAGGAGCTGCCCCGGCTGCACGCGCTCGTGCAGCGCGGCAGGGAGAACGGCATTCCGGTCCGGGAGCTGGGACCGGCGCAGATCAGCGAGTACGAGCCGCGGGTGCGGGGCCTGGCCGCGATCCACGTCGGCACGACCGGCATCTGCGACTACGGGGCGGTGTCGGAGCGGCTCGCCGAGGCCTCCGGCGCACGGATCCTGTACGGGGCCGAGGTCACCGTGATCGACCGGCGGCCGTGGGGGGTCGCCGTGCGGACGGCGGACGGGCGGGTGGTGCGGGCGCGGGTCCTGGTGAACTGCGCGGGGCTGCACTGCGACCGGATCGCGCGGCTCGCGGGCGACGACCCGGGCATGCGGATCGTCCCCTTCCGGGGGGAGTACTACGAGCTGGCGGACCCCTCGCTGGTGCGGGGCCTGGTCTATCCGGTGCCGGACCCGGCGTTCCCCTTCCTCGGGGTGCACCTGACCCGGGGCATCGACGGTGGCGTCCACATCGGGCCGAACGCGGTTCCGGCGCTGGCGCGGGAGGGGTACGGCTGGTCCGTCGTCCGCCCGCGCGAACTGGGCGCCACCCTGGCGTGGCCCGGCTCGTGGTCGATCGCCCGGGCGCACTGGCGGTACGGGGCGGGGGAGCTGCACCGGTCGCTGTCGAAGCGGGCGTTCACGGAGGCGGTGCGGCGACTGCTGCCCGTGGTGCGGGAGTCCGACCTGCGGCGGTCTTCGGCGGGGGTGCGGGCGCAGGCGGTGCTGCGGGACGGGACGCTGGTCGACGACTTCCTGATCCGGGAGGCGGCCCGGACGGTCCACGTCCTGAACGCGCCTTCGCCGGCGGCGACGGCGTCGCTGCCGATCGGCCGGGAGGTGGCGGGCCGGGCGCTGGCCTTCCTGTGACCGGCCCCACGCCGGGCCTGGTGGGAGGCCGGGCGCCGTAGAATTGGGGGCATTGTGTCTGAGCAGACTGAGAAGAGCCCGTACCCCACCCCGCGCGGCAGCCAGCGGTTCGCCCCCGGCGAGGGGCCCCTGCCCGACCCCGCGGGGTCGCATCACGAGCGCCGCATCCGCAGCTTCCAGCCCCGCCGCAGCCGCGTCACCACCGGCCAGGCCGAGGCCATGCTGAAGCGGTGGCCCGACTGGGGCCTCGACATCGACGGCAAGCGGGTCCTCGACCTCGGCGCGATGTTCGACGGGCTCCCGGTCGTCCTGGAGATCGGCTTCGGCATGGGCGAGGCGACCGCGCAGATGGCCGCCGCCGACCCCGGCACCGGCATCCTCGCCGTCGACGTGCACACCCCGGGCCAGGGCAATCTGCTCGGCCTCGCCGACCGCAACGGCCTGACGAACGTCCGGGTCGCCAACGGCGACGCGATCATCCTGCTCCGCGAGATGCTCGCCACGGACGCCCTCGACGGCTGCCGGGTCTACTTCCCCGACCCGTGGCCCAAGGCGCGCCACCACAAGCGGCGGCTCATCCAGCCCGAGTTCCTCGACCTCCTCGCGACCCGGATGAAGCCCGGAGCCGTACTGCACTGCGCGACGGACTGGGAGGAGTACGCCGAGCAGATGCTGGAGGTGCTCTCCGCGCATCCGGACTTCGAGAACACCCTGGCCGACGGCGGTTACGCGCCCCGCCCCGACTTCCGGCCCCTCACCCGCTTCGAGGGTCAGGGCCTGGACAAGGGCCATGTCGTGCACGATCTGCTCTTCCGCCGGAAGTGACCCCGAGCGGGTAACCGGGTAACTGCGTCGCCCGGTGTCGGTGGGGGTCGTTAGGGTCGCACACGTGTCGAACCCCGCCCCCTCCGACCAGCCGGAGACCGCTCCCGTCCCCCACCGGGACACCGAGGAGCCGGCCTTCCCCGCCGCCGCCGACCGGTCCCAGTGGCGGTACCGGCCACGCCGGGCCTTCTGGCGCAGCAAGCTGGTCCGGGCCATCGCCGTCATCACCGTGCTCGCGATCTGCGCCCTGTTCATCCTGGCGCTGGTCCGCGAGCAGACCGGCACCGAGGGCTTCCTCGTCGGCCTCGGCCTCGCCCTGCTTCCCGTACCGCTGCTCATGGCCGCCTTCCGCTGGCTCGACCGGGTCGAGCCAGGCCCGTGGAAGAACCTGCTCTTCGCCTTCGCCTGGGGCGCCTTCGCCGCCGCGCTCGTCGCGATCCTCGCGAACACCTTCGCGGTCCGCTGGATCGCGACGGCCACCGCGGACCCGGACTCGGCGGACACGCTCGGCGCCACGGTGGTCGCGCCGGTGGTGGAGGAGAGCGCGAAGGCGGCCGCGATCCTGCTGCTGTTCCTCTTCCGCAGAAGGAACTTCGGCGGCCTCGTCGACGGAGTCGTCATCGCGGGTTTCACCGCGACCGGCTTCGCCTTCACCGAGAACATCCTCTACCTCGGCAACGCCTTCGGCGAGGACCAGGAGTTCGGCACCTCAGGGCTCGGTTCGGTGACCGCCGCGACCTTCTTCGTACGGGTCGTGATGTCTCCGTTCGCGCATCCGCTGTTCACCGTGCTCACCGGCATCGGCTTCGGCTTCGCCGCGCTCGCCCCGCGCGGGAAACGCCTCCGGAAGGTGCTGCTGCCGCTCGCGGGGCTGCTGCTCGCGATGGGCCTGCACGCCGCCTGGAACGGCTCGGCCACCTTCGGCGGGCCCTGGGCCTTCTTCGCGGTGTACGGGGCGCTCATGGTCCCGGCCTTCGGCCTGCTGACCTGGCTCGCGGTGTGGAGCCGGCAGCGGGAGCTGCGCACGATATCCGGGGAGCTCCCGGCGTACGCGGCGGCCGGCTGGCTCTCCCCCGCCGAGCCGCTGGCGCTCTCCTCGATGCGGGCCCGTCAGCTGGCCCGTTCGTTCGCGGCCCGGACGTACGGCCCGCCGGCCGCGCGGGCGGTGGGCGAGTACGAGTCCTTCGCGACGACCCTGGCGTTCCTCAGGGACCGGGCCCGGCGCGGCACGGCAGGACCCGACTTCCCGGCCCGCGAGCAGGAGCTGCTCCACCACCTGTGGCAGCGCCGCGAGGTCGCCTCGCCCGCGCTCACCTACGCGGCCAGGGCCACGGGCCGGGCCTGGTCGCCGCCGCAGTACCTGGACTACGACGGCTACAACCCGTACCGGAGCTGAGCCGAAGTTCTCGGCTCTCGGGCCTCAGACCGTCAGGCCCTTCGAGCGGAGCCACTCCGCCGGGTCGATGCCGGTGCCGCCGGGCGTGTGCACCTCCATGTGGAGGTGGGCGCCCGTGACGTTGCCGGTGGCGCCGACGCGGCCGATCGTCTCGCCGGTGCCCACGGTCTGGCCGACGCCGACCGTCATGGACGATAGGTGGCAGTACCAGACCTCGGTGCCGTCCTCCAGCTCCAGGACGATCCGGTAGCCGTACGAGCCGGACCAGCCCGCCGACTTCACGGTGGCGCCGTGGACCGCCTTGAGCGGGGTGCCGGTGGGGGCGGCGAAGTCGAGGCCCGTGTGGTGACCGGAGGACCACATCGAGCCGGACTGCATGTAGGTGGCGCTGACGGAGTACGAGGAGAGCGGCATCGAGTAGCTCGCGGCGAGCTGCGCGAGGCGCTCGGCCTCGGCCTTCGCCCGTGCTTCCTCCTCCGCCTTGGCCTTGGCCTCCGCCTCGGCCTTCGCCTTCGCCTCGGCGGCCGCCTTCTCCGCGGCCTCGGCCTTGGCCGCGGCCTCCGCCGCCGCCTTCTCGGCGGCCGCCTTCTCCGCCGCGGCCTTCTCCGCGGCGTCCGCGGACGCCTGCTGCTGCTCGGCCTGCTGGAGGATGCGGGCGCGCAGGGCCTCGCCCGCGTCGGCGGTGCCGGCCGCCGTCCTCGTGGCCTGCTCGGCCGTCCCCGCCTGCTCGGTCTTCCCGGCCTGCTCGTTGTCGAGGGTGGTGTACGTGGCGGCGGTGAGCGGGTTCGGGTTGGAGCGGGCCGCGCCGGCGGCCGCCATGTCGTCGCCGGCGCCCGAGGCCGAGCCCGTACCCGCGTCGTCCGCGTCCGGGAGGAGGGCGCCGACGCCGGGGAGGTCGTGGGCGTCGGGCAGGTTTAGGTCCGGGAGGTCCGGCAAGGAGATGGCCACCGGAGGCTTCTCCTGCGCGGTGGCGAGGCCGCCCGCGCCGACGGCCGCGATGACACCGACACCGAGGACGGTGGAGGAACGGGCGAAGTTGGAACGCTGCTTGACGACCCGGTGCCGGCCGCCGGAGCGGCTCTGGGCGCGGAGGGAATCCTCGGTGGGGTTCCACTCGGTGCCCGGCGCGGCGGGACCCGCACCACCACCGAAGGCGTCGAAGGGAGCCTCGGGGGCAGGGGTGTTGGACGCCACGAAGGGGCGCTCCTTTCCTTCCTTCTCGCCTACCGGGTTAGCTGACGGGTTCGGAGCAGGAAGGTCTCCTACGGGCACGGTCGCACAGGTGCGAAGGGCCCGATTCACCCCAATTGGTGGTTCCCCGGTTCCTTTTCAGGATTCGGCGCGTGCGCACGGTGCCGCCTCTTGCGGCGGCTGGGACGACCGCGCTGCGTTATCGAACGTTAATAGACGGAGGGTCCCGATTCCAAGCCGTTCCTCTTGATCATTCATTGAATTGGTAGGGAATGGTCCGAGTTGACCGCCCTTCAGCAGGCGCCGCCCAAACCCCCGCGATCTGACGTTATGTCAATTGTTATCGCAGCGACACCTCTCGACTACGGCCGGTGACCGGGGCCGCCCGGCGGCACCACCGGCATCGTGCGGCGCCGCTCCGGCTGCCCCGTCGCCGGACGGCTCAGCGCGAGCAGCGCCATGTCGTCCGTCGCCCCGCCGCCCGTGTGCAGCCGTACGTCGTCCACCAGCGCGTCCAGCAGTTCCTCGGGCCCCGGGAAGATCCGCCCGGCGAGGCGCGCGCCCGGGTCGTAGAAGACTCCCGCCGCGTTCCGGGCCTCCGAGAGGCCGTCGGTGTAGAAGAGCAGCGTCGCGCCCGGCGGGTACGGCCGCCCCTCGGCCCGGTCCGGCCACACCGCCAGATCACCCATGCCGAGCGGCAGCGCCGGTTCGGTCGGCTCCAGCGTGTCCAGGCGCCCGTCCGCGTACAGCATCAGCGGCGGCGGATGCCCGCGGTTGACGACCCGTACGAAACCGTCGAAGGTGCCGCTCCCGTCGCCGCGCGGGATCTCGGCCAGGACCGCGGTGGTGAACCCCTCGAAGGCGTCGAGCCCGTCCCTGCGGGTGCCCTCGCGGGCCAGCGCCCGTTCCAGGCGCTGCGCCACGCCCTCCAGGCTCCGCTCCTGCTCGGCCGCCTCCCGGAAGGCCCCGATGACGACGGCCACGGCCTCGACCGCCTCCATCCCCTTACCCCGGACGTCCCCGACCACGAGCCGTACCCCGTAGGGGGTGTCCTGGACGGCGAACAGGTCGCCGCCGATGAACGCGTCCGCCTGCGCCGCCTCGTAACGGGCCGCGCACTGCAGTCCGCCGATCCGCTCGGCCGGCGTCGGCAGCACGGCCTTCTGCGCGGTCTCCGCGATGACCCGCGCAGAGGCGAGCCGTTCCCCGCTCCTGCGCACGACCCGGCTGACGAGAAGGGCGAGCGCGGAGACGGTGACGACGGTCAGGGTCTCGGTCAGGGTCGGGACCTCGTCGGCGGTGCCGTTGTAGAGGTGCAGCCCGACGGAGGCGAGGACGGCGGCGATCCCCGTCAGGAGCGTCGTGAGGGTGGAGAAGAAGGGCGCGGCGATCAGCGGGGCGGCGGAGAAGAGCGGCGCGGCGGTGTACGCGGGCGGTGTCAGTAGGTCGAACACGACCCCGCCGGCGATGACCAGCGGCGGCAGCGCGCGGATGAACCGCCGGGCACGCCCGTACGGGCGACGGCCCTCGCCGCCCCGCCGCCCACCGCCGCCCGCTCCTAGGGGGTGCCCCACCTGTGCTCTCCTGCCCGGTCCGTACCCGGCCGCGGTCGGTACCGCGCCCTTCCAGGGTGGCCGCCGCCCCGCCGTGCGGCGACTTCCACGGGTCCGACTGGCGTACGGGGCGGAGCCCGGCGCGGACCTGCGCGGAGGCGGCCGTCAGAGGTTCCGCTCCGCGTAGACCTCCATCGCGTCCCGGACGAGGACCGCGGTCCCCTCACCGTGCTTGTCGTAGTTCGCGGTGAAGCGCGGGTCGTCGACGTACATCCGGCCGAGACCGATCACGTACTCCTTGCTCGGGGTCGTCGTGTGCGACAGCCACGCGACCTGGCGCCGCGCGATCGCCTGCACCTCGTCGCTGTCGGCGGCGAGGCCGTCCCCGAGCGCCCGGGCGAAGTCGCGGGCGATGCCGGACTGCTCGTCCATGAACGCCTTCCTCTGCGCGGCGTCGAGCGAACGCCACCAGCGGTCACCCTGCTCGTACGCGTCGCGGCCCCAGCGCTCGGTGACCTCCTCCTCGTACACCGTGTGGTCGAAACCGTCGAACACTTCGTCGGCCATGAGTTCGTCTCCGTTCTCGGTCTTGTGGAGAGTGGTCCGCACCGACGCGATCTGGCGTCCGATGCGCTCGCGCTCCTGCTCCAGGAGGGCGAGATGGGTGCGGAGGGCGGCGGACGTGTCCCGCTGCCCCGCGAGGACCTCGGCGATGGCGGGCAGCGAGAGCCCCAGCTCGCGCAGCAGCAGGATCCGCTGCAGACGCACGAGCGCCGCCTGGTCGTAGTACCGGTAACCGTTCGCGCCGATCCGGCTGGGCTCCAGCAGTCCGCGCTCTCCGTAGTGCCGGAGGGTGCGGCTGGTGGTGCCGGCCTTCTTGGCGATCTCTTGGATCGACCACTCCATACCGAGAACGCTAAATCTTGACGTCGCGTCAAGGTCAAGCGGAGAAGTGCCGGGAAACGGGCACACGACGAAGGCCCGGATCCAGTGACTGGATCCGGGCCTTCGTTGCTACTGAGTAGCGGGGACAGGATTTGAACCTGCGACCTCTGGGTTATGAGCCCAGCGAGCTACCGAGCTGCTCCACCCCGCGTCGGTAAACCTGACTCTACGCTACGGGCGGGGCAATCACGAAATCGGTTTACGTCAGCAACCGATCAGCAGCAGATCGGCGGCGTTCAGCAGCCGGTCAGCAGCCGCAGTCGTCGGCGTCGACCGGTGCCGTCAGCGGGTCCGCGGCCTTCTCCGCGGGGCCTTCCCAGGTCTCGTACGCGAAGCCCTCCCGCACCCAGTACTCGAAGCCGCCGAGCATCTCCTTCACCTGGAAGCCCAGCTCGGCAAGGGCCAGCGCCGCGCGCGTGGCGCCGTTGCAGCCGGGGCCCCAGCAGTACGTGACGACCGGCACGGACCGGTCGAGCAGCTGGTCGGCCTGCTCGGCGATGAGCGCGGTCGGCAGGTGGAGCGCGCCGGGGACGTGCCCCTGGTCCCAGGAGGCGGTCGACCGCGAGTCGATCACCACGAAGCCCGGGTCGGTGCCCTCGGCGGCCGCCGTGGCGAGCGCGGAGGCCACATCGGAGACGTCGGCGTGGAAGGCGAGGCTCGCGGAGAAGTACGCGGCAGCGGCGGCAGGGGAGGCCGGCGGCGTGCGGAGAACGGGGTTGACCTGCGTCGTTGTCGTCGTCATGGTGATCAATCTACGGACGAAGATCACCGCGCTGAAGTGAGGATCCACGGTGGTCGGGGGCGGCGACCGGGGAAACCCGGGCGTTCGCCAGGAGGCGGCGTGGATCTCACACATCGGGATCTCACGGCTTCAGCTCCGTGGTCCGGTCCGCCGCCGCAGCCGTGTCACATCGACGAGGTTTCCTCCGTCATGACGGCATGACGGCATGACGGCATGACGGCACGACGGGACGCGAACGGGGAGAACGACGAGTGGAACAGGACCGCGACACCAACGAACTGCTGGCCCGGCGCTTCGAGGCCGACCGGGGTCATCTGAGAGCGGTGGCGTACCGGATGCTGGGCTCGCTGAGCGAGGCCGAGGACGCCGTCCAGGAGGCCTGGTTCAAGCTGAACCGCAGCGACGTCAGCGGGGTCCAGAACCTCAGCGGCTGGCTGACCACGGTCGTCGGCCGCGTCTGCCTCGACATGCTGCGCTCCCGGGGCTCGCGCCGCGAGGACCCGCTGGAGTACTACGTCCCCGACCCCGTCGTACGGCTCCCCGACACCACCGACCCCGAGCACGCGGCCGAGGTCACCGAATCCGTCGGCCTCGCGCTCCTCGTCGTCCTGGAGACCCTGTCACCGGCCGAACGGCTCGCGTTCGTGCTGCACGACATGTTCGCCGTCTCCTTCGACGAGATCGCCCGGATCGTCGACCGCACCCCGGCCGCCACCCGCCAGCTCGCCAGCCGCGCCCGCCGCCGGGTGCAGGACGCCTCCCCCGCCGCCGGGCCGGACGCGCGACGGCAGCGGGAGATCGCCGACGCCTTCCTCGCCGCCTCACAGGGCGGCGACTTCGAGGGACTGCTCACGGTGCTCGACCCGGACGTGGTGCTGCGCGCCGACGGCGGCAAGGCCCTCGCGGCCGTCTCCAAGATCGTCCGGGGCGCCGAGGCCGTCATCTCGCAGGCCCTCACGTACGCCAGGTTCCGCACGGCGGCACTGCCGCTCCTGGTCAACGGCGCGCCCGCGGTCCTGTCGGTCGCGAACGGACGCCCGGCCGCCCTCATGGCGTTCACGATCGCCGGCGACCGGATCGTCGAGCTGCACATCCTGGCGGACCCGGAGCGCCTCGCCACGCTCGACCTCTCGGAGGAGGACCTGGCCCGGGCGGCGTACTGACGGGCCTCTCCGCCCCGGTCACCTCCGCCCGGCGGCCGACCCCCTGGCGACCGCGCCTCTGAAGGTCGACCCCGTGGCGGCCGACCAGGAGGCTCCGGCCGTCAGGGCGACGGCGGCGCTCGCGATGCCGAGGACGGCGCCCGCGGCGACGTCGCCCGGGTAGTGGACGCCGGTGTGGACCCGCGAGTAGCCCACGGCCATCGCCAGGACCTGGAGGGGCACCGCGGCCGGCGGCAGCACCACTCCCACGGCGGTGGCGAAGGCGACCGCCGACGCGGTGTGCCCGGAGGGGAACGACGCCGAGTCCGGCATCGGCACATGCCGGCCCGCCACCACCCGGGCCGCCTCCCGGTCCGGCCGCTCCCGGCGGACCAGACGCTTGCCCAGCAGGTTCGCCGCGGCCGAGGCGACGGCGATGGCCCCGACCCCGGCGAGGGCCGCCCGGCGCGGCCGGCCGGGGACGAGGGCGAGCGCCGCCGCCAGGGTGAAGGAGATCTTGGAATGGTCGGCCGTGTGGGAGAGCCTGCGGAGCCCGGCGTCGAGCGCGGGGCTGGGGGTGGCGGCCACGGCGGCGTACACGGCGCCGTCGATCGCGCGGAGGTCCCGGAGTACGGCCCGGTAGGGGCTCTCGGTGGTCGTCCCGGTCATGCGCCGCTCCTCGGGTAGGGGTGGGAAGGGTGGTGGAAGGCGACTTCGATGACGCGCCGCCAGTTCATGCGCGGCACGGGGTCGCTGGCGCCCGGCCGGTTACGGGGCACGAGGACCCGCAGGGCACCGGGTCGGAGGGTACAGACGACGGGGGTGGGCAGGATCAGCGCCTCGCCGTCGACGGCGACGGCGATGGAACCGGCGTCGTCGGAGCCGGGGGCGGGAGAACCGGAGGGGGAGGGGGCGCCGCCGGACCCGCCGACGGACGGTGAGGGGGTGCCGCCGAACCCGCCGACGGCCTTCCCCGTCACCACGACCCGGTCGGCCGTCATCACGTTCAGGCCGGCCGACTGGGTACCCCGTACGGCCAGTTCGGCGGCCTGTGCCGCCCCGTCGACCCGGACGGCGATCACGCCGAGCCGCCCCAGGTCGAGCCGAGGTCTCCGGGCGGCGGCGGCACCGAACGGATCGGGCGCGGCGTACGGGTTGTTGCTGACGAGGATCGCCTGCTGCGCGGGCAGCCGGACGTCGTCGGCGACGGCGTCGAGACGGTCGCCCTCACCGCCCTGGAGGAGATCGGGCAGGATCTCCAGCGCGGTGCCCGCCTTCGCGTCGCGGTACTCGGGGTGCTGGACGACGTCCGCGTACACACCGAAGGAGACCGTGTTCACGAAGGCGCGCCCGGAGACGGAGCCCAGGTCGACCCGGAGTTCCTCGCCGTCGACGAGGGCGTCCAGGCAGGTCGCCGGGTCGGTGCGGTCGAGGCCCAGGTCGAGGGCGAAGTGGTTGCGGGTACCGGCCGAGATGACGAGGAACGGCAGGTCGTGCTCGGCGGCCACGGCGGCGACCAGCGCCTGCGTACCGTCACCGCCGGCCACCCCGAGCAGGTCGGCGCCGTCGGCCACGGCCGCCCGGGCGAGCGCGGTGACATCGCTCTCGGCGGTCTCGTCGAGGAGGACGACCCGGGCGCCCAGCTTCTCGGCGCGCTCGACGAGCCCGAACCGGGCGACCTTCCCGCCCCCGGACCGAGGGTTCATGATCAGCACGGCCCGCCGGGGTCTGGACCGCCGCCGGCCGCGCGCCAGGTCGGTCCGACCGGCCCTGCCGCCGCCGTTCAGGTCCCGGAGGCGGCGCAGGGCGGCCCTCGCGCAGAGCAGCGCCACGCCCCACAGCCCGAGGGCCAGGAGCGCGGTCAGCCAGAGGCCCCCCACGATGTACAGGCTGAGGACCGCGAGGGGCGCGCCGACGGCGAGCAGGGCGCCGAGGACGCGCAGCGGCCCTCGGTGGGCGAGGAACCACCAGATCCCCACGGCAGAGCAGGCGAGCCCGACGAGCCCGCTGAAGAGGATCAGCAGCCCGCCGGTGCCGAGTCCGGTCAGCAGGAGCACGACCGTCGCCGCGGCCGCGGCCAGCGCCCACCGGGCGAGCCGCCGGGCCTCTCCCATCGGATCATGGGATCCGTTCACCGTCGTACCTCCACGCTAGGCGTCCACGTTCCAGCCTCGCCCACGGTCCCGCATGTCCAGCCCCGGCCGGAGGCGTTCGCGGCAGAAAGATCTTCCCCCGAAACGCGGGCCGAACCCCGCGACGGCGTCAGCACCCCTGCACGTCACCGTCCACCTCGGAGCTGACGGTCACCACGTAGCCGGCTCCGGAGTCGAACTCGGGTCCGGGAGGGGTGAGGCCCCCGTACTCGAAGTACTCGGCGGTCGGGAAGAAGACGTCCAGCACCTTCATGTCCCCGTGCCCGCCGCGGGTGAAGCAGAGCCCGACATCCCGGCCGGTCGTCGCGGCAAGGGAGGGGTCCTCGGGGACCAGCTCCCAGCCGTCGCGCTCGGCCACGGTCCGGTAGTGCCGGAGCACCTGGGCCTGTGTGCCGGGATACGTGTAGACCCGGTCGGCGGCCACCCACGCGTCACCGCTGTCGGCGACGCACTCGGACTCCACCTCCTCGAAGCCCCGGAGGGCGGTCGCTCCGGCGGGCGCGGCGTCGAAGATCCTGAGCGACGCCACCTCCTCGACCAGGGCCTCGCTCCCCTCGCACGACTTGAGGAACGAGGGCGACAGACAGCCGGTGAGCCCTCCGCCCGCCAACCCGGCGCACACCAGCCAGACGAACGGGCGGCGCCCGGCCCGTTCGAAGAAGCTCGGCTTCACACTCATCGCACCCACCCCATGCCCGCGCCGACGGATCGACCCCACCCCACCCCAGAGCCTGACGTTACGTCACAGCTCGGACAGTCCGGCCGGCCACCGCCACGCCCCTCACCGGAAACGACGGAGCGCCCCGACCGGCCGAAACCGATCGGGGCGCTCCGCAGCAGGTCAGAGGGTTGCCCCTCCCCCGCCACACGTAGGCCGTGTGGGACTCGAACCCACAACCAACGGATTAAAAGTCCGCTGCTCTGCCAATTGAGCTAACGGCCCGTGGACAAGCACACCCGTGCAGCATAGCCCGAGAGATCCGCAGAACCGATCGGGTATCCGACACGGGCCGGACCGCGCGCCGCGGAACGTCGCCGGCCCACCGACGGCCGCGGTCAGGAATCAGAACAGCGACTTGAAGGTGTTCCAGCCGCCGCCGATCAGGAAGCGGGAGCCGTACGTGCCGCGGCACGTGCCCGCGTAGCTGTAGAGCCTGCCCGCGGTGTCGCGTGCGGTCAGGTCCGCGCAGCCGTCGCCCGAGATGTCGCCGACGCCGACCAGGGACGAGTAGACGCTCCAGCCGGGACCGATCTTCACCCGCCCGGTCACGCCGCCCGTCGCCGTGCCGTCGTACCGCCACAGCGCGCCGGCCGCGTCCACGCCGAGCAGGTCGCCGCGCCCGTCGCCGTTCAGGTCGCCGGCGCCGACGACCTTCTTGTACAGCTTCCAGTTGGTGCCGATCCGGAGCCGGGTCTTCAGCCGGTGGTCGGCCGTGCCGGCGTAGAAGTACATGTCGCCCGTCGACGTCTGGCGCGCGATCAGGTCCGCGTACCCGTCACCGTTCGCGTCGCCGGGGGACGTCAGGGCGTCGTACTGTCCCCAGCCCGAGCCGATCAGCGTGTACGGCGAGGAGGCCGAGACCACCTTCCCGCACCCGGGACGGTACGCCCGCAGCTGGTCGCCCACCCGGGCGAGGACGTCCCCGCACCCGTCGCCGTTCACATCACCGAAGGGCACCAGGACGGACGTGGTCGCGAACTTCGCGCCCGTGCCCGCGATCCGCGCCGACAGACCCTCGTACCCGTCGCCCCGGTACATCGACACCAGACCCGCCGTGTCCATCACCAGGAGGTCGCCCTGCGTGTCGTTCCCGGCCATGTCCCGCCAGGCCGGCTTGCCGCCGTGCACCGTGACGACGCCGGTCCGGCTGAGGTCCCTGCCCTGCCCGTCCGCCGAGTTCACCTGGACGTGCCAGGTGTACGAGCCGTTCGCGACGGCCTTCCCCGCGGCCGTCCTGCCGTCCCACGAGACGTCGATACGGCCGCCCCGGGTCTCGTAGGCCCCGAAGCTGCGGACCGGGTTCCCGGTGTACCGGTCGCGGATCGTCAGCTGCCAGATCGAGGCGGGCTTGGAGAGCCCCGTCCAGGACGCCTTCCAGCCGTCCCGCATCAGCATCGTCGCGGGCACGCTCGCCGAGGCGGCGGTCAGGTCGGAGGTGGGAACGCCTGGCCACACCACGTGGACACGGTTCTCGGGGTCCTTGTACGCGACGCCGCCGCCGAACCGGTCGACGGTCCAGGCCTCGCGGCGGTCGCCGTGCACCGGCCGGGTGTCGACGAGGGGGCGCGGCGCCTTCGCCGTACCGCCGGAGAAGTCGGTGATCCGGAGGTACGAGTCGTACTGGTGGTCCACGAAGTAGCCGTCGCCGAGGAGCCCGCCTCCCCCGTACGAGGGGGGCAGGGCGATCCTGGCACCCCTCCACAGGTCGACGACGCCCTGCTGGGCGTACTGTCCGCAGGCCCAGTACAGCCAGCGCCCGCCGGCCGTCTGGAGCTCCGTCAGCGGGCAGCCGGAGCCGGTCGTGATCCGGCCGAGGTCCTTTCCGGTGGCCAGGTCCTTGCGGGCGACCTCGCCGACCGTCGCCGTGCCCGTGAAGAGCGTGTCGCCCCACAGCGCGGCGGCGGTCTGCGACTGGCGCGACACCTCCGTCGACGTGTCGAGGTCCACGACGACCGTCTTGCCGTCGGGGTCGAGTTCGCCGGGGAACGTGGGCGTCCCGGTCTGGAAGACCGCCCAGCGGCCGAAGGCGTCGGCGATCCGGCCGTCCTGGTCGACGGTGACCCGCGTCGTCCGGCCCGTACCGCTGCGGGCGACGACCGCCCGAGCGGTGTACGGGATGCGGGGGAGGGAGACCGTACGGCCGTCGCCGCTGTCGAAGAGCGGTGTCTTCCGCCACTCGGCGTCCGCCTCGACGCCCTGCCACGCCGGAGCGGACTGCCCGGTGTGGACCGGGCCGACCGGCAGCGTACGGCCGTAGAAACCGCGCCCCTTCGGCCCGTCGTGCTCCAGGGTGGTGAGCCGGCCGGCGCCGAGCGCGAGCCCGTCGATCTTCGCCGGGAGCGGCTCCAGGCTCCGCAGCTTCTCCAGGACGGGAGCGCCCCCGGCCTTGCCCGGGACGACCTTGAGGAGGGACCAGTCGGTGGCGGAGGTACCGCCGACCACGGCGACGCCGGAACCGTCACCGACCTGGGTGGCCTCCCCCTCGGCCCGCTCGAGGAGCGGGTGCGGCGCGCCCGTCGGGGAGAACGCGACGAGGCGGCGGTGGAGCGCCGCGTCCGTGCCGCTCGCGTCGCTGAAGGCGAGGACCCAGTCGCCGACGAGCCCGACGTCGCCCGACGCGAACCCCTCGGGCAGCGGAAAGGTCGTCTCGAGGCCGTCCAGGTCGGCCAACCGCCGGATGTGGACCGTGCGGGCGCTGTCGACCCAGGCGATCCGCTCCGGGGTCATCGTGACCGCCCCGACGAACACGTCGGCGGACGGGGTGGCCGAGGTGATCACCCGCATGCTCCCGGTCCGCAGGTCGACGACGCCCAGGCCGGTGTACCCGTACGAGACCGGGCTCTTGAAGCGGAGCACCGCCGTGTCGCCGTCGCCGGCCGCGAGCCGCGCCTCGTGCGGGTCGAAGCCCTCGGGCCAGCCGGTGACGGGGATCGTCGTCCCGTCCGGGTCGCCGACGCGCCGGAGGAAGTGCCCGGTGGTCGTGCCGTGCGACGAGCCCGGCTCGTACTGCTGGAAGAGCAGCGTCTCGCCGAGGATCCCCCGGAAGCTCGTGTCCGCCGGGACGGTCAGCGGCTGTTCCCCACCGGTGAGGACGTCACGGACGAAGTGGGTGCCGATCCCCCGCTGGAGGTACACGTACCGGCCGCCGGTCCCCCACTCACCGAAGGAGTCGTTGCCGGTGCCGTACCCCAGCGGCACGCTCTCCCCGCTCGCGAAGTCGGTCCACCGCGTCTCCTCCCCGCTGTGCTCGTCGGCGTCCTCCGTCCGGTGCGCGTAACCCGTGGGCCCCACCGCGAGCACGGTCTCCTGCCGGGGCACGGTCCGCCAGTTCGGCGTGATGTCCACCTGGTCGACACCCACGACCGTCGAGGCCGCCGCGGCAGGCGAGAGCCCGATCCCCGAGACGAGCAGCGTGGTGGCGAGGACGGCGATACGCGCGCGGGAATACCGCACACGTGCGAAACGAGACAAGGAGGTCCCTCCCCAGGGCGACCCGAAGTGCGGGATACGGGGAGAAGCCTCCGCCGGCCCCCCGGCCGGCACTCCTCACCCACGTCGACCGGCTGAGCGTATCCGGTCGAACGGAAGACGGGATATTGGATACGGGATACGGGATACGGGATCGGGATACGTGCCGGGAACGGAGCAGGGCCCGTACGTCACCGAAGTGTCGTACGGGCCCTGCTCAGTGCTCCAGGCCGCTAGGCCTGATCAGCCGTTGCGCTTCCAGCGCGGCTTGTCGTCGCGGCGGCCGAAGGAGCCGCCGGTCGAGCCGGTGCCGCGGTGGTCGCCACCGGCGCGGTGGTCGTCACGGCGGACGTACGGGCGGTCGCCGCCCGAGCGGAAGCCGCCGCCGGCGGCGGGGCGGTCGTCGCGACGGTCACGGTTGAACGGACGGTCGCTGCCACGGTGACCGCCGGTCGGACGGTCGTTGTCACGGCGCTCGAAGGAACGGCCGCCACGGTCGTCACGGTTGAAGCCACCCGACGGACGGTCGTTGTCGCGACGCTCGAAGGAACGGCCGCCACGGTCGTCACGGTTGAAGCCACCGGACGGACGGTCGTCGCGGTTGAAGCCGCCGGACGGACGGTCGTTGTCCCGACGGAAGCCGCCCGAGGGACGGTCGTCGCGGCGGAAGCCGCCACGGTCGCCACCGCGGTCGTCACGGTTGAAGGAACCGGAGGGACGGTCGTCACGACGGAAACCACCGGACGGACGGTCGTTGTCCCGACGGAAGCCGCCCGAGGGACGGTCGTCGCGGCGGAAGCCGCCACGGTCACCACCGCGGTCGCCGCCACGGAAGCCACCGCGGTCACCACGGTCGTCACGGTTGAAGCCACCGCGGTCACCGCCACGACGCTCGTAGTTGCCCCGCTCGTCGCGGGCCGGGCGCTCCTCGCGGCGCTGCTCCTCGACGCGAGCGGCACGCTCGGCCTCCACGGCAGCCGCCGCGACCTCGGCCTCGGCGGCCTCGGCCACCTCGGCCACGGCCGCCTCCGGGTCCTCGCCACGCTCACGGGCGGCGCGGGCCACCAGGCGGTCGGCCTCCTCGCGGAGCTCGACGGCACGGCGCTGGAGGCGCTCGAGCTGCTTGGTCAGGTCGACGACCTCGCGCTCGGCCTGCTTGGCCGAGTTGTTCGCCGAGTCGGCCTGGACCTCGGTCAGGGACCGGGCACCGGTGATCTCCGCGACCTCCGGCTCGAAGGCGCCGGCGCTCTGGATGATGTGGCGCGAGGCGTCGACGCCCGCGTCCTCCATCAGCCGGAAGATCTGGCGGCGCTGGTGCGGCAGCGACAGCGAGACGACGACACCGGACTTGCCGGCTCGGGCGGTACGGCCCGAGCGGTGCAGGTAGTCCTTGTGGTCGCCGGCCGGGTCCACGTTCAGGACCAGGTCGATGCCGTCGACGTGGATGCCGCGGGCGGCGACGTCGGTGGCGACCAGGGCGTTGACGTAGCCCTTCTTGAAGTCCTCGAGGACGCGCGTACGGGCGCCCTGCGTCATGCCGCCGTGCAGCGCGTCGGCCTTGACGCCCGAGTCCTGGAGCTGCTCGGCGATGCGGTCCGCGCCCAGCTGGGTGCGGACGAAGATGATCGTGCGGCCCTTGCGGGCGGCGATCGCGGCCGTGACCGGCGCCTTGTCCTTCGGCTTCACGACGAGGACGTGGTGGGTCATGGTCGAGACGTTGCCCTGCGCGCTGTCGACCTCGTGCGTGACGGGGTTCGTCAGGTAGCGCTTGACCAGCGTGCTGATCTCGTTCTCCATGGTGGCGGAGAAGAGCATGCGCTGACCGCCGCCCGGGATCTGGTCGAACAGCTCGGTGACCTCGGGCAGGAAGCCCAGGTCCGACATCTGGTCGGCCTCGTCGAGGACCGCGACCTGGACGTTCTCCAGGGAGCAGGCGCCACGGTTGATGATGTCGCGCAGTCGGCCCGGGGTGGCGACGAGGATGTCGACGCCGCGCTCGAGGGCGTAGATCTGGTTGCCCATGGACGTACCGCCGCAGACGACCTTGATCTTCAGGCCGAGCACGTCGCCGTACGGCTGGAGGGCGTCCGCGACCTGCATCGCGAGCTCACGGGTCGGGGTGAGGATGACCGCGCGGGGCTTCTTCTTCTCGGTGTGCCCGCCGGCCAGCTGCGCCAGGGTGGGGAGACCGAAGGAGAGGGTCTTGCCGGAGCCGGTACGGCCGCGGCCCAGGATGTCCTTGCCGGCCAGGGCGTCCGGGATGGTCGCCGCCTGGATCGGGAAGGGGCTGGTGACGCCGTTCTGCGCGAGCTTGCGCACGACGCCTTCCGGCAGACCGAGGTCGCCGAAGGTGAGGGTGGGCTCGGACGGCTCCTCGGCGGAGTCGTCCGCGTCGGTGTCGGTCGAGTCGGTGTCGATCGAGTCGAGGGTGTCGACCGAGTCGACGATGTCGCCGGCCTCGATGTGAACGATCTCGGTGACCTCTACGGTCTCGACGATCTCGTCGTTCTCGGGCATGACGGCGTGGTCAGAACTGGAAATGGACATGCGAAATGCGAAACCTTCCGGAGTCTCGGCACGCGCCCGTAACTCCGTGAATTCGCAAATCGACCGCCTCAATGCGGTCAGCCACGGCTAGGGAGAGTACGCGCCACACGGCGCTCTTCTGTGTCGGCGCCGGGCAATGGGATCAAACGATCTACCACCATACGCACCCTCCCCCACCTATGGCAAACCGGACTCCGTCACACCGGTCCGACCTGCGGAGATGCCGTCGGCTCCGGCGGCGCTCCCGGCCCGTCCGCCGCCCGCACATCACCCATCTGGGTGCCGGTCCCGGGGCTCGGCGAATCGGTGGGGTCCGAGGTGGGCTCCGGCGTCGGCTCGGGGGTCGGCTCCGGCGGCTCCGGGGTCGGCTCGGGGCTCGGCTCCGTCGGCTCCGGCGTCGGCGTGGCCCCGCCCCCGCCCGCGCCACCCGAACCTCCCGATCCACCGGATCCGCCGGCGCTGCCTCCCGCGCCGCCGCTCCCGCCGTCGCCGCTCCCGCCGCTCCCGCCGCTCCCGCCGTTCCCGTTGCCCGCGGAGCCGCCCGCGCCGCCGCCCGGGCCGTCATGGCCCCCGCCGGTCGGCTGCGGCTTCGACGGGCCGCCGCGGCCGTCCGGACCCTCCGCGGGCAGCGCCGCGCCCGGAGAGGGCTTCGCACTGCCGGAAGGCGAGCCGCTCGGCACCGGGGACTCCGTACCCGCGCCGGCCGCCTCAGGGCCGCCCGCGTCCGACCGGCCGTCCCCCGCGCCGCCGTCGCCGCCCGGGGCTCCGGCGTCACCGCCCGCGGACTCGGTCGCCACGCCCTGCTTCCCGCCGGACGCGCCGGGCGCCGGTTTCGCCCCGTCGTCACTCACACTCATACAGCCGCTCAGACCGGCACAGGCCGCGACGGCCAGCGCGGTGGCGGCCCATCTCACCGGGGTGGGCAAATGGCGCACGGGGGCACCTCCAGGACACAACAGGCAGGAACGGAACGCGTCACGCTGCCCAACTCCCCGGGCGCCACAAGGGACACGGCCCCCACGAGGCCGCGACCCGAGGGACCACTGCCCCGCGAGGCCGCTCGGCTCAGCCGAGGGCCATGACGCGCGACCGCTCGGCTCAGCCGTAGCCCAGCGCGTGCAGCCGTTCGTCGTCGATGCCGAAGTGGTGGGCGATCTCGTGCACCACGGTGATCTCCGTCTCCGCGACCACGTCCTCGCGCGACTCGCACATCCGCAGCGTCGGCCCCCGGTAGATCGTGATCCGGTCCGGCAGCACTCCGGCGTACCACTCACCGCGCTCGGTCAGCGGCGTCCCCTCGTAGAGCCCGAGCAGGTCGGGGTCGTCGGGGGCCGGTTCGTCCTCCACGAACACCGCCACGTTGTCCATCAGCCGCGTCAGCTCTGGCGGGATCCGGTCCAGGGCCTCGGCGACAAGCTCCTCGAACTCCTCGCGCGTCATCTCCAGCACGCGCCCATTCTCCCCCGCCGGGAAACCGTTTTGGCGATAGCGGCCGGGATCCCATATGCTTCTGACGTCCCCGACGCGCTGAGAAGCGCGATGGTGGGTCTAGAGCCCTCATCGTCTAGTGGCCCAGGACGCCGCCCTTTCAAGGCGGTAGCACGGGTTCGAATCCCGTTGGGGGTACGCACCACCGTGTGCGAGACTAGTTCTCGCACATAGCAAGGCTCTGTGGAGCAGTTGGTTAGCTCGCCACCCTGTCAAGGTGGAGGTCGCGGGTTCAAGTCCCGTCAGAGTCGCTGAAGCTGGAAACAGCTTCGTGGCTGGGTAGCTCAGTTGGTACGAGCGATCGCCTGAAAAGCGATAGGTCGCCGGTTCGACCCCGGCCCCAGCCACAAACAGAAGGCCCCGTTCGAGAGAACGGGGCCTTCGTCGTGTGTCCGGAGAAAAGGCGGGGTTACGGGGGAGGGGCCCGCGCCCCTCCCCCGTACCGTCACACCCCCTCGCCCTCCCCCGTACGCGTACGACTCCCCCGCCTGCCCCGCACCGCGAGCACCAGCGCCACCACGGCCACCACCGCGACGAGCAGCGCCCAGTCCGGGACCGCACGGCCGAGCGACGCCACCCGCTGCTCCACCGCGAACGAGTCGTCCACCGACAGCAGGCCCGGCAGCGCGGTCGTCCCGTCGAAGACCAGGAACAGCGCGCCGAGGGCGACGAAGAACAGACCCGAGAGCAGCGAGGTCGAGTGGAGGGTCAGACGGCCCACCCGCAGCGGCCGGCCGCGCAGCCAACGCCGCCGGCCCAGGTCGTACCGCTCCCAGAGCAGCGCGAGGACGAACAGCGGGACCGCCATGCCGAGCGCGTACACGGCGAGGAGCAGCCCTCCGTACGCCGGGCTGCCGCTCAGCGCCGCCACCGTCAGGACGCTGCCCAGGATCGGGCCCGCGCAGAAGCCCGCGAGGCCGTAGACCAGGCCGAGGGCGTAGACGGAGAGCGCCGACGTGGGCCGGATCCGGCCGCTCGCCTCGGCGATCCGGCGGGAGGCGAAGCCCAGGCCGAGGATCTGGAGGACGCCGAGGTCGACGATCAGCCAGCCGCCGACGGTGACGAGGAGGTCCCGGTGGCCGTAGAAGAGGCGGCCCGCGAAGGAGCCGGCCGCGCCGAGCGGGACGAGGGTGGTCGCCAGACCCGCGTAGAGGATGCCGGTCCGCGCCACCAGCTTCGCGCGCGTGTCGATCGAATACGCGAAGAAGGCGGGCAGGAGCAGGGCGCTGCACGGGCTGAGGAGGGCGAGCAGCCCGCCGAGGAACGCGGCGAAGTAGCCGATGCCCGAGGTCACGGCTTGCCCTTCGAGGACTTCGCGGACTTCGCGGCGGCGCTCTCCGCCGCCGCCTCGATCGTCTCCGTGAAGGTCTCGAGGGGCTGGGCGCCGGCGATCGGCCGGCCGTTGATCAGGAAGGACGGGGTGGAGGTGGCGCCGAGGGCGTACCCCTGCTCCTGGTCCTCGCGGACGGCCGCGCGGGCCGCGGCCCCGTCGGTGTCCTTCGTGAACCGGGCCGCGTCGGGGACGCCCGCCTCCTTCGCGAGGGCGGCGAGCCGGTCCTTACCGAAGCCCTTCTCCTTGGCGCCCTCCGCGTAGGCCGCCTTGTGGAACTCCCAGAACCGGCCCTGCTGCCCGGCCGCCCAGGAGGCGCGGGCGACGGCCTCCGACTCCTCGCCGAAGATCGGGAAGTTCCGCCACTCGATGCGGAGGACGCCCTTGTCGACGTACTTCTCGATCAGGACCGGCTCGGTGTCCCGGGCGAACTTGCCGCAGTAGCCGCACTTGAAGTCGGCGTACTCGATGAGGACGACGGGCGCGTCTGCGCGGCCGAGGGCGAGCTTGTCGGAGGCGTCACGGCGGGCGTAGGCCTCCAGCTCGGGGTAGACGCCGGCGGAGGGGTCGGCGGACACCTCGGCGACGGCCGAGGAGCCGGAGACGCCGGGGGACGAGGGCTTGGTGGCGGTGAACGAGACGACGCCGAGCAGTGCGGCGGCGACGGCGACACCGGCGACGAGGAGGACCGGCTTGGTTCTGGACATGCGGAAGTGCTCCTGGAAGGGCGGGACGGAAGAGACGGACGGAGGGCGGCCGTCCGTCTACACCCTCAGGACCGAGAGCTCCACGGGAGACGGCGGTACGCGCGCGGGTGGCTCACGTCCCGGCGACGCGGCCCGTCCGTCCGGGTCCGGGTGCCGGTCCCCGCACGGCGTCCGGTCGGCGGCGAGCGCGGGCAGGAGCTCCGCGAAGCCCTGCGCACGCGGTGGTACGACGGGGCCGGCGGCGCCTTCGTCGGCGGGGTGACCGGGATCGCAGCCGGGTACGGCGGCGCCCATCAGGGGCGGAACCCCCGCGGGCGCGGCCCCGGCCTCGGCCGACGCACCCGCTCCCGTACCCGCGCCGGCCTCGGCCGACGCTCCCGCTCCCGCGCCGCACATCAGGAGGGCCAGCACCAGTCCCGCGAGGGCGGCGAACGCCGCCGGCGCGCGGGTGGTGCAGAACATGCGAAACCTCTCCGGTCCGGTCGACGTGCCCGAAATAGTACGCACCCCGCGTGCGACCGCCGCCGCGGCCGCTCGTAAATCGGTTCGCCGCTTCTCGGCCACAGGTGCGATCCTGGATTCCGTATGTCTACTTCCTTCGCCGCCCTCCAGTCCGTCCTGGCCGAGGTCTCGCTGCGGGACTCGCACCGGCTCGGCCGCCGTCTCGAAGGCGCCCGCCGCATCCGCAAGCCCGAGGCCCGCGCGGCCGTCCTGGACGAGATCGCCGTCGAGGCGGCCAAGGCCAAGGAGCGCGTCGACGGGCGCGCCTCCCGCGTGCCCGCGGTCACCTACCCCGAGCAGCTGCCCGTCTCGCAGAAGAAGGACGAGATCCTGGAGGCGATACGCGACCACCAGGTCGTGATCGTCGCCGGTGAGACGGGCTCCGGAAAGACCACCCAGATCCCGAAGATCTGCCTGGAGCTCGGCCGGGGCGTCCGGGGCATGATCGGGCACACCCAGCCCCGCCGGATCGCGGCCCGCACGGTCGCCGAGCGCGTCGCGGAGGAACTCCGCACTCCCCTCGGCGAGGCCGTCGGCTGGAAGGTCCGCTTCACCGACCAGGTGAACCCCGACGCGACCTTCGTGAAGCTGATGACGGACGGCATCCTGCTCGCCGAGATCCAGACGGACCGCGAGCTGCGCGCGTACGACACGATCATCATCGACGAGGCCCACGAGCGGTCCCTCAACATCGACTTCCTGCTCGGCTATCTGGCCCAGCTCCTTCCGAAGCGCCCCGACCTGAAGGTCGTGATCACCTCCGCGACCATCGACCCGGAGCGGTTCTCCCGGCACTTCGGGGACGCCCCGATCGTCGAGGTCAGCGGCCGTACGTACCCGGTCGAGGTTCGTTATCGGCCCCTCCTCGAAGAGGACAGCGAGGAGTCCGACCGGGACCAGATCACCGCGATCTGCGAAGCCGTCGAAGAGCTCCAGTCGGAGGGCCCCGGCGACGTCCTCGTCTTCCTCTCCGGTGAGCGCGAGATCCGGGACACCGCGGACGCGCTGCTCAAGCGGAACCTCCGGAGCACCGAGGTCCTCCCCCTCTACGCCCGTCTGAGCCACGCCGAGCAGCACCGGGTCTTCCAGGCGCACTCGGGCCGCCGGGTCGTCCTCGCCACGAACGTCGCCGAGACGTCCCTGACCGTCCCCGGCATCAAGTACGTGATCGACCCGGGCACCGCCCGAATCTCCCGCTACTCGCACCGGACCAAGGTGCAGCGGCTGCCGATCGAGCCGGTCAGCCAGGCCAGCGCCAACCAGCGCAAGGGCCGCTGCGGCCGTACGTCCGACGGCATCTGCATCCGGCTGTACTCGGAGGACGACTTCGTCTCCCGGCCGGAGTTCACGGACGCGGAGATCCTCCGGACGAACCTGGCCTCCGTCATCCTCCAGATGACCGCGGCCGGCCTCGGCGACATCGAGAAGTTCCCCTTCATCGACCCGCCGGACCACCGGAACATCCGGGACGGCGTGCAGCTCCTCCAGGAGCTGGGCGCGATCGACCCGGCGGAGAAGGATCCGAAGAAGCGGCTGACCCAGCAGGGCCGGAAGCTCGCCCAGCTGCCCGTCGACCCCCGCCTCGCCCGGATGGTCCTGGAGGCCGACAAGAACGGCTGTGTCCGCGAGGTCATGGTGATCGCGGCCGCGCTCTCCATCCAGGACCCGCGTGAGCGGCCGGCGGAGAAGCAGGCGCAGGCCGACCAGCAGCACGCCCGGTTCAAGGACGAGACGAGTGACTTCCTCGCCTTCCTGAACATGTGGCGGTACGTCCGCGAGCAGCAGAAGGAGCGCGGTTCCAGCTCCTTCCGGCGGATGTGCAAGCAGGAGTACCTGAACTTCCTGCGGATCCGCGAGTGGCAGGACATCTACGCGCAGCTGCGGACGGTCGCGAAGCAGCTGGGCATCCACGTGAACGAGGAGGACGCGCCGGAGCAGTCCGTGCACGTCTCCCTGCTCGCGGGTCTGCTGTCCCACATCGGCATGAAGGACGTGAAGGAGGGCGCCAAGAACGACTACCTGGGCGCCCGCAGCGCCAAGTTCGCGATCTTCCCCGGTTCGGCGCTCTTCAAGAAGCCCCCGCGTTTCGTCATGTCCGCCGAGCTGGTGGAGACCTCGCGGCTCTGGGCCCGGGTCAACGCGCGCGTGGAGCCGGAGTGGATCGAGCCGCTCGCCCAGCACCTGGTGAAGAAGACGTACAGCGAGCCGCACTGGGAGAAGGACCAGGCGGCCGTGATGGCCTTCGAGAAGGTGACGCTGTACGGCGTCCCGATCGTCGCCGACCGCAAGGTGAACTACGGCCGGATCGACCCGGAGGTCTCCCGCGACCTGTTCATCAGGAACGCGCTGGTCGAGGGCGACTGGCGCACCCACCACAAGTTCTTCGCGGACAACCGCAAGCTGCTCACCGAGGTCGAGGAGCTGGAGCACCGGGCCCGCCGCCGGGACATCCTCGTCGACGACGAGACGCTCTTCGACTTCTACGACAAGCGCGTCCCCGAACACATCGTGTCCGGAGCCCACTTCGACTCCTGGTGGAAGCACAAGCGCCATGAGGAGCCGGAGTACCTCGACTTCGAGCGCGAGATGCTCATCAACGAGAAGGCCGCCGGGGTCACCAAGGACGACTATCCGGACTCCTGGCGTCAGGGTCCGTTGAAGTTCCGGGTGACGTACCAGTTCGAGCCCGGCGCGGACGCCGACGGTGTGACCGTCCACGTCCCGCTCCAGGTGCTGAACCAGGTCACGGACGAGGGCTTCGAGTGGCAGATCCCGGGTCTGCGCGCCGAGGTCGTCACGGAGCTGATCCGCTCCCTGCCGAAGCCGATCCGCCGGCACTACGTCCCCGCGCCGAACTTCGCGACCCGCTTCCTGGACGCGGTCGTCCCCGTGCAGGAGCCGCTGGCGGGCGCGCTCGCCCGCGAGCTCCAGCGGATGGTCGGGGTCCCGGTCACCGCCGAGGACTTCGACTGGGCGAAGGTCCCCGAGCACCTCAAGGTGACCTTCCGGATCGTCGACGAGCGGCGCAGGAAGCTCGCCGAGGACAAGGACCTGGAGACCCTGCGGCTGAAACTGCGTCCGAAGGCCCGTCAGGCGCTCTCCCAGGCCGCGGCGGCCGCCACGGGCGGCCCGGACGGCTCCGGGCCCTCCCTGGAGCGCACGGGGCTCACGGACTGGACGATGGGGACGCTCACGAAGGTCTTCGAGACCAAGCGGGGCGGGCAGCCGGTCAAGGCGTACCCGGCGCTCGTGGACGAGGGCGCGACCGTCGCCGTACGGCTCTTCGACACGGAGGCCGAGCAGGAACTGGCGATGTGGCGGGGCACCCGGCGGCTGATCATGCTGAACATCCCGGTGAACCCGGCGAAGTTCGCCTCGGACAAGCTGACCAACCAGCAGAAGCTGGCCCTGTCCTCGAACCCGCACGGCTCGATCCAGGCCCTCTTCGACGACTGCGCCACCGCCGCCGCGGACAAGCTGATGGCGGACCACGGCGGCCCGGCGTGGGACGAGGAGTCCTTCCGGAAGCTGTACGACAAGGTCCGCGCGGACCTCGTGGACACCACCGTACGGACGGTGGGCCAGGTCCAGCAGATCCTGGCGGCCTGGCAGGCCTGCGAGCGCCGGCTGAAGTCGACGAACAGCCTGGCGCTGATCACCAACCTGACCGATGTGCGCACGCAGCTCGCCTGGCTGATGCCGGCCGGCTTCGTCACCCGTACGGGGCTCAAGCGGCTCCCGGACCTGATGCGCTACCTGGTGGCGGTGGACCGTCGGCTCCAGCAGATGCCGACCGGGGTTCAGCGGGACACCACCCGGATGGAGAAGGTCCAGGAGATGCAGGACGAGTACGCCTGGCTCCTCGAACAGCTCCCGAAGGGGCGCCCGGTGCCGTCCGAGGTCACCGACATCCGCTGGATGATCGAGGAGCTGCGGGTGAGCTACTTCGCGCACGCGCTGGGCACCGCGTACCCCGTCTCGGACAAGCGAATCGTGAAGGCCATCGACGCGGCGGCTCCCTGAGCGCCTGCCCGGCGGCGAGTTCGACCGGACCGCTGACCTGCTGTACAGTCTTTCTTGCAGCCGCTCACGAGGGGCCGCAACCAAGGACCTGTGGAGCAGTTGGTTAGCTCGCCACCCTGTCAAGGTGGAGGTCGCGGGTTCAAGTCCCGTCAGGTTCGCTTTACCGAAAGGCCCGCATCACACGATGCGGGCCTTTCGTTGTGTTCCCGTGTCTTGACGGGGCCAGGCGCCCGCCGGTACCCCGGACATCAGGGGATCGGGGGCCCACACCGGAGGTGGTCGCGCATGGCCGCGGCGTCCGCAGCACGGCACGACACACGAGCACTGCTGCGCGCCCATCTGGCGGCCGCGTCGCGCTACGGACACCTCACGCGCCACTGCGTGGTCTGTCACCGCCTCCTGCGGCTCACGATGGAGTCTCCGGAGCCCGAGGGGCCGGAGGGGTGGCCGGAGGGGCCGGAGGGGCCGGAGGAGTCGCCGGAGAGCCCGGAGAGGCCGGAGGGGCCGGCTGCGGCCACTGAGGACGAAAGCCCTACCGACCCATGACCAACGGCGGGTTGGGAGCGTCCCGGCAAGTGGGAGGCTGTTCTTGGCAAGCCTTCGCCGGTGTGACGGGAGTCACTGAGGCAGTTTCAGAAACCGCTTCACTTACACCCTTCCTACACCGGCCCAATTTAATATGTGCAATTGCACCGGCTTCCGGAGAGTGGCGCCGGGCACAAAAGAAGATCGCGCCGGACCCGGCGGAGTCCAGCGCGACCGTTGACGAAGGCCTGTTGGGGCAGGAATCCGTCGGCAGAGCTATGGGTGGGCGACCGGATTGGGGGATCCGGACAGGCCCGGTGTTACGGGGTACTGCGGGGTGTCAGCGCGACCTCAGGCCTCGCTGCGCTGCTGCGGAATACCCGCCAGCAGCGCGCGAACCTCGGCCTCGCGGTAGCGGCGGTGTCCACCCAGGGTGCGGATGGACGTGAGCTTCCCTGCCTTCGCCCAACGGGTCACCGTCTTCGGGTCCACACGGAACATCGTGGCAACCTCGGCAGGGGTCAGCAGCGGCTCGGCATCAGGGGTGCGAGCGGTCATGAGCGGCCTCCTCGGGAGAACCGAACCTTCTCGGTTCTTTCCTCTAAATTCTGCACCTTGACCCGCGTTGCCCGAAATGGCAGAAGCGGGCCGAGTCGGTTATAGGACGAACGGCTTGTCCTCGGCACTACAACTACACCATCCGTCCAGCCACGTCGGCCAAACCGATGGAATTGCCCTCGCAGGTGTTCATCAGCGGCGGAAGTCGATGGACCATGCCATAACGGACAGTCACACGCCTGTGACGATCAGTCACAGAGTGATCAGGAGTCCCCAGACCCCCCATAGAGTGCAATGTCGAGCGATCCGCCCATAGATGGACGGAAGGAACCCTCCCCGGACTCCTTGTCCTATTTTGGCACGAGGGTGGGCGATGGGCGCAAGGGTGCGTTACGTGCTGTCCGTCACGCTTGAGCCAAAGGCCCGGATCGGGACCAATGGCCCCGCCCGACGGGTGCCGAAGGACCCGCGCCCCCGACCAACAACATTCGGCAGGCGGGATCCGGACATCCCTGAAGATCATTTACACCGGCCGGACATGTCTTGTCGATACCGACCTGACGAAGATGCCCGAGTGATGTCAATTCGCGAAGCGCAGGTCCCTGACCGCCCGCCAGCGCTCCGCGAGCCGCCCGTACGCCTCGCTCGCCGCCTCGCCGTCGCCGGCCCGCAGCGCCGCGATCCCCTCCGCCATCTGCGCCGCCGACCGGTCCTCGGCCAGCCACTCCTCCGTGACCGCGTGCACGAGGCCGCCGAAGTCCAGCTCCACGAGCGCCCGCGGATGGAACTCCTCCAGCCAGCGGCCCACCTCGACGAGCCCCTCCGTCATGGGACCTTCGTCGATCGACTCCCGCAGCGCCCGCAGCGCCCTCGCAAGCCGCCGGCGCGCCTGCGCCATCGTCGTCCGGTAGCGCAGCACCGGCGCCGCGCCCCGGGGCGCCCCCGGCTCTCGCGGCTCTCCCGGCTCGTAATGCCGGTCCTCGTCCCCGAAGAGCGCGAACCAGCGCAGCGGCACGTGCCAGACCGCCGTACGGATCCACGGCCGCGCGTCCGGGTTCCGCGGCAGCCACCGCTCGTAGTCGCTCGCCACCTGGGACCGCACCACCGGCGGCAGCATCGCGTCGAGCACGAGACCCGGATACCCCTCGGCCACCAGCTCCTCCACCGCCAGCCACGCGCGCAGCCGCGTCCGCCACGGGCAGATCACCACCACCCCGTCCAGATGCGCGACGAAGGCCTCCGCGCTCTCGTGGACCGGCACCGGCACCGGGGGCGTCGGCAGCAGGTCCGCGAGCGACCGCCGCAGCTCCTCCTGCGCCCCCGGGGTCCGCGGCCGGCGCGCGTACCGGGCCCAGTGGGTCCGCTCCGGCTCGGGGAACGCGGTCAGCGGCTCGTACACCCGCAGATAGGACGCGTAGGGGACGAGGACCGAGGAGGCGACCGACATGTCGCGAATCCTTCCACGGAGGTACTCCGGGAGGGGGTGATCCTGAGCACTGAGGCCGATCTACGCACAGGTAGGACTTACTCTCTTGCCGAACTGGTCCTCCCCCACCCGCAGGGAGGGCCGAACCCGCCGCTTCGTACTTGGGAGTCACCACCGTGACCGATGTGACCGGCGTTCCTGCTGACGTACTGCGCACTCTGTTCCACTCGGAGCAGGGTGGCCACGAGCAAGTCGTGCTCTGCCAGGACCGCGCCACCGGCCTCAAGGCCGTCATCGCCCTCCACTCCACCGCCCTGGGCCCCGCCCTCGGCGGCACCCGCTTCTACCCGTACGCCACGGAGGCCGAGGCCATCGCCGACGCGCTGAACCTGGCCCGCGGGATGTCGTACAAGAACGCCATGGCCGGTCTCGACCACGGCGGCGGCAAGGCCGTCATCATCGGCGACCCGGAGAAGATCAAGACGGAGGAGCTCCTCCTCGCCTACGGGCGCTTCGTCGCCTCCCTCGGCGGCCGGTACGTCACGGCCTGCGACGTCGGCACCTACGTCGCCGACATGGACGTCGTCGCCCGCGAGAACACGTGGACCACCGGCCGCTCGCCCGAGAACGGCGGCGCCGGCGACTCCTCCGTCCTCACCGCCTTCGGCGTCTTCCAGGGCATGCGCGCCTCCGCGCAGAACGTGTGGGGCGACCCGAGCCTGCGCGGCCGCAAGGTCGGCGTCGCGGGTGTCGGCAAGGTCGGCCACTACCTCGTCGAGCACCTCCTGGAGGACGGCGCCGAGGTCGTGATCACCGATGTGCGCGAGGAGTCGGTGCGCCGGATCACCGACAAGCACCCGGGGGTCGCCGTGGTCGCCGACACCGACGCCCTGATCCGCGTCGAGGGTCTGGACATCTACGCGCCCTGCGCGCTGGGCGGCGCCCTGAGCGAGGAGACCGTGCCGTTCCTCACCGCGAGCATCGTCTGCGGCGCGGCCAACAACCAGCTCGCCCACCCGGGCATCGAGAAGGACCTCGTGGAGCGCGGGATCCTCTACGCGCCCGACTACGTGGTGAACGCCGGTGGCGTGATCCAGGTGGCCGACGAGCTGCACGGCTTCGACTTCGACCGGTGCAAGGCGAAGGCGACGAAGATCTTCGACACCACTCTCGAAATCTTCGCACGTGCGAAGGCCGACGGAATTCCGCCGGCCGCGGCGTCCGACCGGATCGCCGAGCAGCGGATGGCGGAGGCGCGGCGCGCCTGAGCCGTACGAGGGGGCCGGCCCGGCACCGGGCCGCCTGCGTGACGTTGGTGCGACGTTGGTGTGATGTCCGTGTGCGGTCCGCGTGAGGTCTGCACGACGTCCGTACGGCGCCCGTACGGCATCCGCACGGCGTCCGCGGGGAGACTTCGCTCACGCCCGTCGGCGGGTCGGCCCCCCAGAAGAGGTTAAAATCGCGATTGACCAGCGAGGAAAGGGCACCTCGATGGTTCTGTACCGGGGTATGTGATGCGCGCGGCGTACCGTAGACCCGCGGAAACAGGTACCGTTGAAGCTCTACGGACCGGTCTCTCTGTCGAGAGTCCGTTCCGACTCATGAACGCGTGTCAAGACTCTGGGGCCACCGAGCCCCGTCACCGAGGGGGTCGAGCCATGGGGCGCGGCCGGGCAAAGGCCAAGCAGACCAAGGTCGCCCGCCAGCTGAAGTACAGCAGCGGCGGGACGGACCTGACGCGTCTGGCCAATGAGCTGGGCGCTTCGACTTCGAGCCAGCCGCCGAATGGCGAGCCGTTCGAGGACGACGACGAGGAAGACGACCCGTACGCCCAGTACGCGGATCTCTACAACGAGGACGACGAGGACGAGGACGACCAGTCCGGCCCCGCGTCGTCCCCGCGTCGCGCTTGACCTTCTGAATCGCATCACAGAAACCCGGCCGGGGACACCCGGCCGGGTTTCTGTGCTGTCCGCGTACGGGCGGCCTGGCGTACGGGGCGACCGGCCGTACGGGCGGACCCCGAGGAACGCCTGCGGGGCGCCCCTCAGGAGCGCCCCGCGGACCTCGTACCGCTGGTGACTACTTGGCGTAGTCCCCGACCAGTTCCGCGCCGGTCGTGTGCGCCCCGCGCTCGGTGATCTCGCCCGCGACCCAGGCCTCGACGCCCCGGTCCTCGAGGGTCGTCAGGGCCGCGTCCACGGAGTCGCCCGGCACGACGGCCATCATGCCGACACCCATGTTCAGGGTCTTCTCCAGCTCCAGACGCTCCACCTGACCGGCCTTGCCGACCAGGTCGAAGATCGCGCCCGGCGCCCAGGTCGAACGGTCCACCGTGGCGTGCAGGCCGTCCGGGATCACCCGGGCCAGGTTGGCCGCGAGACCGCCGCCCGTGATGTGGCTGAACGCGTGGACGTCCGTGGTCCGGGTGAGGGCCAGGCAGTCGAGCGAGTAGATCTTCGTGGGCTCCAGGAGCTCCTCGCCCAGGGTCCGGCCGAGCTCCTCGACCTGCTGGTCGAGGGTCATGCCGGCGCGGTCGAAGACCACGTGCCGGACGAGCGAGTACCCGTTCGAGTGAAGACCGGAGGAGGCCATGGCGATGACCGCGTCCCCCGTACGGATACGGTCGGCGCCGAGCAGCCGGTCGTACTCCACGACACCCGTGCCCGCGCCCGCGACGTCGAAGTCGTCCGGGCCGAGGAGGCCCGGGTGCTCCGCCGTCTCGCCGCCGACCAGGGCGCAGCCGGCCAGGACACAGCCCTCCGCGATGCCCTTGACGATGGCGGCGACCCGCTCGGGGTGGACCTTGCCGACACAGATGTAGTCGGTCATGAAGAGCGGCTCGGCGCCGCAGACCACGATGTCGTCCATGACCATCGCGACCAGGTCGTGGCCGATCGTGTCGTACACGCCCATCTGACGGGCGATGTCGACCTTCGTGCCGACGCCGTCGGTGGCGGAGGCGAGCAGCGGACGCTCGTAACGCTTGAGGGCGGAGGCGTCGAAGAGGCCGGCGAAGCCGCCCAGGCCGCCAAGGCCCGCGACTTCCGCACGCTGCGTCTTCTTCACCCACTCCTTCATGAGTTCGACGGCGCGGTCGCCCGCTTCGATGTCGACGCCCGCGCTCGCGTAGCTGGCACCGGTGGTCTGAGACATGGGTTCAGAGCTTTCGTGTCGTCGTACTGCTCGCCGTACTGCGGGTCGCAGCGGGTTCTTACGGGCGACGGAGGGCGTCGGAGGCCGCGGTGGCCGCCGGTCCCGCTGCCAGCTCGGTCTCCAGGAGCTGCTTGCCGAGCAGCTCCGGGTCCGGCAGCTCCATCGGGTACTCGCCGTCGAAGCAGGCACGGCAGAGGTTCGGCTTCTGGATCGTCGTCGCCTCGATCATCCCGTCGAGGGAGATGTACGAGAGCGAGTCCGCGCCCAGCGACTTGCCGATCTCGTCGATCGACATGCCGTTGGCGATCAGCTCCGCGCGGGTGGCGAAGTCGATGCCGAAGAAGCAGGGCCACTTCACCGGCGGCGAGGAGATCCGGATGTGGATCTCGGCCGCGCCGGCCTCACGGAGCATCCGGACGAGCGCGCGCTGGGTGTTGCCGCGGACGATCGAGTCGTCGACGACCACCAGGCGCTTGCCCTTGATGACTTCCTTGAGCGGGTTCAGCTTCAGCCGGATGCCGAGCTGGCGGATGGTCTGGGAGGGCTGGATGAAGGTGCGCCCGACGTAGGCGTTCTTCACCAGGCCCGCGCCGAAGGGGATGCCCGAGGCCTCGGCGTAGCCGATCGCGGCCGGGGTTCCGGACTCCGGCGTCGCTATGACCAGGTCGGCCTCGACGGGCGCCTCCTTCGCGAGGCGGCGGCCCATCTCCACCCGGGAGAGGTACACGTTCCGGCCGGCGATGTCGGTGTCCGGGCGGGCCAGGTACACGTACTCGAAGACACAGCCCTTGGGCTTCGCTTCCGCGAATCGCGAGGTACGGATGCCGTTCTCGTCGATCGCGATCAGCTCGCCCGGCTCGACCTCGCGGACGTAGCTGGCGCCGCAGATGTCGAGGGCGGCGGACTCCGACGCGACGACCCAGCCGCGCTCGAGACGGCCGAGGACCAGCGGGCGGATGCCCTGCGGGTCACGGGCCGCGTAGAGCGTGTGCTCGTCCATGAAGACGAGGGAGAAGGCACCCCGGACGTCGGGGAGGATCTTCGCGGCGGCCTGCTCGATGGTGAGCGGCTCGCCGTCCTCGTCGACCTGGGCGGCGAGGAGCGCCGTGAGCAGGTCGGTGTCGTTGGTGGCCGCCACACGAGTGGTGCGGCCTTCCTTCTTGGGCAGGTCGGCGACCATCTCGGCGAGCTGCGCCGTGTTCACCAGGTTGCCGTTGTGGCCGAGCGCGATCGAGCCCCGGGCGGTCGCCCGGAACGTCGGCTGCGCGTTCTCCCACACGGACGCCCCGGTGGTCGAGTAGCGGGCGTGACCGACCGCGATATGACCTTGGAGGGAACCGAGAGAGGTCTCGTCGAAGACCTGGGACACGAGGCCCATGTCCTTGAAGACGAGGATCTGGGAGCCGTTGCTGACCGCGATTCCCGCGGATTCCTGGCCCCGATGCTGGAGGGCGTAGAGCCCGAAGTACGTGAGCTTTGCGACCTCTTCACCCGGAGCCCAGACACCGAAGACGCCACAAGCGTCCTGGGGGCCTTTCTCTCCGGGAAGCAGGTCGTGATTGAGTCGACCGTCACCACGTGGCACGTTTCCGAGTGTAGACGGGCTCGACCACTGGTCCGAATTGGCGAAATCCGAGGCGTCGGCACTCGTGTGAACATACGAGTTGATCATCTTCGGCTTGGAGAGGCCTACGAACCAGGCGCGGTAAGGGATCCGGCCCCGGGCCCCGCGGAGAGCGGACGCTCGTACCAGCCCCGGAGCGCCCTCGCGATGTGACGGAGTTCGCAATCCCGGGGCGTTCCCGGGGGGTTTCCGGGGCGTTCCCGGCTCGTTCACGGGCCTGGAAACACCGCCGCAACGCCCCCGCCACACTCGTCCCGGGGTACGAGACGGTCGTTGACAGGTACGCGGGGACTGGACGAAGCTCCAGCCCCATGCAGCCCCTGCGTGACCAGTCGGTCACCCTCGTCCAGCGCCGACACGTGGACCTCGTCCGTGTCGCGAGCGCGGCCTGTCGCTGCGTCTGACCGCCCTTCGCGGACCTCCCCCTCCCCTTTCCCCACCTGTCTCTGCCTCCGTCTGGAGACCCCGCATGTCCACACCCCTGTCCCGCCGTGCCCTCGGCGGTGCCGCTGCCGGAGCCGCGGCCGCCGCGGCCCTCGGCGCCACCCCCGCGCACGCCAGGCCCGCGCCGCCCGAGGAGCGCGATTTCCGGGCCGCGAGCCCGCGCCGCCACTCCCGGCGGCCCAACATCCTCTTCGTCCTCGGCGACGACCTCGGCTGGGCCGACCTCTCCTCGTACGGCTCACCGCACATCCGCACCCCGAACCTCGACCGGCTCGCCCGCCAGGGCGTCCGCTTCACCGACGCCTACTCCGGCTCCGCGACCTGCTCCCCGACCCGCTTCAGCCTCTACACCGGCCGCTATCCGGGCCGTACGAAGGGCGGTCTCGCCGAACCCATCGCCGACCGCTCCGCCGGCCTGGAGCCCACCCACCCCACGCTCGCCTCGCTGCTCCGCGACTCCGGATACGCCACCGCCCTCATCGGCAAGTGGCACTGCGGCTACCTCCCCGACTACTCCCCCACCCGATCCGGCTGGGACGAGTTCTTCGGCAACTTCGGCGGGGCCCTGGAGTACTACTCGAAGCTCGGCCTCGGCGGCGAGTACGACCTCTACGAGGGCGACGCCCCGTACAAGGACCTGCGCTACTACACCCGGATCCTCACCGAGCGGGCGAGCGAGTACATCGGCCGCGACCACGACCGGCCCTGGCTCCTCAACCTGAACTTCACCACCCCGCACTGGCCCTGGGTCGCCGACGGCGACAAGGAGACGAGCGACGAGATCACCCGCCGCATCAAGGCGGGCGACGGGCGTGCCCTCTGGCACCAGGACGGCGGTTCGATCGAGAAGTACGGACAGATGGTCGAGGACCTCGACCGGTCGATCGGCACGGTCCTGGACGCCCTGCGCCGCTCCGGCCAGGAGCGCGACACCCTCGTCTTCTTCGCCAGCGACAACGGCGGCGAACGCTTCTCCTACAACTGGCCGCTCTCCGGCCACAAGGGTTCCCTCCAGGAGGGCGGCATCCGCGTCCCGTCGATCCTGCGCTGGCCGGCCCGGATCGACGGCGGCCAGGTCAGCCGCCTCCCGGTCTTCACCCCCGACTGGACCGCCACCCTGCTCGAACTGGCCGGGGCCCGCCCGCACCCCGCCTTCCCCCTCGACGGCACGAGCCTCGCCGGGCACCTGCTGCGCGGCCACGAGGTCCCCGAGCGGGACCTGTTCTGGCGGGTGCGGGGCGAGCGGGCCCTGCGCCGGGGCGACTGGAAGTACTACCGGGGCAAGGCCGGCCGCGACCAGCTCTTCCACCTCGGCCGGGACGCCCGCGAGCAGGCGGACCTGGCCACCGCCGAGCCCGGTCTCACCGCCTCGCTGCGGACGGCCTGGGAACGGATCGACGCGGGGCTGCTGCGCTACTGAGCGCCGTCCGCGACCGCGGTGGACGGCGTTTACCGAGCGCCGTCCGCGACCGCGGTGAAGCCCTCGCCCGAGGCGTCGGTGAGGGTGAGCGTGCGGTGGTCGAGGCGGTAGTCGAGCGGGCCGTCGAGGAGCTCGTACAGCTTCGTCTCCAGCGTCATCTGCGGGCTCGCGCACATCATGCGGGTCGTGGCGGCCGGGCCGTCGACGGTGAGTGTGCGGGCCTTCTCGTCGGTGCGGGCGGTCGCGGAGAAGTTGTTGCAACCGAGGTTGCCGGTGACCCGTCCGTCCGCGCCGATGACGATCCGCGCCTTGCCCCCGCTGCCTGCGGGCAGCGAGGCCGCGGTGTCCTTGGAGAGGAGGCCGTCGATCTTCCAGGTGGTGCCGCGCAGCGGGGCGGCCGGTTCGGCGGTCAGCTCCAGGCCACCGCGCCCGTCGGGGGAGTCGAGGGTGAAGCTCTCCCCCTCGATCTTCCCCTTGAGCTTGCCGGAGAAGGCCTTGATCAGCTCCTGCTCGAAGCGCTGCCGGTCGGCGGGGCAGCCGATCTCGGTGACTTCCTGCGGGGTGACGGTGAGGGTGTCGCCGTTCACGGCGACGGCGGCACCGAAGGAGTTGCAGCCGCTGTTCCCCCGGGCACGGCCGTTCTCCACGAAGTCGACGCGGGCGCCGTCCGGGGCGGCGGACCTGCGGCCGTCGACCGTGACGGCGTCCACCGTCCAGTGCGTGCCGGTGACCGGCAGGTCCGGGGAGACGGTGTCCGCACCGGAGCCGCCGCCTCCTTCCGTACCGCAGGCGGTGAGCAGGAGGAGGGGAACCAGGGCGAGGAGTGCGCGTGGCTTCGGCATGCAGGTGTGACGGAGAAGCCCGCCGTCCGGTTCCAGGGCCCGGGCGGGGCCAGGGCGTGTCCGGTCCTGAACCGCCGACCGCGCCTCAGCCCATCAGGGGCAGGAGCCCCTTCAGGTCGGCGCGTTCGCCGCTCGCGCGGACCCGGGCCTCGTCGAGCTCCGTGGCCCACTCGGCCCGGCCGGTCGCCAGCCTGATCCACGTCAGCGGGTCCGTCTCGATGACGTTCGGCGGGGTGCCCCGGGTGTGCCGGGGGCCCTCCACGCACTGCACCACCGCGTACGGCGGGATTCGCACCTCGACCGCCCCGCCCGGGGCCTTCGCCGCGAGGGTGTCGGCGAGCAGCCGGGTGCAGGCGGCGAGGGCCTGCCGGTCGTACGGGACGGCGGCGCCGGTCGCCGCGTTCAGGTCGTCGGTGTGGACGACGAGTTCGACGGTCCTGGTGACCATGAAATCGGCGAGGGACATCGCGCCGAAGCTCACCGGCAGGAGCCGCTCGTCGGCGGCGCCCGCCACCGCCTTGCCGAAATCGTCCGCCACGCGCGCGTAGAGCCCCGGCAGGTCGGAGGCGTCGATGCCACGGGTGTGCGCGTCGATCCGCTCGGACGCGCCGGCGGTCACGAACGGCCAGTCGAGCAGGGCGAGCCGGTCCCCGCCGCGCTCCGGCATGGCCAGGAGCTGCGGCACCGAGTCGACCATCCACGCGAGGTGCGCCGCCAGGTCCCGTACGGTCCACTCACCGAGCCGGGTCGGCCCGTCGAGCTGCTCGGGAGTCAGCGCCCCGACCGCCTCCCGTACGTGCCCGAACTGGGCGAGCACGGCGGTCCTGATCTTGGCGGAGTCGTAACCGCGGGTGCGCTTCTTGGCCGGTGGCATGGGGGCGAGGGTAGTCGGAGACTGGAGAGGGAGGGCCGCCCGCACACCCGCACACGTACGAGAGGGGTCGATCAGCCATGGCTGAGCACCCTGACGCCACCCTGGTCCGCCGGGGCTTCGAAGCTTGGACCAGCGGGGACATGGAGACCGTCGGCACCCTGATGACGGCGGACTGTACGCACCACTCGCCCGGCGAGAGCCAGATCTCCGGGCACATCAAGGGCCGGGACAACGTCCTCGACATGTACCGGAAGATGTTCGAACTCACCCGCGGCGAGATGCGGATCGAGCTGCAGAGCGTCTCCGTCGACGGCCGCGGCCATGCCGTGGCGGCGAACCGGTTCTTCGCCACGCGCGAGGACATGGGCATGGGGATCGAGATGAACGGCGCTCTCGTCTTCACCATCATCGGCGGCAAGATCTCCGACATCGACGAGTGCGTCGAGGACATCGACGTCTCCGACGCCTTCTGGGGTCAGCCCGAGTAGACCGCGCCGCGTGGCACCTCGAACGTCTCGCCGTTCCTCGGTACGCCGACACCGCGCCAGGTGAACGGCACGCCGCTCGCCGTGTCCAGGTCCGGGCCGTCCATCAGCTGGAAGTGCACGTGCGGCTCGGTGGAGTTGCCCGAGTTCCCGCACCGGGCGAGTTCCTGGCCGGCCGAGACGCGGTCGCCCGCGCGGACGGCCAGGGAGCCGCGCTTCAGATGGGCGTACATCGCGTACGTACCGCCGCCGAGGTCGAGCACGAGGTGGTTGCCGGTGACCCGGCGGGCTCCGCCGATGCTCCGCGCCCCGGATTCGATCAGCAGCAGATAGAGGACGCCGAGCAGCGAGTTCCGGCTGAGGTGGTCGCGCTGCCGGTCCTCGGCGTGCACGACGGTCGCGTCCGCGACCGCGAGCAGCGGCGCGCCGAAGGCCGGGAAGTCCCCGCTCCGTCGGGCCACCGGCCACAGCCAGGCGAAGCCCGGCCGGGGCCGCGCCTCGTCCTCCCGGGTGACGTCGATCGCGTACGTCTGGCCCAGCTGGTGGGTGCCGTGGCTGGGCGTCCGGTCCGTCGGGCTGTTCAGCGCGGACCAGAGGCCGGTGACCGGCGGGGCCACCTCGACCGCGGCGCGGGGCGTGGCCATGACCCGGCCGCGGGCGGTCCGGGCGAGACCGACGCCGAGAACCATCGCGACGATCACGGGCAGCCAGCCCACCCAGTACGGGTACGGCAGCTCGACGACGAACGAGGCGAGCACCTGGACGACGAACGCCAGCCAGAGCACGCGGTGGAGGGCCACCACCAGTTTGCGCGAGGACATCCGGATTCCCCCTGAGGATCGTGGTGTCGGTTACGGGCGGGCCGCGGTGAGGACCACCAGGAGCGGGACGACCCGGGGCCCCGGGACCTCGTAGCGACCGCGTCCGACGGTCCTGAGCCAGCCCGCGCCGGTCAGTTGGCGCAGGTGGTGGTAGATCTGGCCGGTCGTGCCGGTCTCTTCCAGCTCCGCCAGCTCGGCGGCGGTGCGCCGGCCGCCCAGGATCTCCCGCAGCAGGCGGAGCCGTACGGGATGGCCGAGCGCTGCGAAGGACTCGGCGGCGTCCGCCCAGTCCTCCTCGAACAGCTGCCCGGTGAAGGCGCCGAGCTGCCACTCGTACCGCTCCCGGGTCGGCAGCCTGACGGTACCCGTGAAGACGACCGCGCCGTCCTCGCCCCGGTCTCCCGCGTCCGCCGCGAGCTGCGCCTTGAGGCCTTCGAGGGCCCAGAGCGGGCTGTCGGTGGTGGCCACGGGGCCGGGGCGATCCGCGGCTTCGGCCGTGCTGCCGGCCGCGCTTCTCGTCGCGCTTTCGGTCCCGCGTCCAGCCGCGCCGCCGGCCGTGCTCTCCAGGGCCGCGATACGCCGTTCCAGCGCGGCGACCCGCTCTTCCAGCTCCATGCCGTCGAGATTACGTAATTACGTAATGGCCCGCAAGGGGACACGCGAAAGCCCCCGCCCCGACCTTCCGGTCCGGGCGGGGGCTTCCCCGCGCTCCGTATCAGGCCAGCAGGGCCGGGATCGTCGCCTCGTGCGCCTCGCGCAGCTCCGTGAGGGAGAGCGCGAACTCGCCCTGCACGTCCACCGCGTCACCGTCGACGACACCGATGCGGGCCGCCGGCAGACCCCGCGCACCGCACATGTCGGTGAAGCGGAGCTCCTCGCTGCGCGGGAGGGCGACGACCGCACGGCCGGCCGACTCGCTGAAGAGGAACGTGAAGGCGTCCAGGCCTTCCGGGACGACCAGACGCGCGCCGTTCCCGCCGCGCAGGCAGGACTCGACGACCGCCTGGATCAGACCGCCGTCGGACAGGTCGTGCGCCGCGTCGATCATGCCGTCGCGGGAGGCCGAGATCAGGATCTCGCCGAGCAGCTTCTCCCGGTCGAGGTCCACGGCCGGCGGCATGCCGCCGAGGTGCTGGTGGATCACCTCGGACCAGGCCGAGCCGCCGAACTCCTCACGCGTGTCGCCGAGCAGGTAGAGGAGCTGGCCCTCTTCCGCGAAGGCGATCGGCGTACGGCGGTTCACGTCGTCGATCACACCGAGCACGGCCACGACCGGCGTCGGGTGGATCGCGGTCTCGCCCGTCTGGTTGTAGAGCGAGACGTTGCCGCCGGTCACCGGGGTGCCCAGCTGGAGACAGCCGTCCGCGAGACCACGGGTGGCCTCCGCGAACTGCCACATCACGGCCGGGTCCTCGGGCGAACCGAAGTTCAGGCAGTCCGAGATGGCCAGCGGCTTGGCACCGGAGGCGGCGACATTGCGGTACGCCTCCGCAAGCGCGAGCTGCGCGCCCGTGTACGGGTCGAGCTTCGCGTACCGGCCGTTGCCGTCCGTCGCCATGGCCACGCCGAGGTTGGTCTCCTCGTCGATACGGACCATGCCGGCGTCCTCGGGCTGCGCCAGGACCGTGTTGCCCTGCACGAACCGGTCGTACTGGTCCGTGATCCAGGACTTCGAGGCCTGGTTCGGCGACGAGACCAGCTTCAGGACCTGGTCCTTCAGCTCGGCGCCGTCCTGCGGCCGGGGCAGCTTGCCGGCGTCGTCGGCCTGGAGCGCGTCCTGCCACTCGGGGCGCGCGTACGGCCGGTGGTAGACCGGGCCCTCGTGCGCGACCGTGCGCGGCGGGACGTCGACGATCTGCTCGCCGTGCCAGAAGATCTCCAGGCGCTCGCCCTCGGTCACCTCCCCGATGACGGTGGCGATGACGTCCCACTTCTCGCAGATCTCCAGGAACCGCTCGACGTGCACGGGCTCGACGATCGCGCACATGCGCTCCTGCGACTCGCTCATGAGGATTTCCTCGGGCGAGAGGGTCGCGTCGCGCAGGTGGACCCGGTCGAGCTCGACGCGCATGCCGCCGGAACCGGCGGAGGCCAGCTCGGACGTGGCGCAGGAGAGCCCGGCGCCGCCGAGGTCCTGGATGCCCGCGACCAGCTTCTCCTTGAAGATCTCCAGGGTGCACTCGATGAGGAGCTTCTCCTGGAAGGGGTCGCCGACCTGGACGGCGGGGCGCTTCTTGGGCTTGCCCGTGCCATCGGCACTATCGGATGCAGCGTCGAAGGTCTCGGACGCGAGGACCGAGACGCCGCCGATGCCGTCGCCGCCCGTGCGGGCGCCGTACAGGATGACCTTGTTGCCGGGGCCCGAGGCCTTGGCGAGGTGGATGTCCTCGTGCTTCATCACGCCGATGCAGCCGGCGTTGACCAGCGGGTTGCCCTGGTAGCAGGAGTCGAAGACGACCTCGCCGCCGATGTTCGGCAGGCCGAGGCAGTTGCCGTAGCCGCCGATGCCGGCGACGACACCGGGCAGCACGCGCTTGGTGTCGGGGTGGTCGGCCGCGCCGAAACGCAGCGGGTCGACGACCGCGACCGGGCGGGCACCCATGGCGAGGATGTCGCGGACGATGCCGCCGACGCCGGTGGCCGCGCCCTGGTAGGGCTCGATGTACGAGGGGTGGTTGTGCGACTCGACCTTGAAGGTGACCGCGTACCCCTGGCCCACGTCGACGACGCCGGCGTTCTCGCCGATGCCGACGAGCATGGCGTCGTTCTCCGGTACCTTCTCGCCGAACTGCTTCAGGTGGACCTTGCTGCTCTTGTAGGAGCAGTGCTCGGACCACATGACGGAGTACATGGCGAGCTCGGCGCCGGTGGGACGGCGGCCGAGGATCTCGCGGATGCGCGCGTACTCGTCCTCCTTGAGGCCGAGCTCCTTCCAGGGCTGCTCGCTGTCCGGCGTCTCGCTCGCGTGCTTGACGGTGTCGAGGAGGCTCATCAGGCGTTGACCAGCTTCTTGAGGATCGAGGTGAAGAAACCGAGGCCGTCCGTCTTACCGGTGCCGACCAGGGGCTCGACGGCGTGCTCGGGGTGCGGCATGAGGCCTACCACGTTGCCCGCGGCGTTGGTGATGCCCGCGATGTCGCGCAGCGAGCCGTTGGGGTTCACGTCCAGGTAGCGGAAGGCCACCCGCCCCTCGGCCTCCAGCTCGTCGAGGACACGCTCGTCGGCGACGTACCGGCCGTCCATGTTCTTGAGCGGGACCTCGATCTCCTGGCCCTCGGTGTAGTCCGAGGTCCAGGCGGTCCCCGCGTTCTCCACCCGCAGCTTCTGGTCGCGGCAGATGAAGTGGAGGTGGTTGTTGCGCAGCATCGCGCCCGGCAGCAGATGCGCCTCGGTGAGGATCTGGAAGCCGTTGCAGATACCGAGGACGGGCATGCCCGCCTTCGCCTGCTCGATGATCGTCTCCATCACCGGCGAGAAGCGGGAGATGGCTCCGGCCCGCAGGTAGTCGCCGTAGGAGAAACCGCCGGCCAGGACCACGGCGTCGACCTGCTTGAGGTCCTTGTCGCGGTGCCACAGCGAAACGGGCTCGGCGCCCGCGAGGCGGGCGGCGCGCAGCGCGTCCTGGTCGTCGAGCGTTCCGGGGAACGTGACGACGCCGATGCGTGCGGTCACGACTCCACCTTCACGATGAAGTCTTCGATCACTGTGTTTGCAAGGAAGGTTTCGGCCATCTCATGGATGCGGGCGAGGGCGGCGTCGTCGACCGGTCCCTCCACCTCCAACTCGAAGCGCTTCCCCTGGCGGACGTCGGCGATTCCGGCGAATCCCAGGCGGGGCAGTGCACGCTGCACCGCCTGCCCCTGAGGGTCGAGGATCTCCGGCTTGAGCATGACGTCGACTACGACGCGTGCCACTGGCACTCCCGGTGGTGTGTTGCGTGGGCGGTTCCCTCAGCGTACCTGCCTCCAAATTCTACGCGGGTAGAGATCTGAAGGATCCTACAAATGCCAGGCCGCGGAGGCCCCCGACCCGCACACACCACCCACGCCCCCGCCCGAGCACATCCACACAAAATTCGAGTGAAATATTGCGGACCTCATTGCCCCGGGACACGCTGAAACAATTGCCAGGGCTTCACAATGCGACACCTGCCGCTGTACAAAGGAATCCAGAAGAAAGCAGCATTGTCCCGGCACAGCCGCAAGGCCGACATCACCGCACGTCAGAGGCGCCACAAGCGCCCCCTCCGCGGAGTCGGCCGCAGGAAAGGACCGATATCCGTGGCTCAGCGTGTGGTGGTCACTCTCTCCGACGACATGGACGGCGGAGAGGCAGCTGAAACGGTCGCGTTCGGTCTTGACGGGAAGATGTACGAGATCGACCTGAATGCTGCCAATGCAAAGAAACTCCGCAAGGCTCTCGCCCCGTACCTCGCGGCCGGGCGCAAGCTGCCGGCCAAGACCGCGGCCGCCCGGAGCGCCTCGGCGGAGACGTACACCCACACCTCACTCGCCCCCGATCCGGCGGCGGTCCGGGCCTGGGCCCAGTCCCACAAGATGGAGGTGCCCGCCCGCGGACGGATCCCGAAGCGGGTCTACGAGGCCTTCCGCGAAGCGAGTTGAGCCGGGGCGGCGGACCCGGCCCGCGCGGGCCGGGGAACCGATTTGCATTGCACCCCCCATGATCCGCTAGAGTCTGGAACACGCCGAGGGGCGAGGCCGCAAAGCCCCACCTCACGCAGCGTGCGGGTGTAGTTCAGTAGCAGAACAGCCCCCTTCCAGGGGGAAGGCGCAGTGTGCAATTCCTGTCACCCGCTCTGCATCGCAAGACCGAGCACTCCGGTGCATCAGGTAGAGTGGTGCTCGCACCGCCCAGTGAAAGCTGAGCGGCAGCATGCGGACGTGGCTCAGTTGGTAGAGCATCACCTTGCCAAGGTGAGGGTCGCGAGTTCGAATCTCGTCGTCCGCTCAGGAAGTCGAAGGCCCCGGTTCTCAGGAACCGGGGCCTTCGTCGTGTTCCCGGCCGCGTGTTCTCGGCCGCCTGTTCCCGGCCGTGTGTTCCCGGTGGGGCGTCCCCCCGCCGCCCCCATGACATTTGTCAGATACCGCGATGACAGCGCGCACTGCCGGACGGCCCCGCCCGCCGGAAGCCTGGACACATGACCAACGCGATCGAAGCGGAAGGCCTGCGCCGCGGCTACTCCGGCGGCTTCGAGGCCGTGCGCGGCATCTCCTTCACCGTCCCCCGCGGCGAGATCTTCGCCCTCCTCGGCACCAACGGCGCCGGCAAGACCTCCACCGTCGAACTCCTGGAGGGCCTCGCCGCCCCGAGCGCCGGAACCGCCCGTGTCCTCGGCCACGACCCGTACCGCGAGCGGGCCGCCGTCCGCCCCCGCATCGGGGTGATGCTCCAGGAGGGCGGCTTCCCCGGCGACCTGACCGTGACCGAGACCGTACGGATGTGGGCGGGCTGCACAAGCAACGCCCGGCCCGCCGCCGAGGCCCTCGCCGCCACCGGGCTCACCGGCCGCGAACGGGTACGGGTCAAGCAGCTGTCGGGCGGCGAACGGCGCCGGCTCGACCTCGCGCTCGCCCTCCTCGGCCGCCCCGAGGTCCTCTTCCTCGACGAACCGACCACCGGCCTCGACGCCGAGGGCCGCCGCGACACCTGGGACCTCGTCCGGGCGCTCCGCGACGACGGCACCACCGTCCTGCTCACCACCCACTACCTGGAGGAGGCCGAGACCCTGGCCGACCGGCTCGCGATCATGCACGCCGGCCGGATCGTCCTCTCCGGCACCCCCGCCGAGGTCACCGCCGCCCGGCCCGCCCGCATCCGCTTCACCCTCCCCGACGGTGTCCCGGCCGGGCGCCTCCCGCTCCACCTGCGGGCCGCCGAGGACGGCGGGCGGGTGGAGATCCGTACCGGCTCCCTCCAGGACGACCTCGCCGCGCTCCTCGGCTGGGCCCGGGAGCACGACGTACGACTCGACGGGCTCGACGCCCGGTCCGCCTCCCTCGAAGAGGCGTTCCTCGACATCGCTTCACAGACCTCGGCGCAGGCGCAGATGCCGGCGCAGGACCCGACGCAGACGCAGGACCCGGATCTGGAGGCCGTCCGATGAGCTCGCTCACGCACTTCCCCGCCCGTACGCGGCTCACCCGTACGCGGCTCGCCGCGCTCGGGCGGGCCGAGCTGACCCTGCTCGTCCGCAACCGCACGGCGCTCTTCGTCGCCGTCTTCGTCCCCGTGCTCATGGTGGGAGCGATCCGCAGCTCCCTCGACAGCGTCGAGCTCGGCAAGGCGGGCACGACCATCGCGGAGGTCGCCGTCACCGGCGGCATCGGCATGGCCCTCCTCATGGTCGTGCACTCCAACCTCGTCTCCGCCTTCGTCGCCCGCCGCGAGTCGCTCGTCCTCAAGCGGCTGCGGACCGGCGAGGTCACCGACATCGAGATCCACACCGGGATCGCACTGCCGGCCGCCGTGCTCACGCTCGCCCAGTGCGCCCTCATGACGGCCGGCGGCGTCGCCGTCCTCGGCCTGCCCGCACCCGCCCGGCCCGCGCTGCTCCTCGCCGGTGTCCTCCTCGGCGTCGTGCTGCTCACCGCCGTCGCGGCCGCCACCTCGGCCGTCACCCGCACCGTCGACAGCGCCCAGCTCACGACCATGCCGCTGCTTCTGGTCTCGTCCATCGGGTCCGGGCTCTTCGTCCCCCTCTCCGTCCTCCCCGACCGGCTCGCCTCGCTCTGTGAGCTGCTGCCGCTGACCGGCGTGATGACCCTCGTACGGGCCGGCTGGTCCGGCGGCGTGGAGCCGGGGGATCTGGTGGGCGCCACGCTGACCGCGGTGGCCTGGATCGTGCTCTCGGTGTTTGCTGTCCAGCGGTGGTTCCGGTGGGAGCCCCGGCGCTGAGCGACCGCGCCACGCAATGTCGCCGAGAGACCGGGAGGAACCCGTCGTGAAGAGCTGGAGCGGCCGGAGCGGTCCGGCCAAGGTGGACGTCTACACGCGCGTCACCGCCTACATGCTCCTGTGGGCCGCCGTGTTCGTCCTCGGGCTCCTCCTCCTGATCCGGCCGATCCGGCACGAGGCCCCGCTCCTCCTGGTCGTCGTGGCCCCGCTGTTCAACCTCGCCAACGGGATCCTCTGCCACCGCTTCCTGCGCCGAGCGATGGACGTGTACCTGCGCCCCGGAACCGCGCTCGGCCCGCGCGAGATCCTGCCCGCGGCCGCGGCCGGGGCCGCCACCGCGGCGGCCGTCCTCGCCGAGGCCGCCACCGCCGACCTGACCGGGCTGCTGCCCGGGATGCTCGGGGCGGCCCTCGTCCCCTTCGTCGCCGGGCACTGCCTGGTCTTCCCGATACGGACCGTCGTCCTCCACCAGACCCTCCTGACCGGGGTGCTCCTGGCCGCCGTACCGCTCACCGGCCGGGGCACCTGGCCGACCGTCTTCACCGTGACGACCGTCCTCTTCATCACCGGCTGGCTCGCCGTCACCATCCGCCTCTCGCTCTGGGTGCTCGGGGTCCTCTACGAACTGCGCGAGGCGCGCGATGTGCAGGCCCGGCTCGCGGTCGCCGAGGAGCGGCTGCGTTTCGGGCGGGACCTGCACGACATCCTCGGCCGGAACCTGTCCGTGATCGCCCTCAAGAGCGAGCTCGCCGTCCAGCTCGCCCGGCGCGGACGCCCCGAGGCCGTCGACCAGATGATCGAGGTGCAGCGCATCGCCCAGGAGTCCCAGCGGGAGGTACGGGACGTCGTACGCGGCTACCGCGAGGCGGACCTGCGGGTGGAGCTGGAGGGCGCGCGGGGTGTCCTCGACGCGGCCGGCATCGACTGCGCCGTCGACACCCCCGGGCTCGCCCTGCCCGACGAGGTGCAGGCGGCGCTCGGGTGGGTGGTCCGGGAGACCACGACGAACGTACTGAGGCACGGGGACGCGCGGCACTGCGCGATCGCCGTACGCGAGGAGGAGGGCGCGGTGCTGCTGACCGTGGAGAACGACGGAGCCGGGGGCGGGGCGGGGGCGGGTGTCGGGTCCGGCGCCGGCGCGGGGGCCGGGGTCGGCGCCGCCGCGGGGTCAGGGGTCGGCGCCGGCGCGGGGTCAGGGCTCGCGGGGCTTCGGGAGCGGCTCGCGGCCGTCGGCGGGACCCTGGAGGCCGGGCCGGGCGAGGGCGGGACGTTCCGCGTGACGGCCAGGGTTCCGGTGGCCGGTACGGGAAGCGGCACCCGTACTCGTACCCGTGTGCCTACGGGTACCGAGGCGACCCCGTGACCGTCCCCGTAACCCGTACGCGTACCCGATCCCGATCCCGTACCCGTACGCGTACCCGATCCCGTACCCGCCCTCGTACCGAGGTGACCCCGTGACCGCCCCCTCCCCCTTCCCCGTCCGCGTGCTGCTCGCCGACGACGAGCATCTGATCCGCGGCGCGCTCGCCGCGCTGCTCGGTCTCGAGGACGATCTCGTCGTCGTCGCCGAGGCCGCCACCGGGCCCGAGGCGCTCGCCATGGCCCGGGCCCACCGCCCCGACGTCGCCGTGCTCGATCTGCAGATGCCGGGCGCGGACGGTGTGACGGTCGCCACGGTCCTGCGGGACGAACTCCCCGCCTGCCGCACCATGATCGTGACCGGTCACGGCCGGCCGGGGCACCTCAAGCGGGCCCTCTCCGCCGGCGTCCGCGGCTTCGTCCCGAAGACCGTCAGCGCTCAGCGGCTCGCCGAGATCATCCGTACCGTGCACGCCGGAAACCGTTACGTGGACCCGGAGTTGGCGTCCGACGCGATCGCCGCCGGGGACTCCCCGCTGACCGCCCGGGAGGCCGAGGTCCTCGAACTCTCCGCCGACGGGGCACCCGTCGCGGAGATCGCCCGGCGCGCCTCGCTCTCCCCCGGCACCGTCCGGAACTACCTCTCCTCGGCCGCCGCGAAGCTCGGTGCCGAGAACCGTCATACGGCGGTGCGGCTCGCGCAGGCGAAAGGTTGGGTATAGTTGGCTCCGCGCTACGGCGCATGCGGACGTGGCTCAGTTGGTAGAGCATCACCTTGCCAAGGTGAGGGTCGCGAGTTCGAATCTCGTCGTCCGCTCCATGAAGAAGCCCCCGGTCGAATCGACCGGGGGCTTTCTCGTGTCCGGCTCAGCTCCAGTTCTTGCCGGTCAGCAGCTCGTACGCCTCGATGTACTTGGCGCGCGTCGCGTCCACGATCTCCTGCGGGAGGGGCGGCGGCGGCTGCTCGCTCTTGCGGTCCCAGCCGGAGGCCGGGGAGGTCAGCCAGTCCCGGACGAACTGCTTGTCGTACGAGGGCTGGGCGCGGCCCGGCTCCCACTGGTCGGCCGGCCAGAAGCGCGAGGAGTCCGGGGTGAGGACCTCGTCGGCGAGAACCAGCGTGTCCCCGTCGAAGCCGAACTCGAACTTGGTGTCGGCGAGGATGATCCCCCGGTCGCGCGCGACGTCACGGGCCCTGCCGTACACGGCGAGGGTCGTCTGACGCAGCAGCGCGGCCGTCTCGGCGCCGGCCTGGCGGGCGACCTCCTCGTACGGGACGTTCTCGTCGTGGTCGCCGACGGCGGCCTTGGTGGCCGGGGTGAAGATCGGGGCGGGCAGCTCGGAACCGTCGCTCAGCCCCTCGGGGAGCGCGAGGCCGCAGACCGTACGGGACTCGTCGTACTCGACGAGGCCGGAGCCGGTGAGATAGCCGCGGGCCACGCACTCGACCGGGACCATGTTCAGCGACTTGCAGACGAGGGTGCGGCCCGCCCAGTCGGCGGGGGCGCCGGCCGGCAGGTCGGTCGAGAGCACGTGGTGGGGGACCAGGTCGGAGAGCCGGTCGAACCACCACAGGGAGAGCTGGGTGAGGACCCGGCCCTTGTCGGGGATCTCGGTGGGCAGGACCCAGTCGTACGCGGACATGCGGTCACTCGCCACCATCACGAGGTCACCGGCCTCGTTCCGGTACAGGTCGCGCACCTTGCCCGTGTGGAGATGGGTGAGGCCCGGGACCTGAACAGGCTCGGGCTTTTCTACGAATCCGGACACGGTTCCTCCGCGTAGGTTGATCCAGGAGCGGTTCGATTCTCTCGCACCGGGGCCGGTCGGCAGCGGGCGGGCCCGGTCAGTCCTGGTCAGCCCCGGTCGGTCCCGGTCAGTCCCTCTTACAGATCCGGTCCAGAAGGTTCGCGGTGGCGCGCTGGACCCGGGCGTCGACATGGCCCGGCCGGTCCAGCGCCGGTGACCAGGCGAACGTACCGGAGGCGAAGACCCAGGCGCCCGAGGGCGACCGGTAGAGCGAGGTCTCCTGGTGGCGCAGCGCCCCCTCGCCGTCGCGGTAGGGCGAGTGGGCGAGCAGGATGCGGCCCTGGTGCTCGGGGAGCGCCGTGCGCGGGAAGTAGCGGTCGGCCTCGCCCGCGACCAGGCCCGGCAGCTCGTCGCCGTCGCCGGCCCCGGTGGCCTCCCAGAGCCAGTGCTCGGCGTTCCGCACGACCAGCGGGTGCGGCTCGGGGACCCGGCCCGCGTACTGGATGCCGAGGAGCTGCTGCTCGGGCCGGTCGACCTCCCGCCAGAGCGCCGAGCGGCCGGGGCCGCGCCGTTTGCGGCAGGTGAGGAGCCGGTCCGGCACCCCGGACGGCGAAGGGCCGAGCTCCACCTGCCAGTACATGGTGTTGGCGGAGAGGAAGACGAGCGACGTCCCCTGGTCGCGGGCGAGTTCGACGGTCCTGCGCATCGGCGCCGACCAGTACTCGTCGTGCCCAGGGAAGACCAGGCCCCGATAGCGGGTCGGGTCGACCCGGCCCGCGTGCAGGTCGCGGGTCTCCGCGTACGCCAGGTCGTAGCCGTAGCGCTCGGCCCAGCGGATGAAGTCGTAGGCGTGCCCGACGTGCAGCGGCAGGCCCGCGCCCGCGTACGGGCGGTCGAAGGAGACGGTGACGGCCGCCTCCTCCTCCCCGAGCAGCCGGCCGTCCTCGTCCCAGGCGTGGTAGAGGCTGGCGCCGGTGCGGCCGTCCTCCGGATAGAGGTTGTACGCCTGCCAGGTCACGTCCGGGAGGACGAGGAGCAGATCGGCGGGGTGGTTGTCGCGGACGGTGAAGGGGATGTGCGAGCGGTAGCCGTCGACGGTGGTGAGGACGGCGACGTACGCCCCGATCGACCAGTACGTGGGGACCTGCAACCGCCACGACTGCCACCAGTGGTGGCAGGAGACCGTGCGGTCGGCGGTCAGCGGGGCCGGCTGGACGATCCCGGAGAGCCGGGGGCTGGTGGTGATCTTCGCGGCCCCGTGGCCGCCGTAGTGCCCGATCCGGTAGACGTCGACCGAGAACTGCTGCGGCGGGTCCACCGTGATGTGGAAGTCGATCGACTCGCCCGGAGCCACGGCTCCGTCGGACGCGAACCCCTTGATCTGGCGCCGGACGTCGTCTGCCGTGCGCGGGCCGCCGCTGCCGCCCCGGGCCAGGGTCTCGTCCGCGTACCAGGGGACCATCTGGCCGGTGTCGTCGAAGTAGTTCTCGGACCCGCGCAGCCAGGGCAGGGGGCCCTGGCCGAAGGGATCGGTGACGGCGTGCGCGAGCGCGCCCGACTCCCACCGCCTGATCTGGTCCGCCCCCATGCTGCGCCCCTCCCTCGACTCCCCCGGGTCGGCTGTTCAGTGCCTCTGATGCGTGTCTGTGCTTCGTGCGTGTGCTTCGTGGCTGTGCTTCGTGCCTCTGGTTCGTGCTTCTGTCAGTGGCGGTCTCCAGCACATCACATAACGCACGCACTCCGTCACCGTTCGTCGTGAATTGACGAGAGTGGAACCCCAGGCTCCGGGAAGCCGCGCCGTGAAAGTGCCCCCCGACGGGGCTCAGACCAGGCGTACGGGCTTCTCCGGCCGCACCCCCGTGCGGGCCAGCCAGACGCGCAGCGGCTCCGGGTCGCCGTCCTCGACGAGGGCGAGGACACGGGGTCCGAGGTCCGCCGCCCGCTCGCCACCGACCAGGAGGGAGGGCCCGTCGAGCCAGTCGAGGCCCGGGGTGGCCTCGGCCGTGTCCACGGCCGCGCAGCAGACCATCGCGGTGACGTGGTCGGCGAGCAGGTCACGGCCGGAGCGGGGCGGCTGGAGCGGGAAGAGCGGCAGGGGCCCGTCGGGACCGCTGACGGCCGCCGGGGGCGCGGAGGGCCGGTCGTCCGTCCTGGCGCTCTTGGCCAGGGCCTCGGCGGTCCGGGCGGTGGCGGCGGCCACCCGCGCCTCCCGCGCGGCCTCCTCGCGCGCGAGAAGCGCGCTGAGCGCCCCCGCGAGCGCCTCGGCGGCGGGATTGTCGGGCTCGTCGTCGACCTCGGCGTCGGTGTCGGCGTCGTCGCGTACGGCGTCGGCGACTGCTTCGGGGAGCGGGAGGTCGGTGGGGGCGGTCGTGTCACCCTGTACGGCCCCGGGGGCCATGGGCGCGGTGGAGGCCGTGGGTGCTGCCGTGGACAGGTGGGCGATCACCCGGGTCAGGGTCGGGCCGGCCGCGGTCGACGCGGCTCCGGCCGGGGAGCCGGCCGCGCCCAGGCCGTCGAGGACCTGGTGCAGTCGGGCCGCGTCGGTGCGCCACTTCCGGTCGACGACCTCCTCCGGGTACTGGCTCCACTCCACCGGGGACCAGTCGGGGCCGGGTTCGGCCGGGCCGCCGTGGAAGAGGCGGGCGGCGAGCAGCGAGGCGGCCTCGTCGACCGCTCCCGGCTCCTCCAGGAGGTCGCAGGCCGGGCGCTCGCCGAGGCGGGACGAGAAGCCGTCCGCGAGCCGGTCCCGGCGGGAGAGCTCGGTCAGGGCGGAGACCACGCCCGCGTCGAGCCGGGAGGGCCAGCGGCCCATGCGCCAGGCGGGCAGCGCGACCCGGGTGAGGAGGCGGTCCCACCCCGCGTACGCCAGGCCGACCTGCTCCTGCGCGACGATCCGCACACCGTAGTCCACGGCCTGGGCGCGCTCCGAGCCGGCGACGGCGACCCCGCGCTCCATCTCGGCGGCGTGCCCGCGGCAGGCGCGCAGCAGGACGCGGGCGACCTGCCCGACGCCGTGCGCGCCGAGCCTGCGGAGCGGGTCGAGGCCGGGGGCCCGGGGCACGGCGACGGCCGCGTCCAGGCCTCGGACGAAGCGGCGGGCGGCGGCTATGTCGGGGTGGGCGGCGGGGCCGGTGCCGGCGACGACGGGGGCGAGGACCGCCCTCAGTTCGCCGACACGCATCCACCACAGGAAGGGCGACCCTATGACGAGGACGGGAGCACCGACTCCGGCTCCGGCTCCGTCCCTGTCCGCGTATCCGTCGACGGAGGTGCGCCGCGCTGCTCGGTGGGCCCGGTGGGTGCGGTCCTCCAGCCAGCTGTCGCAGTCGGGCGTCAGGGCTATCGCGGCGGGCGCCGGCACGTCGAGCCGGTCGGCCAGGTCCCGGACGAGCCGGTAGAGGTCGGGGGCGGCGGTCTCGGCGAGCTCCACCGTCGGCGTCGCGGCCGGACGGGCCCGGGCGACGACGAGGGCGACGGCCGTGGCGGCGAGGAGGACGAGGACCGCGAGCACGGTCACCACCCAGCGGGCCGCGTCCCAGCCGGAGCCCGTGAAGCGGCCGGTGACCCCGCCCGCGTACAGGACGACGGCGACGGCGGCGGGGAGGACCGCGAGGCCCAGGGCCCTGCCGCGGACCCGGAGGACGCCGAGGGCCCGGGAGCGCGCGGCGCGCACGCCCCACTCCTCGGCGACAACGGAACCGGTACCGGACACGCCGTACATCACCCCCTTCTGCCCCTCGCGGGGCCGCCCATGTCTGGACCGCCCATGCCGGGACTGCCTGTGGCGGTGTTGGTCACTCCCCCACTGTGGCACCCGCCACTGACATCGCAATGCCGGTGGGCCAAGTGCCGGAACGCCTTCGCCGCACCCTAGTTGGGGCGGTGGCGGACGTCATCCGGATGGCTCAGTCGTCACTCGATGGAATGGCTTTGGGCAAAGGTGATGGCATTCGCGCGGCCGTACGGTTCACCGCACGGCCGCGCGACGAATCAGGCTCCGGCGGCCTTCCGCGCGATGTCCGTACGGTGCTGGGAGCCGTCAAGGCGGATGCGGCCGACCGCCGCGTACGCGCGCTCGCGGGCCTGCCCCAGGTCCGTTCCGGTGGCGGTGACCGAGAGGACGCGGCCGCCCGCGCTCACGATCGCGTCGCCGTCCCGCCTCGTTCCGGCGTGGAGCACGTACGCGTGCGGGGCGTCCTTCTCCGCGACCTCGTCCAGGCCCTCGATCGGGTCGCCCGTGCGCGGGGTCTCCGGGTAGTTGTGGGAGGCGATGACCACGGTGACGGCGGCGTCGTCGCTCCAGCTCAGCGGCGCCTGGTCGTCCAGGGTGCCGTTGGCGGAGTTCAGCAGGACGCCGGCCAGCGGGGTCCTGAGCCGGGCCAGGACCACCTGCGTCTCGGGGTCGCCGAAGCGCGCGTTGAACTCGATGACCCGTACGCCACGGCTGGTGATCGCCAGACCCGCGTACAGCAGACCGGAGAACGGCGTGCCGCGGCGGCGCAGCTCGTCGACCGTCGGCTGGAGGACGGTCGCGAGGACCTCGTCGACCAGCTTGGGGTCGGCCCACGGCAGCGGCGAGTAGGCGCCCATGCCGCCGGTGTTGGGGCCCATGTCGTCGTCGAGCGCGCGCTTGAAGTCCTGCGCGGGCCGGAGCGGGAGGACGGTGACGCCGTCGGTGATCGCGAAGAGGGAGACCTCGGGGCCGTCCAGGTACTCCTCGATGACCACCCGGTCGCACGCGAGCGCGTGGGCCCGTGCCTGCGCGAGGTCGTCGGTGACGACGACGCCCTTGCCGGCGGCCAGGCCGTCGTCCTTGACGACGTACGGAGCGCCGAAGGCGTCGAGCGCCTCGTCGATCTCCTCGGGGGTCGTGCAGACGTAGCTGCGGGCGGTGGGGACCCCGGCGCCGGCCATGACGTCCTTGGCGAACGCCTTGGAGCCCTCCAGCTGCGCGGCTTCCCGCGACGGGCCGAAGGCGGGGATGCCGGCCGCGCGGACGGCGTCGGCGACACCGGCGACGAGCGGGGCCTCCGGGCCGACGACGACCAGTTCGGCGCCGAGCTCGGTGGCGAGGCGCGCGACGGCTTCGCCGTCCAGTTGGTCGACGGGGTGCAGCTCGGCGACCTCCGCGATTCCGGCGTTGCCGGGCGCGCAGTGCAGAGCGGTGACGTCGGGATCGAGGGAGAGAGAGCGGCACAGGGCATGTTCGCGGGCGCCGCCGCCGATGACGAGGACCTTCACGTCAGCCAGGGTAGCCCGCGGGGCGGGATGCCCCTTGTGCGGGCCACTGAACGAGACGCCCCTACTCGTTCGTGTATTCCTCCACAACGGTCGCTCCGAGCTCGCGCACGATGAGTTCGTGCCCGGAGAGGGCGGAGTCGACGAGGTCCGGATCGTCCTCCTCCGGTACGTCGTCCTCGGGCGCCACGGGCTGGGGCGCGGGCGGCGAGTACGCGGGCGCGGGGGCCCCCGACGGCGCGGGGGCGGACGGCTGCGGGAAGGCGGGAGCGGGTGCGGGCGAGCCCTGCGAGGGCGCGGGCGCCGACGGCGGGGCCTGCTGGAAGGCCGGGGCGGACGCCTGCGGCCGACCGCCCCCGAAGCCGCCGGACCCACCGGACCCGCCGGACCCACTGGACCCGCCGAAGCCGCCCGTACCGCCCGAACCGCCGAAGCCGGTGGCGGCGGGCGGGGGCGAGGCGCCGCCCGAGGGGTCGATGATCGCCTCGACCTTCCAGTTCACGTTGAACTGTTCGGCGAGGGCCTGCTTGAGGACGTCCTCGCTGCCGCTGCTCGCGAAGTTGTCGCGGGCGCCGGCGTTGAGGAAGCCGAGCTGGAGGGTGGTGCCGTCGAAGCCCGCGACCTGCGCGTTCTGGCTGAGCAGGATCCAGGTGAAGCGGCGCCGGTTCTTGACGGCGTCGAGGATCTGCGGCCAGAGGTTCCGCACCTGGGCCGTGTCCCCGCCGCCGCCCCCGGCGGCTGCCGGGGCGGGGGCCTGCGGCGCGGGCTGCGCCTGTACGGGAGCGGGAGCCGGCGCTGCCGCGGCGGACGCCCCGGGCCAGGCGCCGGGCGCACCGCCGCCGGGGGTGGCGGCACCCGGCCACGCACCGGGCCGGGGAGCGGCGGGAGCCTGGGCGGGCTCGGAGTGCTGCACGTGTACGGGGGCGGGCTGCGCCTCTACGGGAGCGGGGGCCGGGGCGGGCGCGGGCTGCGCGGGCGCCGGGGCGGGCGGGAGCGGGGGCGGGGCCATCGGGGTGTGGGCGTCGGGCCCGGGCACGTACCCCATGGCGGGCGCCGGAGGTCCGGGCGTGAAGACGGGCGCGGGCGCGGCGGAGGCCCCGCGCTCCAGCCGGTCGAGCCGCGCCTGTACGGAACGCTCGTCGTCGAAGGCGGCGGGCAGCAGCACGCGCGCGCAGATCAGCTCCAGCTGGAGCCGGGGCGAGGTGGCGCCCCGCATCTCGGTCAATCCGCTGTTGACGAGGTCGGCGGCCCTGCTGAGCTCCGCCGCCCCGAACACGGACGCCTGGGCCTGCATGCGCTCGATCACGTCGACCGGGGCGTCGATGAGCCCCTTCTCGGCGGCGTCCGGCACGGCGGCCAGGATCACCAGGTCGCGCAGCCGCTCAAGGAGGTCGGCGACGAACCGGCGCGGATCGTTGCCCCCCTCGACGACCCGGTCGACGACCTCGAAGGCGGCGGCGCCGTCGCCGGCCGCGAACGCCTCCACGACGGAGTCGAGCAGCGACCCGTCCGTATAGCCGAGCAGGGACGTGGCCATGGTGTACGTCACACCGTCGGCGGCGGCTGCGGCCAGGAGCTGGTCCATCACGGACATCGAGTCACGCACGGACCCGGCACCGGCCCGCACGACGAGCGGCAGCACCCCGTCCTCGACGGGGATGCCCTCGCGCCCGCAGACCTCGCCCAGGTACTCGCGCAGCGTCCCGGGCGGCACGAGCCGGAAGGGGTAGTGGTGCGTACGCGAGCGAATGGTCCCGATGACCTTCTCGGGCTCGGTCGTCGCGAAGATGAACTTGAGATGCTCCGGCGGCTCCTCGACCACCTTCAGGAGGGCGTTGAAGCCCGCCGAGGTGACCATGTGGGCCTCGTCGATGATGTAGATCTTGTACCGGCTGGACGCGGGCCCGAAGAAGGCCTTCTCCCGCAGGTCACGGGCGTCGTCCACACCACCGTGCGAGGCGGCGTCGATCTCGATGACGTCGATCGACCCCGGCCCGTTCCGCGCGAGGTCACGACAGGACTGGCACTCCCCGCAGGGCGTCGGGGTGGGCCCCTGCTCACAGTTCAGACAGCGCGCCAGAATCCGCGCACTGGTCGTCTTGCCGCACCCACGGGGCCCGCTGAACAGGTACGCGTGATTGACCCGGTTGTTCCGCAGGGCCTGCTGCAACGGGTCGGTGACATGCTCCTGCCCGATGACCTCGGCGAAGGACTCGGGGCGATAGCGGCGGTAGAGCGCGAGAGACGACACATGTACGAGGTTATAGGCGCCCACCGACAACCCGGGAAAAACCGCCCCCGCGCACCCCGGAACCAACGCCCACAGGCGGCCCGACCGCAGACCCGACCCCGCCACCCCCACCCGGGAACCCCACCCGGGACCCCCGCCCGGCAACCCACCCCGGCAAACCCACCCGGGAACGCAAGCGCCCCCCACGCACCTGCCAGAGCCGACCTACCCTTGCTGCCTTCCGGCCCTGGGGGAGTTCAGTCAGATAGCACCGCGTGAGGGGCTGCGCCCAGCGTACCCGATCCCGACCCACCCTCCGGCCCCGGCCCCCTCCCGAACCCCCATCCGAAGGAGGTTCGCGAGCACCCTCCAAAGTCATGTAATGTTCGTCGCGGAGGATTCGCCTAGTGGCCTAGGGCGCACGCTTGGAAAGCGTGTTGGGGGCAACCCCTCACGAGTTCGAATCTCGTATCCTCCGCCATTGCTCTCACCGGGCAATTCGTTGAAGGGCCCCACCGTTCGCGGTGGGGCCCTTCGACGTTCCTCAGGCCCCGTTGTCCTGGTTTTTGTCCACAGGGGGCGACTCCGGGGGTCCCCAGATGGCTTCCGCGATCTTCCGGGCCACGTCCTTCAGCATGGCGTCCGGCACGTGGAGGTACCGCGCCCGCATCCGGGACGACGTGCCCGGCTCCCACCCCATGATCTGGTCGATGACACGGTCCGGGACTCCGAGGAGCATGAGCACGGTGGCGGCTGTGTGCCGAGCATCGTGGAGACGCGCGTCACGTACCCCGGCGTCGCCCAACAGCTTCTTCCAGTCGTGGTAGTCCGTGTTGGGGCTGAGCGGGCCACCGAGCGGCTTGGTGAAGACGTAGTCCGAGGCGATCCAGAGACTCCCCGCCCTCACTCGCTCGCGGGATTGTGCCTCCCTGTGCGCACGGAGCATTACGACCAACGGACCGGGCAGCGGTACGGCCCGGCGGCCGGCCCGCGACTTGGTGTTCTTGGTCTCCCGCCGCACCTGCTCGCGCTTCGGGCAGTACCCGGCCTTACGGCCGCACGGCGACGCTTCGGAGCATCCGTGTGCGTACTTCGGCCGCAGACGGTTTCGGCGCAGCTTCAGGTACTCGTTGTCCAGGTCCACGTCGGCCCACCGCAGACCAAGGGTCTCGCCCTGTCGCAAACCGAGAGCAAGCGCGAGCATCCAGCGAGCACTGTTGCGGCGCTTGTTCACCGCCAGCAGCAGGCTCTGCACCTCCTCCACGGAGTACGGCTCGATCTCGTCCTCGTCGCCCTCCACCCGGGGCGGCTTGGCCAGGGCGGCGGCGTTCTTCGCCGCGTAGCCACGACGGACAGCCTCACCAAGCGCGGTACGAGCGGTGCGGTGGGCCTGGTGAGCGGTGGCGGGCTTGCTGCCGTTCTCCTTCATCCGGCGATACAGGCTCTCCAGGTGCTCGGGCTCCAAGCGGTCCATCCGGTGCTTCCCGATGCCCGGAACGAGGTGAACGCGCACCGCCACTTCGTAGCCGTCGTAGGTGTTCTCGCTGACCACAGCCTTGGCGATGTTCTCGACCCAGTGGCACAGCCACTTCTCGACGGTCCACAGCTTCCCGGGCTGCTGCGCGGTTCCCTGGTCTCGCTGTTTCTCCAGCCGCTTGACCTCATCCTTCAGGGCGGCTTCCGTAGGCCGCGTGATGTGCCTGCGGTAGGGCTCCCCGTTGTCCTTGTAGCCCATCGGCACCCGGGCGTGCCAACGACCGTCCTGGCCGAAGTAGATGGATGTCTCGCCGTTCGCCCGGCGGGTGCGCTTCTTCTGTTCTCCCACAGTGATCCTCTTAGGCGGCCGGCCGATGGGCGCGGCGGAGCTGGGTGGCGAATTCGATGACGGCGTCGGCGGGGACGCGGCGGAGGCGGCCGAGGGGTACGGACTCCAGCTCTCCGGTGCCGATGTACCGGTAGCACAGGGTTCGGCCGATCTGGAGGCGGCGGGCCGCCTCTTCGACGGTGAGCAGGACGAGCGTGGGGTCAGCGGTCACTTCGGAAAGGGCCGCGTCCATACGGTGCTCCTTTGACGTGATGGCGGGGTGCGACGCTTCGGTTGGGCGGGTGTGTCCGAGGTCGGGATTTCTGCGTCACTGCGTCATTCGCGTCACCGATGCCACTTGACCTGCGGTTTTCGGTGACGCAGAGGTTTCCGGGCTACGTCACCGGTGACGCAGCCGTCTGTCACCGGTGACGCGGGTGACGCGGGGTGACGCAGGATTCGGGGCTCTGCGTCACCGCTGCTGTCGCAGCTCAGGGGCGGTTTTCCTGCCTCTGGTGACGCAGGTGACGCAGCGTCTCTTCTCTTAGGAAAAAGAGAAGGGGTTGTCTCTGTTGTGGTGCGCCTTCGGGCGTGAAGAAGGAGCCGCATCGCGGCACGTCCTCCAGTGGCGGCGGAGCCGCCGGAACAGCAAGAGGAGCACCCGGCGGCGGGGGCGGGGTGCTCCTCTTGCTGGTGCGCGAGCGGTCGTGGTGGGTCCCGGTCAGAACATCGGGTGCTGCTCGTCGGCCGGGGGCGTGGGCCGGGTCAGTTCGATGTAGCGGGCGGTGTTGCTACGGCCCCAGTCGATGAGGACGCCGCGTGCCGCCAGCACGGGCTGAAGCCGCTTGAGCCGGTCGGAGAGGACTTTGCCGGTGGTGGGCCAGCCCTTGGGCAGGGGGCGGAAGTCGTCGCCGCTGTAGAGCTGCGTGAGGCCGTGCAGCCACTCGGCGGACGTCATCCGGACCTGCGTGCCCGGCTCGATGTCGGCGGCGTGCTTGAGGACGGTCTGGGCGAGCAGGTCGCCTTCGATGACGTCGTCGTTGAGGTCGTCCAGGCTGGCCCGGTAGGCGTCCAGCGCGCCGAGGCTGGACGCCACGTCGAGCCGGGCGCACAGGTGGGCGAAGTCGGCCATGCGCAGGTCGGTGGGGATGTCGGCCTGCGCGGCCCGGACCTTGACGGTGAGGTCGAGCACGGACCCGAGGACGACGGGGAGGACTTCCTCGAACTCCGCCCACAGCTCCGCCTCGGTGCGCCTCACCAGGGGGCGTTCCAGGCGGAGCGGGAGGAGCCGTTCGGCGAGGTCGGGGCGGATGACGCCGACGTCGATGCCGGTGAGCAGCAGCGGCCGGCGGTAGCGGGACCGGACGACGTCGCCGTCGGTGAACAGCGCGCGCTTGATGGTCTCGGCGCCGGTGACGATGCAGCACATGAGGTCGGACAGGTCCGGCCCCAGGTGGGAGAGATTGTCCAGGGCGGTGACCCATCCGGCGGCGACGGCCGTGATCAGATTCTCTTCGTCCTTCGGGGCGCGGCGCAGGTCGCCGCTCATGCCCTCGATGATCCGCACGAGCATCCGGCCGGCGGTGGACTTGCCCGCGCCCTGCGGACCGGTGAGGAACGGGGCGGGGACGGGTGCGGACGGGCCGAGGCAGCCGATCAGCCACGCGAGGGCCAGGCTCTCGGCCTGAGCGCTGGCGAAGTTGCACAGCCGCATCAGGAGGTCGATGCCCTTGCCGTCGGTGTCCTTGACCGGCAACGGCATCTCGCCGGTGAGCTGGGTGCGGCGCCAGCAGACCTCGCGCGGGTCGGGGATGAGGATGTCCCAGCCGGTGGGGTGGATGCGGACGGACTTGCCGTCGTCGCGGCCCAGGTCGAGCCAGGTGGCGCCGTCGAATCCGGGGGCGACCCGGATGTGGGTGGGCTGTACGTCCTCGGTGAGCGCGAGCGCTTCGATCAAGTCCAACGCCTCCTTCAGGGCCGTGCCGTTGAATACGCCGTACCCGTCCTTGAACAGGCCGACCATGAGTTCCTGCCGGTGGCTGCCGGTGGTGCCCTGGGAGCGGATCGGGCGGGCCACGGGGTGGTTGTTCTTCTGCGCGTACACGGTGCCGTCGACGGTCCGGAAGTACCGGAAGTGCTCCTGCGCGTAGTCGGTGATGATCTCGCGGGCCGGGGTCTTCTCGTCCTCGGACATGTCACATCCCCAGAGCGGTGCGGGCGTTGGTCCAGGCGTCCGAGCAGTGTCGCGGGGACTCGCCCTTGGCCTGCGCGGCGGTGAACAGACGGCCGATGTGCGCCTCGGTGAGGCAGCCGCACCGGCCGTGGGCGGACAGCACCGCCAGGAACGTCCGGTACACCGTGGCGTGGACCGCACTGGCCGCGTCGGTGATGCGCTGCTCCGCCATGGCGACGCCCCGCTCCAGGTAGGACGGCGAGCGGTGGCGGCACTCCCCGCCCCCGGCGGGCGTGGGCACGGTGACGGCGCGCGGCACCGGCCGGACGACGGTGGGCTTCCGCAAGGCCAGCGCGCGCACGACCTCGGGCACCGCCGTCATGGTGCCGGTGCCGGGCCCGAGCCAGCGGGCGTAGGCCATCGTGGACTTGAGGTCGACGCTGTCGCGGACGCGGTTCACCGAGCGGATGGCGCCCTGGTAGATCCAGTGCTCGCCGCGCGTCGTCGTCACGGTCCGGGTCGGGGGCAGGGTGGCGCGGGCCCAGTCGACGGCGTCGGCGTCGTCGAGGTCGACGACGGTGACCCCCGCACCGCCCGGGTGGTAGCCGACGCCCCCGGCGTGCCGCCATGCGGCCTTCCAGGCCGGGGAGGAGACCACTGTGGAGTCGGTGGTGGCGGCGGCCCACGCGTGGCACGGGCGCGGGCAGACGCAGGGGCCGGGGGTCTTCATGTTCGGCCGTCCGCCGCACGCGTTGTCCGCGCACGTCGGGCAGTTTCCGAACGGGCCCTTCCCGGCGCGCAGCGGCAAGACGGGCAGTCCGCCGGCGGCCAGTCGCAGGGCGAGTTCGAGGTGATCGGTCCGGGCTTCTCGCCGGATCGGGGTGGGTTGGGTCATGCTGGATGTCTCCAGTTCATCGTCAGTGTTCTGGATGCGAGGGCGGCCCCAGGCTTTGGCGAGACGGGGGCCGCCCTTCGTGCTGTCGCGGGTCAGAGGTTCGAGACGGTCTCGATGAGGCTCTGGGTGAGCTGGTTGATGGGCTTGGCGGCGCCGGTGGAGGCGAGGAAGAAGCCGAATCCGGCGGCGGTGAACGCGGCGCCGGGGCCGAGCGACCTGGAGCGCAGGAGGAAGAACAGGACGAGTCCGAAGAGCGCGACCAGGGAGACGGTCACGGCCATGGCGGTATCTCCTTCGACGGGGTGCGGGAGGGCTGGGTAGGGTGCGGGTACCTCGGGTGCTGACAAGCTCGGGGACATGGCCGACGGCGCGTCCGCCTAGCTCCTGCTCGGAGCGGGGTACGTCTCATGACGTGTGCCGTCGGCCGCTTCGTGTCCGGGGTCAGCGGGTGCCGTCGCGGTGGATAGCGCGGCTGTGGTTGGTCAGGCGCCGGCCGACACGGAGTCGCTTGCCGTGGCCCTTGCAGCGGCGGCAGGGCTTGGCCCGCTTGGGGCGGCCCTTGCGGTCGAGGACGACCTTGCCGCCGAGCCCCGCGCACTTGCGGCAGGTCCCGAACGGGGACGCCGCGCACAACAGCGTGTAACCGGCGAGGGTGGCGAGCAGGAGCAGTGCACTAGCGGTGAGCATGGGTGGTCTCTCCCCTTCCAGTGGCGGTTTCCAGGGGTTTCCGCAGGTGGGCCGCTAGACGCTAGCTAGCAGGTCAGTGCCCCTTTGGTCTGCTAGCGCGGCTGCTAGACCTAGCAGCCGGGGCTGCTAGGTCTAGCGGTGCTGCTCGGGTCAGGCGGCGGCCCGGTCGGCGTTACGGCGTGTGACGGCGGCGGTGATGTCGGTGCGGTCGATGCCGCGCCGGTTGGCGCCCTTGCCGTCGTCCGTGGTGCCCCAGACCTGTCCGGGCTTGATGCCGTAGGGCTTCACGGCGGCGGTGACGTTCTCGCCCTTCCAGCCCGCGTACGTGTCGGGGCGGAGGGCGGTGAGGCGGGTGGCGATGCGCTCGCACCACACCGCCTTCTCGCCGTCGAGGATGACGTCGAGGACGTCGGCGAGGATGTCGGAGCCGCCTGTCTTGTCGGGGCCCTTGCCCATGGCGTGGCCAGTGACGTTGCCATAGTCTTCGCGTGCCTTGCGGGCCCGGGCGACGACCTGCTCGGCGGCAACGGCGTCGACGAACGCGGAGGCGACGATGCGGGGGTCGTCGCCCTCGCCGGCCATCCAGCAGATGCCCCGGTCGGAGCGGGAGAACATCGTGGCCCGGTACCCCGACTTGTACATCGAGGTGCCCAGCACCATGTCGTTGGCGGGCTGGCCCATGACCTTCAGGCAGAACCTGAGGATCGCGTTCGCGCTGATGCCGGTGGGCAGCGACTTGGCGTCCGGCCGCTGCGTGCCGAACAGGGTCACGATGCCGAGTGCGGGGCCGCGCTTGACGAGGTCGGTGCAGATCGCTTCGATCTCCGCGCCGTGTTCGGCGTGCTCGAAGGGCACTTGGCACTCGTCGAACCCGACCACGATCGGGTGCAGCCCCAGCGACTTGTCGTCCGCCAGGGCGGGGGTGACCTTCGACTCGGGGCAGCGCGAGCGCGGCAGGGACTTGATGACCTTCGCCCGGCGCCGCAGCTCCTCCTTCAGCTCCCGCAGCGACTCGACGACGTAGCCGATGTCGTCGTCCTCCTCACCGGCCCGGTAGCGGTGGCAGACCGACTCCAGGGCGCCGAAGTCGCCGGTGCCCTTGAAGTCGAACGCGTGGATCTCCGCCCGCGGGTCGAGCGCGGCGATGAGCAGCAGCAGCCGCATCAGGAACGTCTTGCCCATGCGAGGGACGGAGCCGACGACGACGGCCGCGAACATCAGCGTCACCGACACGTCCCGCATCCGCTGGTCGTTGCCGAACACGACCGGCTTGAACAGGTCCACCGTGCCGGTCTTCAGCAGCGGCCACGCCGGTTTGGTGGTCTCGTTCATCGGCTTGTCCCCGACCCACAGCACGAGACGGCCCTCATGCTCGGTGGGGTCGGGCGAGGGCCACACGCTGCCGACCTTGCGCCGCAGACCGGAGGCGAGCGGCTTGCGGGCCTCCATGATGTCCTCGGGGGTGACGCCGTAGGGGAGGTCGAGGTCGGCGCGGTAGCCGGGCCCGTCGCGGACGATCTCGCTGGTGAAGCGCAGCCCGTTCATGTCGCCGCCCTTCTTGATGGCGGCGGAGACCTTCGCGTTGCCGATCGAGTCCAGCCCCCGCAGCACGATCGACCCGGTCAGCTTCTGAATTTCCGTCTTGAGCACGGCGGGGCCGACGACCGGCGAGTCGGGCTGCTGTCCGGCCATGCCGAGCAGCAGCACCCCACCGGTCGCGAACACGAACAGGTACGCGGGGGCGACGACGTACAGCCACAGGGCGAATCCGGCGCCGAACACGAGGGCCACGAGGGTGACCAGACCGCGCAGCCGGATCCGGCCGGCGCGCAGCCGGGACAGCCGCATGTACTCCTCCACGTCCTCGGTCCGCACCGCGTAGTCCCTCAGCGGCGCGGCCTCCCGGTCCCACACCCACCGGTTGGTCGACGCGATGAACCGGCAGGTTCCCCGCGGCGACATCAGCGCCATCCGTCCGGCGTAGACCGGGATCCGGACCCCGTGGTAAAGCGCGGCGTAACCGACGTTGGCGCCGGTGTGCCGGGCGGTGGCGAGGAAGTCCCGTCGGTTGGTGAGCCATCCGGCGAGGACCGGCTTGCGCTTCTCGATGGTGACCTTCGGGTCGGGCAGCGCCGGGTTGTCCACCAGGGTCGGGGCGGTGGGGGTCTCGTCGTCGTGGTCGATGTCGGGGACCGGGCGCAGGTGCGCGGTGGTGGGCGTCTCGGTCATGCTGGGGGTCTCCTGCTGCTCGAAAGGGCGGAGGGAAGGGCCCGGGGCGGTCGGGATGCTTGGCGGCTGTCGGCCGCCCCGGGGCGTAGCTAGGTGCGCTTCGGCTTGAGGGTCACTACGCCGCAGGGCCGGTAGCCGGCGGCCTGCACCGATTCGATGACGCCCTGCCGGGCGGATGCCTCGCTGTGGGAGTCGACGAGACCGCTGTGCTTACCCCGGCGGCCTTTGCTGTCGGTCGCTTCGACGGTGAATTTCCAGGTCAGCAGTGGGGCGCCCACTCGGCTCCTCACTTGCCCTTGCCGTTGTTCTCGGCGCGCTTGCGGGCGCGGTCGATGATCCGGTCGACCTTGGCCTCCAGGTCGCCCTGGTAGACGGTGTCGCTGGCGATCGACCGCTTGCACATGCGGGCCACGTTCCACGCGACCTGGGCGTGCTCACCGGCGGTGAGCTTGGGGTAGTTCGGGTCCTGCTCGGTGTTCTTCCTGCTGGCCACGACGGCGTCCTTTCCGGTGCCGGGGCTGTCCCGGCTCCCCTCACCGCCCGAACGTGTCGGGCGGATCGGGCAGCCGTCAGCGACGGCGCTTCCGGGCCTTGCTCAGGGTCGTGGCGGCGGCCGTGCCGTCCGGGCCACCGATGGACTTGACGACGCTCACGACACCCCAGCCGAGGACGGCGGCGAGGAACGCGAGCATCGCGAGGTTCGCGGCGATCGCGGTCAGCGCACCGACGAGCAGCGGGCCGAAGTAGACCCCGGCGGCGACCGTGCCGGCGCCGATGCCGGAGCCGAGCGCGATGCGCTGGACCGTGCGGTCCGGCGGGGCCTGGTGGATGTGCTGGTGGACCACCTGCGGCACGGCGGCGGGCTGGATGGGGGTGGGGAGGTGGTCGGCGTAGGTGTAGGTGCCGTCCGGGAGCTGCACGACCCGGACCGGCTCGGGGAGGTTGGTCACGTCTGGGCTCCTTTCAGAGCTGGTTGGGCTCCAGGGAGAAGAACAGGACGACGCACCGGCTCAGGCCCCAGTGCTCCATGGCCTGCTCGCGGAGGCGAGCGAAGGTCGCCGTGCGGGTGTGCGCCCCGGGGACCGAGAGAACCGTGCCGTCACTGGTGACCGTGCGACCGTCGTCGGTCTGGATCGTGAGGATGAAGTGAAGCGGGACCGTCCCGGGCAGTGCGGCCGGGGTGGTTACGTTCGTCGGGGTCGTCATGACCAGGTCTCCTTGCTGCCGCTCAGGCGGCGCTGGTGGAGGGGTAGGCGCAGGGGGTGCACATGCCGAGCGAGGACGGGATGCGGTATCCGGCGTCCCGCCCGCACTCCGGGCAGAGGCGGCGGGCCGCGTTCGCCCGTTCCAGGGCCGCCCACCGGGCCGGGGTCATGGGCCGGACCGGGCGGGCGAGGTCGACGCGGTAGAGGAACGCGACCAGCGGGCCGCGTCGACGGCGGGGGCGTTCGAGCTGCGCCACGACCGGCTGACCGGCCGGACGCAGCCCGAGCGCGCGGAGCTGCCGGAACGTCGCCAGACCCTCAGGGGCCAGACGCCACCGGTAGACGGGCAGCGTGCTCACTGCGCGGCCGCTTCAAAGGACCGGGCGGGGGCGGTGTCGCGGAGTTCCTGGTAGCGGGTGGAGACCCAACCGACGGACCAGCCGCACAGCTCGGCGGCCTGCCGCACCGGCACCCCCGCGAGGAAGGCGGCGGCCACGGTCTTACGGGCCTGCTCCTCGGACTGCTTCACCGGCGCGGGGCCAGCGGCGAGCAGCTCGGCGCGTTCACGCTCGGCGCGCTCGGCCTGCTCGCGCTGTTCACGCCGGGCCCGCTCCTCGCGCTCCCGGCGCTCCTTCTCCACACGCTCGGCAGCGTCGCGTTCACGGCGCTCACGCTCGATGCGCTGCTGTTCACGCTCGCGCTCACGGTGTTCACGCTCGGCCCGCTCCGCCCTCTCGACGGTCTCGATCCGCTCGCGTTCCTCACGCCGTGCGCGCTCTTCCCGAGCGGACTGTTCACGGGCAAGGGAGGCTTCGTGCTCGCGCTGTTCACGCGCCATCCTGGCGTCGAACTCCCGTGCCTCACGGGCCCGCTGCTCGGCCGCTTCGGCACGTGCGGCAGCCGCCTTCTCGCGCTCGGCCCGTTCGGCCCGTTCACGGTCCTGGGCGGCGGTGAGCGCGTTCGTGATCGCCCGGCGGTAGGCGAGTCCGGTCTCGGCCGTGACGATCAGCAGCAGCGGTGCCACCGCGTGGACCGCCACCCCGACCAGGTCTTTCCTCAGAGCGGAGTCGGCAACGTTGAGGGCCAGGGTCATGCCGCCGGTCATCCACCGCAGCACGATGGGCCACCGTCCGCCGTGCCCGCCTAGACGGGCGAGGAAGGAGTCGAGACGGACCACGATGACGACGGCCGCGTCCACCACGATCGGCAGAATCGGCGCCGTCCAGTCCCACTCATCCGCCGTGTGGGCGGCCATCAGCGGGGTGACCGTGAGGACCGAGTACAGCATCGCCCCGCCCACGATCAGCCACGTGCCGACCGACAGGGCGCGTTCCGCTGAACGGATCTGAACACCGTTCACGACACCGCCCCCGAACCCGCCAGCACCGGCACGGCGGCCGAGACCGGCGCGTAGCCGGTCAGTGCCAGCTCAGCCCCCGCGAACGTGGTGCGGGCGTTGAGAACCTGCGTCTGGCCGTGGCCCTGAACGTGATGAACGACCGACTCCGGGGCGATGTTCAAGGCCTCACGCCACGCCTCGAACCCGGTGAAGTCGTCGTGGAACCTCAGCGACAGCCGCTCCGGGTAGACCGTGGAGACGTCCACGCACGGGGCCGGCAGGTGCGGGAAGTCCGCCGCGAGCAGTCGCAGCGCCATCAGCGGGGCGGACGGGTCCGCCAGCGTCAGCAGGCTCACTCGGCCACCCCCTGGGCGGGGCGGACGTCCAGCGCGCCGAGCAGCCGGACCGGGCCCAGCCCGCTCAGCTCCTGCCACTCCCACTCGCCACCTACCGGCTCGAAGCCGAGGACGGCGAGCGCCGCGGCCCGCGTCGCCGGCGTCGGGACACCGGTGACGTCCGCGAACTGGGTCGAGGGCCAGTTCGCCAGCGGGATGGTGTCGTTGGCGACGTACAGCACCCACACACCGGACCCGGTCTGAGCGAGCTGCGCGCAGTACGCCGTGGCCAGACCGCGCTGCCACAGCAGGATCCAGTGGACGGCGAGGACACCGACGGCCGCGAGGACCCCGGCGTAGTGGACGTCCCGGCGGCCGACGAGCAGCCCCAGGACCTCCACAGCCGCGCACAGGAACACCAGGCTCCAGAACAGGCGGCGGCTCACGCGGCACCGCCCGTCAGCGCCACACCGGCGCGGTTCGTGAGGTCCCGGCGGGCCGCCAGCACCCGGTTGCGGGCCCGGCGGATCCGCTGGGCGTCCAGCTCGGTGACGGGCCGGTCGATGGTCATGATCTGCGCGTCGAGAAGGTCGAGGTCCGCCAGGATCAGCGGCATCTCGGTCTCGATCGCGTCCAGCTCCGCGTCCGACGGCTCACCGTCGAACGGGGTGGCCGTAACAACGGCCTGAAGTGCAACGATGGACTTCATTGGGTCGTGCTCCCTTCCATGCGGGAACGGCCCGAAGCGAGGCCCCGGTGGTAGGACACCGGGGCCTCTCGCCGTTTGGAACCATCCGGCTCCCCTCAGCCCCGCCCGTACGGGCACCCCGCGAACGGGGCCCGGACGGGCAGGGGAGGCAACCGGCCGCAGCCCAGCAGGCTGCGAAGTTGGATGTCCGTTCTGACGGCCGCTCTCCCCTAGTGCGGGTTGCGGTGCGCCCTCTGTTCAGTTCTCAAGCCAACGAGCGCCCGGGGCTCGCCTCCAAACGGAGATGAGCGCTCCCGAACTAACGGGCATAGCTACGTACCTGACACCCCGTCCGACTTGTCTGGAGGAGTGACGTGTCATCAGTTTGCAGAGGCCGGGTTGGCGAGTCAAGCCCACTGGTCTAACTTGTACGGAGGAGTTGGTTCGACATGGGAAGGCCACCGTGCGAAGAGGTATGACGAAGGCTCAGGAAATCGCCGCTGATCTGCGGGATCAGATCGTGAGGGGCGTACTCACCCCCGGCGACCCGCTGCCGAGCGAGTCGAAGATGATGGCGGAGTACGGCTACAGCCGCGAGACGATCCGCGCCGGCGTGCGGGTGCTCGTTGACGAAGGCCTGGTTGTGACAGGCCAGGGGCAGGGCAAGTACGTCCGCGAGGACTACCCGCCGGTGGTGTGGAACTGGTCAACCCTGGAGAGCCGCAGCCGCCACGCGAACGCGGTCGAAGGAAGGACTGCGGGGGACCAGTGGGCCAGCGCCGTGGCGCAGGAGGGGAAGGCCCCGAGGCAGGAAATCACCGTGTCCATCGTCGAGCCGCCGGCGCACGTGCGCGACGCGCTCGCGCTGCCGGATGGCGGCTTGGCGGTGGCTCGTAAGCGCATCCGATACGTGGACAACCGCCCCTACGCGCTGGCCGACTCGTACTTCCCTCAGGATCTGGTCACTGGCACTCTCCTGATGGAGCCGCGTGACGTCTCCGCCCCTGGGGGAGTGCTCGCTTCCGTTGGCATCATCCAGGCCAAGTACAGGGATGAAATCGCGGTCCGTATGCCGACGAAGCACGAGGCAGAGTTGTTGGCGCTCCCCGCCGCTACACCGGTAGCCGAGCACACCCGCACTGGATACGACGTGGACGGCAAGCCTCTGCGTTGCATGGTCACAATCCTCCCCGGAGACAGGCACAAGATCCTCTATGAAGTCGACACCGACTGAGTTCCTCCGCCCCGCGAGGGCGGAGGACGTACCGGCCCTGATGGCGCTCCGAACCGAGGCAGAGGCATGGCTCGGGTCGAAGGGCACCGACCAGTGGAGCGACCCCGAGACCGGGGCCAAAGCGATCACCAAATGGCGCGCCTCGATCGATGAGGGGCGCGCTTGGGTCGTTGAGGGCGACTCCGGCGCGATCCTCGCGACCGTAAGCCGTGGCCCGGTCGACCGGGACTTCTGGACGGATGAAGATCACCCCGAGAGCGCGCTCTACCTCTACAAGCTCATCGTCGGCCGCAGCGCAGCCGGACGACGTCTTGGGGAGCGCATCGTGGACTGGACGTCCAGGTTGGCGGCCACAGAGGGCCGTGACTGGGTGCGCATCGACACATGGCGCACGAACGTAGGGCTTCACTCGTACTACGAGCGGCTTGGGTTCAGCCATGTCCGAACGGAGGCCCCCTCGCACCGTCGCTCCGGATGGCTCGCGCAACGCCCGGTCCACGCTCTGAGTCTGCCGGAGACACCGCTGGCAGTGGGGCACCCCGCCAGAGTGGTCTCACAGAGGGGCTGATCCGGGTCTTGCGGGCCGTGTGTGGGCCACGACGCGTTGTCCTGGTCTTTGTCCAGTCCGCTGACGGCCATGGCGGTTCACCACCGTTCCCGCTGTAGCCACAGCCGCTTGAAGTACAGCCCTGAACCCTCGCGAACGCTGACGCGGACAGTTGGAAAGCGTGTTGGGGGCAACCCCTCACGAGTTCGAATCTCGTATCCTCCGCCACGGCTGACCAGCCGAAACGAAGGTCCCGACCGCGCAGCGGTCGGGACCTTCGTCGTTCCGTGGTCTCAGTTCTGGTCTCACTTTGGCGTGCAGGCCGACCCACCCTCCTGTCATTCAAGATCTCTTCTGCGAGCTGAGCGGGAGACCCCGGCTCCCGGCGCGTTCGGCTCACCCGCGCAGAAGGGGACATCGCGCGCCTGGCCTGCACAGCCGCGACGCAAGCGTGATCACGGATAGTGTCCTGGAGGTTCCGCGCCGACCAGAGAGTGCCGGCAGCCAACTACGCGGGTTGGGATGCATCGCTTCAAACGCTTAAGGGGCCGACCCGGCTCCCGACCGCACCACGGGACATGCGAGCCACACTCGAAACGGCTCCCTCTGGTCGATCACCTGCGTGCTCGCCAGAGAGAGCGATCGGGGGCGCCTGCCGAGTTCACCCCAGCGCCGCTCCCAGGGTCCGGCGTACTGCGGCATGGGAGTCGCGAGCCAGGGTGTGGCGCACTGGTTCTGGCAGGTCTTTCGCTCGGGCAGCTACGGCGGCTCGTACCCGCGCTGTGGGATCTGCGGCCAGTACGGCCAGAAGTGGATCAGTGTGCGGCACGTGTGCCACTCCAATGGCGCGCACGTGCTCGCATCCGTGCAGGGTGAGTCCGGCGGCCTGAGCAGAAAGCTCAGAGGAGCCCTTCGCGAGCGAGCTGACGCACCGGGCTCCGCGGACACGGGTGTTGACCTGGTCCGAGCGGAGTAGGGCAACAGATGCTTGGAGGGCGTACGAAGCGAACAGCCTTTCCTCCTCGTTCATCGGCCCGGCAGGCACTCTGGCACACGCCCATGCCCGAGCTGCGGCCCTCAGAACGTTGTCCGACAGATGAGCGGCACCGGTGTTCATGCGGGTTCGGCTGAGGGGCACGTTGGAGTCGATCTCCCATGTGTCACTCGCTGACAGATGCGGCTGGCGATGCACAGTGATGAGTCGGTAGGCGATCTCATTCGCGAGCTCTGGCGGGATGTGCTCCACGAGGCGCGCTAGGGCCAGGGCACGGCTATTGCGGGAGCTGGCGGAGTCGTAGTGGTCTTCGACCATTGCGATGAGTCGTCGCGCGATGGTGGCGGCCAGCTCGGCTGGCCGGGTGGCAGCGGTATGGGCGGCTTCGTCGCCCGTCAGGGCTGCTACAGCCTCCAGGCCAGTGGCGTTGTCGTGAGTCTCTGCCGCGCTGACGTTTGTGGCCTCATTAAGGGCCAGCGCGACCGCATCCTCCGGGTTCGTCGGATCGGGTCCGAGGCTGGCTGCGGGCACTTCCACGAGCTCCTCTTCGGGGCGTGCGAGGAGGTCCAAAAGCAGGCCGACGGTTTCACCGGCGCCCGAGTCGAGACGCGAATATGCTCTTGGCACCCCTACAGGTTCGCGCAGCAGTGATGCGCACGATGCTCTGGCCCGGCGTTGGGCACGTTCGCTGGCGGGAAACCACGACTGCAGTACGTCCAGGGCCTCAGGCAGGCCTGCCGCTGCGTGCGTCTCGACGGCGGGGAGCACGCCTGCACGGCACGGCAAAGCCAAGCGCTCGAGCATGTTCCACAAATCGTGCTGATTGGGCAATTCCATCATGCGGGAGATTGCGCTGGTGAGTTCACTGCGGCTATGCCCGGTGAAGTTGAGGGCGCTCACGAGGATCGCGGCCACTTCATCGTTGTATCGCGTGGCCTGCTGGAGCGCGGGTTCCACCAGGGAAAGGATGGAGTCGACCGTCTCAGCGGGGAATCGGTAGGCGAGGGCCGTGAGCGCATCCAGCGCGTCACGCTCGGGGTGAGGCCTGAATGCCGACGTGGTCCACACCCCTTGCGCTTCCGCTGCCAAGCGAGTAACCGTTGCGGCCATGTCTGCGTCCTCGATGAGTGCAGCCTGCGCGCCGATGACCTGAATCGCCGCGGCGCGACGGGCCCTGACCGGCGAGCGGAGCCAGATCCCGACATCGAGCACGTCCTCCAGTCCACCAGCAGTTTCGGCGGCCTTCTTGGCTGCACCGGCGTACAGGTAGGCGTCTACTGCCTCGGCTGCGTATCCGCTGGCCTGGAGAACGTCCCCGAACAGTTCCATTGCGAGTACCTCCTCCTGCAACGCCCCTTGGAGGCGGGACTCCCACAGGTAGCGGCGGGTGTCGCCGAAGGCGTCCGGAAGCTTTTCGCGATGCAGTGCGGCGTGGGACGTCAGTGCCGGATCTACGGCTCCTGACAGAAGGTGCCTACGGTTCGGCAATGCCCGAGTGACGCGGTCCAGTCCCCAGACAAAAGAGCCGCGGTCATGTGTCACTTTGCGCACGGCCCGCAGGGCATGACGGGCGTCTCCGAAAAAGCCGTCCTCGCTGCTCGCCAGAACGGACTGGCGCCACAGATCCTCCGCGTGCTCAGGGTCGCCGTGAACGGCGAACGCGTAGGCGGCCCGGGATTGGATCAGTCCGCGTGCATGCTGAAATCGTCCAGCTCCGGCACGAGTGATGGTCTGGCCGTATGCGGCTTGAACCTGATCGATGGTGGAGTCGACCGTCAGAGCTGTATCCGCCAGCGCGCAAGCCAGCCGGGCCCTGATCTCCACGTCCTGGCTATCAGCGCGCTCTGAGAGCGTTCGCAGCTCGTCCAGCAGATGGTGTGGAGCCTTCTCCGGCTCGACAACGAGCGAACGAACCGCAGGCAGGTCGAAGAGGCCGTCAACGAGGGCCTGCTCCAGAACGAAGCAGCACAATAGCCCGGTATCAGGGTCCTCTTTGTCAGCGATTTCACGGAGGGCGGGCACCGTCTCAGCCAGCATGCTGCCCGTCTCGTACCAGTCTGCGACCGCCCTGATGACCGTCCACTTCGCCTGCTGGACAGTCCCGGCTTCGCGTGCCAGAGCCTCGGTCGAGCCGTGCAGCTCCCCTCGCGGAACGCCTCTCTCAACCGCAGACAGCGCGAGCCGAAAGTGGATGTCGAACGCCTCGGCCGGCCGGCCGGCAGCTCGAGTCATGGCTGCCTGGCGCGCGCGCACTTCGGCAGCGTGACCGGGAAGTTCTTCTGCTCCAGGGCATCAGCCAGCTGCCTGTACAGCCGTGCAGCCTCAGCAGGGCTCGTGTCCTGCAGAGCGCCGGCTCTACGCTCCACGTCTGACAGCCCCAATGTCGCGAGGGGTGCGCTCACGAGACCCATGGGCGCTGGGGCCGCATCGTCGCGGGATCCAGACGTCATACCGCACCATGCCCTTGCCCACGCCTCACCGAGCACGGCCGAAACCAGGCTGACGGCATCCCGCGTTCTCCGGCCGAGTTCTTCAACGCCCCAGACCTCAATGTGGAGGTCTTCGGCGTCCTCGTAGGTCTTTTGGAGCGCGTGGATCGCGTCGACGAGGTGGGTATCGGACTCGATCTCGGCAGACGTGACGACTACGAAGCGGTGAGGGTCGAACCGGCGCGGAGGCAAGCCGTGCCCAGGGCGCCTGGGAGCACCCGCGTACTCCTTCACCGCCGTCTTGAGCAGGCTCTCGGTCAGTGTGGAATACCGCTTGACCTGATACAGGGTGCGGCGGAGGTCCGGCTCGCGCTCGACGATGTCGAGGCCGTACTGCTTCTGACCGCGTCTGCCGTAGAAGGAGACACCTCGGTGGTCTCTACGGCTGACGATTTCCGCGACCAGCCGCTCAAAGACTTCAGGGTCCAGCTGGTCAAGCGGTAGCTTCTGTGGATTCTGGACGGGTACGGGAAGCTCGGCTCGCTGAACCCGCGCAGCGAGCTCCACCAGGGACAGTTCTTCGTGGTCCTCGTCACCCGACTCCGCCGACACCATCTCCGTCACTGCTGGGCCCCCTTAGCACTCACACAGACGCCGTTGATCCTGCCGGAAGAAGGAATACCCTGCACCACTGACGAGGCAGCACGCGAGACCTCTGGCCCGCGGCTTCCAAGGAAGCCGGCCGCCTGGGCCCGTCGACCGCGCGGAGGGCCGGACTGGGGCATTGCTCCCCAACAGGTCCCTGGGGGACACCCACCAACCGCCGGCCTGACAACGCCTCACGACTCTCGGGAGCGTGCCAAGGTGCGAGCGGCGTTCACCCAAAGGCATGTAGGATGGCTGTCAGACTGCACCGCGTAAGCGCATAGGTCGAACCATTTCGGTGGTCACAGCGTTAGGGAAACGCCCGGTTACATTCCGAACCCGGAAGCTAAGCCTTTCAGCGCCGATGGTACTGCAGGGGGGACCCTGTGGGAGAGTAGGACGCCGCCGAACAAAACATAGAAAGCCCCACCCGATTTCAGGGTGGGGCTTTCATTTTTCTCCATGGAGACCTGCGTGCACAACAACAGGCCCGGCTCATCGACGGCCGGACCTGTCGCCATGCAGCAATGAAGCGGCAATGGATCAGTCGGACCCGATGGAGTCCCAGGCCAGCAAGCGCTCCGGTTCATCGGAGAACCACGCAAAGGATCCATCGGCCAACATAGGCAAGGCCCTCTTCGCTTCGGAATGCGTGCGCGACTCGAACGCATTGAGGAAGCGGCACTTTTCCGGGCTCAGTCCCTGCGCGGCCGCCCAGGCGAGTAGGCTCTCCTTGCGTTCGTTTGTGATCTCGCCTCCGCTGAAGACCGCCTCTACGAACCACACCTCGTCACGCTCGGGGTCGAGGTCGGCCATGATGCAGTCCGGAAGCAGCGTCGTCTGGTCGACCGCGAGCCCCATTGCTTTCAGGGCCTGCCCATCCAGCATGTTCACCTTCTCCCCCGGCTGGGAGATAAAGAGCACGTTTGGCTCCCGCAGGTGAGCCGAGAACTGTTCCGCCACACCCTTGAGAATCCAGCTACTCGCACCGGGGTGCAGCTGGCGAACTCCCGCTCCAGGAAGATTCACGGGAACGCTCTTGCTATTTCTCGCGGGATCGCGACGCAGTTGAGCTCGACGGCGACCCGTCGGAGAGAGATGCGTACTCCTCCACTGCTCGACAGCTTGCTCAAGTTGTTCGCCGACCAGGTCGGGAGACAGGAGGGCCGCAAATTCCGGATCCAACGTATACCGCGCCAGCGGCGAATTAGTTGACAGATCCGTGCGAATGTTGAGCACGGCCCCGTTATTGATCAGGGCATCGATCGATTCGTCTCGCACCGGCTCGCGACTGTTATTCGCATACCAGATTTTCCCACGCTCGACCGTGATCTCGTCGCAAAAACTGGCAACCTCCTTCTCGCCACGCATAGCGGCCCGGTAGTAGGCGCGCCTCTCGGCTTCAGTGCGCTTGGCGGCCACAGCGTCACTCATCCACGTCACGGTCGACGGGCGGATGGGCGCATGCTCGCCTATGGCTCCCACGTACATCGCAACGAAGGCGACGGCCGAAGCGGCCGGGTTGGCGGTGGCAGTAACACCCGTGATCTGGTGGGGAAGTACCAGCGCCAAGCGCTCCTGGTAAGCCTTGCGGCTCTCCAGCAGCGCCGGGAGGGGCCAATCCTCTGTTGATTGCGTCACGGGTTCAGACCATATACACGGTTGATCTCCGCCGAGAGATGATCGTCGGACAATACTGCCCAGGACCTCAGGGTGTTCGGGCCAGGCAGCGGCAGCGCAGCCAGCTCGTACGCAGAGACAGCCACGGAGCCAGTGAGGCACCGATAGAGGCGGTCCAACGCCTCGGAGTCCAGCAGCGCTGTCAGCAGCCGTGGGGTGAGCAGACTGTTTTGCTCACTACAGGTCAAGACGTTGACGTGGTTCTCAACCGAGACCCGCCCTCCCCACTTGGACAACGTCTCAGCGTCGAGCGCTGCCGCCAGCAGTCGTCGTGCCTGCTCTGGGGCGGTTGTCCGCTGCACAAGGACGGCAGGGCGATCAAGCACGAGCACCCGATCCTTCTCGCCCAAGTGTAGATATCGCAGCCGGTCACGAGCCTGATCCTGATGGAGCTTGCCGCCATCAAGATCGGCAGCCCAAACAATCTTTACGGACACGTCTGACGGTGCGCCCGACAGCTGGTCCTTGCGCCGGTTCCACACCAGGGGACCCGTGGAGATCGTCCAGCCGTAGTCGGCGAGCCTCTTCCCCATCTTCTGCGCTGCTCTGACGAGGGGAGGATCTTCGTGCTGGCGCGGCAGGAGCCACGGCTGGTCCGCGGCTACGGGCAACCGCCCCTTGCCGATCACTTCCTCGACCACTCGGCCGTTGATGGTCACACGCCCGCATGTGACTGAGCGGACGGCCTTGCCCTTCCGGAACGTGGCCAGGACCGTCTCCTGGAGAACGCCGGTGGAGAAGACCCCCGTTCGGTCCGAGACGTAGGAGAGCCGGTTCAAAGGCGCTGTTGCCGACAGGTAAGACCGGAGCCGCTGAAAGTACGACCCACCGAGCCAGCCGGCCGGTACAAGCGCGGAGGCAACGCCTCCCTCAGCCAGATGCTCGACAGCGGCAGCCATGAAGAGCCCGTACCGGTTGGCATGCCCGTAGACAACGTGCTGCCAGTGCTGGCGGTCGGCGTCCGAGAGACGGACCCTGCCATAGGGAGGGTTCAGAATCACGATCACAGGAGGCGCGGGTGGTGGCGTCAGCCCGTCGCCCACTTCGAGCAACGTTGGGAGAGGCTTACGCCGCGACAGGGGAATCTTCGCCCACGTGGGAAGCAGCTCTGCCGCAAGGAGTGCATTGCCCAGCCACACAGCGGAGGCATCCAGGTCTCGGCCACCAATCGCAGACTGCGCTGCTCTCAGCACCATCTCCGGCTGTGCGCCGGAACGCTCCGAGAGCCAGGCTCGAAGGGCTGGTAGCAAGAGCATGCCCGCGCCGCAGGCTGGGTCCCAGATCAACCCGTCAGGCCGGCGCCCGAGCGCTTCTGCTGCCTGCCGGTAGAGGATCTCCGCAAGGGGCGCCGGCGTGTAATGGCGCCCCTCAGCGGTTCTGACCGCGCCGTCCAACGCGACGACGTAGGCATCGGCCAATTCTTCCGGACTGGCGTCCAGCAGGTCTTCCCTGATGGGAAGACCTGCCAGGTTGTCCCGCTCGAATGCCTTCGGGAAGGCCATGACGTCATCAAAGTCGAAGGTCTGCGGCGAGCTGGCACCAGCAGCCGCTGCACGGCGCTTCCACCAATGGGGCACGGTGGCAAGAACGGACAGGGCTTCTGCCGAGACGTCGGCTGTGCCATCAGCCCTCAGCATCACGCGCTGAGCCCGATTGGCCCTCGTCGCAGCCGCTACTTCGGCCTCGATCACCGAGAACCCCTTCCTTGTGTCACTGTCGTGCGCCGGGTCGGCATGGCGCGCCGTACCTCGCGAAGGATTTCACAAGACGATTCAGCAAACCCACTGGTTGCCCCTTCCGTCGGACATTCACCCCCGCCAAGCACCTCGCGGCACCGCCCTACGGGCCAAGGCGAGGACAACCTCATGAAAGACCTCCAGGAGTCGAGCCCCACAGCAGGCCGCCGACCTTGTCCGCGGTGTCCCTAAGAACGCGGCTCGTCATGTGCTGGTAGCGGCGGCGCATCCGGGCAGACTTACCGGGCTCCCATCCCATGATCGCGTCAACGACCGCGTCTGGAACACCGAGAATCAGCAGGACCGTCGCGGCGGTGTGGCGAGCATCATGTAGGCGACCGTCACGGACATCCGCCGCTTTGAGCAGCTCCTTCCACTTGTGGTAATCGGTGTTCGGGTTGCGGGGCTCGCCGGTCGGCGAAGTGAACACGTATCCCTTCTCGGTCCACAGGTCACGAGCACGGGTGCGCTCGCGGGCCTGCCCTTCCTTGTGCCGGTGCAGTAGCTCCATCAGCTCGTTCGGGACTCCGATAGGCCGCTGGCCGGCGCGGGACTTCGCGTTCTTGGTCTCGCGGCGGGTGTTGATCTTCTGGGGGCAGTAGCCGGGCTTGCGCCCGCACCGGTCACCGCAGCCGTGCTTGTAGCGGGGCCGCAGCCGGCCACGCCGTACGCGGATGACGCCGAGGTCGAAGTCGACATCGTCCCACTGCATGCCGAGGACCTCGCCCTGGCGAAGGCCGAGGGCCAGGGCGATGACCCAGCGGGCGGTGTTGCGGTGCTTGGCGGCCTCGGCGAGCAGGCGCTGGACCTCCTCAACCGTGTACGGCTCGACCTCTTCCTCTTCGAGGCGTGGGGCCTTGGCGATCGTGGCCGGGTTGACGGTGAGATGGGCGCGGCGGACTGCCTCGTTGAGGGCGGTACGGACGGTGCGATGGACCTGGTGGGCGGTGCCGGCGGCGCTGCCGGAGTCCTGCATCTTCTTGTAGAAGCGCTCCAGGTGCTCGGGCTGGAGCTTCTCCAGGCGGTGGGCGCCGAGGCCGGGGATGAGGTGGTGGTTCACCGCGACGCGGTAGCCGTCGATGGTGTTCTCCGAGACGGGCGCGGCGGCGATGTTCTCCACCCAGTGGGTGAGCCAGCCGCGGCCGTCGCCTTCTTCGCCACCGACGACGCCGGCTTCATCACCGGCCACACCCTGCGCGTGGATGGAGGCTGGATCCTTGGCTGACATCTGGCTCATGCGCCACGGCGCCTACGAAGGCCACCGCCCCGGCTATCACGCCCCACACGAGGCCACCCTCACGCAGGAGGGCCGTGACCAGGTACGCCGCTCCCTCCCCCTCCCCGAGGGCATCACCGCGATCGTCACCAGCCCGGTCCCCCGTGCCCGCCAGACCGCCACCCTCGTCTCGCACCTCACGGGCCTGCCGATCGTGGCCACCTCCGGCCTCCTTGCCGAATGGCGAGCCCCGAGCATCGTCCTCGGCCGCACAGCCGAAACCTACCCACCGGCCTACCGCGCCTGGCGAGCCCGCCGCCTCGCCAACCCCTCCCTACGCTGCGAAGACGGCGAAAGCCTCGCCGACCTCCACACCCGCGCCCGCCACTGCGCCGCCTTCCTCCACCACACCGCCCAACGCCACGGCCGCCTCCTGGCCGTCTCCCACACCCTCCTCCTCGGCGTCCTCACCCGCCTCCCAGAAGGCCCTGTCGCCTTCACCACCGCCGCAAAATCGCCCTGGCAGTTTGCCGAGCTCCGGCTTCTGCCCGCACATCAACGAGTGGCGCCTGGCCTTCAACGACCTGCCCAAATAGATGGCTGACGGCCAGCCACGATCTCCGCGAAAGACGCTTCTACTCGTACGTCTCCTTCCAGCGCTCCCGGTGCCGCCGGTCTCCTTGTCCCTGGCCGTCCACCTCGCCGAGCGACAGCAACAAGGCCCCGTTGTTCCACAGCCCGAGGTGATCGCGATGGACGGCGAGGATGTCGTTCTCCGTGGCGAACTTCTCAGCCGGCCCGCTGAAGTACGTGGTGGCCACGAAGATCGCCACATCGACCTTGAACCCGTCCGAGTAGTTCATCGACATCGGCGGTCTTCTCGCTTCCTCCGGATCAAGCAGATCCAATATCAGCGTGTGTACCACTCAGGGGGGAGACCCCTCATGAAAGTGCGAGGCTAAGCTCACGCTCGTTTCCCTCATGTCGTCCCAGCGGAGCCGCCTGGGCGAGCATGCGGGGATCCAGCTGTGTTTGGGCAGTGATGTGTCGCACAATGGTGGCTCGCCGCAGAGGAGGGGGCTTGGCGTGCCGCTGGTGCATGTCCATGGAATTGGCAACCGAGCGCCGCAGGATCCGGAGCATGTGGCCGTACGCGATGCGCTGTATCGCCAGCATGTCCTGGCTGCGCTGGGCTGTGATCCAGGCAAGACGCAAGTCTGGAGCCCGTGGTGGGGCGGCCTGGTGGCGGAGCCAGCATGGGGCTGGGCTTCCCTGGACGTGGGGGGAATGGAGCGGCTCGGCAGCGACGAGGAAGCGAGCGCCGCGGAGGCTGCGGTGGTAGATGTGGCCCAGCAGGCTGGCGCGGCCGAGCCAGGCCGGGTGCTGGTCGCTGCAGCTGCGACCTCGCTGCAGTGGGCCATCGAGATCATTTGTAGCTCTCTGGCCGGCACCGATGACGAGCTGCGCGAGGGCGTTGCGTTCTGCGGAAAGGCCACCGCGTACTGGGCCGAGCGCTCGAATAACGGCGGGCGGGGTGACGGACTGGCCGTCTTCCCGTGGCTCGCCGAAGTTGGTGACGACGTGGAGTTGCTGGAACGGCTGAGTGCAGAGCTTGAAGCATGGCGTTCCGGTCCCATGCCGAACACCAGCGATTCTGCGGACGGGTGGGAAACGTTCGGTGCCGCCAGCGGTGTGCCCCGGGCTGCCCGATTGGTGCTGCGGCGGCTTAATTCCTGTGCGGCAATGGCTGTCACCCGTGGAGGCGCAGCGCTACTGCGCCGGCCCACGCGCAGTCTCGCGCTACTCCTAGGCGATGTGATGGGCTACTTCGCTCAGCGGGACACGGCCGAGAACAGTTCGATCATTGCTTTGGTAGGCGAGGCGCTCGAAGAGGCTGCCGATCACGCTCGGCAAAACAGCGAGCCGCTGGTCGTCGTGGCGCACAGCATGGGTGGCAACATCATTCATGACGTGCTCTCCCACTTCCGTCCCCACCTTCATGTGGATCTGCTGGTCACCGCAGGGACGCAAGTTGGACTCTTCGAGGAGCTGAAACTCTTCCGAGCCAGCGACCGATCGCTCATCGGAACCGGCGGCCGAAAGGTGCCTGCGCTACCCAATGTCGGTCGGTGGATCAACGTGGTTGACCAGGCAGACCCGCTCGCCTTCAGCGCGGCTACAGTGTTCGCTGGCGCGGAAGACCTAAGCTTCGCAACCGGGGCTTGGTGGGCGCACGGCGGCTACGTCACCTCCCCCCACTTTCATCATCGTGTTGCCCTGCGCGCTGCGGAGGGTCAGCGGTGACCACTCTGTGGCAGAGCGAGGGCACCGGCCCTGCCATTCATGTCCTCGTCATCGGCGTAGGCCGCTATGACCATTTCAACGGCGGCAACAAGCACCAAGCCCGCCCCGGAACGCTAGCCAAAGGGCTAGGACAATTGACCGCACCTCCAGCCTCCGCCTATGAGGTGTGCGTGACGCTATTGAAAGAGCTGCGTGACGTGCCGGACCGCGCGCTGGGCAGCATCGAAGCAGTCATCTCGGCCGAAGATCCACAGTTTCCCCCAGGCTTCGCAGACCTGTTCCCCGACGCAGGCGATGAGGTCGGCACCAAGGCCGAACTCGAGGATGTCCAGGAAGCCTTCGAGCGGTGGTACGAACGCTGCGACAGCGACCGAGACAACGTCGCCTTGTTCTACTTCTGCGGCCACGGACTCCAACTAGGCGCCTACGGCGATCACGCGCTACTGCTGCAGGACACCCTCTCCAGCCGCTTCGCCTCCTTCCAAAACTCCATCGACGTGCATGGGACCGTGCAGAACATGCAGGGGAACCGCGCCTCCATCCAGTGCTTCTTCCTCGATGCATGCAGGAGCTCGCAGGACGTGGATGCCACGCTGCAATCGCTAAAATCCACGGCGTTGGGCCCTAGGCTGCACATTTCGCACGATCCGGAACAGCTCGTCGTGTACTCAACAAGTGTGGGGGCACCGGCTCACGGTCGGGCTGGTGAGAGCACCCTGTTCACCCGGTCTTTCCTCAAAGCCCTCTTCTCACCCGAGCACCGCCGTGACGGACAGGGCTGGCAGGTGACGACCACCAGCATCGGGACGGCCATCGATCAGCTCATGCAGTGGCCCGGGCTGCGCCACCACGACATGCCCGAACAGCAGTGCGTCACATCCAGCACCAACGTGCGCGGCGGTGTACTGCTGCGGTTCGCCAACCGGCCGCAGGTCTCGTTTCACTTCGACACTGCTCCCACCGGCGCATTGGCCACAGCGGCATGGTCACTCGCCGACCTGCGCGGCAACCAGGTCGCGTCCCGCATGCCCGGACCCGAACCGTGGATCGACTCAGGTCCGGCAGGCGAGGGCGACCTCCATGTCGCATTCGCCGACGGTCCCTACAGCACCACAAGTCAGCAGGTGTGGCTGCAGCCACCGTGCTTCCATCACACCGTGCAGGTGGATGCTTCATGACCAGCTCCGCATCCGGTGTGCACACGACACACGTGCACCCCCCTCATCTGGCGGGCGCCAACCCCGGAACAGTGATCGGTGTCGTCGAGCGGCTCAACAGTCGCGCCGAGATCCAGGACGTCTTTCCGCTGATCGCAGGAACCCCGCATGCCGTCTCCTTGCGCCGCGGCGAACGCCATCTCCTACGCGGCTGGTCACCGTACGTCCGTCTGCAGCCGACGGTCATCACCGGCGGCAACACTCCCGCCACGGCGCTCGCCCCGCCGACGAGGCCCTCGCTGCCCGTCACGCGAACTCCCCGCTCCAGCAGCAGCGGATGGATCTGCCTTTGGCGGCACGCCGACGGGCAGTGGGAACCCCGCAGCATGGCCACCGACTCCCCCACGACCTGGGCACGGGACACCGCGCATCGCGGACCTTCCACTCCGCACATCACACCGGGCACCGTCTGGGCTCTGCAGACAGGCGGAGCCAACCGTGCCCCCGCCTGTACCATCCTGCCCAGCCGCACCGAGATGACAGTGAAGCCCCTCTCGGCGGCTTTGAAAGGGCCGCTCGAAGTGCGACCGGTCGCCGACTCCGGCTACACGCTGCTCGAAGCGCTGCGCACCGGCCGCATACCAGCCGCTCTGGCCATCGAGACCGCGTGGCAACAAGCTCCCCCGGCCCCTGGTGGCAGGCCCTCACTGTTCGATCTGGCCGTCGGATATTCGCTCTGCCGGCGAGGCGAGGTGGAAGGAGCACAGCAATGGGTACAGGCCCTGGGCACCGAGCGGACCTTGGGCGAAGGAGTTGCGGACGCGCTGACCATCAGGCTCTGGCTGGCCCACCGGACACGGCGCCGCTTCGACATTCGCAGAGTCGTGGAGCAGCTAGCGGACGACCGCACGTTGCCGATGGCTGCGGAAGGGCTGCGAATCCTGGCCGACACAATGCGGCTGCTTACCCAAGATCGCCGCAGTGAGCGGCTGGCATCCTGGCGATGGCTTGAGCACTGCCTCAACTCCAGCGTGCACACCTCGCTGACTACCTACACCGCCCAAAGTCCCGATCAGCCCACGCGTGCTCCAGCCCGGCGTCTCCCACCGCCCCACGAAGAGTCCCTGCACTTCAAACTCGCGCCCGATGGCGATGGCGCGCAAATCAACTGGCAACCCGCGCGCGCACTCCAGCAACGGATGGTTGCCGCCCATGCCTGGCGCGACCCGGATACGGTTGGAACTCGCCCCGGCTCGGCGACGTTCACGCTGATCATCCGACACCGTGATCCGGAATGGCTGTGGCACTTCGCACGGCAATTGATGACACGTACAGACATTCGCCCCGTTCTCTTCCACGACACCCACACCCTGGAATTGCGGCTCACTCCACGCGACGTCGCTGAGATGGGACGGGAGTTGAACGCCATCCGGGAGCACGTGAGTGACGGCCGAATGACTCTGAGTGTTCCAGGAGTGGAATACGACGTTCCGGGCGGTCTCGTGGGGCAGCTGGAGGACCTGCTGCCCGGCCTGCGCCTGGGGCGCGGCGATGATGCGTAGTCTGCATTGCCGCGCCCCAGGGCACACAACGCGGTCAAGGCTGCGGTTTGACTCACCAAGTCTTCGACTTCGTAGGGGTCGACCACGCCCCGAAACCCGCAGCATGGCCGACACAACATCGGGTGTGCTGGACGGTTCTAGCCCGCCTCCGGAGGGGAACCAGGCAGGCGGCTAGGACGGCTATCGGCACCGGCCACACACAGTTCCCACTCGTGCTCTGAGTGCTCGCGCTCGAACGACGTGGCAGGCCGACCGCTTGGCGACCGGGCGCGCCCGAGCATGAACACCCACACGGCCTGGGCCCTGGCACGCCAGGGCCCAGCATCCGAAGGAGTGTGAAATAAGAAATGTGGCACCCGGACGACGAGGAGAACGCCAGCCGGTCCCGAAACGAAAGGCCATCGCCAATACTGCGCTGACACCGCCTCGGGGGCCGTCGCTGATTAGGAGCAACGCAGTACTCCTTGGTCTCAGTTCTGGTCTCATTCACCCCCGCCCAAGGACGTTCAGCCAGGGCCACCCTGGACGCTCCGCCGCAGGTCAGGACCGGCATGACCCGCACCGGACGGGCGTACGAACATTTGGAAAGCGTGTTGGGGGCAACCCCTCACGAGTTCGAATCTCGTATCCTCCGCCATTGCTCTCACCGGGCAATTCGTTGAAGGGCCCCACCGTTCGCGGTGGGGCCCTTCGACGTTGTCCGGGCGGTTCAGGCCTTCGCGACCGCGGGGATGCGGTTGCGGTCAGGCTTGCGTGGGTGGGTGGTTGTCGAGGCCGGTGGCGAGGAGGTCGAAGACGTACGTGGCCTCCGGGGCCACGGCGGCCGCGATCCGGTCGTTGGGCTCGCCGGCCAGGGTGAGTTCCTGGATGCGCTGGAACAGCAGGCGATGGGCGGCCGCGAGGAGGGCGGCGGCGGCTCGGGGGGCGAGGGGGGGCGCGTCGGCCGAGGCGTCGGCCGAGGCCGCGTCCGCGAGGGCCGTGGCGAGGGCCTCTTCCCGTTGGTCGTGCAGTTCGCGCAGGCGGGCGGTCAGGGTCGGGCTGTCGGCGATCATGCGGGCGAACTCAGGGCCGGCGAAGCCCGCGACGGGGTTGCACTGCTCGACGGCGGTGGCGAACTCGCGCCGCAGCGCGCTGAGCGCCGACTCCCCGTCGGCCCGGTCGACGACCGCGCGGGCCAGGCTCGCGGTGAACGCCTCGTGGTGGTCGAGGGCCAGGTCCTCCTTCCGCGGGAAGTAGTTGGTGACCGTCTTCTTGGCGACGCGGGCCGCCGTGGCGATCTCGGCGATGGTCGTCTGCTCGAAGCCCTGCTCCATGAAGAGCCGGGTGGCGTGGTCGGAGATCAGCTGCCTGGTCTCCTGCTTCTTGGACTCGCGGAGTCCCGTGCTCTCGGTAGCCATGGGCGAATCTTACACGTGACGTAAGTTTGCGCTTGACGCATTGGATCAGCCGTGCGTAAAGTTACGTCCGTTGCAAAAATCGCCCCGTAGGACGAGACCCGGAGACCGCGTATGCGAAAGCTGAACCCCGTCACCACCCCCGCCGCCCCCTTCCCCACCATCAGGCTCACCGCCACCCAGGAGACCGGCCCGGTCTCCGGCGCCCCGCGTCCCGGCCGCGAGCTGCCACGCGCCGGCCACCGCCAGGCGCCCGCCCGCATCCGGTTCCACGCGCCGCGTCGCACGTACTGACGCGGCACACGACAGCAGCGCGGCGCGACATCAGGACCGCACCGCCGCACCGTCGCCCCACCTCAGCCCGTACCCACCGCAGCGGGTACCCGCCGCCGCCCGCACAGCACTTACGCACGCCACGCACGCACGTACGTCCACTCGTCGAGGAGCCGCAGCCGTGAACGTCTCTACCTCCACCCTCTCCCTCACCGTCGCCGACGTGGACGCCTCCCGGGAGTTCCTCACCACCCACCTCGGCTACCAGGTGGCCATGGCCGCCGACGGCTTCGCCTCGCTGACCCGCGAGGACGCCGCCGTCGACATCGTGCTGCTCCGCCGCGGCACCGACGTCCTCCCGCCCGAACAGCGCGACCAGCAGGCCGCCGGGCTGATCCTGGCGTTCACCGTCACCGACCTCGCGGCGGAGGAAGCCCGCCTGCGCGCCGCGGGCGCCCCCATCACGATGCCGCTGCGCGAAGAGCCCTGGGGCGAGCGCCTCTTCCAGCTGACCGACCCCAACGGCGTCGTCGTCCAGCTCGTCGAATGGGTCACCCCCGCGAACCCGGAGAGCTCCGAGTAAAACGGGGCGGGCGGGGTACGGCGTGCGTGGACCGTCCGCCCGCCCGCGCAGCCGCCATACGCCGGAGGGCCGGACCGCTCGATGCGGTCCGGCCCTCCGGCGTACGTAGTTATACGGGGCAGGGGCGGTACTCAAGGCTGAGCTCACGGTCGACGGCGAAACTGGTCCGCATCGACGCGTCGATCACCTGCTGCCAGGATCCGTACTTGGCGTAAAGCTGGTCGGCGGTGGGGCCGAGCGGGTTGCCGTACTTGGCGACGTTCCGCTGCTCCAGGACCCTCACCTCCTCCGGAGTCATACCGGCGCGGGTGATCTCCTTGGCCTGGTTCCGCATGTCGACCAACTCACGTGCGATCTCCTCGTCCGTGGCCCCCGCCTCGCGCATGGCGGCCTCCGTACGGTGCATGCCCTCCAGGAGCCCGTGGTACTGCATCCGGGTCCGCTGCGCCTCGACCTTCTCGTCCATCGGCAGGACGCGGATCCGGCACACGACCGGGTCGGCACTGGGACAGGGGTCGTCGGCGGAAACGGGCCGGGCGAGGGGGGCGGTGATGACCGAACCGCAGGCCTCCACGGCACCGGCGACGGAGGCCCCGGCCGTACCGAGGAGGGCGAGGGCGGCCACGAAAGGGACGAGGCCGCGGCGCAGCGAGGAGAAGGGAGGGGGAGGGGCGGAAGAGCGCATGCGCGCATCCTTGAGGACGCCGAGATCCCCTTCACGCAGGCGCACCGATGATCACCCCTATGGGGAACCCGGGGGGGGAGCAGTGCTGGCTGCGCCGGGTCTGTCCGTGCTGGAGTGGGTGCGTACGTACGAGAGGGGCCGAGTCGGTACGCACCGCAGGGCGCCTCCGTGACCGGCCTGCCGCGCCCCGGACGGGTCCAGCCGGGCCTTCACGTGGGAGGGGGCCAGGGCGCAGTCACCGACCGGCGGCTCGCGGTACGCGTCCCCCGAGGCTCCTCTGCCGGCCAGCAGGTGCTCGGTGCCGTGCGGCACGAACATCGTGTCTCCTGAAGCCGGTTCGAGCGCCACGGCGTCGCGCGGCCGCAGGAGACACGCGCGTTCCAGAACCAACTGCAACCCGGCCGAGCCCCTGCGCGCCGGCCTGCTGCAGCGGGGGTCCTTTAGCCCGGTCGGATGCGGGACGGGCAGGGCGTCCTTGTGAACGGCGTCCGAGGCGGAGTCGGCGGTTTCGTCACCCGACTTGCTGCCCACGCGGGCGCGAGGTCACGGCGTCGGATGGCCCGGCGCCGCTGGCCCCGGAGCGGTGGGTGACGTCTCAGTACATGGTGGCCTGCGATGACGTGAACCGACTGACGGCGTTGGTGGGGTTGGTGGAGGGGGATGTGGCGCGGGGTTGACGTCAGCGCGGTGAGGCGACTGGAGGGGATCCCGGAGGTTCACCGGCTGAGCGAGGACAGGCGAGATGGCGCCGTGAGGGGCCGCGTTCACCGGATCGGGGGGTGATGAGAGGGAGGGACGTTACTGCGGTAACCGGTGTGTAGTGATGCCGATACTTTCTGTGATGACCAGTCGGCACGACCTAACAGGGGTTATCGATGAGGAAGTTCGCTACGGCTGTGGTGGCTGCGGGGCTGTTCTTTGGGGGGATGGGGGTCGCGGTTGCGGACTCATGGCATGCCGCCGCAGAACCGATTACGACCACGGGCGCCAAGTTCGACAACATCGAGTACAGGTGGGAGCCAGCAGGGGCGAGGCACGGCGCCTTCCGCTTCAAGGGGTACTTGATTGACGGAAGCTACAACGACGGCCACAACACCTACCTGGAGGTGAGGCCGCACGCCTACGGGTGGCAGCGGTTCAAGGGCGTGCAGAAGGCCACTGTCAAGCTGGAGGACGCTGTCTGGGACGGCGCAACCCGCTACACCAACTCAGCTGAGATGCGGGTGTGCCGCGACCGTGGGGCGCTTCGACCGAACAACTGCTCGGCCCCTCGAGGCTTCAAGCGCTAGCAGCCGACGGTTCGGGGAGCCGTCGGCTGACGGCTCCCTGCTTCAAGGGAGTGCGGACCACGATGGACGTCATTCTCCGCGCCGACGGCGTGGACCTCTTCTACGGCACCGAGCAGGCCGTCAGCAGTGCCGATTTCACGCTCAAGCGCGGCGAAGTGGCCGCCATCATGGGCAGCAGCGGGTCCGGCAAGTCATCGCTCTTGTACTGCCTCGCCGGTGTTCTGCCCCCTTCTAACGGCTCTGTGACCTTCGACGGGGTGCGACTCTCCACCCTTCCCGATGGCGAGCTGAGCGCCCTGCGCCGTACGCGCCTCGGCTTCGTCTTCCAGTACGGAGAGCTGCTGCCGGAGCTGACCGTCGAAGAGAACGCAGCACTCCCTCTCCGGCTCGCCGGAATCAGCAAGACCCATGCTCACGCCATTGCCGCCCAGGTACTCGGGCGGCTGGGAATGGGCGACCTTCTGCGGCGCAGGACCTCGAAGCTGTCGGGGGGCCAGAGTCAGCGCGTCGCGGTTGCGCGGGCTCTGGTTCACCGGCCGGACGTGGTGTTCGCGGACGAACCGACCGGCGCGCTCGACAGCGCCAACGCCGCTGCTGTGCTGGACGAGTTCCTTCAGCTGGCGCGAAGGCAGAAGACTGCCGTGGTCATCGTCACCCACGACGCCGACGTGGCCGCCAAAGCCGATGCGCAGTACACGATGACGGACGGCGTCCTGGCACAACGGGTGGCGGTGTGAACGCGTTCGTCCTCGGGCTGCGCCTGCTGTGGGGCAGTGGGCGTCGAGGTCGGGCTCGCTTCCTCCTGATGGCGCTCGGCTCGGCGCTCGGAGTGGCGTGCCTGGCCGCCGTCCTCACCATCCCGTCGATCCTCTCCGCACATGATGCGCGGACGGCCGCCCGTGAACCGAACCCCGGCAAAAGTAACGTCCTGTACCAAGAACTTCGGGGTCCGTACGGGTCGCAGCCGCTCCACCGCGTCTTCGTCGCTCGGACAAGCCCTGGGCCAACTCCTCTGCCCCCGGGAATCGCAAAACTTCCCGCCGCCGGCGAGGCGGTCGTTTCGCCCAAGCTCGCCAAGGTTCTGGCCGCCAATCCGAGGGCAGCCGGACTTGTCCCCGGCCGCCTAACCGGGACCATCGCGCCTGAGGGGCTGGGCGATACCGAAGATCTGTACGCCTACATCGGCACCACTCCGTCCGAGCTGACCGAAGCAGAAGAGCTGGGTGGTTTTGGCGCCAGTTGGCCACGGCGGGAGATCGTCGAGCCGTCGACCCTCACCATTCTCCGATTCACCCTCGGGTGCATCGTGTTGCTTCCCCTCGTCATCTTCCTCTCCGTCTGCGCGCGGCTCTCTGGCGAATCGCGCGCCCGGAGGCTCGCTGCCCTCCGCCTCGTCGGACTCAGCGTGAAGGACACCCTGCGGGTCAACGCCGGGGAAAGCGTTGCCGCTGCCTCGGTCGGAGCTGTGCTCGGCGTCATGGGGTATCTCGGGACCAACGAGATCATGGCGCGGGTCGGGCTGCCTGGACTGCACTGGTATCCGGCGGATGGCCGGCCGCCGGGCTTGACCCTTGCCGTGTGTCTCCTGGGCTGTCCGGCGCTCGCATGGTTCGTGGGGCAGAACAGCGCCCGCAGGGCCGCCCTTACGCCGATCAGTGTGCGGCGCACTGGGGAACGGAAGCCGCCGAAGAAGTCGGGGATGCTGCTGCTGATCCCGGGAATCGGGGTCATCGGCGGGTACTGCGTGCTCAGCGCGATGGGGCGGGACCCGTCAGGAGGGTCGGCCAATTCCGTGTTGGTGCCTGGCGCCGTGCTGTTGACCGGTGCGGGACTCGTATTCGGGCTGGCGCCGATCACAGCATGGCTGGCCCGGCGCATCGCGGGAACGGCCAAGTCGCTGCCGGTGGCGTTGGCGATGCGACGTACAGAGGTCGATCCAGGATCATCGTTGCGGGTGACCACGGGACTCGTGCTGCTGGTGTTCGGAGCCTCGCTCACTCAAGGCGTGCTCGTCGAGCTGGACCAAGTGAGCCGTTCCACCAGCCCTGTCCAGGAGTACGGTATTCCGTTCAGTCACCTGAGTACCGGCCAGAAGCTAGAGGCGCCCGAAGTTGCAGGTGTGCGCGCCCACGTGATGTCTTCCGCTTCATTGCAACACACATCATTCGAAGACGATCGTCCCCGAACATCCGCCGTGGTTGCCACGTGCCAGCAGCTCGCCGCCTTCGTCGAGAAGACAGCGGGGTGTACAGAGCACAAGGTGCTACGGATCCAAGATCAGAACTTCTCCATCGACGCCGCAGCGGTCCCGGGACGAACCTTTGCGTTTCTGTTGAGCAACGGACGAGAGCTTGATGTCACCGTCCCCCAGGCAAGTGTCGCGGTTCGGGCCTACCAACCCTCGCACTTCTTCGGGCCGAGCCTACTCATTCCGCCGTCACTGCTTCCTCCTGGAGTTGTCCTGTCAGAGGGCCATCTCGTTCTGCTAAGTGACGCCGACCCCGCCACCATCCGCTCCGTCCTCGACGGCATCGGGGCCGTCGCTCCCACCGCCTCCGTCGATCCCGTCGGGATCGTCATCGACTCCCTCGCTCAGCTCACCGTCATCCGCAGTCTTCTCGCCGTCGGGATGGTGCTCGGGCTTGTCATCGGGGTTGCCGCGTTCGTCGTGTCCGTCGCCGATCGGGCCATGGAGCGGCGGGGGCAGGTGACCGCGCTCGCGTTGTTGGGGGCTCGGGCCGGGACGTTGCGGGTGGTGCAGGTGGTGCAGGTGTTGTTGCCCTTGGTTGTGGGGCTGGGGGCGGCCATCGTTACCGGGTGGCTTGCCGAGTCCAGTTACCTGATCACCGGGGGTGGCGCGGTGCACTGGGACTGGGAGGGGTTGCCGTTGCTGTTCGCCTGTGCGCTCGGGGTGCTGTGCGCGGCCGCGCTCGCCTCCGTGCCCATGGTGCGGCGGCACATCGATCCGGAGCACATCCGGCGAGATTGATCTTGCGCATTGCGATGAGTTCCCGGTGGAGTGGGGGTCTTCTCTTCAGTTACCACCCCCCGCCCACCTCATCAGGAGCTTTCCCATGGCCGAGAACGTCGTCAAGGGTCCCGCCAGCTACTTCCCCTCCATCGAGAAGAAGTACGGGCGCCCGATCTCCGAGTGGCAGGAGCTCATCCGTTCCTCGCCGCTCACCAAGCACATGGAGCTCGTCTCCTGGCTGAAGGCCGAGCACGGGCTGGGTCACGGGCACGCCAACGCGCTCGTGGCCCACACCCTTGCCGAGGGGAAGTAGCGCGCCCGTTCACGCCGCCCGTTCACGCCGCCAGTTCGTGGGCCGTGCGGGCGTCGACCCGGGTCCTCAGCGCCACCGTCGCCGCCGCCGTGGCCGTTCCCGCCACCAGGGCCGTCCACCACAGGACCGTCGGGCTCAGCGTCGTGTAGGTCGTGACGCCCAGGGTGAGGGCCGCGAAGCGGGCCGTTCCCCAGGTCCAGCTGAACGCTCCCTGGTAGCGGCCCCTGGCGTGGGCCGGGGCCAGGTTGGCGACGACACCGGCGGCGATGCCGGCGACCACCACCTCGCCCAGCGACCAGACGGCGACCGACACCGCGTAGCCGACGATGCCGTCGGCCAGGCCGGTGAGCGCGACCCCCACGGCGATCAGCGTGCTGCCCGCCCCCTGCACCGCGAGCTGCGGGAACCGGGCCAGCCAGGACGTCGCGAAGGGCTGCAGGGCCACGACCAGGATCGCGTTGACCGCCGCCATCGCCCCGTACACCGCCGGCGAGAGGCCGCTGTCGCGGATGGCCAGCGGCAGGGCGACCTCGGTGAGCGAGTACACGAACAGCTGGACGCCGAAGAGCGGGAGCAGGAGGAGGGCCAGGCGGTCCCGGAGGACCACGCCGTAGCCGATGCCGTCCTTCTTCGCCCCCGGCGTCCGCGGCGTCGTCGTCCGCTTCGCCTCCGGCAGTCGGAACGCCACCACCAGCGCGTACGCGAGCATCGCCCCCGCGTCGACCGCGAACAGGAGCCAGTAGCCCTGCGCTGCCAGGTAGCCGCCCAGGATGCCCGCGACGGCGGTGCCGATGTTCACGCCCCAGCCGAAGAGGGCGTACGCGCGCTGCCGGCGCTCGCTGTCGACGGCGTCCGCCAGCAGCGCGGACGCGGCCGGCGAGACCGTGCTGCCCGCCGCGCTGATCAGCAGCGCCGCCGCGGCCATCGTCCACACGCCGGGCGCGAGGAAGAGCGCCCCCTGCGCGGCCGACGCGCCGATCAGGCCGATCAGCATGGTGGGGCGGCGCCCGATGCGGTCGGCGAGGATGCCGCCGACCGCGGGGCCGAGGAGGTTGCCCGCGCCGAGGGCACCGAGGACGTACGAGGTCTCGGCGCCGGTCACTCCCCGCGAGGCGAGGAAGAAGACCAGGAACGGGGTCACCAGGTACCCGAGGCGGTTGACGATCGTTCCGGCGAAGATCGTCCACACGACAGGCGGGAGGTCTCGGAACGAGGACGGGATGAGGGAGGACGAGGACGAGGACGGGGACGAGGGCGAGGCTGAAGGTGAGGGCATGGGAGGAGACTGCGCCTGGCCTACCGTTGCCCTCCATTGATTAAGCTCAGGCCGAATCCAATTCTCCTTCCTCCCACTCGCACCTCGCATCCAGGACGTGCACACCTGTGGAATCCGGACTCAGCTTCTCCGCCGCCGACCTCGCCCAGACCCGCTTCGCCGTCTCCCCCATGTGGGAGGTCGTGACCAGCTATCGGCTCCTCGCCCGCCGCCCCGACTCCGCGCCCCACCGCCGCTGGTCCGATCAGGTCCGGCCGCGGATCTCCCGGGCCGGGATCGACCGTGGGTGGCTCGCCGCGCTCGTGCCCGCGCACGGCTATCTCGCCGACTTCCTCAACCCCACCCCCGCCGGGCCCTTCCCCACCCTCGGCGCCGAACTCGACGCCATCCGCCGCACCCCCGCCGACCAGGTACGGGACGATCTCGGCCGGCTCGGGAGGGAAGCGGAGGCCGGGGTCAGGGCGCGCCTGCTGTACGACGATCCCGCCGCCGCCCTCCCCAAGGTCGCCGACGAGATCGAGACCTACTGGGAGCTCGCCCTCGCCCCCTACTGGGCCCGGATCCAGCAGGTCCTGGAGGCGGATGTCTTCCACCGGGCCCGGCAGGTCGCCGAACACGGTTCCGCGCGGGTCCTGAGCGAACTCCACGAGACCGTGCGCTGGGACGACGGCACCCTGCGTCTCGTACGGCGTCACTGTTCGCTCAGTCGCGACCAGGCCGGATCCGGGCTGCTGCTCGTTCCGTCCGTCTTCGCGTGGCCCCAGGTCCTCACCCGGTCCGTTCATCCCGATCCACCCCAACTCGCCTATCCGGCGCGGGGGTTCGGCGCCGTCTGGGAGACCCGTACCGCCGACGCCACCGACGCCGTCGCCGCCGTACTCGGGCGCTCCCGGACCCTGCTCCTCACCGAACTCGACACACCCGCCTCCACCACCCAGCTCGCCACCCAGTGCGGACTGTCCGCGGCCGGGGTCTCCCAGCACCTCATCGCCCTGCGGAACGCCGGCCTGGTGACCGCCCACCGCAGCGGGCGTTCCGTCCTCTACGCCCGCACCACCGTCGCCGACCAGTTGCTCAACCCGTAGAGGATTCGGCGTCAGGCGATCATGGGGGATGACTTCTTCTTTCTCGTCCGAGCTGGTCGTGGTGCGTGAGGGTGGGGTTCGGCTGCTCTGTCGCGAGTGGGGCGACCGTGGTGACCGGGGTGGTGCCGGTGCCGACGTGCTCCTTCTTCACGGGCTCGCCGGGCACGCCGGCGAGTGGGACGCCACCGCCCGGCTGCTGCGGGACTCCGGCCATCGCGTCGTCGCCTTCGACCAGCGCGGGCACGGCGGCAGCGAGCGGCACCCGGGGGACGTCTCGCGGGCCGCCTACGTCGCGGACGTCGTCGCCGTCGTCGAGGAACTCGGCCTCGACCGGCCCGTGTTGGTCGGTCAGTCGCTCGGCGGGAGCACCGCCCTTCTCACCGCCGCCGCCCACCCCGGGCTGCCGCGCGCCCTCGTCCTCGTCGAGGCCGGGCCCGGCGGGGCCGGCTCCGGTGTCCAGGAGCAGATCGGGGGCTGGCTGCGGGGGTGGCCGGTGCCGTTCCCCTCGCGGGAGGCGGCCGCCGCGTATCTGGGCGGCGGCAAGGAACCCGTAGGGGAGGGATGGGCGCGCGGGCTCGAACAGCGTGCCGACGGGCTGTGGCCCCGGTTCGACCCCGAGGTCATGGTGCGGTCCCTCGACGAGAACGCCACCCGCGCCTTCTGGGACGAGTGGGCCGCCGTCACCTGCCCCACTCTCGCGGTCCTCGGACAGGGCGAACACGGCGGGATCATCGGCGGCGAGGAGTACGCGGAGATGGTCCGGGTCATGCCCTGGCTGCACGGCGCGAGCCTGCCCGGCACCGGCCACGACCTGCATCTTGAGCGGCCCCGGGTCCTGCACCGGCTGATCGTCGACTTCCTCGATGACCGGTCGCGGGAACTTCCCCGCTCCCCCTCTTGCCTTGGAGCGCACTCCAGTTCCTAAAGTGCGCCCATGCGCTATCGGGTACTCGGCGGGACCGGGATCGAAGTCAGTACGTACTGCCTCGGCACGATGATGTTCGGTGCCGTCGGCAATCCGGACCATCAGGAGTCCGTACGGATCATCCACGCCGCCCTCGACCGCGGCATCAACTTCGTGGACACCGCCGACATGTACTCGGCCGGCGAGTCCGAGGAGATCGTCGGCAAGGCGCTCCGCGACCCGCTCCGCCGCGACGATACCGTGCTCGCCACCAAGGTGTACTTCCCGGTCGGCGGCGAGGGCCCCAACCGGGGCGGGAGTTCCCGCCGTTGGATCACCCGGGCCGTCGAGAACAGCCTCAAGCGGCTCGGCACCGACTGGATCGACCTCTACCAGGTCCACCGGCCCGACCACCGTACGGACATCGAGGAGACCCTCGACGTCCTCGGTGACCTCGTCTCCCAGGGGAAGATCCGGGCCTTCGGCTGCTCCACCTTCCCCGCCGAGGAGATCGTCGAGGCCCACGCCGTCGCCGAGCGGCGCGGGCTGCGCCGCTTCCGCTCCGAGCAGCCGCCGTACTCGCTGCTCGCGCGGGGCGTGGAGGCTTCCGTCCTGCCCGTCGCGCGGCGTTACGGGATGGGCGTGCTGACCTGGAGCCCGCTGGCCTCCGGCTTCCTCACCGGCAAGTACCGGAAGGGGCAGCCCATCGATCTGACCAGCGGCCGGCCCGCGCTCACCCCGCACCGCTTCGACCCCTCGCTCCCCGGCAACGCCGCCAAGCTCGACGCCGTCGAGGAGTTCGTCGCACTCGCGGACGAGATCGGGTGCACCCTCCCCGAGCTCGCCATCGCCTTCCCCGCCGCGCACCCGGCGGTGACCTCGGTCATCATCGGGCCGCGCACGATGGAGCAGTTGGAGGGGCTGTTGAAGGGCGCGCCGGTCCTCCTCACGGACGACGTACTGGACCGGATCGACGCGATCGTGCCGCCGGGGACGAACCTCTACCAGCCGGACGGCGCCTGGCGCTCGCCCGCCCTCACCGACCTGGCGGTACGGCGGCGGCCGGTGGAGGAGCGGGCGGCTGAGTGAGGGGGCCACGGCCCCATCCTGGGGCGGGCCCTGGGGCGGGGTCCGGGGTGGGGCCCCGGGGCGGGCCTCCGGGGTGGGCCCTGGGGGTGGGCGAGTGTCGGTGCCGGCAGATAGCGTCTCTCGTGAATCTCGGGTGGGGAGTGCCATGAGCTGGGACGTTCTTCTGTTGCCGCTTCCCGCGGAGCTCACCTCGATCGACGACCTGCCCGTCGATCACGAGCCGCCTCCCGTCGGAACCCGGTCCGCCGTCCACCAGGCACTCAGGGCAGCCGTGGGCGAGGTCGACCTGACCGATCCCACGTGGGGCGAGTTGCTCGGTCCGACGTGGGTGATCGAACTCGGTATCGGCGAGCGCGACCCCGTCGACTCGGTCATGCTCCATGTCCGGGGCGGGGAGGATGCCCGGGGCAGGGAGGACGACGTGCTCCCTGTGATCTTCCAGATCTCCCGTGCCCTCGGCTGTCGCCCCTTCGACTGCTCGTCCGGCGAGCTGCTCAGGGACAAGCCCTAGCTGGATGTTGCCCCGGGGCCGCCTCCGGGGCGGGCTCCGGCGCGGGTCCCTCATGCGCGCGGGTCCGCGGCGGCTCAGTGTCCGCGGCGGCTCAGTGTCTTGTGTACAGGCCCGGGACGCCCAGGTCCGAGAGGCCGTCCAGGACCAGGTCGACGCCGACCGCCGCGAGCAGCAGGCCGAGCAGGCGGCCGAGGAGCTCGATCGTGGCGTGGTGGGTGCGGCGCAGGACCCGGGTGAGGAGCAGGACGCAGATCACGTCGAGGACGATGACGGATACGTACGCGCCGACGACCGTGGAGCGCCAGCTGAAGGAGTCGCGGGCCGCCGCCTCGATGAGTACGGCGGTCATGGCGAGCGGGCTCACGACGTACGGCATGAGCAGCTCGCGGACGCCGCTGGTCAGGTCGGGGGCGTCCTGGTGGGTGGTGGTGGAGCCGAGGTGGAGACCGAGGACGAGCCCGACGGCGTAGATGAAGAAGATGACGCCGCCCGCGAGCTGGAGCGCGGGGGTGCTGATGTGGAAGACGTCGAGCAGCCACGGGGCGGTGATGCCGGTGACGAGGCCGACGAGGACGGCCGCGCCGGAGGAGATCAGCGCGATGGTCCGCAGCTGGCGGGCGGGGTGGACCTGGGCGAGGCCGGCGAAGGCGAGAAGGACCTTCGGGGGGCCGACGACGGAGAAGAAGGCGATGAAGGCGGCGGAGAAACTGAAGGCGTTCACACCGGAATCATGGTGCGGGCGGGTGATTTCTCCCGTTTTCGCGGCCGCTGCCCGCGCGGTGTCGAGAACCGGCCCCCGGCTCCGACTCTCCTGCGAGAGGCAGTGACGCACACGAGGAGGACGCCATGAAGTATCTGGTGATGGTGCAGGGCGCGGAGGCCGACTACGAGGCCATGGTGGGCCGCCCCGCCGCGAGCAGTCCGGCCTGGAGCAAGGCCGACCTCAAGGCGATGTTCGACCACATGAACGCGATCAACGAGGAACTGTCGGCGTCCGGCGAGATGATCGACGGGCAGGGCCTCGCAGCCCCGTCCACGACCCGGTTCGTGTCCCTGGACGGAGACGGGAAGCCCCTGGTCACGGACGGCCCGTACGCGGAGACCAAGGAGGTCATCGCCGGCTACTGGGTCCTCGACTGCGCCTCCCTGGAGCGCGTGACGGAGATCGCCGCCCGGGTAGCCCGCTGCCCGCAGCCGGCCGGGGCTCCGGAGTACCCGGTGGTCATCCGCCCGATCGACGAGACGGGACCCACTCAGGACTGAGGGGCGCGGGGAGGGAGGTGAGGTTCGTCCGGGTTTCACTTTCCCTCCCCACCCTCCTGTTGCGGACGCTACGGTTCCCCTGAGGCGCACATCACATCGCGAGAGGTCCGGGGGGACGCATGCACGAGATGTCCAAGGGAGCCAATATCGGGCTGGCTTCCCTCAGCGACGACGCGGGATCGGTCGTCGTCGGTCTGAGCTGGAGCAGCACGACCGGGGACGGCGACGCGGACGTCTCGGTGCTGCTGGTCGACGGCGACGGCAAGGTCCGCGGTGACGCGGACTTCTACTTCTACAACCATCCCGCCGCTGAGGACGGCAGCGTGCAGTTGCTGGGAAAGGTCCCCACCGAGAACGGTAGCGAGGACCGGATCAGCCTGGACCTCACGGCCATCCCAGAGGACGTCGCCACCGTCGTCGTGGCGGCCAGCCAGTACGGCGGTGGCTGCTTCGGCGATCTGAACGACCTGCGCATGACCGTCACCGACCGCTCGGGCGAGGCCCTGCTCGGTTTCTCCATCCCGGACGCCACGATCGAGACGGCCTTCATCTTCGGCGAGCTGTACCGGCGGAACCAGGAGTGGAAGTTCCGTGCCGTGGGCCAGGGGTACGAAACCGGTCTCTCCGGTCTCGCCACCGACTTCGGTATCACCGTTGACGAGGGCGAGGACGAAGGTGAGGGCGAGGACGAGGTCCCGGGCCTCTCCGGCGCGGTCCCCCTCTCCGCGACCGCGGCCGGCCCAGGTGAGGACGCCGACGAGGCGCGCCCCCGCCCACCGGCCTCCGCCGACACCGACGCCGACGCCGACGCCGACGCCGACGCCGACGCCGCTGACGATGCCGCTGTCCGTACCCTCATCCCCATCCCCACGCAGCCCACCGACTCCACGACGCGGGCGGCGGGCCCCGCCCCGTCCCCCGCCGGCGAGACGCCCCGGCCGACACGCAGCCGCGGGACGCGCACGGCCAAGAAGAAGGTCACGCTCCCCAAAGCACCGAAGAAGTCCCTGGCGGAGAACGACTCCTGGAAGCCCGCCCGGCTCTTCCCCGTCCCGTCCTACAAGAGCGACCGCGAGCGCGAGGTACGCGCGACCTCGGTCCTCCTCTCCGTCATGGCCGAGGTACCGGAGTTCGGCCGCCGGCTCACCGCGGGATTCGGGGCTCCGGCCGGCCGGATGCAGACGTTCACCGAGGTGTCGCTCCCGCACGGTGACAGTCCGAAGCGCCCGGACGGGGTCATCAGGACGGAACGGGCGGGCAAGCTCTGGACCGCGCTCGTCGAGACCAAGACCAACGGCAATCCCCTGAAGTCCGAGCAGGTCCAGAACTACATGGACATCGCCGCGAGGCGCGGGTACGAGGCCGTCATCACGCTCTCCAACGACGTGGCCCTGGAGGGCACTCCGCTCGTCGAGGTCAAGACCGACGGCAGGCGCAAGCACAAGGTCTCGCTCTGGCACCTCTCGTGGGCGGAGGTGGCCCATCAGGCCCAGATGCTGATCCGCCACGAGGGCGTGGGCAATGCCGCGCACGCCTGGCTCCTGCAGGAGCTGCTCCACTACCTCCAGCACGAGAACTCCGGCTGTCACGGCTTCCAGAACATGGGGCCGTCCTGGGTCCCCGTACGCAACGGGATCGACAGCGAGACCCTGTGCGAGGGGGACCCTCGCGCGGTGGAGGTCGTGGAGAGCTGGGAGCGGCTGATCCGCCAGGTCTGTCTGCGCCTGGGCGGCGAGCTCGGGCAGAAGGCCCTGCCGGTGCAGCGGGCCAGGCGCGGCTCCGATCCGAAGTCCCGTCGCACCGAACTGGCCGACCGGCTCTGCGAGGAAGGGAAGCTCTCCGCCGAGCTGCGTGTCGACGGCGCACAGAGCATCCTGTCCATCACCGCGGATCTCAGGACCGGGAAGATCCGTACCTCCATCGACGTTCCCGCCCCGGACGGCGGCTATCCCCTGTCGGTCGCGAAGCGGCTCCTGCGGGTACTGGACGACGCGCCCGCCGACCTGCACGTGGAGACCCTGCTGGAGGGCAGGAGTGGACCCCGGGGCACCTTGGAGCGGCTCCGCCCCGAGCCGGGGGACCTGCTGCCCAAGGACGGAATGGACATCACCGGTTTCCGGCTGTCCCTGTTCAAGGGCATGGGCAGCAGTCGGGGCAGTACGGAGTCGGGGTTCATTCGCAGCATCGACGAGGCCGTCGACCGCTTCTACGGCTCCGTCGTGGCGCAGGTGAGTCAGTTCGAGCAGCGACGGCCCGTGCGGGGACGGCCGGTCGCCGGCTCGGCCGTCGCCGGCTGAGTCAGTGCATTCCGTGCGGGCCGCCCGTCAGGTGGGGGCGGCCTCGGGGGATGAGGAACGGGGACGCGAGGGCCGTGGTCGCCGCTGCCAGGGTGCAGAGGGTGAACGCGGTCGTGAGGCCGTCCGGGGTGGGGGTCGTGGCGCCCAGGGCGACGGTGGAGACGACGGCCACGCCGATGGAGCCGCCCAGCTCGTGGAACGTGTTCACGATGCCGGACGCGAGGCCCGCCTCGTGCGGGGTGATCAGGCCCAGGGCCGTCGTCGTCGCCGTGACGAAGACCGCGCCGAGGCCCAGCGCCGCCGTCGCGAGGGCCGGCAGGAGCGTGGTCCAGGGGCCGGAGTCGGGGCTCAGGAGGGCCAGCGGCAGGCAGCCGAGTGCCGCGACCGTCATGCCTCCCGTCGCGCAGGCGCGCGGGCCGGCCGTCGCCACCAGACGGGAGCCCAGGTGGGCGCCGATGGCCGTGGTGAGCGCGACCGGGAGGAAGAGGAGGCCCGTGCGGAGGGCGTCGAGGCCGTGGACGTGCTGGAGCCGCATCGAGCCCAGGAAGAAGAACGAGATCAGGAGCGCCGTCGCGACCAGCATGAGGAACGAGCCCGCGACGACCGGGCGCCGGGTGAGCATCCGGAGGTCCATCAGCGGGGTACGGCTCCTCCGCTCGGCCGCCGCGAAGGCTCCGTACAGGGCGAAGGCTCCGAGCAGGGGCAGGAGCGTCGCGGCGGACGTCCAGCCGGAGTCGCCCGCCCGGACGAGGCCGTAGACGAGAGCGCCGGTCGCGGCCGTCACGAGGAGGGCGCCCGGGATGTCCAGGCCGCCGCCTTCGCCCCGCCGTGGTGCGGTGGCCCGTACGACCTTCGGCAGCGCGAGCAGCAGGGCCACGCCGACGGGCACGTTCACGTAGAAGATCCACGGCCAGCCCGGGCCCGCCGTCAGGGCGCCGCCCAGGAGGACGCCGACCGCTGAGCCCGTGCCGCCGATGGCCGCCCACGCGCCCAGGGCCTTCGGCCTCTCACGGCCGTGGAACAGGGTGGTGACCAGGGCGAGCGCCGCCGGCGAGAGGAGCGCGGCGCCGACGCCCTGCGCGACGCGGCCGCCGAGCAGGACGGTGGCGTTCGGCGCGAGGCCGCAGGCCAGGGACGCGGCGGTGAACAGCGCAAGGCCCGTGAGGAGGACACGGCGTGCGCCGAGGGCGTCGGCGAGCCGGCCACCGAGGAGCATGAGCCCGCCGAAGCAGAGGGTGTACGCGGTGACGACCCAGGTCAGGGCCGTGCGCTCGAGGCCGAGGTCGTTCGCGAGGGCGGGCAGGGCGACGTTCACGACCGTCACGTCCAGGACCAGCATGAACTGGGCCGCGCAGATCAGTGCGAGGGCGGTCCAGCGGCGCGGGTCGGGGGGCGGGGCATCGGGGTGGAGAGCGTCGGGGTGGGGGTCGGGGTTGGAGGGCGCGTGCGGGTGCGGGTGGGCAGGGGAGGGTGCGGTGGGCGGCTCTGGAGTGGGCATAACTGAACTGTACGGCACAGTACAGTTGAACTCAAGAGTACAGTTCATTGGGTAGGGTGACCGGCATGGACGACCAACCCGCCAAGCCCGCCCCCACCGGCGCCCGCGCCGCCCGGAAGCGGCAGGCCATCGTGCGGGCCGCCCGCGCGCTCTTCCTCCGCGAGGGCTTCGGTGTGGGCATGGACGCCATCGCCGCCGAGGCCGGCGTCTCCAAGGTGACCGTCTACAACCACTTCGGCAGCAAGGAAGCCCTCTTCACCGCCGTCGTCGCCGGCGCCCTCGACGAGCCCCTTGCCGACGGCGGGACGGCCGACAGCAGGACGACCGACAGCGGTACGGCCGACAGCGGCGGAACAGCGGGCAGCGGCGCGACCCGCCGGCCCGACCTCGCGCGGCTCGTCGACGCCGAAGGGCCCGACACGCTCAAGGCCGCCCTGACCGAGGCCGGCCGCGCCTGGGGCCTGGCCGTACGCACCGACGCCGAGGGCCGCGCCCTGCGCACCCTCGTCGCCACCGAACTCCACCGCTTCCCCGAGCTGGGCCGCGCCTGGCGCGCGCACGGCCCCGCCGGCCACCACCCCGATGTCGCGGACGCCCTGCGCACCCTCGCCGACCGGGGCCGCCTCGACATCCCCGACCTGGAGGTCGCCGTCCTCCAGCTCTACTCGCTGCTCGTCTTCCCGCACATGGTGTTCGAGCAGTACGGGACGGAGCTCACCGAGGACCTGAGCGAGCGGCTGGTAGTCGACGGGGTGGAGACGTTCCTCCGCCGTTACGCCCCCGCGCCCTGACGCAGCCGGGCCAGGGTCGCGTCCAGGCCCCCCGCGCCCGCACTCCCCCTCCCCCGGTTGTACGGGAGCCTCCCGAGCAGCAGGGCCATGCCGCAGGTGTCGGTGAGCGCCGAGAAGACGAGCCCGCCCGCGATGCCCGCCGAGAGCAGCTGGAACGCGGGGTGGACCAGGAGCCCGAGGGCGAGCCCCAGCAGGACGAGTGCCCCCGCGACCAGCCGGACCTGACGGTCCATCGCCCACACCGGCTTCGCCCGGACGCCCGCCGGACGCTCCAGGCCGTGACCGCGCGCCGCCCAGCCGCTCGTACCGCCGTCGAGGTCGTACGCGATGACGCCGGCGGCCGCGAGCCGGGCGCAGGCTGTGGACGAGCGGCCGCCGGACTGGCAGACGACCAGCAGTCCGCCGCCCCTGCCCGCCGCCTCCCGGAGCGCGGGCAGGGCCAGGTCGAGCCGGTCGAGCGGGACGTTGAACGCGCCGGGCACGTGCCCGGAGGCGTACTCGCCGGGTGTGCGCACGTCGACGACGGTGAGGTCGGCCAGCCGGGCGCGGGCCTGGTCCGGGTCGAGCGGGAGGGGGGCGTTCATGTCAGGTGTCATCCTTGGTCTTCGACGGAACCCCGTGCGGGGATTAAATTACCCCCTGGGGTATCTGTGAGGAGTGGCTGACTGTGGAACTGGATCTCGCGGGTGCGGAGCTCAAGGCGGTCCTGAACCGGCTCCGCCGGGCCCAGGGCCAGATCGCCGGTGTGATCCGGATGATCGAGGAGGGCCGGGACTGCGAGGAGGTCGTGACCCAGCTGGCCGCCGCCTCCCGGGCCCTCGACCGGGCCGGTTTCGCGATCATCGCGACCGGTCTCCAGCAGTGCCTGGCCGAGGCCGAGGACGGCCGCGCGAACGGCGAGGACCGCGATGCGACGCGGGCCAGGCTGGAGAAGCTGTTCCTGTCGCTGGCGTAGCTCGCGCACGCCACTCGCACGTGTCACTCGCCCGCGCCTGAACGCACGTAACCCCCGAGGGGCCTCCCCCGGGGGTTACGCGCGTCCGCGTCCCCATCCCCGTCCGCGCCACGGCCCGACCGGATCAGTCCTCCGCGAGCCCCTTCAGGCGCTTCGCGATCCTCGTGAGGCGCGTGCCCTGGTAGCGGGCGGCCTGGAGGACGTTCTCGTCGGGGGCGCCGTTCGCACCCGGGTGCGCGGTCCCGTAGGGGTTGCCGCCGGCCGCGTACACCGACGGGTCGGTGAAGCCGGGCGAGACGATGACCGAGCCCCAGTGGTGGAAGGTGTTGTAGAGCGCGAGCAGCGTCGACTCGTTGCCGCCGTGCGGGTTGTGCGCGCTGGTGAAGGCGGTCGCGGGCTTGTCCGCCATGACGCCGCGCTGCCAGAGCCCGCCCGTGGTGTCGACGTACTGCTTCAGCTGGGCGGCCACGTTGCCGAAGCGCGTCGGGGAGCCGAGTGCGTACGCGTCCGCCCACTCCAGGTCCTCCAGGGCGGCGACCTCCACGTCACCGGTGGCGTCCACATGCGCGCGCCAGGCCGGGTTCGCGTCGATGGCGGAGTCGGGGGCGAGTTCGGGCACCCGACGCAGGCGCACCTCGGCTCCGGCCTTCTCCGCACCCTCGGCGACGGCCTGGGCGAGCTGGTGGACGGCACCCGTGGCCGAGTAGTAGATGACGGCGACCTTGACGGACATGGCGAACTCTCCTCAACCGGATTACTTTCCGCTTCGATGCCATGAAGTTAAACGGATCGCTATCCGGTTCGCAAGGGGAACCGGTATGCTCACTTCAGGGAGCGACCCGGGAGTACCGGAACGACCCGATCGGGGGAGACGGGACGACCGCCCGCCCGAAGGGCAGAGGAGCCGACAGATGAGCACGGAGAACCCGCAGGCCACCGGCGCGACGGCGCCGCTGCTCGGCCTGCTCCCCACCGTCGGCGCCCCCGTCCCCGAGCGCGCCGACGCGGCCCGCAACCGGCGCAAGATCCTCGACGCCGCCGCCCGGATCGTCGCCGAGGACGGCCCCGAGGCCGTCACCATGAACCAGGTCGCCCACGCCAGCGGCATCGGCGTCGGCACCGTCTACCGCCGCTTCGGCGACGTCTCCCAGCTCCTGTGGGCGCTCCTCGACGACCGCGAGCGCCAGTTCCAGGAGGCGTACATGAGCGGTCCGCCGCCGCTGGGCCCCGGCGCCCCGGCCGCCGAACGGCTCGACGCCTTCCTCGACGCGCTCGTCGACCGGGTCGGCGAGCAGCGCGAGATCCTGCTCGCCGCGCACTCGGCCGCGCCCCGCGCCCGCTATCACGGCGGCGCGTACCGGGTGATGCACACGCATGTGGCCCTGCTGGTCGGGCGACTGCTGCCCGGGTCCGACAGCGCGCTCCTCGCCCATCTGGTGCTCGCGCCGTTCTCCCCGGACGTCGTGCACCACCTGACGGTCGACCAGGAGCTGTCGGCGGACCGTCTGAAGGCGGGCGTACGGGAGCTGCTCCGGCTGCGCGCCTGAGGGACAGGGTTACGGGAGCGTCCGGCCGCGCGCCCGAGGGACAGGGTTACGGGAGCGTCCGGCCGAGCGCCTGAGGGTCAGGGTTACGGGAGCCTCCGCCTGCGCGCCTGAGGGCCGAACCCCTACCGCGCCCGCTCCCCCAGCGCCGCGAGCCCGTCCAGCACCCTCCCAAGACCGAAGCGGTACGCGTGTTCCGCGTCGTACAGCCCGTCGTACGCGATCGCCGCCGCCTCCCCCACCCGCGCCGCCAGCGGGAACCGGGTCTCGTCAAGGACCCGGGCGAGGAGGGGTTCGTGGGCGTCCCACCACTCCCCGTCGGACATCGCGCTCTCGCGGGCCACGGCCCGCGCGTCCAGTTCCGCCCGCGCGCCGGACTGCACGAAGCCGAGGACGTACGTGAGCGCCGAGTCGCGGGCCACGTCGTCGAGCCCGAGCCCTTCGAAGGCCCCGAGCTCGTACTCGTACTTGTCCATCACCCCCGGCCCCAACGGAGCCCGTACGATCCGCAGTTCGACCAGCCAGGGGTGGCGCAGGTGCAGCGCCCGGTTCGCGTCGGCGACGGCCGCGACCCGGGTCCGCCAGGGTTCGTCGGGGTGGAACGGCGGCCGGTCCATACGCAGGAAGACGGCGTCCAGCATGAGGTCGAGGAGCTCGGCCTTGCCGGGGACGTAGGTGTAGAGCGTCATCGGGGTCACGCCGAGGTCCTTGGCCACCGCGCGCATGGTCAGCGCGTCGAGCCCGCCGGCGTCGGCGAGGGCGACGGCCGCGTCGACGACGGCGTCGACGGTGAGGCCCTGCCGGGGGCCGCGCCGGCCCGCCGGGGCGGCCGATCCGTCGCGCCAGAGGAGTTCCAGGGTGCGCGCCGGGTCGCCCGCGCCGCTGCTGTTCTTCCCCTTCGCCGCCGCCATGCCGTGTCCGTCCGTTCCCACCTGAGAGGCCATATCTCCGCAGCTCAGAGCCGGTGGAGCATATTTCGTACGGTGTATAGAGTACCCTTCCCCGGCAAGCAGGCCGACCATCGGAGGGCGCACGATGAACCACCCCGTCGCAGCGGACAGCCACCACGTCATCCAGGTCCGCGGGGCCCGGGAGAACAACCTCAGGAACGTCGACGTCGACCTTCCCAAGCGCCGCCTCACCGTCTTCACCGGCGTCTCCGGCTCGGGCAAGTCCTCCCTCGTCTTCGGCACCATCGCCGCCGAGTCGCAGCGCCTCATCAACGAGACCTACAGCGCCTTCCTCCAGAACTTCATGCCGTCCCTCGCCCGCCCCGACGTGGACGGACTGCACAACCTGAGCGCGGCGATCGTCGTCGACCAGGAGCGGATGGGCGCCAACTCCCGCTCCACCGTGGGCACCGCCACCGACGCGTACACGATGCTGCGGATCGTCTTCAGCCGCCTCGGCACCCCGCGCGTCGGCACCTCCGGCGCCTTCAGCTTCAACCTGCCCGAGGGCATGTGCCCGCGCTGCGAGGGCGCCGGCGAGATCTCGGACATCGACGTCGACGAGCTCGTCGACCGGTCCAAGTCCCTCAACGAGGGCGCGATCACCGTCCCCAACTTCGCCGTGGACTCCTGGTACTGGCGGATCATGGCCGAGTCCGGCTTCTACGACGCCGACAAGAAGCTCGCGGACTTCACCGAGCAGGAGTGGGAGGACTTCCTCCACAAGCCGTCCTGCAAGGTGAAGGTCGGCAGCAACTCCTTCACCTACGAAGGCCTCGTGCCGAAGGTCCAGCGGCTCTTCCTCGCCAAGGACCGGGAGTCGCTCCAGGCCCACATCAAGGCCTTCGTCGAACGGGCGGTCGGCTTCCGCACCTGCCCCGAGTGCGAGGGCGCCCGGCTCACCCGGGCCGCGCTGTCCTCCCGTATCGACGGGGTGAACATCGCCGAGTGCTCGGCGATGCAGATCAGCGACCTCGCCGCGTTCGTCCGCCGGATAGAGGACCCCTCCGTGGCCCCGCTCCTCGCCGGGCTGCGCGAACTGCTCGACTCGCTCGTCGAGATCGGCCTGGGCTACCTCTCCCTCGACCGTTCCTCCGGCACGCTCTCCGGCGGCGAGGCCCAGCGCGTGAAGATGGTCCGCCACCTCGGCTCCCCGCTCACCGACGTCACGTACGTCTTCGACGAGCCGACCACCGGACTGCACCCGCACGACGTCCGGCGCATGAACGACCTGCTGCTGCGCCTGCGGGACAAGGGCAACACCGTCCTCGTCGTCGAGCACAAGCCCGAGGTCATCGAGATCGCCGACCACGTCGTGGACCTCGGGCCGCGGGCCGGGGCCGCGGGCGGCGAGATCTGCTACAGCGGCAACGTGCCGGGCCTGCGCACCTCGGGCACCCTCACCGGAAACCACCTCGCGCACCGGGCGAAGCTCCGCGACGAGGTACGGACCGCGACCGGCGCCCTCACCATCACCGGCGCCACCCAGCACAACCTGAAGGACGTCAGCGTCGAGATCCCGACCGGCGTCCTCACCGTGGTCACGGGCGTGGCCGGCTCCGGCAAGTCCTCCCTCATCCACGGCAACCTGCCCGGCCGCGAGGGGGTCGTCGTCGCCGACCAGTCCCCCATCCGCGGCTCGCGCCGCTCGAACCCGGCGACGTACACCGGGCTCCTCGGCCCGATCCGTACGGCCTTCGCCAAGGCCAACGGCGTCAAGCCCGCCCTCTTCAGCGCCAACTCGGAAGGCGCCTGCCCGCGCTGCAGCGGCCTCGGGCTCGTCTACACCGACCTGGCCATCGCGGCGGGCGTCGCCTCGGTCTGCGAGGAGTGCGAGGGCAAGCGGTTCACGCCCGAGGTGCTCACGTACCGGCTGAACGGCAAGAACATCCACGAGGTCCTGTCCCTGTCGATCGAGGAGGCGTACGACTTCTTCACGGCCCTCGCGGCGAAGAGCCAGGCCCGCACGATCCTCGGCCGCCTCCAGGACGTCGGCCTCGGCTACCTCCGCCTCGGCCAGCCCCTCAACACGCTCTCCGGCGGCGAGCGCCAGCGCCTCAAGCTCGCCATCCACATGGCCGAGAAGGCCGCCGTCTACGTCCTCGACGAGCCGACCACCGGCCTCCACCTCGCCGACGTCGACAAGCTCCTCGCCCTCCTCGACCGCCTCGTTGAGGCCGGCAACACGGTCGTCGTCATCGAGCACCACCAGGCCGTCATGACCCACGCCGACTGGCTGATCGACCTCGGCCCCGGCGCGGGCCACGACGGCGGCCACATCGTCTTCGAGGGCACACCCGCCCAACTCATCGAGAAGGGCGACACCTTGACGGCACGTCACCTGCGCGAGTACGTGGGCGGCTGACCGCCCCTCGGACGGTGGTGGACCGGGGCCGGGCGCCGACCGCAGGATCGTGCCATGACCACGTATCTGATCCTCCACGGCTACCAGAACCACCGTCCGCCCGGCCACTGGCAGCGCTGGCTCGCCGGGGAGTTGCGGGCGCGGGGGCACGAGGTGCGGTATCCGCAGTTGCCCGCGCCCGACGCGCCCGTTCTCGACGAGTGGCTCGCGGCTCTCGGGGAGCACGGGAAGCGGCCGGACGAGGGCGAGTTCGTGGTGCTCGCGCACAGTCTGTCCGTGCTGCTGTGGCTGCGGGCGGGTGCGCGCAGGCCGGACGCCGATCGCGTGCTGCTCGTCGCCCCGCCCTCGCCGGGCGTGACCGCGTCGTTCCCCGACATCGCCGCCTTCGCGGACGGGCTCGACCTGGCGGAGACGGGGCTCGGGGCCCGGCTCGTTTACGCGGACGACGACCCCTACTGCCCCGAGGGCGCCGGCAAGCACTACGGCGTCCCGCTCGGCCTCGACATGGACCACGTGCCGAGCGGCGCGCACCTCGACCTCGACGCGGGGTACGGGGAGTGGGCGTCGATCCTGGAGTGGTGCGAGGACCCGACGGTACGGGTCAGGGGGCGGTAGGCCGGTCCCGGCGGACATGGGCGGACAGGCCCTAGGCTCGGCCGGATGTACCCGGAACCCGCACCGTACGACCAGGGCCTGCTCGACGTGGGCGACGGCAATCGAGTTCACTGGGAGGTCTCCGGCTCCCCGGCGGGACGGCCCGCGCTCGTCGTGCACGGCGGGCCCGGCTCCGGGTCGTCCCCGCACAGTCGGCGGTACTTCGACCCCGAGGCGTACCGGCTCGTCCTCTTCGACCAGCGCGGCTGCGGCCGATCCGCCCCGCACGCGAGCGACCCGGCCGCCGACCTGGCCGTGAACACCACCGCGCACCTGGTCGCCGACATGGAGCGGCTGCGCGAGCACCTCGGGATCGACCGGTGGCTGCTGTACGGCGGCTCCTGGGGCTCCACGCTGATCCTGGCGTACGCGCAGGCGCACCCCGAGCGGGTCTCCGCGATCGTCCTGAACGGTGTGACCACCACCCGCCGCTCCGAGATCCGCTGGCTGTACGAGGGGGTCGCCCGCTTCTTCCCGGAGGCCCACGAGCGCTTCCGGGCGGGGGCCGGCGCGGCTGGCGTGGCCGACGGGGCTGGCGTGGCCGACGGGGCTGACGGGGCCGACGGGGCCGGCGCGGCCGACGGGGCCGGCGCGGCTAACAGGGCTGACGGGGCCGACTGTGCCGACGGCCTCGTCGCCGCCTACGCCGCCCTCATGAACCACCCCGACCCCGCCGTACGGCGCAAGGCCGCCGCCGACTGGTGCGCCTGGGAGGACGCCGTGCTCTCCCTGGAGGGCATGGGCACCCCGTACACCGACCGCGTCGACGACACCCGCCTCGGCTTCGTCCGGATCTGCAGCCACTACTTCGCGCACGGCGCCTGGCTCGAGGAGGGGGCGCTCCTCCGGGACGCCCACCGGCTCACCGGCATCCCCGGCGTCCTCGTCCACGGCCGCGGCGACCTCGCGGGCCCCCTCGGCACCGCCTGGGAGCTGGCCAAGGCCTGGCCGGACGCCGAGCTGCGGGTGGTCGAGGGCGCGGGTCACCTGGGCGGCGAGGAGACCCGTCGCCATCTCCTCGACGCCCTCGACGGCTTCGCGAAGGGGTGAACCCACCGGGCGGGCGGTCGGCCACGGCAGGATGATCGGGGCATGAGTCCCGAGATCCACCTCGCCCAGCAACCGGAGGCCGACGCGCTGCTCGGCCGGTCCCCGCTCGCCGCGCTCGTCGGCATGCTCCTCGACCAGCAGGTCCCGATGGAGTGGGCCTTCTCCGGCCCGTACACCATCGCCACCCGGCTCGGCGCGGACGATCTCGACGCGCACGACATCGCCGCCCGGGACCCGGAGGAGTTCGCCGCGCTGCTCTCGGAGAAGCCGGCCGTGCACCGCTACCCGGGCTCGATGGCCCAGCGCGTGCAGCAGCTCTGCCGGTTCCTCGTCGAGGAGTACGGCGGTGACGCCGAGGCCGTCTGGGCGGACGCGGCGACCGGCAAGGAGCTCCTCGCGCGGCTCCAGGCGCTGCCCGGCTTCGGCAAGCAGAAGGCGCAGATCTTCCTGGCGCTGCTCGGCAAGCGGTACGGGGTGCGGCCCAGCGGCTGGCAGGAGGCGGCGGGGTCGTACGGCGAGGAGGGCTCGTACCGCTCGGCCGCCGACATCACCGGGCCTGAGTCACTCGCGAAGGTGCGGGCCCACAAGCAGGAGATGAAGGCGGCTGCGAAAGCGGCGAAAGCCGCTAAAGAACCCAAAACCTCCGGGAATTGACAACTCCACATTGCAATCCTGCTTAACGTGACAGGAATTGTGGAGAAGGTGTTCACAGAAGGCACCGCAGATCGCTAACTTCCCCTCAACCTCGTCCGTAACGGGAAGGACTTCTGTGAACGCTACCCAGCGCCGCGCCGCAGCCATTCTGGCCGCCGCCGCCCTCGCCACCCCCATGGTCCTCGCCTCCCCCGCCACCGCGGGGCAGGACCCCACGGCCGCACCCGCCCGCGATGCCGCCAAGCTGGCGAAGAAGCTGGTCCGCGAAACCTCCGCGCAGGACGCCTTCAAGCACCTGCAGAAGTTCCAGGCGATAGCCGACTCGGCCGGCGGCCACCGCGCCGCCGGTTCGCTCGGGCACGACGCCTCCGCCGCCTACGTGTACACGCAGCTCAAGAAGGCCGGCTACAACGTCTCGTACCAGCGGTTCGACTTCGAGTACACGCAGACGCTCGCCGAGAAGGCCTCCGTCGTCGCCCCCGCGCCCCGCGCGCTCGACATCAAGGCGATGACGTACACCAAGTCCACCCCGGTCGGCGGCATCACGGCGGCGCTCGCGGCCGTGCCCGTCGACGCCGACGGCACCACCGGCTGCGAGCCGGGCGACTTCGCCTCCAACACCTTCACCGGCAAGATCGCGCTGATCAAGCGCGGCGGCTGCGCCTTCGCGATCAAGCAGCAGAACGCCGCCGCGGCCGGTGCCGCCGCCGCCGTCATCTACAACAACGCCGAGGGCGTCCTCTCCGGCACCCTGGGCGACGCGGCCTCCGGGAAGATCCCCACGGGCGGCATCACCCTGGCCGAGGGCGGGGCGCTCGCCGCCGACCTCGCCAAGGGCCCGGTCACGCTCTCCCTGGAGATCCGCCAGCTCCAGGAGATGCGCTCCACCAACAACGTCATCGCGGAGACCAAGGGCGGCAACGCCGCCAACACCGTGATGCTCGGCTCGCACCTCGACTCCGTCACCGCCGGCCCCGGCATCAACGACAACGGCTCCGGCTCCGCCGGGCTCCTCCAGACCGCTCTGGAGCTCGCCGAGTCGAAGGACAAGGTCCGCAACAAGGTCCGCTTCGCCTGGTGGTCGGCCGAGGAGAACGGCCTCCTCGGCTCCGAGCACTACGTCAAGAACCTCACCGCGCTCGACAAGAGCGAGATCAAGCTCTACCTCAACTTCGACATGATCGCCTCGCCGAACTACGGCCTGTTCGTGTACGACGGCGACAACTCGGACAACGTCGGCGAGGGCGCAGGACCCGAGGGCTCCGCCCAGCTGGAGCGGGACATCACCGACTTCATGGACAAGCGCGGAGTCCCGCACGAGGGCACCGACTTCACCGGCCGCTCCGACTACGGCCCGTTCATCGAGGTCGGCATCCCCTCCGGCGGCACGTTCACCGGCGCCGAGGGCATCAAGACCGCAGGCCAGGCCGCCAAGTTCGGCGGCACGGCGGGTGTCGCGTACGACGTGAACTACCACGCCAAGGGCGACGACATCAACAACGTCAACATGACGGCCTTCGACGTGAACACCGACGTCATCGCCAACGCCGTGGGCACCTACGCCCACGACATCTCCTCCCTGCGCAAGCCGGTCGTCTCGGTCCCGACCGAGGGCGACGCGGGCAGCGGCGGCGGCCTGCACGACGACCACCACGAGGTCACCGAGTAGTCACCACCGGGCAGTCGCCTCCGGTCGTCACCTCCGGCGGCGCGCGGTACCGAAGATCGACCGGGAGATCTCCCGGCCCACCTGGGTACCGATCGACCGCGCCAGGGATCTGAAGATCCCACTGCCGACGACCTGTTCGGCGAGCGAGGGCTCCTCCTTCCGCGAGCGAGGAGCCCTCGTTTCCCGTTGTCCGGCTTGTCCGGCTTCTCCGGCCTCTCCAGCCTCTCTGGCCTCTCCGGCTCGGCTGGAAGCCTCTTCTTGTACGGAGGTCTGCTCGGCCGTCAGCTTCTCGTACGCCGACTCCCGGTCCACCGCCTCCGCGTACCGCCCGTACAGCGGCGAGCCCTTCACGGCCGCGTCCAGAGCCGCCGCGTCGATCGGGCCCATCAGCGACTCCGGCGCCCGCAGCCGGGTCGCCGCCACCGGCGTCGGGGCGCCCTTCTCGCTCAGTACGGTGACCACCGCCTCGCCCGTGCCGAGGCCCGTGAGGACCTCCTCCAGGTCGTACGGCGAGTTCGGGAAGGTCCGTACGGTCGCCTTGAGCGCCTTCGCGTCGTCCGGGGTGAAGGCGCGCAGCGCGTGCTGCACCCGGTTGCCGAGCTGGGCGAGCACGTCCGAAGGCACGTCCTTCGGGGTCTGCGTCACGAAGAAGACGCCGACCCCCTTCGAGCGGATCAGCCGCACGGTCTGGGTGATCGACTCCAGGAACGCCTTCGACGCGTCCTTGAAGAGCAGATGCGCCTCGTCGAAGAAGACGACCAGCTTCGGCTTCTCCAGGTCGCCGACCTCCGGAAGGTCGTGGAAGAGGTCCGCGAGCATCCACATCAGGAAGGTCGAGAAGAGCTGCGGCTTGTCCTGTACGGACGGCAGCTCCAGCACCGAGACGATCCCGCGTCCGTCCGCCGCCGTCCGCAGGAGCTCGGCCGTGTCGAACTCCGGCTCCCCGAAGAACCCGCCCGCGCCCTCCTGCTCGAAAGCCGTGAGCGCCCGCAGGATCACCCCGGCCGTCACCGTCGAGAGCCCGCCGATCCCCTTCAGCTCGGCCTTCCCGGTGTCCGAGACCAGGAACGCGACCACCGCCCGCAGGTCCTTGAGGTCGACGAGCTCCAGGCCCTTGGCGTCGGCGTAGTGGAAGATCAGGCCGAGCGACTGCTCCTGCGTCCGGTTGAGCTGGAGCACCTTCGAGAGGAGCACCGGCCCGAAGCTGGTCACGGTGGCGCGGACGGGGATGCCGGGGCCGGTGCCCCCGAGCCCGTAGAACTCGCAGGGGAAGCCCTTGCCCGCCCAGCTCTGCCCGACCTGGGCGGCCCGCTCGCGGATCTTCTCGCCGTCCTCGCCGGGGGCCGAGATCCCGGAGACGTCACCCTTGATGTCGGCGAGGAAGACGGGCACCCCGTGCGAGGACAGTTGCTCGGCGATCAGCTGGAGTGTCTTCGTCTTGCCGGTGCCGGTGGCTCCGGCCACCAGGCCGTGGCGGTTGAGGACGGGCAGCGGGATGCGGATCGGCGCGTCCGGGTGACAGTCGCCGTCCCAGAGCAGGGCCCCCAGATCGAGTGCGGCGCCCTCGAAGGCGTACCCGGCGGCGATATCAGCGGCGATCCCGGCGGTGGTCCCGGCGACGGGTGGCTGCTCGCTCTCGCTCATCACGACACCCCACATCCGGTTTGTCACGGTTCGCACCAGCATCCCACTGCCCGCGCATGGCTGCGCCGGGAGCCGCTGGCCCGGTAGGCTTTCCGCGTGATCTTCAAGCGCATCGGAAACGGAAAGCCGTATCCCGACCACGGCCGGGAAAGCACCCGGCAGTGGGCGGACGTCGCCCCGCGCCCGGTCCGCCTCGATCAGCTGGTCACCACCAAGGGCCAGCTGGACCTGGAGACGCTGCTCGCCGAGGACTCCACGTTCTACGGCGACCTCTTCGCGCACGTCGTGAAGTGGCAGGGCGATCTCTACCTCGAGGACGGACTGCACCGCGCCGTCCGCGCGGCGCTCCAGCAGCGCCAGGTGCTGCACGCCCGCGTCCTGGAAATGGACTGAGACGGCGCCGACCGGCCCCGCTCCCACTGACCCTTTCGGAGTCAGTTCGCCCCCATCCGGACGCGATCACATGATCATCAAGTAGGCATCGCCGACGGGCGGCATTACGCTGCGTTCATGAGCATGCTCACTCCCCCCGGAATGGGCGGAAAGTACCGCATCACGGGGGACGTCTACCCGCGCATGCGCCGCCCCCACCGCCGGCGCAGGATCGTCCTCGCGTCCGCCGCCGCAGTGGTCGTGCTCGGCGCGGCCGGCTGGGGCACGCTCCAGCTCGTCGACGTCTTCTCCGGCGACGAGGGCAGGAAGACGACCGCCGGGAAACAGGCCGACTGCAAACCCGCGCCCAAGGCGACCGCCCCGCCCGCCGTCGCCCTCCCCAAGCCCGCCCAGATCACGGTCAACGTCTACAACGCGACCCCGCGCAGCGGTCTCGCCAAGTCGACCGCGGACGAACTCAAGAAGCGTGGCTTCAAGATCGGCAAGGTGGGGAACGCGCCCACCGCCTACGACAAGAAGGTCCCCGGCGCCGGCCTGCTGCTCGGCGCCACGACCGCCACCAAGGGCGCCTTCCCGGTCCTCGGCACCCAGCTCAAGGGCGCCACGACCAAGACGGACACCCGGGGCACGGCGGACGTGGACCTGATCATCGGAACCGCCTTCAAGACCCTGTCCCCGAAAGCGACGGCGGACGCGGCCCTGGTCGCCCTGACCAAGCCCGCGCCCGTACCGACCGGAAAGTGCTAGTGCTGAGGAGCTACTCGGCGGACCCGTACATGCGGTCGCCCGCGTCGCCCAGGCCCGGGACGATGTAGCCGTTCTCGTTGAGGCGCTCGTCGATCGAGGCCGTCACGACGGTGACCGGCGTGCCCGCGAGCTCGCGCTCCATGACCTCGACGCCCTCCGGGGCGGCGAGGAGCACGACCGCGGTCACGTCGTCCGCGCCGCGCTTGATGAGCTCCTGGATCGCCGCGACCAGCGTGCCGCCGGTCGCCAGCATCGGGTCCAGGACGTACACCTGGCGGCCCGAGAGGTCCTCCGGCATCCGCGTGGCGTAGGTCGACGCCTCCAGCGTCTCCTCGTTGCGGATCATGCCGAGGAAACCGACCTCGGCGGTCGGGAGCAGCCGCACCATGCCGTCGAGCATGCCGAGCCCGGCGCGCAGGATCGGGACCACCAGCGGACGCGGGTACGACAGCTTGACGCCGGTCGTGGGCGTGACGGGGGTCTCGATGTCGACCTGCTCGGTCCGGACGTCCCTGGTGGCCTCGTAGGCGAGCAGGGTGACCAGCTCGTCGGAGAGCCGACGGAAGGTCGCGGAGTCCGTGCGCTTGTCGCGCAGCGTGGTGAGCTTGTGGGCGACCAGCGGGTGATCGACGACGTGGAGACGCATGACTCAACAGTAGCCCGCCCCGCACTGGCATCGACCCATGCCGTGGGGGGAAGGTGGGGACACGGGGGGAGTCACGGGGACCCAGCGATGGGGTGGAGTGCCGATGCCCGACCTGGAAGAACCGGCCAAGGGCGCCGCCGAGCGGGCGGCCCGCAAGCCGGCACAGGAGACGGACGCGGAGCGCCGCAGGCGCCGCGCCCAGTTCCTTCGCGAGCTGAATGAGGCCAAGGCGCTGCGCGAGCGCGTCCAGCCGAGACGGGCGCGGGCCGCCCGGATGCGCCAGGCCATGCGGATGCGCACGTTCCGCTGGTGAGGCCCCCCGGTCGGGCGCGCGGCCGAGACCCCGCCCGGGACCCGCTCTGCGCGCCGCCGGACCCGCCCGGCGGCGCCGCCGGGCCCGGTCCGGCGCGCTGCTGGGCCCCGTCCGGCGCGCTGCTGGGCCCCGGCCGGGCGCTTCAGGCGCGTCCCCGGCGAGTCCCGGCGAAGCCCCCCGCGTGTCTCCGGCGTGTCCCGCTGTGCGCCCCCTGCGTGCGCCGGGGTCGCACGCCCGCCCGATCGCGGGGTCGTTCAGACTGATGCACGACGCAAGAGCCGAAGACCTCTCCTGTGGGCGTCGTTTCTGTCACGATGCCGATTGGGCGGGGCATCACCAGGGCGCCGCCGGATCGTCACACCTCTGATCAGTGGGAGAGAGTCAGGTGTACTTCGCCGCACTGCTCGCGCGCACCGAAGACGGGTGGGAAGCGAGCGACACGGAGCTCGACGACGTGGAGACCCTGTCGGATCTGACCGAGCTGGCCCGTGAGGCCTCGGACGACGACACGGTGATCGTCTTCATCGAGCAGGAGGACGCGTGGTTCGGGCTCGTACGCGTCGAGGGTGAGGAAGACCCTCGTATCTACGTCTCCGACGGCGCCGCCGCCGCCCGTTCCTCGTACGGGGAGATCCTCACGCGGGAGATCCTCGGTGACGACCTGGACGACATCGTCGACGAGCTCGAGTCGCTGGACCTGGACGGTACGGAGGACGGGGAGCCGCTCGACGGCGCCACGGACGACGACGAGGAGGAGGACACCGGCGTCGCCGCGGAGGCCGTGCCGGCCGCCCCGGTCGGTGACCGGCTGATCCTCGCCGACCTCGGCATGGCGCCGGCCGACCTGCTCGCGCTGGAGAGCGACGCGCTCGCGGAGATCTCGGACGCCCTGGGCGCGGCCGAGGTCCTGGAGGCCGTCCGCTAGTGGCACACGCGGTACCCGATCCCGTCCGGGATCCCTGGCGGGACGCCATGCGGCTCGCTCTCGCCGAGGCCGACGCGGCCCTGCCGGCCGGTGACGTACCGGTCGGCGCGGTCGTGCTCGCGCCCGACGGCTCGGTGATCGCCCGCGCGCACAACGAGCGGGAGGCGGCCGGCGACCCCACGGCGCACGCCGAGGTGCTCGCGCTGCGCCGGGCCGCCGCGGCGACCGGCGAGTGGCGCCTGACGGGCTGCACGCTGGTCGTGACCCTGGAGCCGTGCGTGATGTGCGCGGGCGCGCTCGTCCAGTCGCGGGTCGAGCGGGTGGTGTTCGGCGCCCTGGACGAGAAGGCGGGCGCGGCCGGCTCGCTCTGGGACCTCGTACGGGACCGGCGGCTCAACCACCGCCCCGAGGTCGTCCACGGTGTGCTCGGCGAGGAGTGCGCGGATCAGCTCACGGCCTTCTTCCGCACCCGCTGACCACACCCGCCGACCGCGCCCGCCGACCGGCCCCTTCCCCGGCTGCTGCCCCGCTCCGACCTGCGCCGGGAATCGGATTTCATCACAGCGGAAGTTTCGGCTAAGATCTCTCTCGGTAGCGTGTCCGAGCGGCCGAAGGAGCTCGCCTCGAAAGCGAGTGTGGCGCAAGTCACCGAGGGTTCAAATCCCTCCGCTACCGCTTCGATCGAAGGGCCTGGTGCATCAGCACCGGGCCCTTCGGCGTATCCCGGGACCCGGGGGGAACCCCCGTACGGCAAAGGCCCCGTACGCGCGCGTGGCGCGGACGGGGCCTTCTTCCGTAGGACGGGGGGAGCGGCATCGGGGGGACAAGCCGCTCCCCCCGATGAGAACCGGTCCTACAAGTCCTGCGCCGCGGCCGGGGGGAAGCTCGCGGCGCGGACCCCGCAGTGCGGGCCGGTTCCTCGAGCCCTTCGGATTCCTGCCAGATCCTCCGGGCTCGACATCCATCCTGCTCGCCCGTCACCCTTCCGGGGGGTGGCAAAAGACCTCGATCTCCGGGCCCTTGGTCCATAAGCGCTCGGTTAGAGTGGCGCGGTCGTACGGCGGGGGAACAGGGGAACAGGGGAGGGCTGGGCAGTGGTGCAAGCGAAGAAGGTCGTGCTGTACGCGGTCGCCGTCTTTGTGCTGTACACGATCGTCACCTCTCCGGAGAGGGCCGCCGATCTCGTGCAGGTAGGGTTCGAGGGCATTGCCAGCGCCGCCCAGGGAGTCGGCCAGTTCATGACCGAACTCATCAATTAGGAGCCTCGCGTGATCCGCCATCTGGTCCTCTTCAAGCTCGACGAGGGCGTCGCCCGTGACGAGCCGCGTGTCGTCGCCGGGGTCGAGGCGTTCCGCGCGCTCGGCGGGCAGATCCCTGAGCTGAGGTTCTGGGAGTGCGACTGGAACATCACGGACCGGCCGATCGCGTACGACTTCGCCATCAACTCGGCCGTCGAGGACACGGACGCGCTCCAGCGGTACCTGGAGCACCCGGCGCACCAGGCCGGTGTCGCCCAGTGGCGCGAGTTCGCGACCTGGGTGATCGCGGACTACGCCTTCTAGTCCCCCCTACCCCCTTCGTACGGAGGCCCCCTGTCGTCGAGGCGGGGGGCTTTTTCGGTGCGTGACCTCCCCTTTTCCACCATCATGCACTCAACACGTCATTATGCGGTGCTTGCACACAGTGGACATGTCTTGTGATGCTATGACCGCTTTTGACGGATGAGTTGACCGTAGTTGACCCAGTCGACCAGCAAGACCAGCCAAAGGGGTGGCGTGAACGTGCCGGCCAGTACAGCACCTCAAGTCCCGCCCCAGCACGAGGCAGGCGGCGCGGAGACCCCGCGCACCCGCCCCCAGAGCACCCGCGGCGCCGACACCCGCGCCCTCACCCAGGTGCTCTTCGGGCAGCTCAAGAACCTGGAACCGGGCACTCCGGAGCACGACCGGGTCCGCGGGGCCCTCATCGAGGCCAACCTGCCGCTCGTGCGGTACGCGGCGGCCCGCTTCCGCTCACGGAACGAGCCGATGGAGGACGTCGTCCAGGTCGGCACGATCGGCCTGATCAACGCCATCGACCGCTTCGACCCCGACCGGGGCGTGCAGTTCCCCACCTTCGCCATGCCGACGGTCGTCGGGGAGATCAAGCGGTACTTCCGCGACAACGTCCGCACCGTGCACGTCCCGCGCCGACTGCACGAGCTCTGGGTCCAGGTGAACGGCGCCACCGAGGACCTGACGACCGCTCACGGCCGCTCCCCCACCACCGCCGAGATCGCCGAGCGGCTGCGGATCGGCGAGGACGAGGTGCTCGCCTGCATCGAGGCGGGACGCTCGTACCACGCCACCTCCCTGGAGGCCGCGCAGGAGGGCGACGGGCTGCCCGGACTGCTCGACCGGCTCGGTTACGAGGACCCCGCCCTCGCCGGTGTCGAGCACCGCGACCTCGTCCGGCATCTCCTCGTACAACTGCCCGAGCGGGAGCAGCGGATCCTGATGCTGCGCTACTACAGCAATTTGACGCAGTCCCAGATCAGCCAGGAGCTCGGCGTCTCCCAGATGCATGTGTCAAGGCTCCTCGCCCGCAGTTTCGCTCGATTGAGGTCCGCAAACAGGATCGAGGCGTAATCAGAACGGGTAGACCGGTTCGGAGCAGTTCTCCGGCACCCCAAATGCCGTACACCCCTTGTTTCCTGCGGAAATGCACCCTCGGCTTGTCGACAAGTCACTACAGCGTGTTGCCGACATGTGACATTCTGCTGGAACCGAGTTTGCCGCAGCCCCGCCGCCGGTATTCAGGTGGAAGCTGCGTTCCTCAGATGGTCGCGGCCACCGCGACCGTCCGCGACCTCAAGGGGGTGGCATGTCCACAGAACTGGGCAGCTCGAAGGTGCTCACGCTCACGCCCGTTCCCGTGCCCACGCAGACGACGGCGCCGACCGCGGCCGACACCGTGGAGACCGTGCTGAGCGCGGAGACCGCGCCTCCGCCGATGGTCGTCACGACCGGAGCCCTCGACACCCGCACCCTCTCCCGCTCCCTCTTCCTGCGGCTGCGCGCCCTCGACACCGAAGGCGCCGCCACCGACAGCCCGGAGCGGACCTACGTCCGCGACACCCTCATCGAGCTCAACCTCCCCCTCGTGCGGTACGCGGCGGCCCGCTTCCGTTCGCGGAACGAGCCGATGGAGGACATCGTCCAGGTCGGCACCATCGGACTGATCAAGGCGATCGACCGCTTCGACTGCGAACGGGGCGTGGAGTTCCCGACGTTCGCGATGCCGACGGTCGTCGGTGAGATCAAGCGCTTCTTCCGCGACACCTCCTGGTCGGTGCGGGTCCCGCGCCGGCTCCAGGAGCTGCGCCTCGCCCTCACCAAGGCCAGCGACGAGCTCGCGCAGAAGCTCGACCGCTCGCCCACCGTGCCCGAACTCGCGGCCGTACTCGGGGTGTCGGAGGAGGACGTCGTCGACGGCCTCGCCGTCGGCAACGCGTACACCGCCTCCTCGCTCGACTCCCCCTCCCCGGAGGACGACGGCGGCGAGGGCTCGCTCGCGGACCGGCTCGGCTACGAGGACACGGCGCTGGAGGGAGTCGAGTACCGCGAGTCGCTCAAGCCGCTGCTCGCCAAACTGCCGCCCAGGGAGCGGCAGATCATCATGCTGCGCTTCTTCGCCAACATGACCCAGTCGCAGATCGGCGAGGAGGTCGGCATCTCCCAGATGCACGTCTCGCGGCTCCTCACCCGCACCCTCGCCCAGCTGCGCGAGGGCCTCATCGGGGAGTAGGACCGACAGCCAGTTCCGTGGAAAGGCTCCCTTCCTGACGGACCGTCAGTCACACTGACGCCATGAGGCGAAGGAAGCCGGGACTCGTAGCGGTGGCGCTCTGCCTCGGCGGGGCGCTGACCGCCTGTGGCGGCGGAGGAGACGGCGAGGGGTACGCGGCGGTGGGCGCCGGCCCCTCACCGAAAGGCGCGGCCACCCCCTCGGGCGCGGTCGCCCTGGTCCCCCTGGACGACCCGAAGGCCAGCGGTACGACCTCCAGCACGTCGTCGCCGACACCGGAGGGGGTTCCGGAGCGGGGCCGTGGTCAGGAACCGGGCCCGGGTACGTCGCCGGCGGACTCTCCGGCCAGTACGTCAGGCGCCGCTGGTGGGTCCGGTCACTCCGGTACCTCCGGTACGGATGTCAGTACGGGTACAGGTTCGGGTTCGGGGTCGAGTACGGGGTCGAGTACGGCTCCGACGACCGCGCCCGGCGGTACGGGCGGCTCCGGCTCCACCGGCGGCCCGGCACCGCGCCCCGGCGGCAGCACTCCTCCGCGTACCCCCTCCGCCTCGCCCTCCCGGCCCGCGCCCGGCACCGGCACACCCGCACCGGCCCCCACCACTCCCGTCCCGACGCCCGGGCCCGCCGTGCTCACCGTCTCCGCGCCCCTTCTCGCGGACGGGGACCGACGGTGGTGCGAGCGGGTGACCGTCACCTTCCGGAACAGCGGCGGCAGGGCCGCCCAGTCGGGCACGGTCACCTTCGCCACGCACGTCATCGGCGCCCTGGGCGTCGACTGGGCGACACTCACCTCCACCCAGCCGCTGCCCGCGCCGATCGCCGCCGGGGCGGCGCGGACGGAGACGTACACCGTCTGCGTGGACTCCTGGCGGGTCCCGCTCGGCATGCGGATCGACACCGAGCAGGTCACCGTCAGCTGGCGGTGACAGGGAAGCGCACGTCGGCCAGCCGTCCGACAGCTCCCCCAGGCCGTCGGGGCCGATGAACCCGGCGCCCGTCATGCCCTAATCGGTCGCCGCGTACAGCTGCGGCAGTGCACCGCGCTCCCGACTCCGTGCCTCCGTGACTCCGTGACTCCGTAAAGAAGGGTGGGCCGGGGCCGCACGACGCGGATCCGGCCCACCCTGGGCGTGTGGAGCGTGGGGAGCGGTCAGGTCAGCGCCAGCCAGGCGACCGCCGCCAGGACGACGATCACCGCGACCACGCCGACGATCATGCCGACCCGCGGGCCGCCCGAGGAGGCCACGACCTGCGGCTGCCGCTGCTGCGGGGCCTCGTCGACGAAGGCGCGGAACATCTGCGTGTTGCCGGCGGGGTCGTAACCCTCGGGGTTCTGACCCTGAGGCTGGCCCTGGCCGTACGGTGCTTGGGGGTTGTGTGCCATGGGCCAGGACCCTAGCGAAGTCGGGGTGAAGGGCCCAAGCCCACCGCCCACATCCCGCCCCCGATCTCGCCGCGACCGGCCCCCGGCTTGCCTTTGCCTATTCTTTAGCGCCGTTTGACCGCTTTAGTTTGCCTGGAGCAACCATCCATCTCTATGGTTGCCCTAAGCAACAAGATGCCTGGAGTGCCCGGACCATGGAGTGCCCGATGGACACAGCCAATCGGTACGAGAAGCTCGCCCGCCAGGTGAGCGCCATCGGGGCGGTGAAGCGCGGACTCGCGCGGACCCTGCCGGCCGAGTGCCCCAGCGGCTCCGCGATCGTCCTCGCCCTGCTCCACCACCACGGCGACATGCGGATGGGCCGCGTGTCCGAGCTGATGGCCGTCGACATGTCCGTCAGCAGCCGCCACGTGGCCCACACCGTGGACCGCGGCTGGGTCGAGCGACTGCCCGACCCCGCCGACCGGCGCTCCCGCATCCTGCACCTGACCCACGCGGGCGAGGACATGCTCGCCGTCCTCGACCGACGGCTGACCGACATGCTCGCCCGCACCCTCGTGGAGTGGTCCGACGACGACGTCGAGCTGCTCACCCGTCTGCTCGCCCGCCTCCGCGATTCCTTCGGGGACTGCCGGGCCCACCACGCTTGAGAACGAAGGAAGTTGATGGCTACGACGACCACACCAGAGACCGGTGTGCGCGGCGGGAGCGCCAAGGAGGGGGACCTCGCCTCCGGCGGCGCCCCGATGACGCACAAGCAGATCATGGAGGCGCTGTCCGGGCTGCTGCTCGGCATGTTCGTCGCGATCCTGTCGTCGACGATCGTCTCCAACGCCCTGCCCCAGATCATCACCGATCTGGGCGGCGGGCAGTCCGCCTACACCTGGGTGGTCACGGCCGCGCTGCTCTCGATGACCGCGACCACCCCGCTCTGGGGCAAGCTCGCGGACCTCTTCTCCAAGAAGCTGCTCGTCCAGATAGCCCTGATCATCTACGTCGCGGGCTCGATCGTCGCCGGTCTCTCGCAGAGCACCGGCATGCTCATCGCCTGCCGTGTCGTCCAGGGCATCGGCGTCGGCGGTCTGACCGCCCTCTCCCAGATCATCCTGGCCGCGATGATCGCCCCGCGTGAGCGCGGCCGGTACAGCGGCTACCTGGGCGCGACCTTCGCCGTCGCCACCGTCGGCGGCCCGCTGCTCGGCGGTGTCATCACCGACACCGACTGGCTCGGCTGGCGCTGGTGCTTCTACGTGGGCGTGCCGTTCGCGTTCATCGCGCTCGTCGTCCTGCAGAAGACCCTCAAGCTGCCGGTCGTGAAGCGTCAGGTGAAGGTCGACTGGGCCGGTGCCCTCTTCATCAGCGCCGCTGTCTCCCTGCTGCTCGTCTGGGTCACCTTCGCCGGCGACAAGTACGACTGGATGTCCTGGCAGACGGCCGTCATGGTGCTCGGCGCGATCGCCCTCGGCGGGATCTTCGTCCTCGTCGAGTCGAGGGCGAGCGAGCCGATCATCCCGCTCCGTCTCTTCCGGAACCGCACGATCACCCTCGCCTCGCTCGCCTCGCTCTTCGTGGGTGTCGCGATGTTCGCGGGCACGGTCTTCTTCAGCCAGTACTTCCAGCTGGCGCGGAACGAGTCGCCGACGATGTCCGGCGTCCTCACCATCCCGATGATCGCGGGCCTGTTCGTCTCCTCCACCGTCTCCGGTCTGGTCATCACCAAGACCGGCAGGTGGAAGGCGTGGCTGGTCAGCGGTGGCGCCTTCGCCGCCGGCGGTCTCGGTCTGCTCGGCACGATCCGCTACGACACGGCGTACTGGCACATCGCGCTCTTCATGGCCCTCCTCGGCCTCGGCCTCGGCATGATGATGCAGAACCTGGTCCTCTGCACCCAGAACCAGGTGGACCCCGCCGACCTCGGCGCCGCCTCCTCCGTCGTCACCTTCTTCCGCTCCCTGGGCGGTGCGATCGGTGTCTCGGCGCTCGGCGCGGTCATGGCCCACCGGGTCGCGAACTACGTCAAGGAAGGCCTGACCGAACTCGGTCCGAAGGCCGCGGGCGCCATGGGCCAGGGCGGCTCGGGCGGCGGCATCCCCGACATGGACAAGCTGCCGGCCCCGATCCGGACGGTCATGGAGGACGCGTACGGACACGGTGTCGCCGATGTCTTCCTCTACTCGGCGCCCTTCGCGCTGCTCGCCTTCGTGGTGACGTTGTTCATCAAGGAGGTCGCGCTGAAGAGCGGCTCGGAGACGGCCGACAAGGGGTGACGAGACTCCCGGCGGCGCTTCGAGCGGAGGCGCGGCCGGGTCACGTACGGAGCGGCGGGCAGGGGACGGCCCGCCGCTCCGTCATGTTCCGGTTGCACGGGCCTCGGTTGCACGGGCCTAGGCGTCACGGGCCTCGGTTTCACGTGAAACCATCGCCTCGATGCCGGCGACCAGGACGTCCAGGGCGTAGGCGAAGTCCCGGTCCCAGATCTCGGTGACGCTGCCGTGCGAGGCCCGCTCGTCGAGGATCTCCGCCATGGGTTCGATGGCATCCGCGAAGCCCGGATTCTCGCGGAAGGCCTTGACGGACTCCACGTAGAAGTCGTCCTGCGACATCCCGGCCTCCGCCGCACGCCGCCCGAACTGGGACTCGATCGTCCCGTAGCCGTACACGAACTGGAAGACCGCCGAGGTCGCGCTGGGCTGACGGTCGATCGGCAGGCCGGTGCCGCCGATCGCCTCCTGGATCTTGCCGCCGACGGCGATCGCGTGCGGGCCGATGTTCAGGTACTGCCCGGCGCTCGGCGACATCCACGGGTGGCGGACCAGCATCCGGCGGTATTCGAGGGCGAGCACCCGGATCATGTCCCGCCAGCCGTCGGCGGCGTCGATCGCCGCCAGGTCGAACTCGCCGTACACGCTGTCCATGGCGAACTCGATGATGTCGTCCTTGGTGTCCACGTACCAGTAGAGGGACATCGCGGTGACGTTCAGCTCGGCCGCGAGCTTGCGCATCGACAGTCCGGCCAGGCCCTCCTCGTCGAGCATCCGGATCGCGGCGGCGACGATCCGGTCGCGGTCGAGCCCGGCCGGGCCGCCGCCGCTGCGGGCGGCCCGGTTCTCCAGCCACACGCTGGAACGCGCCGGGTTCTTGGCCCGATCGGCTGCCTTGACCATCGCGTTCCTCCGTCTGTCAGTGGTCCGTGACCAGGGTGACCATGCTAGGCATCGACCGGCTGCCCGGAGGCAAGGGAGTTCTCCGTGCGCTCGGCCCGCTTCAGCAGGGCCGCCGCCAGGAGACCGCCGGCGAAGACGGCGACGGCGCCCACGAGCTGGCTGGTCTGGAGGCCCGAGGCGAAGGCGCCGGAGATCTCCGCCCGTTCGGCGTCGCTCCCGGCCGCCGCGAGGGCAGCGGGCAACGAGGTCGCGGTGACGGCGACGAGGGCGGCGAAGCGGGCGTTGAGCACGGCGCCGAGGACGGCGACGCCGAGGCCGTTGCCGAACTCGGCGAGGGTGCCGTTGATGCCCGCGCCCACACCGGCCTTCTCCGGCGGGATCGCGCTCATGATCGCGTTGGCCATGGCCGGGTTGGAGACGGCGAGGCCGATGCCCATCAGGACCAGGCCGAGGAGCATGCCCCAGTAGGTGCCGTCCGTGCCGCCGCCGATCAGGGCGATCGAGCCGAGTCCGGCCGCGACGAGGGTCATGCCGACGGCTACGGTGGGCGGGGTGCCGAGCTTCATCACGATCCGCGGGCCGACGCCGCTGAGGTTGAGCACGACGACGGTCAGCGCGAGCGGCGCCATCCGCAGACCTGCTTCCAGCGGCTCGTAGCCGAGGACGAACTGCAGGTGCTGGGTGAGGAGGAAGAGCGAGCCGCCCATGCCGAACATGACCAGGATCGCGCCGGCGACGGCCCCCACGAACTTCTGGTTGCGGAAGAAGTGCATGTCGAGCATCGGGTACGGGATCCGCAGCTCCCACAGCGCGAAGGCGGCGAGGACGACGACCCCGATCGCGGCCGGGACGAGCACCTCGGCCGAGGTCCAGCCGTGCTCGGGGCCCGTGATGATCGCGTACACGGCGGCGGTCATGCCGATGGTGGAGAGCAGCGCGCCGAGCAGGTCGGGGCGGTCGCCCTGGGGGTTCTTCGACTCCGGTACGAGCTTGATGACGGCGATCAGGCCGACGAGGGCCACCGGGATGTTGATGAGGAAGATCATTCCCCACCAGAAGTGCTCGATGACGACACCGCCGATGAGCGGCCCGGCGGCGAAGCCGAGCGAGCTGACGGTGGCCCAGAGCGCGATCGCCTTGACCCGCTCGGAGTCGTCGAAGATCTGCATGACGACGGCGAGGGTCGTGGTCATGAGGAGCGCGCCGCCGACACCCATGCCCGCGCGGGCGGCGATGAGCTGGGCCGTGGAGTCGGCGAGGCCGGCGGCGAGCGAGCCGAGGCCGAAGAGCGCGAGACCGGCGACGAGCAGCTTCTTGCGGCCGTAGCGGTCGGCGGCGTTGCCCGCGGTCAGGAGCAGGCCGGACTGGACGAGCGAGTAGGCGTTGATCATCCACTGGATGTCGCTGGTGGAGGCGTGGAGCTCCGTGGTCAGCGAGGGGATGGCGACGCCGAGGACGGTGTTGTCGAGCAGCACGGTGAGCTGGGCCAGGCAGATGACGCCGAGGATCAGCCAGCGCTGGGGGTGACCGCCTGCGGCCGGGGCGGCGGGCGGTTCGTTCGCGGCGGTCGTCGCCGTCATGGACAGGGCTCCTTGTACGGTGTACGGGACTGGGTCTCGTACACCGTACAAGGGCTCTCGTACGCTGTATAGCGATTACTTCACGGTTACGTGGCGGACGTGAGGTCGTAGAGCGTGGAACTGCCTACCGTGACCTGCTCGAAGGTGGCCTGGACCCATGCGGTGATCTGGGCGCTGGTGCCGTTGCCGCCCATGCCGCCCCCGCCCCCGCCGCCTCCACCACCGGAACCGATGAAGTAGTGGATCTTGCCCTTGGCGACGTACCGCTTGAACTCGTCGAGCGTCGGGGACGGGTCGCTGCCGTTGAAGCCGCCGATCGCCATGACCGGCTTCTCGGTGGCGAGCTGGTAGCTGGCCGCGTTCTGGGCGCCGACCGCGGCCGCGGCCCAGGGGTAGTCGTCGGCGTCCTTGAGCAGGGCCGCCTTCGCCTCCGTACCGACGCTCGCGCCGTTGAGCAGACCGCCCATGCCGCCGCCCGTACCGCCGCGCTCGGGGCCGGGGGTGTTGGTGTTGCCGGTGGCGTTGCCGTTGGCGGGCAGCTGGCCCTGGCCCTGGCCCGGGGGCTGCATCCGGCCTTGTCCCTGGGCGCCGGGAGGCTGGCCTTGACCGCCGGGGCCTTGACCGCCGCCGCCCGGGAAGCCGTACGCCATCCGCATGCCGCCGTCCCGGCCGCCGCCGGGCCCGCCGCGCATCCCGCCGAAGCCCGCGCCCGCCGGGCCCGCCGGGCCCGCCGTCACGATCGAGCCCTGGTGGGCGGAGTCCACCGTCGCCAGGGTGTACGCGAACGGCCCCGCGAGCCCCGCCGCCAGGCCGAGGCCCGCGAACCCGAGCCCGAGCCGCCGGTCCAGCCGGCCCGCGAACAGCAGGCCGAGCGCGGCCACCGCGCCCGCCACCAGGACCGCCCAGCGCAGCCACGGCAGCCACTCCGGCGTACGGCCGAGCAGCGTCCACGCCCACCAGGCCGTCACCGACACCGTCACCGCGAGGGCCGCCGACTCGACCCACCGGGTGCGTTCCTCCCACAGCACGGCCGCGCCCATACCGACGAGCGCCGCGACGTACGGTGCCAGGGCCACCGTGTAGTACTCGTGGAAGATGCCGGCCATGAAGCTGAACACGGCCAGGGTGATCAGCAGCGAGCCGCCCCACACCAGGAACGCGGACCGGGCCGTGTCCGTCCTGGGCGCCCGCCAGGTGACGACGAGCCCCGCGACGAGCAGGACGAGCGCGGCCGGCAGCAGCCAGGAGATCTGGCCGCCGACCGAGTCGTTGAACATGCGGCCGATGCCGGTCTCGCCCCAGCCGCCGCCCTGCCCGCCGCCACGGCCCCCGCCGCCGACGCTGCCGGTCTCGTTGCCGTTGATGCGGCCGAGGCCGTTGTAGCCGAAGGTCAGTTCGAGGAAGCTGTTGTTCTGCGAGCCTCCGACGTACGGGCGGGAGGACGCCGGCCACAGCTCGACCAGGGCCACCCACCAGCCCGCCGACGCGAGCATCGCGAGCCCGGCGAGGGCGAGGCGGCCGATCCGGCGCCCGATCGCGCCCGGAGCGCACACCCCGTAGACGAGGGCGAGCGGCGGCAGGATCAGGAAGGCCTGGAGGGTCTTCGCGAGGAACGCGAACCCGAAGGCCACCCCGGCCCACACGAGCCACCGCGCCGCTCCCCCGTCCTGCTCCAGGGCGCGCAGCACGCAGTACACGGCCACCGTCATGAGCAGCGCGAGCAGCGCGTCCGGGTTGTTGAAGCGGAACATCAGCGCGGCGACGGGCGTCAGCGCGAGCACCCCGCCCGCGATCAGGCCCGCGCCCGCGCCGAACCGGCGTCGTACGGCCGCGTAGAGCACGGCGACGGTGGCCACGCCCATGAGCACCTCGGGCACGAGGATCTGCCAGGAGCCGAGTCCGAAGAGACGGACGGAGAGGGCCATCGGCCAGAGGGCGGCCGGCGGCTTGTCGACGGTGATGGCGTTGGCCGCGTCGAGCGAGCCGAAGAGGAAGGCCTTCCAGCTCTCGGAGCCCGCCTGGACGGCCGCGGAGTAGAAGGAGTTGGCGTAGCCGGAGGCGCTCAGGTTCCAGAGGTAGAGCGCGGTGGTCACGGCGAGCAGGCCGAGGAAGGCGGGCCGGACCCAGGGGGCGTCCTCGGCGCGTCCGCGCCACAGCCGGGTGAGCCGGCCGGCGCGGGGCGCGGCATGGACGGCGGTGGACGGGGTGGTCATCGTTCGTTCCTTGAGGAGACGCGGTCCGGGAAGACCCAGAGCCGGAAGAGAAGAAAGCGCAGGACGGTCGCGGCGAGGTTGGCGACGACCAGGACGGCGAGCTCGGTGGAGTGCGCCGGATCGCCGGTCGCCGCGCCGAGGGCGGCGAGCGAACCGCTGGTCAGGGCCAGGCCGATGGCGAAGACCACCAGGCCCTGCGCCTGGTGGCGGACGGCCCCGCCCCGGCCGCGTACCCCGAAGGTGAGCCGCCGGTTGGCCGCCGTGTTGGCGACAGCGGAGACGAGGAGGGCGGCGGCGTTGGCGAACTGCGGGCCCACACCGAGCCGGAAGGCCGAGTACAGGGCGAGGTAGAAGAGCGTGGACAGGACCCCCACCACGCAGAACCCCACCAGCTGCCGGGCGAGTCCGCCGGGCACCCCGCTGAGCTCCCGGTCCCGGGGGTCGTCCCCGAAGGGCCTGGCCAGCCGGTCGAGGGGCAGCGAACCCGTCGCGAGGGCCCTCCCCACCCGCCAGACGCCCTTCAGGTCGTCGGTCGCCGTCCTGACGATGTGCACGGTCGAGTCGGGGTCGTCGACCCAGTCGACCGGCACCTCGTGGATGCGCAGCCCGGCCCGCTCGGCGAGGACGAGCAGCTCGGTGTCGAAGAACCAGCCGGTGTCCTCGACCATCGGAAGCAGCCGCTCGGCGACATCCCGCCGTATCGCCTTGAATCCGCACTGCGCGTCGGAGAACCGGGCGGCGAGCGAGCCGCGCAGGATCAGGTTGTAGGCCCGGGAGATGAACTCCCGCTTCGGCCCGCGCACCACCCGCGAGGAGCGGGCGAGCCGAGAGCCGATCGCCAGGTCGGAGTGGCCGGAGATGAGCGGCGCGACCAGCGGCAGCAGGGCGTTCAGATCGGTGGAGAGGTCGACGTCCATGTAGGCGAGGACGGGCGCGTCCGAGCCCGACCAGACCGTCCGCAGCGCCCGGCCGCGCCCCTTCTGTTCGAGCCGTACGGAGCGCACCTCGGGGACCTCGGCGGCGAGGCCGGCGGCGACGGCGGGGGTGGTGTCGGTGGAGGCGTTGTCGGCGACGGTGATGCGGAAGCCGTACGGGAAGGTCCGGAGGAGGTGCTCGTGGAGCCGGCGGACGCACGGCTCCAGGTCCTTCTCCTCGTTGTAGACGGGGATGACCACGTCCAGGACGGGCCGCCCCGCGATGTTCACCGGCAGGTGTTCCCGCGCGGGGAGGGCGTCGGTCCTTCCGGAGGCCGTGGACGTGGGCCCCGCGATCATTGGGGTTCGCATGGCACCGACACTCGCCGGGGCCGCTGTCACGGCCGTGTGATGAGCCTGTGCCCCGCCTGTGAGTCCGGACGGACGTCCTGGTCCGCGGGCAGCAGGACGGTGAACACGGTCCGGCCGGGGGCGGTTTCGACGCTCACCTCGCCGCCGTGGGCAAGGACGACCGCGCGCACGATGGCGAGCCCGAGGCCGGTGGATCCGGCCTGCCGGGAGCGGGAGGCGTCGCCGCGCGCGAACCGCTCGAAGACGGAGGGCAGCAGCTCGGACGGGATGCCGGGCCCGTCGTCCGCGATGTCGACGAGCGCCGCGCCGTGCTCCGTACGGACGCGGGCGGTGACCTTCGTGCCGGGCGGGGTGTGGGTACGGGCGTTGGCGAGGAGGTTGACGAGCACCTGCTGAAGGCGGGCGCCGTCGGCCCGTACGACCACCTGGTCCGAGGGGAGGTCGAGGCGCCAGTGGTGCTCGGGCCCGGCAGCCCGGGCGTCGCTGACCGCGTCCACCACGAGGGGCACGAGGTCGGTGGTCTCGTACGAGAGGGGGCGCCCGGCGTCGAGCCGGGCGAGCAGCAGCAGGTCCTCCACCAGGCCCGTCATCCGGGTCGCCTCGGACTCGATGCGGCCGAGCGCGTGCCGGGTGTCGGGCCCGCACTGCTCCCGGCCGCGCCGGGTCAGCTCCGCGTACCCCCGGATCGAGGCCAGCGGGGTGCGCAGTTCGTGGCTGGCGTCCGCGACGAACTGCCGGACCCGGGTCTCGCTCTCCTGGCGGGCTTCGAGGGCCGAGCGGACGTGGTCGAGCATCCGGTTGAGGGCGGCGCCGACCTGCCCGACCTCGGTCCGAGGATCGGCCTCCGTCTCCGGGACCCGCTGATGGAGCGCCACCTCGCCGCTGTGCAGCGGCAGCTGGGCGACCTGGCCCGCGGTGGCGACGACCCGCCGCAGCGGCCGCAGGGCCACCCCGACGAGCACGGTCCCGGCGAGCGAGGCCGCGACGAGCCCGGCGCCCGTGACGCTCAGCTCGACGAGGACGAGGGTGGACAGCGCCTTCTCGACCCCGGCGAGCGGGATGCCGGTGAGGAACGCGCCCTGGACCCCGACGGCGTACTCGGCCCGGTACGAGCCGAGGCCGCCGGGCAGCTCGACGGTGTGCGGCTCGCCGTCGCGGGGAACGGCGGCCAGCGCGGCCCGCTGGGGCGCGTCGAGCTCCGTGGTCCGGACGTTCCGCCCGTACCTCCCGCCGTCCCCGGCCTCGGCCTCGAACGCGGCCCCGTTGTCGGCCTCGCCCGAGCCCACGCCCTCGCCCTCGCTCTGGACCTCGTCCTCTTCCTCGTCCGAGTAGCCGGCCGAGGTCAGTTCGCCGTCGACCAGGACCGCGCCGAGCGTGCCGATCGGAGCGCCGGGGCCCTGCACGAACGAGAGCGGGTCCTTCACCCGGCCCGGGTCGGGCAGACCGGGCCCGGGGGCCATGGCGGCCGGCGGGCCCGACGCGCGTCTCGAGACGTTGTGGAGCTGCTCGTCGGCCTGGTCGTACAGATACGAGCGGAAAGCGATCGTCGTGACCGCGCCGATGACGGCCGCGACGACCGCGATCAGAGCGACCGCAGAGACGACGAGCCGGGTGCGCAGCGACCACGGCCGCCGGCGTCGTACGCGCACGGGACGCTACTCCCCCGGCTTGATGAGGTAACCGGCTCCCCGCCGGGTGTGGATCATCGGGGCGCGGCCCACGTCGATCTTCCGGCGCAGATAGGAGATGTAGAGCTCGACGACGTTGGCCTGGCCGCCGAAGTCGTACGACCAGACCCGGTCGAGGATCTGCGCCTTGCTGAGCACCCGGCGCGGATTGCGCATGAGGTAGCGCAGCAGCTCGAACTCGGTGGCGGTGAGGTGGATCGACTCCCCGCCCCGGGTGACCTCGTGGCTGTCCTCGTCGAGAGTGAGGTCCCCGACCGTGAGCAGTGACTCGCTGCGCGCCTCCGCCACCCCGGACCTGCGGATGAGACCGCGCAGCCGGGCGACGACCTCCTCCAGGCTGAACGGCTTGGTGACGTAGTCGTCGCCACCGGCGGTGAGTCCGGCGATCCGGTCCTCGACGGCGTCCTTCGCCGTCAGGAACAGCACCGGCACGTCCGGCAGCTCGCGCCGGATCGAGCCGAGAAGGCTGAGCCCGTCGGCGTCGGGGAGCATCATGTCGAGGAGAACGGCGTCGGGCCGGAACTCGCGTACGGCGCGCAGGGCGGCGGCGCCGTCCCCGGCGCTCCGCACCTGCCAGCCCTCGTAGCGCAGGGCCATGGAGAGGAGTTCGGCGAGCGAGGCCTCGTCGTCGACGACGAGGACGCGGACGGCGGTGCCGTCGGCACGGAGCATGTCGGCGCGGGTGCCGGGGCGGCGTGTGGTGACGGTCATGGGGCCCACGCTGTCGGCCGCCGCTGAGAGCCCTCTTTCCCTTTCCTGTGAATTCGCTGAGAAAGGACCTCAGAACCTCTGGCTCCGTGTCACGGTTTCACGGTTTCACGTGAAACAACGCGGCCCCGTTCTCGTACAGGACCCGCCGGAGCCAGTCGTCCCCGAGCCCGAGGCGTTCGAGCGCGTGGAGCTGATGCGCGTACGGATACGGGATGTTCGGGAAGTCGGAGCCGAGGAGGATCCGGTCGCCGAGGTCGACGAGCCGCTTCAGCTCCGCCGCGGGGAAGGGCGCGAGCCGCTCACTGAAGTCGGTGAAGGCCATGGTGGTGTCGAGGTGGACGCCGTCGTACCGCTGGGTGAGGTCGAGGAAGTCGCTGTACTCGGGCATCCCCATGTGGGCGACGATCACCCGCAGCCGGGGGTGTCGGGCCAGCAGCCTCCCCATGGGCCCGGGACCGGTGAAGTTCCCCGGCGTGGGCCCGGAGCCGCAGTGGACGACGACGGGAGTGCCGCTGTCCGCGAGGTTCCCCCACACGGAGTCCAGCTCGCTGCCGCTCGGGTCGAAGCCGCCGACCTGGAGATGCACCTTGAAGACGCGGGCTCCGGCGTCGAGCGCCTGGTGGACGTACCGCTCGACGCCCGGCTCGGGGAAGAAGGTCGCGGTGTGCAGACAGTCGGGGGTACGGGCGGCGAAGTCCGCGGCCCAGGAGTTCAGCCAGGCGCCCATGCCGGGCTTGTGCGGGTAGAGCATCGCGGTGAAGGCGACGGCCCCGAACCCGCGCAGGAGGGCGAGCCGGCGGTCCTCCTCCTCGCGGTAGGTGATGGGCCAGTCCAGGCCGGTCAGGGGGCCGACGGCGTCGAAGTAGGCCCAGACCTTGTCGAGGACGTTCTTCGGCATGAAGTGCGTGTGCACGTCGACGAGCCCGGGAATCCCGAGGCGCGCGAGCAGCGCGGGGATGTCGGCAGTACCGACCGCGCCGACCTCGCCAGCCGTGTCCGCCGGGCCGTCACTCCCGCTCATAGCTGTAGCTCCGCTCGACCTTGCCGATGTGGACGCTGTAGCTCTCGTACCAGTGCTCGCGGCCGTACGCCTTGGCGGCCTGGTGCTCGGTGTCGAGGCGCCAGGCGTCGAGGGACTCCAGGTCGCGGAAGTAGGCGACGGTGATGCCGATGCCCCCGGGGCTGCGGGCGGCCTCGTAGCCGAGGAAGCCGGGGATCTCCTTGACGATCTCCTGCATGCGGGTGTTGGTCTCGGCGTATCCCTCGGGAGCCTCGGGCCGGACGGAGGTGAACAGGGCGGTGTAATACGGCGGTTCGATGCCCGCCACCAGCTTCTGGGTCATGTGATCACCCTCGCCGGGGCCGGACGGGCCTGTCCACGGCTGCGGGGCAAAGGGATCCAAGACTTTACGAAGCGGCTTTCCCGGAGCCGTCCCGGCCGGAGCGTCAGAGAAGCTCGCCGTTGAGCGTCGGAAAAGCTCCCCCTGAGCGTCAGAAAAGCTCGCCCTGAGCGCTCTCCGGATCGGCGGCGATCACCGGTGCAACCGGCACCGAGAACTCGCCCCCCTCCTCCCCTTCCCCACCCTTCCCGGCACTCTGGAGCACCCACCCGCCCATCAGCCGGGTGTCGAGGGCGAGACAGCGCCCGGCGGGGTCGAGGAGGTGCACATCGGGCCCGGCGGCGGCGAGCAGCCGTCCGCTGACGACCCCACCGTCGACCAGTTCGGAGACCGTGCCGGCGAGCGGCGGCAACCCGTCGAGACCGAAGGCTTCGACGTGGTCGCGCGGGGCGAACTCCAGCGGTTCCAGGGTCTCCGTCCAGCCGCCGACCGCTGCCGCACGCCGGTGCAGCGCCTCGACCTCCCCGGCCCGGTCGGGCGCGGACGGCAGGGCGTGCCGGGCGGCGCGCTTCCGCTCGTACGCCACCCGGTCGGGGACTCCCAGCGCCTGCCGGAGTACCTCCTCGGTCCGCCGGGCGGCCATCAGCGGCCCCCGCCCGAGCCAGCTGAAGGTGATGGCGCCCTGTTCGAGGAGCCGTGCCTCGCCCCGGGCCTCGGCGGTGATCCCCACCTTGGTCATGCCGGGCCCGAACCAGGCCAGGTACACGCGGTACGGCCGCGGATCGTCCAGGAAGGTGTCGGCGGCGACGGAATGGGCGCGGTCGAGCCGCGCGCACTCCGGGCAGCGCCCACCGGTCGCACGGCCGGGCACGACGGCGTCCAGGGGGCAGGGGTTCCCCCGGGCACCGGGGCAGCGCCGCTCCCCCACGGCCCGGAAGGCGAGCGGTTGCCCGTACGAGAGGGGGCTGACCTTCCCGCCCTGCCACCTCAGCCCGGGCGCCCCGCCGGTCCAGGTGATCCCCCGACAACGCCACTCCACGCCGCTCCTCCTCCACACGCACACCACGGCACGACCCGACGCTCCTGGTGCAAGCTGCCTCTGTGCGAGCACCCCTGCCACAACCGCTGCCCCTGCCCCTGCCCGTGCCACAGCCCCAGCCACAGCCACAGCCACCGTCCCTGCGCCGGCCCCCCAGTCTCCGCCACACCCGCTTCCAGTCCCCGACCAGGAGCCCCAAGGGACATCACCCCGGCGTCTTCGGTCTGGCCAACGCGCTGGCGCGGGAGGGCAGGCTCTCCCCCGAGGAGTACGCCGTCTGGCGCGCGTCGAACGACTGGTACGACGCCCACTTCCCGAACCCCACGGCGACCGACCCCACGGTCTACGACCCGCATCTGAACCCGGGGGCCGCCGCCTGGTTCCGCCCGACGGCGACCGAGGCGCTGGCCCGGGTGACCCCGTACCTGCGCATCCTGCGCGACCACGGCGTGCCCTGCGTACGCCTGGAGTCGGCGCGGCCGGGCAGGATCGTCTACGCGGACGCGTACCAGGTGGTGGCGGTGGCGCCGCAGCCCGGGCGGGTGCCTCAGGGCAGGACGTAGATCCGCGCCCCGCCCCCGTCGGATCCGCCGACCTCCCGTATGCAGCCGCGTTCGACGAGGGTGCGTACGCAGTCCCGGACGCGCTCGCGGGAGAGACCGGTGCGCCGGGTGATGTCCTGGGTCCGGTAGCGGACACCGCCCCGGACCAGGGCGGGGGCGAGGCAGACGGCGACCGTCCGCAGGTCCCCGGCGACGGACCAGGACTCGACGAGCTGCTGCGGGGTGAGCGCTACGGCGGCTCCGGAGCGCTGACGGGGCACGGAGAGCCTCTCAAGGGAGTCGGCGACCCTTGAGAGGCTCCGCCGGGTCTCGCGGAGCAGCTCCGCGTACTCGGCGTGCTCGGCATACGCGGGGGCCTGCTCGTCGAACCGCCCCTCGAGCCGTACGAGAACGTCGACCAGCTCCGGCGGCAGCACGAACCCGGTGTGCACCGGGGAGGGTTCGAGCCCGTAGCCGCCGTACCGCTGGACCGCCGCCACGACCTCGCCCACCCAGGCCCGGAAGGGCCCGGCCTCCGGTCTTCGACACGCCCCGACGAGCTGGACGAGCCCCTGGAGGCTCACCATCCGCGTAGACGCCCTGATCCCGTACCGGCCGGGGAGGCCGGGGAACCCGTCCTTCCCGGTGAGCTCCCGCGCGGGCGCCAGGCACGCCTCGGGCAACGCCACGGTCCGCAGCGCCTCCCGCGACCCGGCGTATCCCAGGCGTTTCGCGACGTCCACCACCGGGAACCAGTGGGCCCCGTCGGGCGCGGTCAGGCGCCGCAGGGGCGCGCCGGTGGCGGCGTACACCAAGTCATCGATGTCGATCGCGTCCATCGAACATCACCTCCGCCACGCAAGTTAGGCCGAAGGCATATTCAACTGACATGCAAATCAGACAGGTTCACCCAAAAGGGGAAGGCCCCCCGGGTTTCCTTGGGAATCCCGGGGGCCTTCCTCCCCCCTCGGCGTCTACTTGGCGACGAACTGCGTGAGGATCGCCTGCACCTCGTAGATGTCGACGCCCTTGGTGAAGGTCTTCTGCACGGGCAGCTGGCTGCCCGAGATCCAGATCTTCAGCTCGGCGTCCAGGTCGAAGGTGCCGGCGGTCTCGACGGCGAAGTGCGTGATGCTCCGGTACGGGATCGAGTGGTACTCGACCTTCTTGCCGGTGATGCCCTGCTTGTCGACCAGCACGAGCCGACGGTCGGTGAAGAAGATCGTGTCGCGGATCAGCAGGTACGCGGCGTGCACCTGCTCCCCCTGCCCGAGCAGCCGCGCGTAGTCCTGCTGCGCCTGCGCCGGATCGATCGCGTGCGCGTTCCCGAAGAGTGCCATGTCCCAGCCCCCACATTCGAAGTGAAAGAACGATCATCCGACCCCGCGTCCCCCGAAGGCAAGGTTCCCGATCGCCGTGTCGGCGGCGGAAGCTAGGATCGCGACCATGGCCCTGACCGTGAACGACATGGATCGGTTCACCGCCTCCACGCCACGCCTGGAGGCCATCGCCTACCGCCTCCTGGGCTCCGCGAGCGAGGCCGAGGACGCCGTCCAGGACACGTTCCTGCGCTGGCAGGCCGCCGACGTGGACCGCATCGAGGTCCCCGAGGCCTGGCTGACGAAGGTCCTCACCAACCTCTGCCTCAACCAGCTCACCTCGGCCCGCGCGCGACGCGAGACGTATGTGGGCCAGTGGCTCCCCGAGCCGCTGCTCGCCGGGGACCCGATGCTCGGCCCCGCCGACACGGCCGAACAGCGCGAATCGCTCTCGTACGCGGTCCTCACCCTCCTCGAGCGCCTCACCCCCAACGAGCGGGCGGTGTACGTGCTGCGGGAGGCCTTCGACTACTCGCACCGGGAGATCGCCGAGATCCTCGACGTCACCGAGGCCGCCAGCCAGCAGATCTTCCACCGCGCCAAGAAGCACATCGCGGACGGCAGGTCCCGCACCGAGGTCGACGAGGCCACCGCCCGGCGGATCGTCGAGGAGTTCCTCGCGGCCGCCACCAGCGGGCAGACCGATCAGCTCGTACGGATGCTCACCAAGGACGCCGTCTCGATCGGCGACGGCGGCGGGAAGGTCCCGGCGCGCGCCAAGGCGTTCGAGGGCGCTGTCGCGGTCGCGAAGTTCATGCGGGGCCTGTTCAAGCCCAGTCCGGCGAAGCGGGCCCTCGTCGGCGGCGCGGCCGAGATCCACATCACGGCGGCCAACGGCGCCCCCGCCCTCGTGGCGGTCGTCGACGGTCTCGTGGTGGGCGTGATGTGCCTGCAGATCGACGCCGAGGGCATCGCCGCGTTCCGCAACCAGGTCAACCCGGACAAGCTCCGGCGTGCGACCCGGCGGTGGGCCGCCGCCGACCACGGGGAACCCCTGTTCACGCTCTCCTGACCCCGATGTGACCTGCTTCACACCGCACCCCTGTCAGGAATCGTCGGGCTGCCCGGTTCAAGGGGCGAAACCCGCGGAAGACAGGAGCACGGACATGCAGCACCGCATCATCGTCCTCGGAGCCGGATACGCCGGAGTCACCGCTGCCGGGCGCATCGCCAAGCGGCTGCACCGCGAGGACATCGCCCTCACCCTCGTCAACGCCGAGCCCGACTTCGTCGAGCGCGTCCGGATGCACCAGCTGGCGGTGGGCCAGGACCTGAGGCCCCGGCCGATCAGCGAGCTGTTCGCGGGCACGGGTGTCGAACTGAAGCTCGCGAAGGTCACCGCCGTGGACGCCGACCGCAAGACGGTCACCGTCACGGCGGCCGTGGACGCGAACGGCACCGGAGAAGCCGCCGGAGCCGGCCGGACGGAGGAACTCCCCTACGACACCCTCGTGTACGCCCTCGGCAGCGGCTGGAACAGCCAGGGCGTCCCCGGCACCGCCGAGCACGCCCACGACATCGCCGGCCGCCCCGGCGCGCTGCGGCTGCGCGAGCGCCTGGCCCGGCTGGACGCCGGACAGCCCGTCGTCGTGGTCGGCGGCGGCCTGACCGGCCTGGAGGCCGTGACCGAGATCGCGGAGGCCCGGCCGGACCTCGACGTCGCCCTCGTCGTCCGCGGCGGCCTCGGCGACTGGCTCTCGCCGAAGGGCCGCGGGCATCTGCGGAAGGTCGTCGACGGGCTCGGCATCACCGTGTACGAGCAGACCGCCGTCACCGCCGTGGCGGCCGACCACGTCACGACCGCCGACGGCACGTCCCTCCCGGCCGCGGTCACCGTCTGGACCACCGGCTTCGCGGCGCACTCCCTCGCGCGGGCCACCACCCTGGAGCTCACGGACGCCGGCCAGATCGTGGTCGACCGGACGATGCGCTCGGTCTCGCACCCCGACGTGTACGCCGTCGGCGACTCCGCCATGGCGCTGGGCCCGGGCGAGAAGCCGCTGCGGATGTCGTGCGCCACGGGCGGCCCCATGGCCTGGCAGGCCGCCGACGCCATCGCGGCCCGCCTGACCGGCGGAAAGATCCCGACGATCTCGCCCCGCTACTTCAACCAGTGCATCTCGCTCGGCCGCCGCGACGGCCTCATCCAGTACGTCACCGCCGACGACCGCGCCGTCAGCACGGCCCTGACGGGCCGACTCGCCGCCACCTACAAGGAACTGGTCTGCAAGGGCGCGGCCTGGGGTCTCACCAAGCCGACCCTCGGCCTCCCGACCCGCCGCCGCCACATCCTGCCCCAGCAGCCCCAGCCGACCCCGACCATCCAGGTACCGGCGTGACGCGCTCGAAGAGCCCGACGGGCCCGCCTGCGAAAGCGCGGGGGCCCGTCTACCTCCCGGCGACGACAGTCAACGCGTAGTCCACACCGGTCGAGAAGTCGCCCGCGCTTCCGCGGATCTTCAGTGAATGCGCTCCTGGAGCCAGGGGCGGCAACTGCACCCACAGGCCGCACCCGGTGGCCGCGAAGCGCCCCGCCTCTCCGGTGACCGGGTTGCCTTCGAGGGCTTGCACCACGATCGAATCGCCCGGGTAGGACTCCGGCTCGACCGCCTTGCCGTCGAGGAGCACGGTGCCCTTCGCGCTCGTCATGAAAGCCGCACAGTCCTCGGGGTCCCCGAAGGAGTTGACGACGGGCGCAAGGAGGGGCCGCCCGCTGGGGACCTCGCACGCGCGCGCGACCTGACCGCCGAAGGTGCCGGCCAGGAACCACACGTCCTGCGGTTGATTGCGCCCGCACGCGCTCCCGTCCTCGTCGGCGACGGGGTTGGTCGCGGACGGCTCCGAGGCCGCCCACGACCACCAACGGCCTTGCAGCTCCGCGGAAGGCAGACCCACCCTCACCGCTGCCGGTGCGGTGCTCGCCGTCACCGGCCCTGCCGCGCCCTCGGGGCCGGGGGCCACCCCTGCCCCACACCCCGCCACGGCCGCCAGCACCACCGCTGCCAGCCCCGCTCTTCCCACTCCGAACCTCATGTCGCCCCTCCCCGACCGGACGCTCCGCCCGGTCGGGTTTCGCTGCCGTACGACGCAACGCAAGAGGCCCGGACTCTCGTCCGGGCCTCTTGTCTGTGTGCACTCGGCAGGATTCGAACCTGCAACCTTCTGATCCGTAGTCAGATGCTCTATCCGTTAAGCTACGAGTGCTTGTTTTTTGTTTTCTTGTCTTCGCTCCCCGGTCTTTCGACCCGCTCGCGGCGACAGGAAGAACATTACATGACTGCCGCCGCCATGTGAAATCCATTGGCCACACCCCTTGTGACCTGCGAAAACGCTCCGCCCAGGGCTCCGGGCCGGGTCGGGGCCCTGGGCCGGGAACGGCCGAAGCCCCGGCCTGGGGCCGGGGCTTCGGTAGGGGCGGAGGCGGAGGGATTTGAACCCTCGATGGGCTTTAAGACCCAAACCGCATTAGCAGTGCGGCGCCATAGACCGGACTAGGCGACGCCTCCATGCACCCCGCGCATACGCGAGTGGTGCGTGCAGATGATGACACAGGCGAACCGGCTGTCACCAATCGATTCTCACCGTACTAGCCCTCCGGGGTCGAGGGCAAAGCCCCACGGCGATCTCCGGGGGAGGCGAGCACGCCCCCGCGGCGACCCCCGGGAGGCGAGGGGCGCACCCCACGGAGACACCTCGGAGGGGTAGGGGCGTACCTCTACGGAGGCACTCCGGGGGTCGAGGGGCGTATCCCACGGAGACCCCCGCGCCCGTCCACGCCCCCCGCGCCCCCCACCCGGCGCACCCCGGTTGCGCAACGCCCCGGCGCCCGGAGCGTTAGACGGGGCGGGGCACGCATGTGCGCGCGCCCGTGCCCGCCGTACACCCTCGCTTCCTGGAGATCCGTATGCTGCGCCGCCTCGCCCTCGCGACCCTCGCCACCACCGCCGCCGGCGCCGCCGGATTCGCCCCGCTGCCGCCACTGCCCCTGCTCTCGCCGTCCACCGACACGCTGACCGTGACGGTCTCCGAGAGCGGCCACCGGGACGCCGACGGCACCTTCGAGCTGACGTGCGACGACCGGGCCGCGGGGAACCACCCGGCCCGTGAGAACGCCTGCGAGCGGCTCGACCAGCTCGCGAAGGCGGGCGGGAACCCGTTCCTGCCGGTGCCCAAGGACCAGCTCTGCACGCAGATGTACGGCGGGCCCGCCGTCGCGCACATCACCGGCACCTGGCAGGGGCGCACGATCGACGCCCGCTTCTCCCGGGCGAACGGCTGCGAGATCGACCGCTGGGAGAACCTGGAGCCGGTCCTTCCCCTCGTCAGGGGATGAGGAGGGGATGAGGAGCCGATGAGGGGGGATGTGGGGTGATACGGAGGGGATGAGGCAGGGGGCACCCCCGGAGGCTCCCTTAGACTCCCTTCCGTGACAGGCTGCGGCCCGCGGGGCAAGATGGGGCCGGCCGGCCGACAGGGCCGGTAGGGCCGTTGGGCAAGCACGTGCAGTGCGTCAGGGAGGAAGCGTCGTCGTGAGCAGCAGGCCATCCCGAGGCGCTGCTCGCCTCGCAGCCATACTCGACGCCCTCCCCGACGGCCTCGTGCTCGTCAACTGCAACGGCACGGTCGTCAACGCCAACACCATCGCCCTCGGCATGTTCGAGACGTCCGGCACCGCACTCGTCGGCCGCGGCCTGCTCGACCTCCTGCCCGACTTCGACTCGCGACTCATCCCCGGGTCCATGCGCCGTCCCGAGGGCATCGACGAGCGGGGCCGTACCAAGCCGACCCGGATGATCGCCCGCCGTACGGACGGCGGCGAGTTCCCCGTCGAGGTGACCAGCGCCAGCCTGGAGGACGGGCGCGAGGCCTACGACTCGTACAGCGGCTACACCGGCGACGAGCTGCTCATGCTGGTCGTACGGGACCTCACCGGCACCCTCGACACCGAGGCCGAACTCGCCCGCTCGCAGCGGCAGACCGAGATGATCCTGCGCGCCGCGGCCGAGGGTGTCGTCGGCACGGACACCGACGGCCGGGTCGTCCTGGTCAACCCCGCCGCCGCGCAGATCCTCGGCTACCGCGCCGGCGAACTCGGCGGCCAGGAGCTGCACCCGCTGATCCTCGCCAAGCGCGCCGACGGCGAGCCCTTCCCGTACGAGGAGTCGCCGCTCGCCGACACCCTCAAGTCGGGTCGCAAGCACCGCGTGCGCGGGCAGGCCCTGTGGTCGAAGAAGGGCGAGCGGGTGCCCGTCGACCTGACGACCGCACCGGTGCGGGACGGCGACCAGCTCGTCGGCGCCGTCATGACCTTCACCGACCGCAGGCCGTACGAGCAGCTCGAAGAGCAGCACGCCGCCGAGCTCACCGAGATCACCGAACGGCACGCCGCCGAACTCGCCGACCGCGCCGAGCGGAACGCGGCGGAACGGGAGGCGCAGCAGGAGCGGTACGCCGCGCTCGCCGCCCGGCACGAGCAGCTCACGGCCGTCCTCGCCGACTCGCTGCGCGGTCCCCTGGAGGAGCTGCGCACCCAGCTGAGTGCCCTCGCCGCCGACGACGCGGGGCAGCTGTGGCCCGAGGCCAACCAGGTCCTGCACCACCTGGCCGCCGGGTACGCCCGGATGACGGCGCTCGTCGACAACGTCCTCGGCTACCAGCGCCTGGACTCCGGCGCGGAGCAGCTCGACAAGCGCGTGACGCTCCTCGACGGGGTCGTGGCGACCGGCATCGACCGGGCCGTCGAGCTGATCGGCCCCGGCCGCGCCCAGTTCGCCGTGCACGCCCCGCCCATCGAGGCCGAGATCGACGCGGCCCGGCTCGCGACGGCGCTCGCACACCTCGTCGCGGACGTCGCGGGCGTCGACGCGACCGGCAAGGACCGTGCCGCCGCCCAGGGCTCCGCATCCGCCGACTCCACGGTCGTCGTCGCCGCCGCACAGCGCGGTGACGTCGTACGGATCGAGGTCCGCGGCCCGTACGCGGGCGGCGACCCCGTCCACGGGCCCGTCGTACGCGGAATCGTGGCGGCGCACCGCGGTGTCGTGCAGACCCACGAGGTGCCGGGGACGAGCGGCGGCGCGTACGTCCTCGAAGTCCCGCTCGGTGCCGGGCGGGGCACCGTCCCCGCGGCCGAGACGCGGGCCGCGGCCCCGGCCGGTGGTGGCCGTGAGGCCCTCGCGCTGCCCGTCCAGGCCGGCGCTCCCTACACGCCCCCGGCCGCCGACTCCTCCATGGAGACCTCCGGTGGAGGGCGGCGACGGGCCCGGCGCGGCTCCACCGACGCCTTCCTGGAGAGCGCGGTCGTCCCCGAGCGCGGTACGGAACCCAGCGGGCGCCGCCGTGCCCGTACGGGAGAGGCCGCCGCCGGACCCGCTGAGCTGATCCCGGCCCAGCAGAACGCGGCCGCCGATTCCGTCCCCGCTTCTTCTGTACCTCAGGCTTCCTCTCTGCCTCCTGCTTCTTCTGTACCTCCTGCTTCTTCTGTTTCCGCTGCTTCTTCTGGCGCTTCCGCCGGGTCCGGCGTCGAGCCGACCGGGCGTCGGCGGGGTCGGCCCGCCGAGGGGTCCGTGGTGACCGCCGCCGAAGGTGCGCAGGGGCGGGCCGCGCTCGGTGCCGCCGTGCCGCCGCAGGGCGTACCCGTCGAGCCCTCGGGGGCGCCCGCCCTGGCCGCCCGTGCCCTGCCGGCTGTCGCTTCCGGTTCCGGTTCGGGTTCCGGTTCGGGTGAGGGTGCGGCGGAGGGGCAGCCGAGCGGGCGCCGTCGGCGTGCGCTGGCCGCCGCTCAGGAGCGTGCTGCGGCGGCCGAGGCCGGGCCCCGGACGCCGTTCGCGCTCCCGCCCGCCGACGCCGACCGCCCCGAGCCGGTGGCCGGGCCGGTCGCCGGACCGCTGCCGCTTTCCGACGAGGGGCAGCACGAGGCCGTACGAGGTCTCCCGGGCACTGATCACACGCCTCCGCAGCCTCATCCCCATGCGCATCCGCACGCACAGCCGCAGGGGGCTGTTCCCCCGGCCATGCCCCCGGCCGAACCGACCGGGCGTCGTCGGGCCGTCGCGCCTCCGCGGCCGGAGCCGGAGCCCCATCCGCAGCCGCAGCCGCAGCCGCAGCCGCCGGCCACGCCCCGTAACAGCACGGGTTCCGGTACCGGTTCCGTTCCGCTGCCGCCCGAACTGCCCATGCCCAAGGACTCCACCCAGGGGCGGGCGTTCAGCGTCCGCACCCTCGGGCAGGGTGTCCCCTTCGTCCCTCCGGCCGCCGCGGCAGCACCTCCCGCTCCCCCGGCACCGGCAGCACCCGCCGTACCCGTCGTGCCTCCGGTCACGACAGCCCCTTCAACCCCGGCGGCCCCCGCGGCCCCTGGCGCGCCCTCCAACGGCTCCGGGCGGCGGCGTAAGCTCGCCACCCCGCCGGAGGTCGACCCGCCCGGCCCGGCCGCCGCGCTCCCCGCACCCGCCACGGGCGAGGCCAGGCCGCACCCGCAGCAGGCGGAACCGTCCCCGCAGTCCGAGTCCGCGCTCGGGCTCGCCCCCGCCGCCCCCGAAGGCCGCGCGTACGCCATAGGAGCGCCCGCCGAGGGTTCCGCCGAGGGCCCCGAACCGCTCGACGGCCCCGGTGGAGCCGTCGAGGTCGCCAACCGGCCCGCCCCGCGTCCGGTCGACGACGAGCTGCCGCCCGAGCCCCTCGACAACCCGCGCAGGCTGCTCGTCTGGCCCGCGCCCGACGTCTCCACGCAGCAGGCGCTGAGCGACCGCGGCTACCGGCCGGTGATCGTGCACTCCCGTGAGGAGGTCGACGCCCAGATCGCCGCCTTCCCCGCCGCGCTCTTCGTCGACCCGCTGACCGGCCCCATCACCCGTACCGCACTCCAGTCGCTGCGCCAGGCCGCCGTCGCCGCCGAGGTTCCGGTGCTGCTCGCGGCCGGTCTCGGTCAGGCGACCCGGGAGGCCGCGTACGGCGCCGATCCGGCCGTACTCCTCAAGGCGCTCGCACCGCGCGACAGCGAGCAACACCCGTCCCGCGTCCTGCTGATCGAGGAACACGACGACATCGCCGAGGCGCTCGCGGCCACCCTGGAGCGGCGCGGGATGCAGGTCGCGCGGGCCGCCACGGACACGGAAGCGGTCGCCCTGGCCACGCAGACACGGCCGAACCTGGTGGTGATGGACCTGATGCAGGTGCGCCGCCGCCGCGCCGGGATCATCGACTGGCTGCGGGCGAACGGCCAGCTCAACCGCACCCCGCTCGTCGTCTACACCTCGGTCGACCTCGCCGACGAGGAGCTGCCGGAGCTGTCCTCCGGCGAGACGGTCCTCTTCCTCGCCGAGCGTTCGAACAGCGCCGAGGTCCAGGCCCGGATCGTCGACCTGCTCGCGAAGATCGGCACCAACTAGAAGAACGGGTATGGGGAGGGCTTTCGCCCTCCCCATACCCGTTCACCGGGCGCTGCTACAGCTCGGTCACGTCCAGCTCGCCCTCCGCGTACTGCCTGCGGATGACCTTCTTGTCGAACTTGCCCACGCTCGTCTTCGGCACCGCCGGCACGATCGCCCAGCGCTCCGGCAGCTGCCACCTGGCGATGCCGCCCTCGTCGCCGAGGAAGGCCTTCAGCGTCTCGTAGTCCGCCGTCGCCCCCTCCTTGAGGACGACGGTCGCCAGCGGCCGCTCGCCCCACTTCTCGTCCGGCACGGCGACGACGGCGGCCTCGGCGACCTCCGGGTGCGCCATGAGCGCGTTCTCCAGCTCGACGCTGGAGATCCACTCGCCGCCCGACTTGATGACGTCCTTGGCGCGGTCGGTGAGGGTGAGGAAGCCGTCGGGGCTGATCACGCCGACGTCGCCGGTCTTGAGCCAGCCGTCCTCGCTGAACTTGTCGGCCGGCCGGATGGCCTCCGCGTCGATGCCGCCGAAGTACGAGCCCGCGATCCAGGTGCCACGCACCTCCAGCTCACCTGCCGACTCGCCGTCCCAGGGCAGGTGGTCGCCGCCGGGGCCGACCAGACGCGCCTCGACGCCGGCCGGGAAGCGGCCCTGCGTGACCCGGTACGGCCACTCCTCCTCCGCGGTCAGGCCGTGCGGCGGGTGGGCCATCGTGCCCAGCGGGGAGGTCTCGGTCATGCCCCAGGCGTGGCAGAGGCGGACGCCGAGCCGGTCGTACGCCTCCATGAGCGAGGGCGGACAGGCCGCGCCGCCGATGGTGACCTGCTTCATGGAGGAGAGGTCGCGGGGGTTGGCGGTGACCTCGGCGAGCAGGCCCTGCCAGATGGTGGGGACGGCGGCCGCGTGGCTCGGCTTCTCGCGCTCGATCATGTCGGCGAGCGGGGCGGGCTGGAGGAAACGGTCCGGCATGAGCATGTTGACGCCGGTCATGAAGGTGGCGTGCGGCAGGCCCCAGGCGTTGACGTGGAACTGCGGCACGACGACGAGGGTCGTGTCCTTGCCGGTCAGGCCCATCGACTCGGCCATGTTCACCTGCATCGAGTGCAGGTAGATCGAGCGGTGGGAGTAGACGACGCCCTTCGGGTCACCGGTGGTGCCGGAGGTGTAGCACATGGCGGCGGCCGAACGCTCGTCGAGCTCGGGCCAGTCGTACGTGGTCGGACGGCCGGCGATCAGCTCCTCGTAGTCGTGGACGCGCGGGGCCGCGCCGTCCAGGACGGAACGGTCCCCGGGGCCCGCGACCACGATGTGCTCGATCGTCGGCAGGTGCGGCAGCAGCGGGGCGAGGAGCGGGAGCAGGGAGCCGTTGACGAGCACGACCCGGTCGGCGGCGTGGTTGACGATCCACACCAGCTGCTCGGGGGGCAGACGGAGGTTCAGGGTGTGCAGGACCGCACCCATGGAGGGAATCGCGAAGTATGCCTCGACATGCTCCGAGTTGTTCCACATCAGGGTGGCGATCCGCTGGTCGCCGGTGACCCCGAGTTCGTCGCGCAGGGCGTTGGCCAGCTGGTGCGCGCGCGCCCCGGCTTCCGCGAACGTGCGGCGCTGCGGCTCGGGCTCGCCCGTCCAGGTGGTGATGGTGGACTTCCCGTGAATCGTCATCCCGTGCTTGAGGATGCGGCTCACGGTCAGCTGTACGTCCTGCATGGTGCTGTACACGGGGCGTCCTCCCGGTGGGCGCTACGTGGCAGAAAGGGTGTGGAGATTCTGCGCACATACCACGCGGTATGTCACTACCCGGGAGTACCAAAATTGCCAGTGATTGCTGGCGGGAGCCGCCGGAGGCCGCCGATCGCTACCGTACGGGGGTCAGTTCCGGGTCCTCGCGGAGTTTGCCGAGCGCCCTGGACACCGCGCTCTTCACCGTGCCGACCGACACCCCGAGCACCTCGGCGGTCTGGGCCTCGCTGAGGTCCTCGTAGTACCTGAGGACGACCATCTGGCGCTGCCGCTCCGGAAGCTTCATCACCGCGCGCCACATCGCGTCGTGCAGCACCTGCCGCTCGGCCGGGTCCGGCTCCGGCAGGCCCGCGGGCTCGGGCAGCTCCTCGCAGGCGAACTCGTCGACCTTGCGCTTGCGCCACTGGGACGTACGGGTGTTCAGCAGCGCGCGGCGGACGTAACCGTCCAGGGCACGGTGGTCCTCGATGCGCTCCCAGGCGACGAAGGTCTTGGCCAGCGCGGTCTGCAGCAGGTCCTCGGCGTCGCAGGGGTTGGCGGTCAGGGAACGCGCGGTGCGCAGGAGCACGGGCCCCCGCGCCCGTACGTACGAGGAGAAGGTCGGGTACGACGCGAACTGCGAGGCACCGGCGCAGACGGGGCCAGAGGGTGGCGGAGTCATGACTCCACGCTAGGAGGGGAGGGGCACCCGGGAAATCGGCCCCAGGTCCCGACCCGCAGTCCGCCTCAGGTTGTAGGGGTGGGGACCGCTCCACCTCCTCTGGGTGGAGACCCCCCGGGGGCACCTCAGGGTCGGGGCTGGGGAGAGGGCGACGGTCCGGCCGCCGCCAGGGCCGCTCGGTCGGCCGTCGCCTCAGCCGTCCGTGCCCAGGATCAGCCCGGACGTGGGAACCCCCGTGCCCGCCGTGACCAGGGTCCGCTCCGCGCCGGGTATCTGGTTCACGGAGGTGCCGCGGACCTGCCGTACCGCCTCCGCTATGCCGTTCATGCCGTGCAGGTAGGCCTCGCCGAGCTGCCCGCCGTGCGTGTTCAGCGGGAGCGCGTCGGCCGCGACGAAGTCGGCCGCCTCCCCCGGTCCGCAGAAGCCGAACTCCTCCAGCTGCATGAGTACGAACGGGGTGAAGTGGTCGTAGAGGATGCCCACGTCGATGTCGGACGGGGTGAGCCCGGCGGTCCGCCAGAGCTGCCGGGCCACCACGCCCATCTCCGGGAGCCCGGTCAGGCCGTCCCGGTAGAAGCTGGTCATCGCCTCCTGTTTCCGTCCGGCGCCCTGAGCCGCCGCCAGGATCACCGCGGGCGGGTTCGGCAGGTCGCGGGCGCGCTCGACGGAGGTGACGACGATCGCCTGGCCGCCGTCGGTCTCCTGGCAGCAGTCGAGGAGCCGGAGCGGTTCGACGATCCAGCGCGAGGCCGCGTGGTCGGCGAGGGTGATCGGCTTCCCGTGGAAGTACGCGGCGGGGTTACGGGCGGCGTGGCGCCGGTCGGTGACGGCGACGTGCCCGAAGGCGTCCGGGGTCAGGCCGTAGGTGTGCAGGTACCGTTGGGCGGCCATCGCGACCCAGGAGGCCGGGGTGAGCAGTCCGAAGGGCAGCTGCCAGCCGAGCGCGGCTCCCTCGGCGGAGGGCTCGCGCTGCTGGACACCGGAGCCGAAGCGGCGGCCTGAGCGCTCGTTGAACGCCCGGTAGCAGACGACGACCTCGGCGACCCCGGCGGCGACGGCGAGCGCGGCCTGCTGCACGGTCGCGCAGGCCGCCCCGCCTCCGTAGTGCACGCGGGAGAAGAAGGACAGCTCGCCCATGCCGGAGGCCTGGGCGACGGTGATCTCCGGGTTGGTGTCCATGGTGAAGGTGACCAGGCCGTCGACGTCGGCGGGGGCGAGGCCGGCGTCGTCGAGGGCCGCCCGCACCGCCTCGACGGCGAGGGAGAGCTCGCTGCGGCCCGAGTCCTTGGAGAACTCGGTCGCCCCGATGCCCACGACGGCCGCCCGGCCGCCCAGTCCGTCCCGCGTGCGGAGGCTCATCGTGGGACCTCCACGGTGACCGTCCCGGTGACGTGGTGCCCGAGCCCGTTGGCACCGACGACCCGGACGTGTGCCGTGTCTCCGTCCACCTCGGTCACCGTGCCGGTCAGGACCATGGTGTCGCCGGGGTGGTTGGGGGCGCCGAGCCGGATGGCGACCTTGCGGAGGACGGAGCGGGGGCCGAAGTGGTCGGTGATGTACCGGCCGACGAGGCCGTTGGTGGTGAGGATGTTCATGAAGATGTCCGGGGAGCCCTTCTCCCGCGCCAGCTCGGCGTCGTGGTGCACGTCCTGGTAGTCGCGGGAGGCGACGGCCCCGGCGACGATCAGGGTGCGGGTGATCGGGATGGTCAGCGGCGGCAACTCGTCCCCGACCTTCATGACAGGCCCCCTTCCGCGATCGGTCCGCCGAGACTCATGACAGGTCCCCTTCCGCCAGCAGTCCGCCGAGTTCGGCGAGGAGTTCGGTGCCGGAGCCGAGGTAGGCGTCGAGCTGCCGGCCCCAGAGGAAGTGCCGGTGGACGGGGTGGTCGAGGTCCGCCCCCATGCCCCCGTGCAGATGCTGCCCGGCGTGCACGACCCGCTTCCCCGCCTCCGAGGCCCACCAGGCAGCCGTCAGAGCGGCCCCGGCGGCGTCCAGGCCCGCGTCGAAACGCCAGGCGGCCTCGTACGCGGTGACCCGGATGGCCTCGGTGTCCATATGGGCGTTGGCGGCCCGGAGTTGGACGGCCTGGTGGGTGCAGAGCGGGCGGCCGAACTGCTCCCGTACGGAGGTGTACTCCACGGCTCTGGCCAGCGAACCCGCGCAGACCCCCGCCTGAAGTCCGGCGAACGCGATCCGAGCCGCGGCGAGCACGTCCTCGTAGGCATCGAACCCCCCGAGTCGCTCCGCCGGCGCCCCGTCCAGGAGGAGCCGGGCGGCGGACCAGGGTGCGGTGAGCTCGACCGGCTCGACGCGGGCCGCGTCCTCGACGCGGACCAGCCACAGGGCACGGTCCGCGTCCGGCACGAGGACATGCGTGGCGTCCCGCAGCCACGGCACCCAGTCCACGGCCCCGACGAGCCGCCGGGTGCCGCCGCCGTCGTCGCGCGCGGTGACGGTGCCGGGCGCCGGGAACGCTCCTGTCACCACCGCCGTACCGTCGCGGAGGCCCGGCAGGAGCCGGGCCCGCTGCTCGTCCGTACCGTGCCGGGTGACGCCGAGGAGCCCGTACACCACGCTCGCGACGAAGGGCACCTGGGCCGTCACACGCCCCTGTTCCTCCAGGAGGAGCACCAGGCCGAGCAGGCCGGTCTCCTCGACGGCGCCGGGGAGACCGGCGGCGCAGAGCGCCTTCCAGAGCTCGGCGTCGGTGCCGGTGCCGGCCGCCCTGAGCCGCTCGTGGGTGGCGAGATCCGCGAAGATCCGGCCGGCCAGCTCCCGAGCGGCCCCCTGCTCCTCGGTGGGGGTGAAGTCCATGTCAGTCCTCCCCTCCCGCACGGAAGACGGGAAGCTCCAGCTCCTCGTCGACCCGCAGGAACTCCAGCCGCACCGGCATCCCGATCCGCACCTTGTCGTACGGCACCCCCACCACGTTGCTGACCATCCGCACGCCCTCGGCGAGTTCGACCAGCCCGACCGCGTACGGCGGGTCGAAGGCCGGGAAGGGCGGGTGGTGCATCACCACGTACGAGAAGACCGTCCCGGCTCCGCTCGCCTCGACCGTGTCCCACTCGCGCGAGCCGCAGTCGGCGCACCCCGGCAGCCAGGGGAAGCGGAGGGCGGCGCAGTCGCCGCAGCGCTGGATGAGCAGCCGGTGCGCGGCCACGCCCTCCCAGAACCCGGCGTTGTCCCGGTTGACCACGGGCCGGGGCCGCCTGGACGCGGACCTGGGCACGGCCCCGGACGCGGCCCTGGGCGCCGGCTCCGGCCCGGGTTCCGTCTTCGGGGGCCGGGCTGCGGGCGCGTACTTGAGGATGCGGAAGCGGTGGGTGCCGGCGAGCTCGCCACAGGCGCGGACGTCCGTCCGGGTGGTGACGAAGTGCCCCGATCCGAGCTTGGTGGTCTTGCGGGCCGACACGGACTCGATGACCGTGTCGAAGGTGATCTCGTCGCCGGGCCGCAGTGGCCGCAGGTACTCCTGCTCGCAGTCGGTCGCGACCACGGCGGTGTACCCGGCCCCGTCGAGGAGGGCGAACAGTTCCTCGTGGGCGGAGGAGCGGCCGCTGTGCCCCGAGAGGCCGCCCATCGTCCAGGCCTGGAGCATCGTCGGCGGTGCGACGGCCTCCGGCCCCCGGTAGGCGGGGTGGGCGTCCCCCATGGCCTCGCACCAGTGCCGGATCATGGGCAGGTTCACCGGATCCTTGCCCAGCCCGGCCGTGGCGGCGGCCCGCCCCACGAACCCCCGAAGCCGCTCGTACGACCCGTCGGACACCTCCGGCACCTCCGACGCCCCAGCCGCATCGGCCCCGCTCTGTCCCTCCACCAGGGTCATCGCCGACCCCTCCCCCTCATACCGAGCCGCATCCTCGCGACGATCTCGCGCTGCACCTCGCTCACCCCTCCCCCGAAGGTGTTGATCTGCGCGGCCCGGTTCATGCGCTCCAGCTCACCGCCGTCGAACTCCCCCGGCGATCCCGCTCGCACCGTCCCCGCCCCGCCCGCGATCTCCTGACATATTCGATACACCTCCACCGCCGATTCGGTTCCCATGAACTTCACGCCGCTCGCGTCCCCCGGGGCCAGCCGGCCCGCCCCCACATCACCCACCAAACGCCAGTTGAGCAGGCGTGTCGCCGCCAGTCGGGCATGTGCTTCGGCGGCCCGGATCCGAATCCACGGCTCGTCAACCCGGCGCCTGCCCGTCACCGGATCGGGGATGCGGGCCCGGTCGAGCACCGCTGCGAAGAAGTCCTCGGCCTGCATGCCGATCGCGGCGAGCGCGACCCGTTCGTGGTTGAGCTGGTTGGTGATGAGCCCCCAGCCGCCGTGCTCGGGCCCGACCAGGTTGCCGGCGGGCACCCGTATCCCGTCGTAGTAGGTGGCCGTGGTCGTCAGGCCGCCCACGGTCGCGATCGGGGTCCAGGAGAAGCCCGGGGCGTCGGTGGGGACGAGGACGATCGAGATGCCCCGGTGCGGGGGCGCGTCGGGATCGGTGCGGCAGGCGAGCCAGATCCAGTCGGCGTTCTGGGCGTTGGAGGTGAAGATCTTCTGGCCGTCGATCAGCCAGGAGTCCCCGTCGCGGACGGCCCGCGTCCGGAGGGAGGCGAGGTCCGTGCCGGCCTCGGGTTCGCTGTACCCGATGGCGAAGACGGTCTCGCCACGCAGGATCCGGGGGAGGAAGAAGGCCTTCTGCTCCTCGGTCCCGTAGGTCATGAGGGTGGGGCCGACGGTGTTGAGGGTGACCATCGAGACGGGGGCGCCCGCGCGGTACGCCTCGTCGAAGAAGACGAACTGCTCGTCGGGGCCCCGGCCCTGCCCGCCGTACTCCTCGGGCCACCCGAGGCCGAGAAACCCGTCGGCACCGATCCGGCGGAGCAGCAGGCGCTGGGCGGCGGTGTCGGCGGCGGGCGGCGGGCCGTCGGGCATCAGGTCCCGGAAGTACGCGCGGAGTTCGGCGCGCAGCCGCAGCTGCCGCTCGGTCGGGGCGAGGTGCACGGCGACGGCCTCCCGTGGGACGACTGAGGTTTCTGACTGTCCGTCAGATTCAGGACCTCTGTCAAGGTCGGCGACCGACCGCGCGTCCCACGCGCACCCCCTGCATGCCCCCGCCCGCCCCGTACGCACCCCCCGCCTGCCCCGTCGTACGCACCCCCTGCGCGCCCCCGCGCACGAAAGCGCGACGGCCCGCACGCCGGTACCGAAGTACCGGCGCACAGGCCGTCGTTCACACCGCGGTCACGCCCCCCGTCGGGCCGGCTGCCGTGCTGCTGGTCACCACCACGGGTAGAAGTTGACCACCGGGTTGCTCTGGGTGATGTGGGTGAAGCCGGAGCCGTTCACGCTGGCCGTGTTGTTCTGGTTGGAGGCACCGGAACCGGTCGCCACCTGCTGCGTCGTGGTCGAGTTGCCGTCGTTTTCCCCACCCACACCACTGCCGATGATCGTGGCGACGCTCGTGTTCGATCCGTTGTCCGCGAACCCGCCGTTGTCGGCCTGGGCCACCCCGGCGAAGAGCGCGGCGGCGAGGGGCAGGGCGGCGGCAGCGGCGAGGATGCGGGCGGTACGGATGCTTGCCATGTGTGTTCCTCCGGGAACTGAAAACTGGTGCTGACTGCGCGGAACTGCTCTGAAGTGCGCCGGACTGTTCTGCACTGTTCTGCACTGCTCTGAACTACGGCCGTCTTCCAGGGCAGTTGGCCGACCGCCCCGGTTGTTCGTGCTCGACGTCGCGAATCCAGAGTTGCCCACCGAATCCCCGGCGAACCACCCCGGAGCGGCTGTTTCCCCCGCAAGCGTGAGGACAAGCCGATAAACCCCATGAATACAAGGAAAGGCCCAGCTCACCGGGGGAGAGGCACTTCAGGACAGGCACAGCCGGTGTGCCGCAAGGGAGGAACCGTTCCGGCAGATTTCCCGCCAATCTCCCCGCGAGAAGAACGCGACGGCGAGTCGCCCCGGCACAGCACCAGAACAAACAAGCAAAAGGGGAAAAAGGTTCGACGACACGACAAGGGAGGTGGCCTGCTGGATTCTCCGACCCCCTACGGGATCTCCTGCCCCACAGCCGACTCGAAGGCCGCGTACGCGCGCGCGTCGAACAGCACGAACCGCACTTCCTCCACCTCGGTACGGGCCTCCCGTACCGTCTCCACGGCGATCCGGGCGCCGTCCTCCATCGGCCAGCCGTAGATCCCGGTGGAGATGGCGGGGAACGCGACCGTGCGGTCCCCCAGTTCGTCGGCGACCCGCAGCGATTCGCGGTAGCAGGAGGCCAGCGCGTCCGAACGGTCCACCTCCCGCGACCAGACGGGCCCGACCGTGTGGATCACATGCCGGGCCGGCAGCCGCCCCGCCGTCGTCGCCACGGCCCGCCCGGTCGGCAGCCCCTTGCCGTAGTGCGAGCGGCGCAGGTCCTGACAGGCGGCGAGGATCTCGGGGCCGCCCTTCCGGTGGATGGCTCCGTCGACTCCCCCACCCCCGAGGAGCGAGGAGTTCGCGGCATTGACGATCGCGTCCGCCGGCTCGGCGGTGATGTCCCCCTGCACGAGCACGATCCGCACCACGACAGAACCCTTTCTCCAGCAACCCTCCGGCGAGGCCATACAACCGGATCAACCCGAAGGGGCGCCCCGAATAAACATCCGGGGCGCCCCTGAGGGCGATGCGCGCCTCCGCTCTACCGCTGAGGCGGGGAGTCCGGCGGCGGCGGGGAGTTCGGCGGTGGGGTGTCCGGCCCCTGCCCCGTGCCGCCCATCTGCTGCCTGAGCTTCTCCTGGGCGGTGTCGACGTGACGGCTGTACTTGCCCTGGGTCCGGCCGTCGACGTAGTCACCAGCCTTGTCGACGCCCTTGGAGGCCTGTTCCTCGTGGCCCTTCAGCATCCCCTTGAGCTTGTCGAACACAGACATCTGGCCCTCCTAGCCGCTGTTCCAGCCCCTCCAGCATCGCGGCACCACCCGACTCCCGCATCCGCTGAGCGACCCCACCACCCGGAACAGCAAACGACCCCCGACCGAATTACCTGGTCAGGGGCCGTTCATCTGCGGTGGGTGTGGGATTTGAACCCACGGTGACATCGCTGCCACGACGGTTTTCAAGACCGTTCCCTTAGGCCGCTCGGGCAACCCACCCCGCGCCGTCGGTGTGTGCACGGGCGGCGCGGGGAACAGCCTAACCGGTCAGCTGTCGCCGGTGCGTTCGCCGAGGGTGACCGTGGCCGTGGAGGTCTTTCCGTCGCGTTCGTAGGTGATCTTGACGGAGTCGCCCGGCTTGTGCGTCCAGATCTCGCTGATCAGGGTCGGGCCGCTGTCGATCTGGCGGTCGCCGAAGCCCGTGATCACGTCGCCCGGCTTCAGGCCCGCCTTCGCCGCGGGGCCGTCGGGGACGACCGCGGGGGTGCCGCCCGTGCCCTGGGACGCGATGGTGGCGCCCTCGCCCCTCATGTTCACCGTCGCACCGATCACCGGGTAGACCGGCTTGCCCGTCTTGATCAGCTGCTGGGCCACGTTCTTCGCCTGGTTCACCGGGATCGCGAAGCCAAGGCCGATCGAGCCCGCCTGGGACTGGCCGAAGCCGCTCCCCGTGGACTGGATGGCCGAGTTGATGCCGATCACCGCGCCGCTCGCGTCGAGCAACGGGCCGCCGGAGTTGCCCGGGTTGATCGACGCGTCCGTCTGCAGGGCGCTCATGTACGAGTTGCCGCCGCCGGAGCCGTCGCCCGAGGCGACCGGGCGGTTCTTGGCGCTGATGATGCCCGTCGTCACCGTGTTGGACAGGCCGAACGGCGCTCCGATCGCGATCGTCGAGTCGCCGACCGCCACCTTGTCGGAGTCGCCGAGCGGCAGCGGCTTCAGCCCCTTCGGCGCGTTCGTGAGCTTCAGGACGGCCACGTCGTAGCCCTCGGCCCGGCCGACGACCTCCGCGTCGTACGCCTTGCCGTCAGGGAAGGTCACGGAGAGCGTGCCGCCCTCCGCCGCCGACGCCACCACATGGTTGTTGGTGACGATGTGGCCCTCCTGGTCGTACACGAAGCCCGTGCCCGTACCGCCCTCGCCCTCGCCGCCGCCCTGCGCGGCGCCGGACTTCGCCTGGATCGTGACCACGCTCGGCAGCGCCTGCGCCGCGACCGCGGCGACCGTGCCCGGGTCCCGCTTGAAGGCCGCCGGGGCCTGGCCCGAGGAGACCGTCGTGGAGCTGACGCCGTCGTCACCACGCTCGGCCGCCCAGTAGCCGATGCCACCGCCGACGCCGCCGGCGACGAGCGCCGCCGCCAGGACGGCCGCCACGAGGCCGCCGGACCGCTTGCGCGGCGAGCCGGGAGCGGGGGACGCGGGCGGAGGGGCACCCCAGGCCGGTACGGCCGGCGGAGGCGGCGGCCAGCCGCCCGCCGCGGCGGGCGCGGGAGCCGGAGCGGGCGCGGGAGCCTGGGTGGCCGCCGTCGCTTCCGGGGTCTGCACGACGGTCGGGGCGTCCGTCGGGGGCGGCGGCGGGGGCGAGGTCTGCGCCGTCGGCTGGTCCGGTGTCGTCGTCGAGGGAGGTGTCGGCGGGGCGGACGGGGCAGCCGGGTCCGCCGGAACCGCCGTGCCCTCGTTCTCGGTGCTCACAGCTCGCTCTCCTCGTTGACTGCGCGGGGTGGGGTGCCTATGGGGTCACCTGAAGGATCACCTAGGGGATTCAGGGTGCTGCACCAGCTTTTCCCACCGGACGTCAGGGCACGGTAAGGCGGAGCTGTGCGTTCGCACCTCTTCCTTTATATACGGACAGAACGGACGCCTTCCCGTGTGCCCGCTCCGCCCCGCCAATGGCACCATGACGCCGTGACTCACGCACGGCAGCACCCGAACCGCGCCCCCCTCCAGGTCGTCGCCCACCGTGGAGCCTCCGAGGACGCACCGGAACACACCCTGGCCGCCTATGTGAAGGCCATCGAGGACGGCGCCGACGCCTTGGAGTGCGACGTCCGGCTCACCGCAGACGGCCATCTCGTCTGCGTCCACGACCGGCGCGTCGACCGCACCTCGAACGGCCGCGGTGCCGTCTCCGCCCTCGAACTCGCCGATCTCACCGCCCTCGACTTCGGCGTCTGGAAGGGCCGCGACGACTCCGGCGAGAGCCCCGACTGGCGGGACCCCGGGTACACCTCCGTCCTCACCCTGGAACGCCTCCTGGAGCTGGTCTCCGACGCCGGGCGCCGGGTCGAGCTGGCCATCGAGACCAAGCACCCCACCCGCTGGGCCGGCCAGGTCGAGGAGCGGCTCCTCCAGCTCCTCAAGCGTTTCGGCCTCCACGCGCCCGCGTCCCCCACCGACTCCCCCGTCCGCGTCATGAGCTTCTCGGCCCGCTCCCTCCAGCGGATCGCCGTCGCCGCGCCGACGCTCCCCACCGTCTCGCTCGCCCAGTTCGTCTCGCCACGGCTGCGTGACGGCCGGCTCCCCGCGGGCGCCCTCATCGCCGGCCCCTCGATCCGGATCGTCCGACACCACCCCGCCGTGATCCTCCGGCTCAGGAACGCCGGGCACCAGGTCCACGTCTGGACGGTCGACGAGGCCGAGGACGTCGAGCTCTGCGAGCGCCTCGGCGTGGACGCGATCATCACGAACCGCCCGAAGCAGGTGCTCTCCCAGTTGGGCCGCGACTGATCCCCCACTCCCCCGCAGCCCCTTCCTTCCCTTGCGCCACACGGGTTCACAGGGGCTTCAGGGTGTGCACCGGCGCGTTCGGTACCTACGCGATCGTCACGAGTGCCTCATCCCACGCGGATTGGCCGGTTTCCGGTCCAGGCCATTGGGGCATTCACACCGTGGCGTGGGGCAAAGGAGGTCTCGGGGGTGGCGTTGGTGGTGGCACAGGAGGTGCCCACGTCGTCGAGCATGGCCGTACCCCATGGCCCTGCGGGCGTGGGTGCGGCGAGGCACCGGATGCGGGATGAGCTGTACCGCAGCGGGGTGGCCGACACGGTGGTCGACGACGCGGTACTGATCCTTTCCGAGCTGCTCAGCAATGCCTGCCGGTACGGCAGGCCGCTGGGGCGGGCGGACCGGGGCGACGGGGATGTACGGGCGGCTTGGCGGGTGGACTCCGCGGGCGGCCTGCGGGTCGAGGTGACGGACGGCGGTGGTCCGACACGGCCCGTTCCTTCGACGCCCTCGGTCACCGCACGGGGAGGCCGCGGGCTGAACATCATCAGTGCGCTGGCCCAGGACTGGGGCGTACGGGACAGCGCGGCCGGCGAGGTCACGGTCTGGGTGGTGGTCACCGAGGGACACCGCCGCGAGGACTTCGCCGCCCGCGTCGGCGGCGGGGGCTCACGCTTCGACATCCTGGACGCGTACGACGATCTCGACTGACGCGCGCACGGCGTGCGGGGCTGCGTGGCGCGGCGCGTGCGTACATGTGTGCATGTGCGTGCGTGCTGCGGCGCGGCCGGTGCGAGGACGGGTGGGGGTGCGGGTGCGCGTACCGCCCGGCAGGGCAGCGCGCCCCGCCTGAGGGGTGTCGGCGCCCGGTGCGGCTAGGCTCGCGCCCGGAAACAAGCACCGCACCGCCGCGATCGGGAGAAAGCCACACCATGGCCAAGAAGCGCCCCCAGACGAAGGCCGGCAAGACCGGCCAGGCACAGGTCACGAGCGGGGAGATCCCGGTCGTCGGCGCCCGCGAGCCGTGCCCGTGCGGTTCGGGCCGCCGTTACAAGGCGTGTCACGGCCGGGCCGCCGCGCACGCCGTGACCGAGCTCGTCCAGCGCCCCTTCGAGGGGCTGGCCGGCGAGTGCGACTGGGTCGCGCTGCGCGAGCTGGTGCCCGCCGCCACCGTGCCGCTCACCCTGAAGGGCGGGCTCCCGGACGGCGTACCGTCCGTGACCCTCGCGACCGTGCTGCCGATGGCGTGGCCGGCGCTGCGCCGCGACGACGGCTCCGTCCTGCTCGCCCTGCAGAACGACTCCACCTCCGGCGACCTCGCCCGCGACCTCGCCGACACGCTCCAGCGCGCCCTGGAGACCGAGCCGGGCACCCCGGTCCCCCCGCGCCGCGTGCCGGCCGAGGGCCCGCGTCTGCAGGACCTGCTCGACGCGGACGCCGCCTTCGCTCCCGAGGTCCACTCGGGCTTCGAGTTCTGGATCCCGCCGTCCGCGGACGGCGCCGACCCGGAGGTCGCCGCCTCCCTGGAGCGGGCCAACGCGGCCGCGATCCCGACCGTCAAGCTGACGAGCGTCGACTCCGCCTACTGGTGCGAGACCCCGGACAAGAACCACCTGCGCTGGGTCATGCCGCACCCGGAGGAGAAGCTCCTCGACGCGCTCGCCCGGCTCCAGGCCGGCGACGGCACCTCCATCGGCGCGGACACCCGGCTCGTCGGCTCGTTCCGTGCACACGGTCTGATGGTGCCGGTCTGGGACCTGCCGACCTCGATGACCGCCGAGGAGTGCGAGAAGCCGGCCGCCGAGTTCGCCGAGCGACTGGCCGGGGCGCTCGCCTCGGACGCCCCGCTCACCGCGGAGGAGCGGCGGGCGCGCGGCGGCCTCACCAACCGTCAGGTGACTCTCAGCTGATACCCCAGGTGGTATCGGTGACTGACAGACCGACCGGTCGGTGACTTCCACCACAACCCGGTCAAGGGACGGGTAAATCCCTGTCCGAATAACCGAGATCGAATTTGCGAACAGCAGATCTCTTGTTACCGTTCTGGAAGCCCGGTCGCTGGTGCATCCCCCGTCGCCAGCGATCGGGCCTTTCCATGTCCGCTTCCGGCAGGCTCCGGAGCGTCGACGCTCAACTTCCCTCCTGCTCCGCCGTGTTGCTGCCCGCCCGCAGCAGCAGCGGAGTGCTGTCACCCTCGCCCGTGCCCGCGAATTCCGCGACCGCCGTATAGCCCGTGGCCCCGCCCTGACCGCGCTCCCTGGGCGTTTCACAGGTCCCCGGTTCGTCCTGCGCCGGGACCCGGCAGTGGACCTGTACGGTCCGCCCGCCGGGGGCCATGAGGGTCAGAAACGCGTCGAGTTCCTGGCCGGTGGCGTTCCGGTAGTACGTACGCGCCCAGGTGTCGGGGCCCTCGGCCAGTACGCAGGTCTGCGCCTCGACCCCGTCGGGAGAGGCGAGTTCCGGCCCACAGTTCGTGATCCGCTCCGTGACCCCTTCCGGGGACGCCGGGGAAGCCGGAGACGCGGGGGCCACCGGGGACGCCGGAGACGCGGGGACGGCAGCACGAGCGGCTGGAGCCGCCGGAGTAGCCGGAGCCACCGGGACCGGAGTGGGCTCTGTACGGGACCCCAGGTCGAGCCCCCTCAGCAAGCCCCCCGGCTTCGCGTCGGCGGCCTCGGTCGCCCCGGCCGGTCGTACGGGATCGCCCGCCGGCCCCGCCATCGCGACGAGCGGCAGCAGGACGGCGACCGTGACGACGGCCCCGAGTCCGACCACGCGGAGGTTCACCGGACTCATGCGTCCCACCTGCTCCTGCTCGGCTGGAGATCTTGAACGGTGGGGGGAACATATCGGCGGCCGGCGGGCGCGCGGTCGGCCGCGCGCCCATTTCCCGTACAAGTCGGACCAGGACACACCCGTTCGGGTGAAGGGGCGTCCCGGCCGCCCGCTGTCCCGGCCGCCCGCTGTCCCGGCTGCCCGCGGTCCCGGCTACCCGCTCAGTACGTCAGTCGGCTCCCGCCGCCCGGGGTGCTCGTGCTCGCCTCCACCAGGGCGTCGACCACCGCCTCCACGTCCGGCAGCCACGGCCGGGCCGAGCCCGCGAGCGGCGCCCGTTCCCACCGCACCGGCCCGGTATCGGCGAGCGAGGGGGGCAGCAGTAGATAGCCGCCCTCTCCATGGAAGCGCAGCGAGCTCGGCACGCTGTCCTTCGCGTACAGCAGCTCGCCGAGTCTTTCGAGGTCGTACGGGGCGACGAGGATGGACCACCGCGTCGGGGTCGCCACCACCGGGCCGAGCCGCATGCCCGTCGCGTCGAGCGCGGCGAGCGCCCGCGCGCCCGCCGCCGCCGGCAGGCTGACCGCGCAGGGCGCGGCGCCGCCGGTGGCGAGGACCACCGGGGCGTCCGGGCGCCGGGTCCACCACCAGCGGATCATCCGCTCGTCCGTGGTGGCCGCGAGCAACCCGGGGTCGAAGGGATGGGCGCCCGGCACCACGCAGTCGGGGTCGGGGCAGGCGCAGGCGGCTGCCCCCGCGGCCGTACGGGTCGTCGCTCTCAGGCCTGCTCCCGGCAGGACGGGCCAGTTCCATCGGACGGCGAAGGTGATCGCCGCGTCACGCCGGGCGGTCCGCGCCTTGCGTCGGAACCGGAACATGCGTCGCCTTCCGAGGATCTCGCGCATGAGCGCTCGTTCCTTTCCGTTGAACGCCGAATCCACATCACACCATGTGCAGGACTTTTCACCGTGCGTATCAGCGCGTACCGGGCCCGCGGGGGATGGCGGCCCCCGTCGGAGCGGGGCCGGCCGGGCCGTGACCGGGTGGAGCCACGTGGAACCGGATGGAGCGGGATCAGAACCAGGTGGAGCCAGGTCAGAACGAGATGGAGCCGGGTCGGAACCAGGGCGGTCAGAACACGTTCCCCGCCACTCGATGACGGGCTGCGGCCTGCGGCATGAGAGACGCCGGGGCCCCGCGTCCCGTTCCGGGGCAGTACCAACTGCCCCTGCCTGTCACCGATTACGTACCCAGCACGCTCGGAATGACGCGCCTTCAAACGACGTCAGTCGATCGCAAAAGGTGCACACCGGGGACAATTTTCGGCCAACTTCCCGAGGAGTTCAACCCTTGCGCACCACCTTGTAGACAACCCCACGGACACCACAAGTCCCGTGGGGACAATGCTGGACATCGCTCCTCTTGTGCGTGTACATGTGGATGCATCGAGCGGCGCAGAATGACATGGGGGTTTGCGATGCTATGGCGTCAAACGCACCGGTCGGAAAGCCGACTGACATGAGCGCCCCACACATGCCGAAAGTGGCTGGAATCGATTCAACGGTTCCCGGGCCCCCGCACACTACGGCGCCCCTCCCCGGGGTTCCCGCGGCGGCGCCCCCCTCCGACCCGGTCCCCCCGCCCGGCGCGCTGATCCAGGACAGGCTCGCCGCCTGGGTCTCCGACCTCACCACCCTCCACGAACTCACCGAGCGCCTCATCAGGACCGCCTCCCTCGACGAGGCCCTCCGTGAGGTGCTCGGCGCCGGAGCCGCCCTCGTCGGCGCCCGCCGCGGCATGGCCGTCCTCGAACCGGCCGACGGACTGGGCCCCGCCACCACCATCGGCCTCGGCCTCGCCCACTCCGACCTCGGCACCATCGAGACCGTCCCGCGGGGCACCAGCAGTTACGGCCGCCTCCTCGACGGCCTCCCGGACCCCGGCCACCCCGAGCGCGTCCCCGACCCGATCGCCATCCGCGACGTCCGCACCGAGGAAGGCCTCGACCCGCGCCACCGCGAGGTCGCCGCCCGCCTCGGCTACGCCGCCAGCTACGCCCTCCCCCTCGCCACCGAGGACGCCGGCCGGCTCGGCGCGGCCGTCTGGCTCTACGACGAACCCGCCGAACCCAGCGACCGCCAGCGCCACCTCATCGGGCTGTACGGCCGCTTCGCCACCGAGCACCTCGCCCGCCTCCTCCAGGTCGAACGCGCCCGCGTGCAGATCGCCACCGTCGCCGAGGAGCTGCTCCCCAGCCGTCTCCCCCGCGTCCCCGGCGTCCAGCTCGCCGCCCGCCACCGCACCGGCCCCCGGGGCGGCGGCGACTGGTACGACGCGCTGCCGCTGCCCGAGGGCGCCCTCGGGCTCGCCGTCGGCTCCGTCTCCGGGACCGGGCCCAGCGCGCTCGCCGCCATGGGCCGGCTGCGCGCCTCCCTCCGGGCGTACGCGGTGATGGAGGGCGAGGACCCCGTCGCCGTCCTCTCCGACCTGGAACTCCTGCTCCGGCTCACCGAACCCGCCCGCTCGGCCACCGCGCTCTTCGCGTACGCCGAACCCGCCCAGCGCCGGATCGTCCTCGCCGGGGCCGGGCACGCCCCGCCGCTGGTCATCGGCGAGCGGCGCACCGAGTTCGTCGAGACCTCGCTCTCCGCCCCGCTCGGGATGCTCTCCTGCTGGGAGGCGCCGAGCGTGGAGCTGTCCCCGGCACCCGGAGAAACGGTGCTTCTCTACACGGACGGGTTGCTGCGCCGTACCGGAGACGCCATGGACCGCGCCTTCGCCCGGCTGCACGCGGCGGCCGCGAGCGTGCCGAAGGCCGACCGGGGCGACCCGGGCGCCGTCGCCGACCACGTCCTGCGGACCCTGCTGCCCGAGGGCCTCGGCACCGCGGAGGACGGAGAGGACGTGGTCCTGCTCGCCGCCCGCTTCGAGTGACCGGCGGGTGACCGTCGGGTGACACAGCGGTAATGGGTCTTCCGGCCCTGGGCCCCCTTCCGTACGACCGTACGATGGTGGGGGTTCAGTGTCGTACCAAGAGGAGGCAGACCCGTGGCCGAGGAGCTCACGCCGGAGACCCCGGAAGAGACTGAGGAACAGGCGATCAAGCAGCGGAAGAACGGCCTGTACCCGGGCGTCTCCGACGAGCTGGCCGAGAACATGAAGTCCGGCTGGGCCGACACCGAGCTGCACGGTCTGGAGCCGATCGCCCAGGCCGACCGGACCGCCGCCCGCCGCGCCGCGCTCTCCGCCCGCTTCCCGGGCGAGCGCCTGGTGATCCCGGCCGGCAACCTGAAGACCCGGTCGAACGACACCGAGTACAGCTTCCGCGCGTCGACGGAGTACGCCTACCTCACCGGCGACCAGACGCATGACGGCGTCCTCGTCCTGGAGCCCACGGCCGACGGCCACCAGGCGACGATCTACCTCCTGCCGCGCTCCGACCGTGAGAACGGCGAGTTCTGGCTCGACGGCCAGGGCGAGCTGTGGGTCGGCCGCCGCCACTCCCTCACCGAGGCCGAGCAGCTCCTCGGCATCCCCGCGAAGGACGTGCGCGAACTCGCCGGCGCCCTGCGCGAGGCCACCGGCCCCGTCCGCAACGTCCGCGGCCACGACGCCGGCATCGAGGCCGCGCTGACCGACAAGGTCACCGCCGAGCGCGACGAGGAACTCCGCGTCTTCCTCTCCGAGGCCCGTCTCGTCAAGGACTCCTTCGAGATCGCCGAGCTGGAGAAGGCCTGCGCCTCCACCGCCCGCGGCTTCGAGGACGTCGTCAAGGTCCTCGACAAGGCCGAGGCCACCAGCGAGCGCTACATCGAAGGAACCTTCTTCCTGCGCGCCCGCGTCGAGGGCAACGACATCGGCTACGGCTCCATCTGCGCCGCCGGCCCGCACGCCACCACCCTGCACTGGGTGCGCAACGACGGCGACGTGCGCTCCGGCGACCTGCTGCTGCTCGACGCCGGCGTGGAGACCACCGAGCTCTACACCGCCGACATCACCCGCACCCTGCCGATCAACGGCCGGTACACCGAGCTCCAGCGCAAGATCTACGACGCCGTGTACGAGGCGCAGGAGGCCGGCATCGCCGCGGTGAAGCCCGGCGCCGCCTACCGCGACTTCCACGACGCCGCCCAGCGCGTCCTCGCCGAGAAGCTCGTCGAGTGGGGCCTCGTCGAGGGCCCGGTCGAGCGCGTCCTGGAGCTCGGCCTCCAGCGCCGCTGGACCCTGCACGGCACCGGCCACATGCTCGGCATGGACGTCCACGACTGCGCCGCCGCGCGCACCGAGGCCTACGTCGAGACGACCCTCGCGCCGGGCATGTGCCTGACCGTCGAGCCGGGTCTGTACTTCCAGGCCGACGACCTGACCGTGCCGGAGGAGTACCGCGGCATCGGCGTCCGGATCGAGGACGACATCCTCGTCACCGAGGACGGCAACCGGAACCTCTCGGAGGGGCTGCCCCGCCGCGCCGACGAGGTCGAGGCGTGGATGGCCTCGCTGAAGGGCTGATCCCGTCGTACGTTGGATCCGAGGGGCCCTCGCCGACCGACCGGCGGGGGCCCTTCCCCATGCCCTCGATCGGCCGTGCGGCTCAGGCCGTCACGCCATGAGGAGGGAAGGGGTGTCCTTCCACTTCAGGATCTTGTCGAAGCTGACCACCGCGCCGCCCCGGCCCGACCTGTTGCCGAAGTGCACATGGTCCGCGAGCTCCTCGATCAGCCGCATCCCCCGGCCGTTCTCGGCGTCGTGTGAAGCCGTCGGCACCTCGGCGCCGGGAAAGCCCGGACCCGAATCGGCCACCTCGATCCGGCAGGTCTCGCCGTCCAGGTACGCCGTCACCCGGTACGCCCCCGTCGGCGCCCCGTGCGGACGGCCGCGCCCGGCGCCGCCGCCGTGCTCCACCGCGTTCGCACACGCCTCGGTCAGCGCTACCGACAGCTCGTAGGACACGTCCGGATCGACGCCCGCCGTCTCCATCGTCCCCATCAGAAGCCGCCGGGCGAGCGGCACGCTCGCCGCTTCGCGCCGCAGATGGAGTGACCACCAGATGCTCATGCTCCAGCCTCCTGGAAGCGGCTCGACATACCGATACGTATTGCCGGACACCACCCTTCGTAAGCCCCCGGGCGCGACAAGAGCGCTCGTTCGGCGGATGCATTCGCCCAGTGCGCCGGTGTATGTCACCCCGAAGGCCCCCAAGAACGACCTTCTGGACCTGCCGCATGCCGGCAGGGCCCCTGGTGCGATGATGGGCCCGCCATGAATGCCCCCGCGCTCGCTCCACGGCTGCTGAGGGCCGCGGTGTTCACCGCGGTCTGCGTCGTGCTGTCCGCGCTCGGGCACGCCCTGGCCGCCTGCGCGGGGATCGCCCTGTGGACCCTGCTCGCCGGGTTCCTCGGTGTCTTCGGTGTGACCGTTCTCTTCACCGGGCGGGAGCGGTCCCTCGGCGTCGTCGTCGGCGCCCTCGCCGGCGGACAGCTCGGTCTGCACGTCCTGTTCGGCCTCGGCCAGCGCCGGCTCGGCCTGAGCCCCGAGGCGGACGACGCCCTCATCCGGATGGCGGCCCGGCTGGTCTGCGGAGCGGGGACGGCGTCCCTGAACTCCGTCGACGCCGCCAGGATCCTCCGCGACGCCGGAGTCGACCCGGCCACCGCCTCGGCCGCCCACGCCCACGCGGGGCACTCGGCCGCCACGGCGGCCACGCCCGCCGGTGAGCTGCTGCCCGGGCTGCCCATGGTCCTCGGCCATCTGCTCGCCGCCCTCGCCGCGGGCTGGCTGCTGCGCCGCGGGGACCGGGCCCTCAGCCGCCTCGTCGAGCTGTCCGAGCAGGGTGCGACGGAGCTCGCCGAGTGCGCCCTCGTCCGCTCGCTGCGGGCCGCGCTCCGTCTCGTACGGGCGATGCTCACCGGGCTTTCGACGGCTCCGCGCACCGGGCCGCGGCAGGCGGTCCGTACGACCTTCGGCTCCTCGCCACCGCCGGTGGCCGAGGCTCTCGAGGACACGGTGATCAGGCGCGGCCCGCCGGCCGCCGACTGCGTCCTCGCAGCCTGACGCGGGCCCGACCCGGCCCGACGCAGGCTGCCCCGGCCTGACGCGGGCCGACGCAGTCCGCCGCGGTCCGCTCGACAGGAGCGGGGGCCGCGCTCGTCCGCACGCCCGTGGAGGTTCCCTCCCTCCGGCGTGCCGGACCCCACCGTCGTTCTCCGAGCTGGAGTGTCTTCTGCCATGACCGTTTCCCGTCTCACCTCCTCCGCTTCCCGTGTCGCCCTCGCCGGTGGCATCGCCCTCTCCTCCGTCGTGCTGCTGTCCGGCACGGCCTTCGCACACGTGAGCGTGCAGCCGCAGGGCGAGGCCGCCAAGGGCGGCTACGCGACCGTCAACATCAAGGTCCCGAACGAGCGCGACAACGCCTCCACCGTGAAGGTCGAGGTCAACTTCCCGCTCGACCACCCCCTCGCCTCCGTCATGCCGCAGCCCGTCCCCGGCTGGAAGGCCGAGGTGACCAAGAGCAAGCTCAGCAAGCCGCTGGAGCTGCACGGCAGGACGATCAACGAGGCCGTCTCCAAGGTCACCTGGACCGCCGACGGTTCGAAGATCGGCCCCGGCCAGTTCCAGCAGTTCCCGCTCTCCCTCGGCCAGCTGCCCGAGGACGCCGACCAGCTGGTCCTCAAGGCGATCCAGACGTACGACAACAAGGAGGTCGTGCGCTGGATCGAGGAGCAGAAGGAGGGCGCGGAGGAGCCGCAGAACCCCGCCCCCGTCCTGAAGCTCTCCGCCGCCTCCGCCGACCACCACGGCGGTGCCGCCGCCCCGTCCGCCTCCGCCGCCCCGTCCGCCTCCGCCTCGGCGGACGAGAAGGCCGGTCACGAGGACGAGACGGCGTCGCACAAGGAGACGGCCGCCGCCGACTCCTCCGACACCACGGCCCGGATCCTCGGCGTCCTCGGCATCCTCATCGGTGTCGCCGGTGTCGCCTTCGGTGTCCTCGCCGGCCGCCGCCGCTCGCTCTGACAGCCGGCCGCACCTCACCCCTTCAGACTCCGGAAAGAAGCGGAAAGAAACAGCATGTCCGCAGAGAAGACATCCTCTCCGAGCCGCCGCACCCCACTGATCGTCGCCGCGGTCGCCATCGTCGCCGCGCTCGGCATCACCGCGGCCGTCGGCCTCGGCGGTAACGACGACAAGGCCTCCGGCCAGGCTTCCGGCGCGGTCGCGGAGGTCTCCGGTGGCAGCGACTCCACCAAGGCCGCCACCGTCCTCGACCGGCCGTTCACCAAGCCCGCGCTCGTCCTCACCGACACCAAGGGCGAGAAGTACGACCTGCGGGAGCGCACCAAGGGCAAGCCGACGCTCATCTACTTCGGCTACACCCACTGCCCCGACGTCTGCCCCCTGACGATGAGCAACATCGCCATCGCCAAGAAGCAGCTGCCCAAGGCCGACCAGGACAAGCTGCAGGTCGTCTTCGTCACCACCGACCCCGAGCGGGACACCTCCGCCGAGCTCGCCAAGTGGCTGCCGGCCTTCGGTGACCCCTCCTTCACCGGTCTCACCGGCGCGTTCTCCACCATCCAGGCGGGAGCCCGGCAGATCGGCATCGGCATCGACCCGCCGAAGAAGGAGAAGGACGGCAAGGTCGTCTCCATGCACGGAGCACAGGTGATCGCCTTCTCGCCCACGACCGACCAGGGCTACGTCCTGTACGGCGAGGACGCGTCCGTCGACGACTACGCCAAGGACCTGCCGAAGCTCATCAAGGGGGAGAACCCGTGAACCGCCGCACCACCACCCTGTCCGCCGCCGTCGCGCTCGCCGCCACGCTCGCTCTGACCGGGTGTTCGTCCTCTTCCGACGGCGGGACGCCCGAGCTGAAGGTCAGCGGCGCGTTCATGCCGCAGCCGGTGACGGACATGGCCGGCGGCTTCCTCACCATCACCAACGACAGCGACACGGCGGACAAGCTCACCTCCGTCACCAGCCCGATCTCGGACGACGTCACCATCCACGAGACGAAGAACCAGAAGATGCAGGAGGTGAAGTCCTTCGACATCCCTGCGGGCGGCACCCTCTCCCTGGAACGCGGTGGCAACCACATCATGTTCATGGAGCTGAAGACGAAGCCCAAGCAGGGCGAGAAGGTCAGCATCGAGCTCCACTTCGAGAAGTCCGGCCCGATCAAGGTCGAGCTTCCCGTCGAGGCCGCCACCCACAACCCGCAGAAGCACTGAGCGCGTTGACGGAGTTCCGAGAGAACTGACGGAGTGACCCAGAGATGACAACCACCGCCCCGCGCCTCGGTACCGCCCTGGGCCGGCTGCTGATCCTCGCGGCCGCGCTGCTCGGCACGCTGCTCGCCGGCGCCGCCCCCGCGTCCGCGCACGCGGCGCTGACCGGAAGCGATCCGAAGGACGGGGCGGTGGTCGCCACCGCTCCCAAGGAGGTCAACCTCACCTTCTCCGAACAGGTCGCCATGAGCGGCGACTCCATCCGGGTCCTCGACCCGGCGGGCCGGAGGGCCGACACCGGCGAGATACGCGACCTGTGCAGCGGTTCCGTCGTCCGCTACGGGGTGGGGCTGCGCGCCGGGCTTCCCGACGGCACCTACACGGTGGCCTGGCAGACCGTCTCGGCCGACAGCCACCCCATCTCCGGCGCCTTCACCTTCTCCATCGGCGCCCCCTCCGCCACGTCCGTCGCCCTGCCCGACCGGACGGCCGGCGGCGGGCTCGTCGGCGCCCTCTACGGCATCGCGCGCTACCTCTCGTACGCCGGATTCGCCGTCCTCGTCGGCGGCGGCGCCTTCGTCCTGGCCTGCTGGCCGCGCGGCGCGAGCGTCCGGCCCGTCCAGCAGACCGTGGTCCGGGGCTGGCTGACCCTCACCGGCGCCACTCTCGTCATGCTGCTCCTGCGCAACCCGTACACCGGCTCCGGTGAACTCTCCGACGCCTTCGACCTGGCGGGGCTCAAGGCCGTCCTGGAGACGAAGACCGGGGCCGCGCTCACCTCCCGGCTGCTGCTTCTCGGCGCGGCCGCGCTCTTCGTGGCCGTCCTCTTCGGCGCCTACGCCCGGCGCACCGACCCGAAGGAGAAGAAGGACCTCGCCTTCGGGCTCGGCATCGGCGGCACCGTCGTCGCCGCCGGCATCGCCGGTACCTGGGCGCTGGCCGAGCACGCCTCGACCGGCATCCAGCCCGGCATCGCCATGCCCGTCGACATCCTGCACCTCCTCGCCGTGGCCGCCTGGCTCGGCGGTCTCACGGTGCTGCTCGTGGCCCTCTACCGGACCCCGTCCGTCGAACGCGCGGCGGTCGAGCGCTTCTCCAAGGTGGCCTTCGGTGCCGTGGCCGTCCTCGCGGCCACCGGGCTCTACCAGTCCTGGCGCCAGGTCGGCTCCTGGTCGGCGCTGACCGGGACGCGCTACGGGCAGCTGCTCCTCGTCAAGATCGGCCTGATGTGCGTCCTCCTCGGCATCGCGTGGATCAGCCGCCGCTGGATCCAGCGCCTCGCCGACCCGACGCCGGCCGAAACGACCAACGAGGCGGAAGCGACTGAAGCGACCGAAGAGGCTGAAGAGGCCGAAGAGGCCGCCGATCCCGAGCGGGCCGCTCAGCTCGCCCGGCAGCGGGCCGCCGTCGCCACCGCGCGCCGCAAGCGGGAGCGGGACGCCGACCCCGAACGGTCCGGCCTGCGCCGCTCGGTGCTCACCGAGGCCGCGGTCGCCGTCGTGCTCCTCGCCGTGACCACCGTCCTCACCTCCACCGAGCCCGGCCGCACCGAGGAGGAGGCCGCGCGGGGTACCGCCGCCTCCGGCCCGGCCGCCGTGCCCGACCGGCCCGTCGACATCCGGCTGCCCTTCGACACCGGCGGCGTCGACGGCAAGGGCGTCGTCCGGCTGAGCCTCGACCCCGGCCGCGTCGGCGCCAACGCGCTCCACCTCTACGTCGAGCGCCCCAACGGCAAGCCGCTGGACGTCCCCGAGATCAAGGTCGCCCTCACCCTGGAGGCAAAGGACGTCGGCCCGCTGCCCGTCGCCCCCGACCGGATCCAGACCGGACATTGGAGCGCGAGCGGCGTCCAGATCCCGATGCCCGGGGAGTGGCGGATCCAGGTGACCGTCCGTACCTCCGACATCGACCAGACCACCATCGACAAGAACGTGAAGATCGGCTGACCCGTGACCGTGACCGAGAACGACACCCCTGATATCTCCCGGCGACGCCTGCTCGGCACCGTCGGCGCGGCGGGCGCGGCCGGCCTCGTCATCGGCGCGGCCGCCGGCGTCGGAGTCACCGAGGCCGCCTCGGGCGAGGGCGCCACCGCGACCGGAGCGGGTGGCGCCCCGGCGCTGTCCACGGTCGGCGCCACCGAGGTGATGTTTCACGGGAAACATCAGGCCGGCATCACCACCCCGCTCCAGTCCCGGGGTCATCTGCTCGCCTTCGACCTCGCGCCGGGCGCCGGCCGCAAGGAGGCGGTCGCTCTGCTGCGCCGCTGGTCGGCGACGGCGAAGGCGGTGATGTCGGGCGGGGCCCCGGCCGGGGACACCGGGATCGCGCTCGACGCGGGCCCCTCCTCCCTCACCGTCACCTTCGGCTTCGGCCGTACGTTCTTCGACCGCACCGGGCTCGTGGCGCGCCGCCCCGCCGGGCTCGACCCGCTGCCCGCCTTCTCCGCCGACGCCCTGGATCCCCGGCGCTCGGAGGGCGACCTGTGGGTGCAGATCGGTGCCGACGACGCGCTCGTCGCCTTCCACGCGCTGCGGGCGCTCCAGAAGGACGCGGGCGACGCGGCCCGGGTGCGATGGCAGATGAACGGCTTCAACCGCTCGGCCGGTGCCACCGCGAAGCCGATGACCGCGCGCAACCTGATGGGCCAGGTCGACGGCACGGGCAACCCGAAGGTGACCGACCCCGATTTCGACCGGCGGATCTTCGTCCAGGCCGGGGCCACCGGCGCGGAGGAGTGGATGGCCGGCGGCTCGTACGCGGTGGTGCGCCGGATCCGGATGCTGCTCGACGACTGGGAGAAGCTGCCGCTGGACCGGCAGGAGAAGGTGATCGGGCGCAGGAAGTCCGACGGGGCCCCGCTCACCGGCGGTACGGAGACCACCGAGCTGGACCTGGCCAAGGTCGGCCCGGACGGGAGGACGGTCATCCCGGACAACGCGCACTCCCGGATCTCCGCCCCCGAACAGAACGGCGGGGCGGCGATGCTGCGCAGGCCGTTCTCCTTCCACGACGGCATCGGCCCCGACGGGGCGCCGGACGCAGGTCTCCTCTTCGTCTGCTGGCAGGCGGATCCGCTGAGGGGCTTCGTCCCGGTGCAGCGCAAGCTCGACCGGGGCGACGCGCTGTCCGCGTTCATCCGTCACGAGTCGAGCGGCCTCTTCGCCGTCCCGGGCGGTCCCGCCGAGGGCGAGTACGTGGGGCAGCGGCTCCTGGAGTCGTGACGCCCCGAGCGGGCGCCCCGCGCCCTCCGGGCCCATTAGGGTGACGGTATGTCCGCCACCCGGTACACGTATCTCGGCCCCGAGGGCACCTTCACGGAGGCCGCGCTGCGTACGCTGCCCGAGGCCGCGACGAGGGAACTCGTCCCCATGGTCTCGGTGCCGGCCGCGCTCGACGCCGTACGGAACGGGGAGGCCGCCGCCGCGCTCGTCCCGATCGAGAACTCGGTCGAGGGCGGGGTGACCGCGACCCTGGACGAGCTGGCCTCCGGCGAGCCGCTGATGATCTACCGCGAGGTGCTCCTTCCGATCGCCTTCGCGCTGCTCGTGCGCCCGGGGACGAAGCTGTCGGAGATCAAGACGGTGACGGGCCATCCGGTGGCCCAGCCGCAGGTCCGGAACTGGATGCGGGCGCACCTGCCCGAGGCGGTGTGGGAGTCGGCCGCCTCCAACGCGGACGGGGCCCGGCTGGTGCAGGAGGGGCGCTTCGACGCCGCCTTCGCGGGGGAGTTCGCGGCGGCGACGTACGGCCTCGAAGCCCTGGTCACGGAGATCCACGACGCGGAGAACGCCGAGACCCGGTTCGTGCTCGTGGGCAGGCCGGCCCGGCCGGCGGCCCCGACCGGCGCGGACAAGACCTCGGTGGTGCTGTGGCTGGGTGACGATCATCCGGGTGCCCTCCTCGAACTGCTCCAGGAATTCGCGGTGCGCGGGGTGAACCTGATGCTGATCCAGTCCCGGCCGACGGGGGCGGGGATCGGGAACTACTGCTTCGCCGTGGACGCCGAGGGCCATATCTCGGACCGGCGCGTGGGCGAGGCGCTGATGGGGCTCAAGCGGATCTGCCCCAACGTGCGCTTCCTCGGCTCGTACCCGAGGGCGGGCGTCGCGGTCGAGGACGTGCGGGCGCTGCGGCGCGGTACCTCGGACGGGGAGTTCATGTCGGCCTCCGACTGGCTGGCGAGGACCCAGGACGGTCGGGCCTGACCCGATGGTGACGGAACGCTCCCTTCGCCGGGAGCGTTCGTCCACAGGTACGAACCACTAGTCCTACCTGCGTATTTTCACTTTCCCATCGCGGTTATCCACAGGGGTCACCCGCAACCTGGGGACAAGTCGACAGCCCACCCCGACAAGGTCGACAAATCGCCCTAGCCACTCTCCGGCCGGACCTCGCCTGTCCACAGCGCTCCACAGCACCAGAGGGCGCCGCCGTCAGCACTCCCCGCTCGGCCAACTCTTCGGAGCGAGCAATTCCCACCCAAATGAGTGCCTCAATGGCGTTTGATCACGGAATTCCCAGGCTGGGGAGCGGGAATCCGCGCACTCTTTCCCGTGGTCCACAGATTTTCCGCACAGCCTGTGGATAACTAAATGCGCGGCACTCGGCCCCCCGCATTCCACAGGTGGCAATTCGGGCGAAACAGTACGCGTGACGTTAATCGGTGGGGGCGGGCGAACGCGCACCGGTAGCCTGGTGGGGTGATTGACCTTCGCCTGCTCCGTGAGGACCCCGACCGTGTTCGCGCCTCCCAGCGCGCCCGTGGAGAGGACGTCGCGCTCGTCGACGCCCTGCTCTCCGCCGATGAGCGGCGCAGGTCGTCCGGCGTCCGCTTCGACGAGCTCCGATCCGAGCAGAAGGCGCTCGGCAAGCTGATCCCCAGGGCCACGCCCGAGGAGCGCGCCGAGCTCCTCCAGAAGGCCGAGCAGCTCAAGACCGACGTCAAGACCGCCGAGGCCGAGCAGAACGAGGCCGACGAGACGGCCAAGCGGCTCCTGCTCCAGCTCGGGAACATCGTCCACACGGACGTGCCCGTGGGTGGCGAGGAGGACTTCGTCGTCCTGGAGACGCACGGCACCATCCGTGACTTCGCGGCCGAGGGCTTCGAGGCCAAGGACCACCTGGAGCTCGGCGAGGCGCTCGGCGCCATCGACGTCGAGCGCGGTGCCAAGGTGTCCGGCTCGCGCTTCTACTACCTGACCGGCGTCGGCGCCCTCCTGGAGCTCGCCCTGGTCAACGCGGCGATCGCCCAGGCCACCGAGGCCGGCTTCATCCCCATGCTGACCCCCGCGCTGGTCCGCCCGCGCGCCATGGAGGGCACCGGTTTCCTCGGCCAGGCCGCGGAGAACGTGTACCACCTGGAGAACGACGACCTGTACCTGGTCGGCACCTCCGAGGTCCCGCTCGCCGCGTACCACATGGACGAGATCATCGACGCCGACAAGCTGCCCCTGCGGTACGCGGGCTTCTCGCCCTGCTTCCGCCGCGAGGCCGGCACGTACGGCAAGGACACCCGGGGCATCTTCCGCGTCCACCAGTTCGACAAGGTCGAGATGTTCTCGTACGTCGCTCCGGAGGACGCCGAGGCCGAGCACAAGCGGCTCCTGGAGTGGGAGAAGCAGTGGCTGACCGCTCTGGAGCTGCCGTTCCAGGTCATCGACGTCGCCACCGGTGACCTCGGCGCCTCCGCCTCCCGCAAGTTCGACTGCGAGGCGTGGATCCCGACCCAGGGCAAGTACCGCGAGCTGACCTCCGCCTCGAACTGCAACAGCTTCCAGGCCCGCCGCCTCTCCGTCCGCATGCGCGACGAGCAGGGCGGCAAGAAGACCGTGCAGCCGCTGGCCACCCTGAACGGCACGCTCTGCGCCGTACCGCGCACGATCGTGGCGATCCTGGAGAACCACCAGCTGGCCGACGGTTCGGTGCGGGTGCCGGAGATCCTGCGGCCCTACCTCGGCGGCCGCGAGGTCCTGGAGCCGATCGCCAAGTGAGCTCCTTCCCCTACCGCCTGGTCGCGACGGACCTCGACGGCACGCTGCTGCGAGCCGACGAGTCCATCTCGGACCGCACGCGGGACGCGCTCGCCGCCGCGACGGCGGCGGGCGCCGCCCACATCGTCGTCACCGGCCGGGCGGTGCCCTGGACCCGGCACATCCTGGACGACCTCGGCTACGAGGGGATCGCGGTGTGCGGGCAGGGGGCGCAGGTCTACCACGCGGGTGAGCACCGGCTGCTCACCTCGCTGACCCTGGACCGGCAGCTCGCGGGGCTCGCTCTCTCCAAGATCGAGGCGGAGGTGGGCCCGCTGGCGCTGGCCGCGAGCCGCGACGGTCTGGAGGGCGAGGTCCTGATGGGCCCCGGCTACCGGGTCCACGAGGGTCGGCTGCCGTACCTGCCGTACGAGGACCCGGCGGAGCTGTGGGCGGCGCCGCTGACCAAGCTCTACCTCCAGCACCCGACGCTCACGGACGACGAGCTGACCCTGGCCGCCCGTCAGACGGTCGGCGGGCTCGTGGACATCGTCATGGCGGGGCCGGGCGTCGTGGAGATCCTCCCGCTCGGCCTCAGCAAGGCGACCGGCCTCTCGCTGGCCGCGCGCCGTCTCGGCGTGAAGGCCGCGGAGACGATCGCCTTCGGCGACATGCCGAACGACATCCCGATGTTCGGCTGGGCGGCCCACGGCGTGGCCATGGGCAACGCGCACGCGGAGCTGAAGGCGGTCGCGGACGAGGTGACCACCTCCAACGAGGAGGACGGCATCGCGGTCGTACTGGAGAACCTGCTGGCCGCCTGAGCGCCGCAAGCACTCACACACGTTCGAAGGCCCGCTCCCGGTGAGGGAGCGGGCCTTCGCGGGTCGCGGCCCGCGCGGACCGAAGTCCGCGCGCTCGAAGCGGCCGCTCCCGGGGGATCCCCCGTGCCCCCCGTACAACCAGTGTGCGCCGGGCCGCCGTTCGGGGGCGAGCGGTTTTCCGCGGGGGGAGCGTGTACGTCGGCGGCGAGCGGTACGAGGAAGAGAAACCTCAGAAATTGATCATGTGTCCCGCGATGCCGTGGATCGCTTCCTTCACGGCCTCGCCGAGCGTCGGGTGCGCGTGGACGTTCCGCGCGACCTCGTGGACGGTGAGGTCCCACTGCTGGGCCAGGGTCAGCTCGGGCAGCAGCTCGGTGACGTCGGGGCCGATCAGGTGGGCGCCGATGATCTCGCCGTGGGTCCCGTCGGCGATGATCTTGACGAAGCCGGTGGCGTCGCCGAGACCGTGCGCCTTGCCGTTCGCCACGAAGGGGAACTTGGCGACCTTGACGTCGAAGCCCTTCTCGCGGGCCTGCGCCTCGGTCCAGCCGAAGCTGGCGATCTGCGGCTGGCAGTAGGTGGCGCGCGGGATCATCGGGTAGTCGAGCTCCATGGTCTCGGCGTCCCCGATGGTCTCGGCGGCGATGACACCCATGGCCTCGGCGGTGTGCGCCAGCATCAGCTTCGCGGTGACGTCACCGATGGCGTAGATGTGCGGCACGGAGGTGCGGCAGCGGCCGTCGACGTCGATCGCGCCGCGCTCGGTGAGGGCGACGCCGGTCGCCTCGAGGCCGTAGCCGGTGACGTTCGGCGCGAAGCCGATGGCCTGGAGGACCTTGTCGGCCTCAAGCACCTTCTGGGTGCCGTCCTTGCCGGTGACGGTGACGCGGACCTGCGGGCCGGACTCGTCGATGGTCTCGACACGGGTGGAGGTCAGGACGTCGATGCCGAGCTTGCGGTACTGCTTCGCCAGCTCCTTGGAGACCTCCTCGTCCTCCAGCGGGGCGATCCGGTCGAGGAACTCGACGATCGTGACCTTGGTGCCGTAGTTGTTGAGGACGTACGCGAACTCGATGCCGATGGCGCCGGCACCCGCGATGACGATCGACTTCGGGGCGTCCTCGGCGAGGATCTGCTCCTCGTACGACACGACGCGCTCGCTGCGGGCGGTGCCCGGGAGCAGGCGCGGGGTGGCGCCGGTCGCGATGATGCAGTTGTCGAACGTGATCGTCTCCGAGGTGCCGTCGGACTTGGCCACCTGGAGGGTGTTCGCGTCGAGGAAGGTGCCCCGGCCGTCGAACTCGGTGATGCCGTTCTTCTTCATCAGGAAGTGGACGCCCTTGACGCGGCCGTCCGCGACCGAGCGGCTGCGGCGGTAGGCGTCGCCGTAGTCGAAGGTGACGGTGCCGTCGACCTTGATGCCGAAGGTCTTGGCCTCGTGGTTGAAGATGTGGGCGAGTTCGGCGTTGCGCAGCAGCGCCTTGGTGGGGATGCAGCCGACGTTCAGGCAGACACCGCCCCAGTACTTCTCCTCGACGACCGCGACCCGCTTGCCCAGCTGGGCGGCGCGGATGGCGGCGACGTAGCCGCCGGGGCCAGCTCCGAGTACGACGACGTCGAAGCGGTCTGACATGACTGACTCCCGAGGGTGGTGAGGGTGTTCGGTCCGCGTACGGGCCCACAGTAGTCCGGTGTCCCCGGCCCGGTCAGTTGTAGGATGACTGGGCAACCGGGCAAATGGAAGGTCGGAACGGCATGGCACTCAGGGCGGCGGGGCGGACCTCACTGGTGGACTCCGTGGTGGAGCAGCTGCGGACGCAGCTCACGGACGGCGAGTGGGCGGTCGGCGACCGCATCCCGACCGAGCACGAGCTCGCGCAGCAGCTCGGCGTGGGCCGCAACACCGTCCGTGAGGCGGTCCGGGTACTGGTCCACGCGGGCCTTCTGGAGTCGCGTCAGGGCAACGGCACCTTCGTCAGGTCGACCGCGGATCCGGCGGCCGTCCTGCGCGGTGTGCGGCACGCCGGTGCGGCCGACGTCCTCGAACTCCGGGTCGCCCTGGAGGCCGAGGCCGCCCGGCTCGCGGCGGCCCGCCGGGACACCCATGACCTGCTGCGGCTGCGGGCGGCCCTGACCGGCCTGCGCGAGGAGGGCGACCGGGACGCGGACGCGGACCTCGCCTTCCACCTGGCCGTCGTCGGCGCGACGCACAACGCGGCCTTCGTCGAGGTGTACCGGTTCTTCTCCGCACAGGTCCACGAAGTGCTCGTGGAGGCCCTCGGCGACCGGGAGATGCCGCCGGTCGACATCGACGCCCACGAGGCGCTGGTGGCCGCGATCGAGGCGGCCGACCCGGACGCTGCGGAGCGGCAGGCCCGCGAACTGCTGCGGGTGCCGATGGAGACGGTCACCGCGCTCACGGAGCGCTCCTGATGACCGCCGAGACACGTACGGCGGAGACGCGTACGGGGGAGACACCTGCGGCGGAGTCCGAGGCCGCGTCGTCGCGGGCCCTCGTCGACGCCGAGGCCGGGGTTCGGACCTCGGCGGCGGGGGCGGCCGCCCGTAAGGCCCTGCTCGCCCACCCGGCGCTGCTCCTCACCGGGATCGTGCTCGCCTCGCTGAACATGCGGGTCGCCCTCGCGAGCGTGGCCCCCCTGGTCGGCGAGATATCCGACGCCTTCGGGCTCTCCGCGGCGGCCGGCTCCCTCGTCACCTCGGTGCCCGTGCTGTTCCTCGGCGTGGGCGCGCTGGTCGCACCGTGGCTGGGCCGCCGGTTCGGTACCGAGCGCGTCCTGTTCGCGGCGCTCCTCCTGCTCGGCGTCGGCATCCTCGCGCGCGTACTGCCGTCCGTGTACGCGCTGTACGGCGGCGGGATCCTCGTCGGCACGTCGATCGCCCTGCTCAACGTGCTCATGCCCGGCCTGATCAAGCGTGACTTCCCGGGCCGGGCCGCCGCGATGACCTCGGTCTACACGGGCGCGATGATCGCCGGAGCGACGGTCGCGGCGGCGGCCGCCGTGCCGCTGGAGAAGTCGCTGGGCGGCGGCTGGCAGGGTTCGCTGGGCTTCTGGTCGCTGCTCGCCGTGGTCGCCGCCCTCGCCTGGCTGCCCCAGGTGCTGATCGCCCGCGGCCGTACGGGCCACGAGGTACGGGCCGTCCCGGCCGCCGGCGCACGGCCGGTGAGCGTCTGGCGCTCCGCGCTCGCCTGGCAGGTCACGCTGTTCATGGGCCTGCAGTCGCTCTGGACGTACGTGCTGATCGCCTGGATGCCGACGATCTTCACCGACCACGGGATGAGCCGCTCCACCGCCGGTGTCGTCTTCGCCTTCAACAACCTGATCCAGGTCGCGGGCGCGTTCGTGGTGCCGCTGCTCGCCGGCCGGATGCGGAGCCAGCGCCCGCTGATCGTGCTTGTCACCACACTGGTCGCGGCCGGTTACGCCGGTCTGATGGTGGCGCCGGTGGAGGGGGCCTGGCTCTGGTCGGCCGTGCTCGGCGTCGGCCAGGGCGGGGCTGTCGGTCTCGCCCTGACCCTGATCGTCCTGCGCGCCGGGGACGCGGTGACCGCGGCCCGGCTGTCCGGGATGGCGCAGACGGTCGGCTATCTGCTCGCCGCGGTGGGGCCGCTGGCGGCCGGTGTCCTCCACCAGGCCACCGGCTCCTGGACCCTGCCGATCTGTGGAGTCCTCGCCGTCTGCGCGGCGGCCCTCGCCGTGGGACTGTTCGCCGCCCGGGATCGGACGGTGTGAGGGAGGGGGTGCGGTACGGCTCCGGGGTGGGCGTTTCGGGGTGGGGCGTCCGCCCTCGGAGTCGTACCGCTTCTTCCTCGGTTTCTACTCCTCGCCCGCCAGCGTCAGCCGGTTGAGCTTGAAGCCGGCGAACCAGGTCGCCGCGATCGTGACACCCGCGAGGAGCGCCACCGCCGTGGTGAGCCCGACGTCGGAGTTGACCAGGCCGTCACCGGTGACCTTCTGCGCCAGGGCCAGCGCCCACTGCTGGACGCTGAGGGTCCGCGCGCCCGCGATCAGGGAACCGAAGAGCGTCTCCCACACCAGGGCGTAGACCAGGCCGATGACCACGGCGTGCCTGCTGATCGTGCCGAGCAGCAGGAACAGCGCGCTGTACGCGATGGAGGCCACGAGCGCCGCCACCATGTAGGCCACGGCCACCTGCTGACCGTTGCCGTTGAGGATGAAGCCGGCGATCAGCGTCGGCACCGCCGAGAAGACCATCGTGACGGCGATCGCGACGATCAGCTTCGTGAAGATGATCGAGGAGCGCTTCACCGGCTTGGAGAGCAGATAGACGATCGAGCCGTCGTCGATCTCCGGGCCGATCGCCCCGGTGCCGGCGATCACGCCGATCAGCGGCACCATCGTGGCGAGCGCGAAGCCGCCGAGGACGTCGGCCGCGGCCTGGTCGTCCGCACCGCTGAGGACGCGGATCGCCGCCGAGATGAGCAGCAGCATGCCGGGCAGCAGGAAGAGGATCAGGGCCCTGCGGCGGCCGAGGAGGGCCCGGTAGGTGAGCCGGGCGACTGTGGGGTTGTACATCGGTCAGGCTCCTTTCAGGCCGCGACGAGGTATGAGAAGACCGATTCGAGGGACTCGTCCGAGGGCGAGACCGTCAGGAGACGGATCCCCCGCTCGCGCGCGACCTTCGGCAGCAGCTCCGTGAACCGTCCGAAGTCCACCGCCTGCACGCGCAGTCCGCCCTCGCCGTGGTCGACCTCGATGCCGGCCGTGGACGGGTCGGCGATCAGCGCGGCGGCGAGCGCCCGGTCGTCGCTGGAGCGGACGAGGTAGCGGTGGGGCCGGTCCGTCATCAGCCGGCGGATCTTGCGGAAGTCACCGGAGGCCGCGTGGCGCCCGGCCACGATCACCTCGATGTGGGAGGCGAGCTGCTCGACCTCCTCCAGGATGTGCGAGGAGAACAGGACCGTGCGGCCGTCCGCGCCCATCCGCCGCAGCAGATCCATCAACTGCATGCGCTGGCGCGGGTCCATGCCGTTGAACGGCTCGTCGAGCAGGAGCACGGACGGCTCGTGGACGAGGGCCGAGGCCATCTTCACGCGCTGCCGCATGCCCTTGCTGTACGTGGAGATCTTGCGGTCCTGGGCGTACTCCATCTCGACCGTGCCCAGGGCCCGCTGGGCCTCCTTGGCGCCGAGGCCCTGCAACTCCGCGTTGGCCAGGACGAACTCGCGGCCCGTGAGGAAGTCGTACATCGCCTCCCGCTCGGGCACGACGCCGATCTCGCGGTAGACCGACTCGCTTCCCCAGATCGTCTGCCCGTCGAGGGTGACGGAGCCGGTGGAGGGGTCGAGGAAGCCGCCCATCATGTTGATCAGGGTGGACTTCCCGGCGCCGTTGGGCCCGAGGAGGCCGGTGACGCCCGGGCCCACCGTCATCGTGACGTCGTTCACGGCCACGACGTTCCCGAACCAGCGGGAGGCGTGGTCGATGTGGAGCGTGGTCACAGCCCGACCTTTCGGTAGCGGCGCATCAGGATGCCGTACGAGCCGGCGATCAGCGCGAGGACGACCAGCAGATAGACCGCGCCGACACCGGCGCCCGGGCCTCCGAGCTCGGGGAACATGGGCGGTGCGCCCAGGAAGGCGGTCTGCACGCCGTCGATGAGGGTGATCGGCGAGAACAGACCGAGCCAGTCGATGGCGCCCGTGTTCTCCGTGGCGTAGGCGATGCCCATGAGCGTCGAGACCGCGCCGTACGAGATGGTCAGGACGCCGATCACGGCGGCGACGCCGAAGCCGCGGCGCGGGGTGAGAGCCGCCATGACGAGGCCGATGCCACCGAAGAGCAGCGAGAGCAGCGCCACGGAGACGAGCCCCTGGCCGAACATCTTGGTCTGCTCGGCGAAGTCCATCTTGGCGAGCATCGAGCCGACCCACATGATCAGCAGCGGCACGGCCGTGAGGATGAAGAGGGCCGACGCCATCGCGCCGTACTTGGCGAGGACGTAGTCCGCGCGCTCGATCGGGCGGGAGAAGTACAGCGGCACGGTCCTGAACCGCAGGTCGCGGGAGACCGACTGCGGGGCCTGCGAGGCCAGGTAGATGCCGATGACGACCTGGAGGAAGATCGCGTACTGCGTGTACTCGATCGTCAGCTTGGACTGCTTGGTGAAGACGGCGATCGCGACGAAGATCAGCGCCGGGACGCACATCACGCCGAAGAGCAGCATCGGCAGCACCTTGGACTTGGCGCTGCGGCCCAGGCCGTACGCGCCGCGCAACGACTGCGAGAACAGCGACCTGCGCGCGTACGCCCGGCCGAGGCGCGGGCCGTCGTACGACCGGTAGCCGATGTTGTGGATCTGCGTCGTGTCGGGAGCGGCCTGGGAGGGCTGGGGGGTCTGGGTGCTCATCGGGCCGGCACCTCCTCGTGCTGCGGGGACGCCTCGGGCCGGAAGACCTCGGCGATGTGATGGCGGCGCTGCTCCATGCGGACGAGACCGAGGCCGAGGTCGGCGACGGTGTCCCGCACGAGGTCGTACGTCTCCTCGCCCTGCGCCTCCAGGAGCAGGATGTGGCCGGCGCCGGGCAGGCCGTCCTCCACGCCCGCGTGGAGGGTGATCCCCGCGGCGGCGAGCGCCGCGCGGAGCGACGACGTGCCGTCGGGGTGGGCGTCGGAGTCGGTGACCTCGACCGCGAGGGTCGTGGTCGTCCGGGTGAAGTCGCTGGTGGAGCTGGAGCGCAGCAGCTTCCCGCCGTCGATGACGACGACGTGGTCGCAGGTCCGCTCCAGCTCGCCGAGGAGGTGCGAGGTGACGAGGACGGAGATGCCGAAGTCGGTCCAGACCCGGCGGATCAGTCCCAGCATCTCGTCCCGGCCGACCGGGTCCAGACCGTTGGTCGGCTCGTCGAGGAGGACCAGCTTCGGGTCGTGGACCAGGGCCTGGGCGAGCTTCACCCGCTGTTTCATACCGGTCGAGTAGCCGCCCATGGGGCGGTACCTCTCCTCGTACAGGCCCACGTGCCGCAGGGTGTCGGCGGTCCGCTCGCGGGCGGCGGTCGGGGGCAGCCCGGACATGCGCGCCATGTGGACGACGAACTCGGTGGCCGAGACGTCGGGGGGCAGGCAGTCGTGCTCGGGCATGTATCCCACGCGCTCACGGATCCGGGCGCCGTCCGTCCGGACGTCGAGGCCCAGGACCTCGGCGCGGCCCTCCGTGGCGGGGGAGAGTCCGAGCAGGATCTTGATCATGGTGGACTTGCCGGCTCCATTGGCACCCACGAGTCCGGTCACACCGGGTCCGATGTCCAGGGAGAGCCGGTCAAGAGCGGTCACCCGGGGGAACCGCTTGCTGAGGCTTTCGGTCGCGATCACAGTCACGCTTCGACGGTAGTGGTGTGCGCCACAGCGGTCGTCAGCCCAACGGCTCGATCCTTGTCCGACTACAGGAGTACAAAGCCAGTAGGGGGGTCGAGACGAAAGTCTTTTTCCACAGGCAGGCCGCCGGACTTTTCCACAGCCTCGTGTCCGACCCCTTGACGTAGCCGCCAGGCATTGTCACATTCATCGATGTCACGTTACGAACGCGTAGCGCGACCGGATGCTCACACGGGACGGCGGGTGGCATGGCCTCAGCAGTGACTGGCGAACTCTCCGCGGAGTTGCGGGGGTTCAGGGAAGTACAGCGACTCTCCTACGCATGCGCGGAGGCCGTCGCGGCGCAGCTCAAGCCGGGCGTGACCGAGCGCGAGGCCGCGCGGATGCAGCGCGAGTGGCTGTACGAGCGGGGGGTGCGGGACTGGTTCCACCGGCCGTTCGCCTGGTTCGGGGACCGCACGGCCTTCGTGGACTTCAGGGTGCCGCTGCAGTTCTTCCCGACGAACCGGCGGCTCGAAGCGGGCATGCCCTTCATCCTCGACATGGCCCCCGTCCACAAGGGGTACACCGCCGACATCGGCTACAGCGGCTGTCTGGGCCTCAACCCCCTGCACGACAAGCTGCTCGCCGACCTCGAGGACCATCGTGAGCTGATCCTGCGCGAGGTGCGCGAGCGCCGCACGCTCCGCGAGATCTACCAGGACGTGGACCGGCTCATGGTCCGCCAGGGATACGCCAACCGGCACCGGGCCTATCCCTTCGGCGTCATCGCCCACAAGATCGACCGGGTGAAGGAGCGCCGCTGGTCCCCGACGCTCTTCGGCTTCGGCACCCAGGCTCTCAAGGGCCTCGCGAGCGACGCCCTGCACGGCCACCGGGACGGCTGGTCGCCGCTCTGGTCGCCCTACACGTTCTCCGACCACCCGCCGAGGCCCGGCCTGTGGGCGGTCGAGCCGCACCTCGGATTCCGGGGGACGGGCGCGAAGTTCGAGGAGATCCTGGTCGTCACCGACTCCCGGGACCCCGAGCAGAGCGCGTTCTGGCTGGACGACGATCTGCCGCACGTGCGGCGCTGGAACGAGGGGGCGGCCTGATGGCGGGGCACGACGGAACGACGACGACAGGATCCAAGGGGCTCGTGGGACTCAAGGGACTCGCGGGGCTCAAGGGGGCGCGGGAGCGCTGGGTCCGTACGGGCGGGATCGAGCTGTGCGTCGCCGAACTCGGTGAGACGGGCCGGCCGACCGTCCTTCTCGTCCACGGCTACCCGGACTCCAAGGAGGTGTGGTCGGAGGTCGCGACCCGGCTCGCCGAGGACTTCCACGTGGTCCTTTACGACGTCCGGGGCCACGGCCGCTCGACGGCGCCGGCCCCGCTGCGCGGCGGCTTCACCCTGGAGAAGCTGACCGACGACTTCCTCGCGGTCGCCGACGCCGTCAGCCCGGACCGGCCGGTGCACCTCGTCGGCCACGACTGGGGTTCGGTGCAGTCCTGGGAGTTCGTGACCGTCCCCCGCACCGAGGGCCGGATCGCCTCCTTCACCTCGATGTCGGGGCCCTCCCTCGACCACTTCGGGCACTGGATCAAGCAGCGGATGGCCCGGCCGACCCCGCGCCGGGTCGGCCAGCTCCTCGGCCAGGGCGCCAAGTCCTGGTACGTGTACATGCTGCACACCCCCGTCCTTCCCGAGCTCGCCTGGCGGGGGCCGCTCGGCAGGCGCTGGCCGAAGATCCTGGAGCGGATCGAGAAGGTCCCGGCCGGTGACTACCCGACGCCCTCACTGCCGAGCGACGCGGCCCACGGCGCCTGGCTCTACCGGGACAACGTCCGCGCCCGGCTCCGCAGGCCGCGCCCCGACGCGTTCGCGCACGCGCCCGTGCAGCTGATCACGCCGACCGGTGACGCCTTCCTCTCCGAGCGGCTCTACGACGACCTGGGGACCTGGGTGCCGGACCTGACCCGGCGCACGCTGCCCGCGAAGCACTGGGTGCCGCGGACCCGGCCGGACCAGCTGTCCGCGTGGATCGGCTCGTTCGTCCGGGCCAACGAGGAACCGGCGGCCAAGGCGCCGGGGGCCCATTGGCCGGCCGCCGCGACGGCGGCGAAGAGCGGGGTGAGGCCGGAGTACGTGGAGCGGTTCGGCGGACAGCTGGTCCTGGTGACCGGCGCGGCCAGCGGCATCGGGCGGGCCACCGCGTTCGCCTTCGCCGAGGCCGGTGCGCGGGTCGTGGCCGTGGACCGGGACAGCGAGGGCGCGGTCCGCACGGCCGAGATGGCCCGGCTGATCGGCGCCCCCGAGGCCTGGGGCGAGACCGTCGACGTCGCCGACGAGCAGGCGATGGAGAAGCTGGCGGCCAAGGTGGCGAGCGAGTACGGGATCGTCGACGTCCTCGTCAACAACGCGGGCATCGGGCTCGCCGGCTCCTTCTTCGACACGACGAGCGAGGAGTGGAAGCGGCTCCTCGACGTCAACCTGTGGGGCGTGATCCACGGGTGCCGGATCTTCGGCGCGCAGATGACCGCGCGCGGTCAGGGCGGCCACATCGTGAACACCGCGTCCGCCGCGGCGTTCCAGCCCTCCCGGGCCCTGCCCGCGTACAGCACGTCGAAGGCGGCGGTGCTCATGCTCAGCGAGTGCCTGCGCGCGGAGCTGGCCGACCAGGGCATCGGGGTGTCCGCGATATGCCCCGGCATCGTCAACACCAACATCACGGCGACGACGCGGTTCGCGGGAGTCGCGGACGAGGCGGAGGAGAAACGGCGCCAGAAGAACGCGTCACGGCTGTACGGCCTGCGGAACTACCCGCCGGAGAAGGTCGCGGACGCGATCCTGGGGGCGGTCCTGCACGACCGTGCGGTGGTGCCGGTGACGCCCGAGGCCCGGGGTGTCCGCCTCCTGTCCCGGCTGAGCCCGGGAGCGCTGCGCGCCTTCGCACGCTGGCAGCCGCCGGCGTAGGGAGCGGGCAGGCAGGGGTGGCGGGCAGGTCGGCGGTCGTACGATCCCTGTCTGGAGGGGCCCCGGTGACGGGGTGGAGCGAGCGGTCGGTGGGAGCGGTTTTGTCCGAGCAGTCAGCACAGCCGGAGTACCGGATCGAGGACCTCGCCCATCACAGCGGGGCCACCGTCCGGACGATCCGCGCCTATCAGGACCGCGGTCTGCTGCCCCGTCCGGAGCGGCGGGGCAGGTCGAACGTGTACGGGGACGCGCACCTCGCGCGGCTCCGGCAGATCGCCGACCTCCTCGACCGGGGCTACACCCTGGCCTCGATCAAGGAGCTCCTGGAGGCCTGGGACACCGGCCGGGGCCTCGGCGGGGTGCTCGGTCTGGTCGCGGAGGTCCACGGGCCGTGGACGGACGAGGAGGCGGCCCGGATCTCGCGCGCCGAACTGGACGCCCGCTTCGGCGGCACGCCGGACGAGGACGCCATCCGGGAGGCCGTCGAGCTCGGCGTACTGGAGCGGATACCGGACCGGGAGACGGAGGAGTACCTCGTACCCAGCCCACAGGAGCTTGCCGTTGCGGTGGAGTTGTACGCGGCGGGGGTGCCGCTCGTGGCGATCACCGGTCATCTGAGGGAACTTCGCGATCAGGTGGAGCACATCGCCTCCCGTTTCCTGGAGTTCACGACCGAGCACGTCTTCGCCCGCTATCTGGAGCACCGGCCGCCGACGGACGCGGACGCGACCGAGGCGGCGACGATGGTGCGACGGCTCCGGCCACTCGCCCAGCAGACCGTGGACGCCGAACTGGCACGTGCCATGCAAGTGTTGGCGACCCGGCATCTCCAGCTCCACCTGTCGCCGGACGCGCCACCGGTGCGGGATGACGAGCCGCGCCCGGTGGCGCTTCCGGCCGGGACCATACGGGCGGTTCAGGATCTTGTCGGGCAGGAGGGGGTCGCGGCCTTCGTAGCCGCCGCCGCCGAACGAGAGGTACACAAGCGAACATTGGACGCTCTTACCGCAAGTCGCCCTGTTGTGGATTAAGTTGCTCAATTGGCCTGTAGTCACAGACCTGTTGTCCACAGAATTCGCAACCAGCCTGTGGATAACTCACTTTGGCTGTGGACCAAACCTGCCCGCCGCAAATCAATGGTCGGGCGGACCCGGCTCCGGCATCCTGAGGGAATGACCCGTCAACAACCGTCGGACGAGCGCCGCACGGTGAAAGTCTCGAAGTACCTCTCCAAGCATCTGCGCCACCAGCCCGAGCGCATCGGACTCGTTCTCGACGCCCAGGGCTGGACCGAGATCGACGCGCTGCTCGACGCCACCGCGCGGAGCGGCTTCCCGATCACCCGCGAGGAACTCGACCACGTCGTCGCGACCAACGACAAGAAGCGGTTCGCGATCGAGGGCACCCGCATCCGCGCCAGCCAGGGCCACACCGTCGAGGTGGACCTGGACCTGCCGGCCGCCGAACCGCCCGCGTACCTCTACCACGGCACGGTCGCGGCCGTGCTCCCCGCGATCCGGGCGGAGGGGCTGCGCCCCATGGCCCGCCACCATGTGCACCTCTCCCCCGACCGGGAGACCGCGACCCGGGTCGGCGCCCGCCGCGGGCGGCCGGTCGTGCTCGCCGTCGACGCCGGCGCCATGCACCGGGCCGGACACGTCTTCCACGTCAGCGCCAACGGGGTCTGGCTGTCCGACGCCGTCCCACCGGAGTTCCTGCGCTTCCCGGGGGCGTGATCGAAGGGCCTGGTCCGACGAGCCGGTCACGCGGGCGCCGACAGCTATACTCGCGGCCGCATTCGACACGGTGAGAGGAAACCCAGGTGGCGGCTCCGACTGCGCTGAACTCGGTGATCGACGGCAAGGAGACCGCCGGGGACGGCGTCACCTACACCTCACGGAACCCGGCGCTCCTGAGCGACGTCGTCACCGAGGTCCGGCTGGCCGACGCGGACACGTTCCAGGACGCCTGCGCGGCGGCGCGCGAGGCACAGCGCGACTGGGCACGGGTGCCGGCCCCGGTGCGCGGGCAGGTCGTCGGGGCCTTCGGGCGCCTGGTGCAGGAGAACAAGGAGGCCCTCGCCCGGCTGGTCACCCGCGAGGTGGGCAAGACGTACGCCGAGGCGCTGGGCGAGGTCCAGGAGATCATCGACACCTGCGAGTTCTTCCTCGGCGAGGGCAGGCGGCTGTACGGGCACACGGTGCCGTCGGAGATGCCCGACAAGCAGCTCTTCACCTTCCGGATGCCAGTCGGCGTGGCGGTCATCGTGACGGCGGGCAACTTCCCCGTGGCGGTGCCCTCGTGGTACCTGGCCCCGGCCCTGCTGTGCGGCAACGCGGTCGTGTGGAAGCCCGCCGAGTACGCGGCGGCGACCGCCCGCGCCCTGGCCGAACTCGCGTGGCGGGCGGGCGTGCCCGCCGGGGTCCTCAACCTGGTCTTCGCCGACGGCGAGACGACGTTCGAGGGTCTGGACGCGGCGCTGGGCCGCGGTCTGGTGGACAAGGTCGGCTTCACGGGCTCGACGCTCGTCGGCCGGCGGATCGGTGAGCTGTGCGGCCGGCACCTGCAGACGCCGTGCCTGGAGCTCGGCGGCAAGAACCCGATGGTCGTCGCGCCCGACGCGGACCTCGACCTGGCCGTGCAGGCCGCGCTGTTCTCCGGCTACGGCACGGCGGGCCAGCGCTGCACCTCGCTGGGCACGGTCATCGCGCACGAGGACGTGCGCGACGAGTTCGTGCGCCGCTTCACCGAGGCGGTACGGACCGCGCCGGTGGGCGAGCCGTCCGAGGGCGTCGTCTACGGCCCGCTGCTCGACGAGAAGTTCGCCCGCTCCTACGAGACCGCCCTGAGCTGGATCGACGAGCACCACACGGTCCTCGGTTCGACCGCGGTCGGCAGGATCACCGCCGAGTCGCCCCGGGAGGGCTTCGTCGGTGATCCGTCGGACGGCCTGTACTACCACCCGGTGCTCGTGGACGGGGTCCGCCCCACGGACCGGATCTTCCTTGAGGAGACCTTCGGGCCGATCGTCGGGGTGACTACGTACCGGACGATCGACGAGGCGATCGAGCTCGCCAACACCCCGGGTTACGGGCTCTCCGCAGCCGTCTGGACCAGCGACCCGGCCACCGCGTTCCGCTTCCGGCAGGGCGTCGGCGCCGGAATGATCAGCGTCAACAACTCCACCTCGGGCGCGGAGGCCCACCTGCCGTTCGGCGGCAACGGCAAGTCCGGCAACGGCAGCCGCCAGTCCGGTGTGTGGGTCCTCGACCAGTTCACCCGCTGGCAGTCGATGAACTGGGACTTCTCCGGCTCGCTGCAGAAGGCCCAGATGGACGTGGCGACCGTCGAAGCCGACCTGACCTACCGGCTGCCCGCGGCTTGGACCGACGGCACCCGATAGACACCGAGCCGAGGGCGCCGACGGCGGTGGTCGTACCACCTCCGTCGGCGCCCTCGGCAGTGACGCCTTCTCAGGACCGGTCGTCCGCCCACCTGCGCTGGACGACCGTCTGGGCGTGGCCCACCGTCCACTCGGGCAGGGCCGCCAGGGCCCGCTTCGCGTCCTCCCCGGTCTGCAGGAAGACCTGGTCGACCTGGATCTCGACGGGACCCGAGCGGGTCACGGTCACCGTGTGGCCGTCGAAGCGGCCGACGACGTCGATCACCGCCTCGCCGCCGTCGAAGGGCCGGCCGCCGACGGAGAGGCCGGGGCCCGTCACCGTGATCCTGATCAGCTCCGCGCGGTTCGCGCCGAGGGTGATCCGGACGGGAGCGGTCGTACCGGCGGTGGCGAAGGAGACGGTGCCCTCCGGTATGGACACCTTCCGCGCGGTGAGCGCGCCGTCGTGGGCCCGCAGCCCGGTGTCGCGGGCGACCTGGTCGACGACGCCCAGCTTCTGCGGCGTGAGGTAGTCGCGGCCCTCCAGCACGATCCGCGCGTCCTCGGCGTCGGTCTGCTCCTGGAACAGCTCCACCAGCTTCGGGTGCGCACTGTCGTACGGCGAGGTGAGGCCGACGACGAGCAGTCCGCAGACGGTGTACGCCGCCAGGACGAGGCCGGTCCGGCGCGGCGGCCGCCCCGCGTACACGGCGAACGGCGCGAGGATCAGCGCCAGCGGTACGGCGACCAGGACGGACGCCACGGCGAGGGCCGCGTCCAGGGGGATGGCGGTCGGCAGCCGGCCCATCATCGGGACCGCGAGCTCGAACAGGTTCCGGGTGAACTGTGCGATCAGCACGAACGACACGAACGCGCTCACCACCAGCGGGACCGCCCGCCAGCGGCCCGGCAGCACCAGGAAGCCGGTGATCGACACGACGAGCAGGGCCGAGGCGATCCACAGCAGGTAGCCGGGTCCGATGCCGAGCCAGGCGGTGACCGCCCCGAGCAGGGCGACCGCCCAGGCGTTGCCGAGGAGCGCGGTACGGGCCGCAGGCCGCCGGGGGGCGCCGTCCGGGGCGCGGCGGCGGCGCCTGCGTTCGAGGAGCAGCTGGGGGGCGAGCGCGCCGAGGACGACGAGGGGCAGCGTCACCGCGTGGACCAGCCACGGGTGCGCGAACCAGGAGTGCGGGCCGGCCAGGGACTGGGCCGCGCCGAGCGCGACGCCCGTGACCACGGCCGCGGGGAGACCGAGGAGCGCGGCGCCCGCGGTGGCGGCCACCCGGCCGGTCCTGAGGTCCCAGACCCGGCAGGCCCGCCAGGTCAGCGCGGCCAGGGCGAGCAGCAGCCCGAGCGTGCCGATCCTCATCTGGAGCGGGTCGAGGGTCACCCAGCCGCGCGACAGCACGTCGAAGTAGTAGGGGGCGGGCTTCCGTTCGCCGAGGTCGGCGGTCCCGGCCACGTCGGTGGCGAACCGGACGGTCATGTCGGTGACCGCCTGCGCCGATCCGGAGCCGATGCCGACGACCCGGTCGTTCGGCGTGTGGTAGCGGTAGCCGTCCTCGAAGAGGGCGTAGTCGAGGCCCGACCAGCCCTGGGCGCGCCACACCCGGCTGTCGGTGTCGGAGTTGATGAGGCCCGCCTGGAACAGCCACTGGCCGAGGACGGAACCGTAGGGCCGTTCGGTGTTGCCCGCCAGCTCGATCAGCCGGCCGTCGTCCTCGCCCGCCTGGAACAGGATGGGCAGTCCGCCGGAGCCGACAGCCTCCAGGTTCAGGAACCAGCGGACGTCCGCCGCCCACGGGTGCCGGGTGAAGGCGTCGGCCCCGGTGAGGCCGACCTCCTCGCCGCCGTTGAACAGGTAGATGACCGTACGGTGGTGGTCCTGGCCTGCCAGCTGCCGTGCGGCCTGGATCAGCGCGCCGACGTTGACGCCGTCGTCGGCGGCGCCCGGGCCCTCCATCGCGGAGTCGACGTGGACGTTCACCAGGAGGGCGTCGTCGGAGTCGCCGGGCTGGCGGGCGATCACGTTCTCGACGCTGTAGTCGACGGCGCGGTCGTGGAAGCGGTACGAGCCCGAGGCACGCTGCCGTTCCACCTCCAGGCCGGGGACCGCCTTCAGTTCGCCGGCGACGATGTCCAGCGCCTCGGCGACCTGCGGGCTCGCCGCGACGTGCGGGCCGAGGTCCTCAAGGCGCTGGGTGGTGGCGAGGGCGGCGCGGCCGGCCTCCCCGTCGGGCGCCGGGCGGGTCGCCCAGTGCGCGAGCCCGAAGGCGACGACCAGGAGCAGGCCCAGGACGGCCCAGGTGGCGGCGAACCGGCCCGGACCGGGCCGGCCCGCGACACCCACGCGGCGCGGGGTTTCACGTGAAACATCGTCGCGACCGGACCGCGCGGTGTCGACTCCGGCCCGTACGGACCGCGCGTCGGCCCCGTCCCGTACGCCCTCGTCCGCCCCGGACTCGTCCGCCCCGGACTTCAGTGCGCTCACCGCCGTGCCTGCTCCTTCGGTCATGACCCGGCGCCCCTGATCTCCCGCAACCACGCTCGCAGTTCACGCTCGACCGTCTCCGGGTGTTCGAGGGTGAGGGCGTGCGCCGCGTCCGGGACCCGTACCAGCGAGGCCCCCGGAGCGGTCTTCTCGATCTCCTCCGCCGTGGCCCGCATGCCGGCGGTGTCCGCGTCCCCGACGAGGACCCGGACCGGGCAGCCGAGCTCCGCGAGGCGTCCGGCGGCGGGCTCCGCCTTCACGAAGTCCGGGGTGTCCTTCTGCTGCGTGTAGTTGAGCCGCAGCATGTCGGCGACCGTCTCGCGTACGGCGGCGCGCTCGGCCGCCGGCTCACGGCCGGGGCCGTCGACGAACAGCCGTACCTCGTGCGCGATCAGCTCCTCGACCGCCCGGTCGGTGTCGGCCGGCTCGGCGGCGTCCCAGGCCTCCTCGGCCGCGTCGACCGCGTCGAGCAGCGGGCGCTCGTCGTCCGCGACCGGCCCGTCGAAGCCCGAGACGTCGGGCGCGAGCAGGAAGAGCCCGCTGACCCGCTCCGGGTGGGCGAGCGCGAAGTCGATCGCGAGCCGCGCGCCCCGGGACTCCCCCACCAGGACGGCGGACTTCAGTCCGTAGGCGTCCAGGACGCTCGCGAGGTCGTCGAGGTCGGAGAACTCGCCGTCGAGCGTCGTCGTGGACCGGCCGAAGCAGCGGCAGTCGTAGGCGACGCCGAACACCTCGTCGTCGAGGGCCCGCAGCAGCGGGGACCACATCTCCCCGTGGGCGATGCCGGAGTGGACCATGACGGCGGCGGGGGCGGCCGCCGCACCACTGCCGGCGGTCCAGAGCTCTCCACCGGGGACGGTGATCCTGCGCGTTTCCATGTTCATCCTTCCAGTGACTGCAGAGTGCGGCCGGTCGACCGCACATGGCAGCCGATCACGAATGCGGCGACTTCCTCGGCATGACTCAGCAGATACATGTGTCCGCCCTGCCACATCCGGGTCGGGCAGCCGTACACGGACTGCGCCGCCCAGGCCGTGAGTCCTTCGGCGGGCACCCCGGGGTCGTCGGTGCCTCCCAGGGCGAACACCCTGGCCGAGAGCTGCTCGCCGTCCCGGTACCGGTAGCCCATCGCCATCCGGTAGTCGGCCCGCAGGCCGGGCATGACGAGTTCGAGCAGATCCGGCTGCTCGAAGAACTCCGGCGGGGCCACACCGTGCGAACGGAGGTTGGAGAGGATCTCCGCGTCCGTCGGCGCGAGCCGGTCGGGCAGCACCTGCGGCGCCGGCATCCCGGAGACGACCAGGCAGTTCACCGGGTCCGCCCGCCGCTGGAGCCTGCGGGCCACCTCGAACGCGACGAGCGAGCCGAAGCTGTGCCCGAACAGGCTGGTCGGCCGTCCGTCCGCGCCGAGTTCGTCGGTGAGGGTGGCGACGAGCAGCTCCATGTCCTCCACGGGCGCTTCGAGCATCCGCTGCTCGCGCGCGGGCAGGTCGGGGGCCCACAGCTCCACGTCGGAGGGGAGCCACGCGGTCCAGCTCTCGTAGATCGTCCCGTTGCCTCCCGCGTACGGCAGGCAGACGATCCGGCTGCTTCCGTCACCGGCGCTGAGCCTTCTGAGGAGAGTCATGACGGCCGATCAGCCCCGCACGCAGCGCGGACGCATGTCGGTCCACACCGTCTCGATGTGGTCGAGGCACTCGTCCTTGGTGCCGGAAGGGCCGTCGGCCTCCCAGCCGGCCGGCAGCTCGCGGTCGCTCCGCCAGATCGAGTACTGCTCCTCGTCGTTGACCACGACGACGTACTCGGGCTCCACGGTGGTCACAGTCATCGCACTACCTCTTGGGGTGTCAGGGTCGGGAGAAGGGGGGTCGCGGGGGCCGCCGTCGGGAGCCGGCGGCTGAAGAGGCCGAAGGCGACGCTGATCGCGATGCAGGAGACCGCGATCACGGCCAGGGTCAGGGAGCCGGAGGTCGCTTCGAGGGCGAGACCGGCCACCAGCACGGACAGGGGTTTCAGGCTGAACGCGGCGACCTGCGCCGTCGTCGTCACCCGGCCGAGGAGCTCGTCCGGGGTGAGCCGGGCGCGCAGGGTGCTGTAGAGGATCGCGGAGAGCGACTCCCCGCCGCCCGCGAGCAGGACGACGCCGAGGGCCAGCGGCAGCGACGCGGTGACGCTCAGGACGAGCAGGCCGACGCTGCCGAGGACCGTCCCCGCGCACATGACGGCGACGGAGGCCTCCTTGATCCGCGAGGCGAGCACCGCGCCGGCGATCGCCCCGACGGCGTAGACCGCGATGATCGACCCCAGCACGCCGGGCGACCAGCCGAGGTCCTCACGGATGAAGTACGTGGCACAGATGATGATCGGCGCGGTGAAGAAGGTGATCGCCGCCCAGTAGAGCAGCGCCGCCCGCAGCAGCCGGTGCCCGGCGATGAACCGGAAACCCTCCAGGACCTGCCGGCGCATCGGGGCCGGCGGGTGCTCCCGCGCGGTCTGGAGCGGGCGGCGGATCAGCATCAGGGAGACCGCCGACACCGCGAACGTCAGCGCGTCGACCCCGAGAGTGCCCGCCCCGCCGATGCCCGTCACCAGGACACCGGCGAGCGCGGGACCCGCGATGTAGCCGAGCGCGTTGCCGATCGAGAGCAGCGAGTTGGCCTCGCCGAGCCGGTCCCGGCCGACGAGCGACGGGACACAGGACAGGCAGGCCGCCTCGAACACGGCGTACAGCACACCGACCGGCACGGCGATCGCGTACAGCACCGGCAGCATCGGCAGGTCGAACAGCGCGGCGAGTGGCACCGCGGCGACCAGCACGGCACGCCCGACGTCCGACCAGAGCATCATCCGCCGCCGGTCGAAGCGGTCGGCCCAGGCGCCCGCGGCGACGCCGAGCAGCATCATGGGCAGCGCCGTCAGCATGGCGATGAGGCCCATGTGCAGTCCGGAGCCGGTGAGGGCAAGGACGAGGAGCGGCAGGGCGGTCTTGCTCAGCGCGTCGCCGAGTGCGGAGGCGCCCTGACCGCCGGCGAACAGGAGGAAGTCGCGGTCCCGCAGCAGATTCGGGCCGGCGGGGACGGCCGTGCTCGCTGCCGCGCCGGAGGCCGTACTCGCTCCTGTGCCGGAGGCCGTACTCGCTGCCGCGCCGGAGGCCGTACTCGCTCCCGTGCCGGAGGCCGTACTCGCTGCCATGCCGACGTCCGTGCTCACGGCCGTGCCCGCTGGGGGTGTGCTCGCTGGTGTGCTCACCGTCAGGCCCAGTCGTCCCAGTCCTTGGCGCCGGTCACGTTGCGCAGACCGCCCTGGGACTTGAAGTACATCTGGGCCAGGTAACGCTCGGGGATGCAGGTCAGCCACCCGAGGGCGTTGTCCTCGCCGACGATCTGGTGGCTGTACGAGATCGAGGTGTCCATGGCCTCGATGGCGTGCCAGTAGCCGCTGGGGACGTACAGCGTCTCGCCCGGGTGCAGGACGGTCTCCTCCACGACCACGTCCTTGAAGCGCGGGTGGCGCGTCAGGTCGGGGCGGCGGTAGTCGACCTGCGCCATGCCGAACTGGCGGCGGAACCGGCGCGGGTACAGCTTCGCGTGCTGGTCGGGGGAGACGAAGTAGCAGCGCTTGCGGCCGACGACCTGGCTCAGGTAGGCCGCGGTCTGCATGCCGTCGCTGTGGAACGGCGTGACGGTGCCCTTGCTGCCGACGAACATCACGGCCGCGACCCGCGAGGACACGGTCTCGCGCGGGGCGCCCTTGCCGCCGCCGCGGTTGAGGAAGGTCTTGGCGAGGTAGAGGCCGAGGAGCTTGGCCGGGTTGACCGTGCCGGTCCGCCAGTCCGCCTTGAAGCGGATGTCGGCCCAGTTCGGCGCCAGGTCGGGGAGGTCGTAGTCGTCCGCGAGCCCCGGGAAGTGCTCGACCATGCGGTGGACGGGGTAGGCGCGCAGGTAGTACGCGCGGTTCGCGTCCGTGTTCTTCTCGATCTCGTCGAGCAGCGCGGCCAGCTTCATCCCGCGGAAGCCGCCGACGTTGCCCAGGATCAGCTCGTTGTCGAGCCGCTGGAGGTTGGCGTGGATGTCCAGGTCGCCGAAGTGCTCGCGGAAGTAGTCGAGGCTCCAGCGCTCCATGGCCGGCCAGGAGTCCATCAGGCCGGTGATGATGGCGGGCTTGCGCTTGTAGACGTACTCGCGCGTGAACTCCTCGCGGGAGGGCGCGTGGATCCGGTCGATCGCGTCGGTCTTCACCGTGGCCTCGGGGAAGATCGTGCCGGCGACGGTCGCGTCCAGTTCGGCCTGGTCGATGGTCATGACGGGTCCTGTTCCTGTTCCTGTGTCCTGTGGGGTGGGGGGTCGAGAAGGGGTACGGCGGATCAGCGGGCCAGCGCCGTGCGCAGGGCCTCGTGGATCAGCTCGCAGCCGTAACGGAGCACGTCGAGTTCCATGGTCAGCGCGGGCAGCAGCTTGAGGACGGCCTTGTCGCGGCCGGTCGACTCGACGATCAGGCCGCGCTCGAAGCACCAGGCCACCACGGAGTCCGCGGCCTGACGGCCGCCCGCGTGGGTCAGGTCGATGCCGATCGCGTGGCCCTCGCAGCGCACCTCGACGCCGGGCAGCGGGTGGTTCTCCCAGAAGGCGCGCAGCAGTTCGGCGCCGTCGCGGGCCTGGTCGAGGAAGGCCTGGCTCTGCCAGAGGTCGAGGGCGCCGCAGGCGGCGACGAACGCCAGCTGGTTGCCGCGGAAGGTGCCCGGGTGGTCGCCGGCCGCCCACGAGTCGAGGCCCTCGCGGATGAGGAGGATCGACATCGGCAGGCCGAGGCCGCCGATCGACTTGGAGACGGTGATGAGGTCGGGGACGACCCCGGCCTGCTCGAAGGAGAAGAAGCCGCCGGTCCGGCCGCAGCCGGCCTGGATCTCGTCGGCGATCAGCACGATGCCGTACCGGTCGCAGATGTCGCGCAGCTGCCGCAGGTCCGCGTCGGGGATGCGGTAGACGCCGCCCTCCATCTGCACGACTTCGAGGATCACGGCCGCGGGCACGTCGACGCCGGACAGGTCGTCGCCGAGGTACTGCTCCAGGAGGTCCATCGTCGGGAACGGGCCGCGCGGGCCGACCGGGAACGGCAGGTGGGTGACCTCGCCGAGGGGCGTACCGGCCACCTTGCGCAGCGACCGGTCGGCGGTCGCGGCGAGGCTGCCGCGGCTGACGCCGTGGTACGCGCCGGAGAACGCGATGACCTGGGACCGGCCGGTGTGCTTACGGGCCAGCTTCAGGGCCGCCTCGACGGCGTCGGTGCCGGTGCTGCCGCAGAACTGGACGCGGTGGTCCAGCCCGCGCGGCTCCAGGACCTCCCGGCCGAAGCGCTCCAGGAACTCGCGCTTGGCCGCCGTGTGGAAGTCGAGCGCGTGCAGCAGCCCGTCGCCCTCCAGGTGCGCGACGACCTGGCGCTTGATGTGGGCGTGGTTGTGGCCGTAGTTGAGGGCGCCGGCGCCGGAGAAGAAGTCGACGTACTCCGTGCCGTCCTCGGCGACCAGGGTGGTGCCGTGGGCCGAGCTGAGGAGGACGGGGAACGCCCGGCAGTACGAGCGGACAGCGGACTCGCGCGTCTCGAACACGGTGGTGGCGGTGGCGTCGCGCACCGTGGCGGGGATGGCTTCGCGCACCGTGGCGGGGGTGGTTTCGAGCACCTGGGTGGACGTCGTCAGATCTGCCAGGACCGTCATCGGGGGTCTCCTATCGGGAGGGGGGAGAGCGGGAGCGGGAGTACCTGCCCGACGGTGGCGGCAGGCGTACGGGCGACCGCGGCGAGCAGCGCGAGGTAGTCGTCGAGCAGCCGCCGGGCTTCGGTGTCGGCGACGCGGTCGCCGTAGTACGACAGGGCGATACGGGGTTCGGCGTCGTCGGTGATGTCCAGGCGGAGCGCGTACTCGGTCTGGTTGCGGGTGCCGTCGCTCTCGGTGCCGCGCTGGACGCTCGCGGACTGCTGGGCGCGCAGCCCCGAGGACACCGGGTAGTTGGCGACGACGACCACCGAGTCGAACAGCGGTCCTTCGCCCGACCCCATCCGCTGGAGGGTGCCGGTGGGGACCGAGGTGTGCTCGGCGCCCTCGACGCGGGCCAGCTGGAAGCGGTCGAAGAGGGAGGTCAGGGTGTCGTCCCGGTTCACCTCGACCCGGACGGGCAGGGCGGCGATGAACAGGCCGACCGCGCGCTCCAGGCCCTCGACGGCGCGGTCGCGGCCCGCCGAGACCACGCCGACGGTGACGTCCGGACGGTCGAGGCGCGAGGCGGCGAGCAGGGCCCAGCCCGCGCAGGCCAGGGTCGAGAAGGTGTGACCGTGCTCGGCCGCCCGCTCCCGCAGCGTCTCGGCGACCGCCGGGTCCAGCCTGCCCGCCGTACGGCTGAAGCGGGACGGACCGAGGCGGCCCGGCTCCGCGGCGAGGCGCGAGGGGAGCGCCCCGGCCAGCTGGTTCTGCCAGAAGGCGCGGTCCGCCTCGGGGTCGGCCTCCTCGGCTTCGAGTGCGGGGACCGGCGGGAGGCCGGCGTCGCGGCCTTCGAGGGCGGCGAGGTACAGCGCGAGGAGTTCGTCGAGCAGCACCAGGTTCGACCAGCCGTCGGCCACGAGGTAGCTCTGGATCTGGCCGAGCCACCAGGTGGACGGGCCGCGCACCAGCCACACCCGCCACAGGGGCGGCGCGGACACGTCGAAGGGCGTGGCGCGCTCGGCTTCGAGGAGGGCGATCAGCTCGTCGGCGACCGCGTCCGGCGCGTGGTCGCTCCAGTCGAGCACCTCGATCACCGGGTCGAGTCCGTCGGCGTCGGCGACGACGGGCGTCCAGGCGCCCGCGTCTCCGCTGCTCTCGGCGTCGCGCCGGAACCCCGTGCGCAGCACGGCATGCCGGTCGTTGAGCTGCCGCCAGGCCGTCCGGAAGCAGTCGGGGTCGATCTCGAAGGGCAGCTCCGTCGTGGACTGCATCTGGTAGAGGCCGGGCACCCAGGCGCTGTCGAGGACGTCGAGCATGTGCTGCTGCCCGGGCGTCACCACCGGCCCGGTGGACCGGGTCCGGCTCGCCCCCGCCGCCGGGGCCGAGGCGTCGCGGGTCGGGGCCGAGGCCTCCCGCTCGTCGATCGCCTTCGCGAGGGCCTCGACCGTCTGGTGGGCGAAGACCATGCGGGGCGTCATCTCGAGCCCGGCGCGGCGGGCGGCGCTCACCATGCGGATGACCGCGATCGAGTTGCCGCCGAGGGTGAAGAAGCCGATGTCGACGGGGACGTCGTCACGGCCGAGGGCCTCGCGCCACAGCTCCACCAGCGCCCGCTCGGTCCCGGTGCTCGCGGCGCGCCCCGTGAGGGCGGCGGCCGTGGGCGCCGGCAGCTCGCGCCGGTTGACCTTGCCGTTGTGGGTCAGCGGGAAGGACTCCATACGGACGAAGGAGGCGGGCACCATGTGCTGGGGGAGGCTCGCCGACAGCTGCCGCTTGAGCTCGGCGTCGTCGGGGACCTCACCGCCCGGGGGCGCCACCAGATAGGCCACGAGGGTCTTCGCGCCGTCGCGCGGGCCGTGCGCCGCGACCAGGCAGGAGCCGCCGCCGATGACCTCCCGCAGGGCGGCCTCGATCTCACCGGTCTCCACCCGGTAGCCGTTGATCTTGATCTGGAAGTCGATGCGGCCGAGCAGTTCGAGGTTGCCGTCGGGCATCCAGCGGGCGCGGTCGCCGGTGCGGTACAGCCGGGCCCCGGGGACCGTGCTGAACGGGTCGGGCACGAAGCGCTCGCCGGTCAGCCGGGCCCGGTTGTGGTAGCCCCAGCCGACACCGACGCCGCCGAGGTACAGCTCGCCGGGCACGCCCACGGGCAGCGGGGAGAGGCCCGCGTCGAGGACGTACGAGGTCTGGTTGGCCATCGGGACGCCGTACGGGATGCTGCGCTGCTCCGGCAGGACGTCACCGATCAGGTGGATCGTGGAGTCCATGGAGACCTCGGTGGCGCCGCCCATGCTGACGAGCTGCGCCGAGGGGATCAGCTGCGCGGCGCCCCGCTGCGGCAGTGCCAGCGGGATCCAGTCGCCGCCGAGCAGCACGAGCCGGATCGGCAGCCGCTCGCCGGCGCGGATCTCGCACTCCTCGACGAGGAGCCCGAAGAGCGCCGGTACCGAGTGCCACACGGTGACGGACTCGCGCTCGATCGTCTCGATCCAGCGGTGCGGCGAACGCTCGTCCTCCGGGGCAGGGAACACCACGGTCGCACCGGCCATGAGCGTGCCGAACACGTCGTACGCGCTCATGTCGAAGGCCAGCGCCGAGACGCCGAAGACCTTGTCACCGGGGCCGACGAGGAAGCGCCGGTTGAAGTCGGTGAAGTTGTTGACGCGGCCCCGGTGGTCGAGCAGGACGCCCTTGGGCAGTCCGGTCGAGCCCGAGGTGTAGATCAGGTACAGCAGGTCGTCCGGGCGGACGTCCCGCTCCGGCCGGGTCGCCGGGTGCGCGGCGGCGGAGGCGGGGTCGACGGCCGTGACGCCCTCCCCGGCGAGCCGGTCGTCGCGGGTGACGACCAGGCGGGCGCCGGAGTCCGCCAGCATCCACTGGAGGCGCTCGGCCGGGTAGCCGGGGTCGAGCGGGACGTATCCCGCGCCCGTCTTGGCGATGGCGAGCTGGGTGACGACCAGGTCGACGCCCCGCTCCAGGCAGACACCGACGCGTGCGTGGCGGCCGCAGCCCTCGGCGATGAGCAGATGGGCGAGCCGGTTGGCGCGGGCGTCGAGTTCGGCGTAGCTCACCGCCTCGTCGCCGCAGGTCACAGCGACGGCGTCCGGCTCCAGGTCCGTCCACTGCTCGAACAGGCCGTGGGCGGTGGCGTGGGCGGGGTACTCCTCGCCCGTACGGTTCCACTCGTCGACGACCAGCTCCCGCTCGGCCGGGGTGAGCAGGTCCGCGTTGTCGACGTGGACGTCCGGCGTCTCGCACAGGCCGGTGAGCAGCCGCCGGTAGTGGCCGAGGAGGCGTTCGGCGGCGGCGGTGTCGAGCACCGACTCGTCGAACTCCAGGGACACCATGACCTCGTCGTCCGTCACCGCGCAGGACAGGTCGAGGGGGAACTTGGCCGTGCCCGAGTGCAGATGGGTAGGGGTCAGGGACAGGTCGCGCAGCCGCATCTCGTGGCCGGGGCCGTTGTTGAAGACGAACATCGCCTCGAACAGCGGGCTCTCGGCCAGCGTGCGCTGCGGCGCGACCTTGTCGACGAGGACGTCGAAGGGGATCTGGTGCTCCTGCGCCCACAGCGACTCGCGGCTGATGCCGGCGAGGACGTCGCCGAGGCTGCCGCCCCCTGCGGACAGGTCGGCCACCACGGGGACGGTGTTCGCGAAGTAGCCGACCAGGCGCTCGGTCTGCCGGTTCCGGTTGGCCATGACCGTGCCGACGGCGAACCGGGAGGTGCCCGTGTACCGGTTGAGCAGCACCGCGAACGCCGTGAGCATCACGTTGAACACGGTCGTACGGTGTGCCTCGGCGGCGCGCTGGAGCTCGCGGCCGAACTGCCCGTCCCACTGGGAGCGGATGCGCCGGCCGGTACGGGCCGTGCCCCGGTCCCCGGTCGGGGAGAGGCCGAGCGGCTGGGCCCAGGCCAGCTGCTCACGCCACTGCGCGACCAGCCAGCCGTAGTCCTCGGGCTCCTGGGCCCGCTCGTGGGCGGCCGCGTCGGCGTAGTCGATGCCGAGCGCGGGCAGCCGGGGCGAGCGGCCCTCGCGGGCCGCGTCGTACAGCTCCGCGAGGTCCTCCAGGAGGACGCCCACCGACCAGGCGTCGGTCGCGATGTGGTGCACGACCAGGGCGAGGAGATGGTCGTCGGCGGCGATCCGGAAGAGGCGCCCGTGGATCACGGGGCCGTCCGTCAGGTCGATCGGCAGGGCCGCCTCGCGCTGCGCGGCGGCCACGGCGGCCTCCTCGTCGGCGGCCTCCTCGACCGGCAGCTCCATCGGCGCGGCCGGCAGGACGACCTGTTCGAGGCCGCCGTCCGGCAGCTGCCGGTAGACGGTGCGCAGGACGGGGTGCCGGTCGACGAGCCCGTCGAGCGCGGCCCGCAGCGCGGTGATGTCGAGGGCGCCGCGCAGCCGGACGCCGTAGGGAACGTTGTACAGCGGCCGGCCGTCCGCGAGGGACTCGGCGACCCACAGCTGCTCCTGGCCGCGGGAGAGCGGACCCGGCTTCGCGGGGTCGCGGCGGCGGATGGTGCGCGCCGCGGCCCGCTGCTTGCCGCGGGCCAGCAGCAGCGAGGCCATCAGCTCCCGCTTGGCCGCGGACAGGCTCTCGATGCTCTCCCGCTCGGTGGCGGCTTCCCGGATCATGCGTCCCTCTCCTCGCCGGCCGCGAGCAGCTCGCGGGCCTGGTCGTCGGTCACGCCGTCGAGCAGCACCTCGAGTTCGAGGAGCTCGGCCTCGCTCAGCCCGGCCAGCTGGAGTTCCTCCAGGGCCTGTGCGACACCGCGCACGGTGGGCTGCTCGAAGACCGTGCGCAACGGCAGTTCGATGTCCGTCCGGGCGGCCAGTTCGGCCACCAGACGGGTGGCGAGCAGCGAGTGGCCGCCCAGGGTGAAGAAGTCGTCGAGCGCGCCGACCGCCGGGGTGCCGAGGAGTTCCTCGAACACCGAGGCCACGAGCCGCTCGGTCGGTCCTGACAGTTCCTCGAAGCGCCGGCGGACCCGCTCGACGGTCACGTCGTCCCGCTGGAGCGCGGCCCGGTCGACCTTGCCGTTGGGGGTGCGGGGCAGCCGGTCGACGAAGACGTAACCGGTGGGGACCATGTAGCGCGGCAGGCGGGTGCCGACCGCGGCGGCCAGGACGGCCGGGTCCCGTTCGGCGGTGACCACGCAGGCGACCAGGGTCGGTTCGCCGTCGCAGTCGCGCAGGACGACCGCCGCCTCCCGTACGGAGGGCAGCTCGCACAGGGCCGTCTCGACCTCGCCGGCCTCGATGCGGAAGCCGCGGATCTTCAGCTGGTCGTCGAGCCGCCCGAGGAACTCGAGATGGCCGTCGGCGCCCAGCCTCACGCGGTCGCCGGTGCGGTACAGCCGGGCGCCGGGCTCCGCCGCGTACGGGTCGGGGACGAACCGTTCCGCCGTGGCCTTCGGGTCCCCGAGGTAGCCGCGGCCGACCGCCGGGCCGCCGATGGCGAGCTCGCCCGGCACGCCGAACGGCAGGCGCCGTCCCTGCGCGTCGAGGACGTAGGACGTCACTCCGGCGACGGGCGTGCCGAGCGGGACCGCGCGGTCGGTCGGCGGCGGGGTGGTCAGCACCGCGAGGTGGGTGTCGTCCGAGCACTCCGCCGGGCCGTACGCGTTGACCATCGGGATGCCGGGGAAGCGGCGCAGCCACTTTGCCGCGAGGTCCGGCGGCAGGGCCTCACCGGTGGCGATGAGATACCGCAGGCTCGCCAGGTCGCCGTCCTCCGCGCGGTCGAGCAGCGCCCTGATCATGCCGGGCACCAGCTGGAGCACGCTGACACCGCGCTCCCGGACGAGGGCGACCAGCGCCTCCGCGTCCCGGCTGGTGGCGTCGTCGCTGACCACGGTGGCCGCGCCGCGCGTCACCGCGACGAGCATCTGCCAGACCGAGATGTCGAACGACTGCGAGGCGGTCTGGGCGATGACGTCGCCCGAGGACAGCTCCAGGTCGTGGGCCATCAGCTCCAGGTGGTTGAGCAGTCCAGCCTGTTCGATCTCCACGCCCTTGGGCTCACCGGTCGTACCGGAGGTGAAGATGACGTACGAGCGCCGGGCCGGGTGCGTCCCGCTCAGGTCGAGCGGCCGGTCCGAGACGGAGTCGTCGAGGACGAGGTGGGTGCCGCGGGCGTCGGCGAGCAGGGCGGCGACACGAGCCGCCTGCTCGTCGTCGGTGAGGGCGACGACCTCGCCGAGCCGGTCGAGGACGGTGGCGATCCGCCGGTCCGGTACGGCAGGGCTGACCGGCACGTACGTCGCACCGGCCGCGTCGCAGGCGAGGGCGGCGGCGATGTGCCGGGCCGAGCGCCCGGCACACACCACGACGGCCGGCTCGGGGCCGGAGGCCGCCGTGGACAGCCGCTCGGCGAGCGCCGCGACCCGGTCCCGCAGTTCGCGGTACGTCCAGACGGTGTCGCCGTCGATGACGGCGGGGGCGTCCGGGGTGAGCCGCGCCCAGTGCGCGAGGGACTCGGTGGTGGTCATCGGCGTGAAGGCCGGCGGTCCGGCGCTCAGGGCGTCCTGCGCGGCGGCCTCGGCCTCCGGGCGGAGTTCCAGGTCGGCCACGGAGCGCTTCGGGGCGGCGGCGATGCTGCCGAGCAGGGCCTCGAAGTGGTCCAGGAGCGTCCGGCCGGTCTCCTCGTCGAAGAGGTCGGCGTTCAGCTCCAGGGTGGCGTGCAGGCCGTCCTTCTCCTCGGCCAGGTCCAGGCTGAGGTCGAACTTGGCGGTGCCGACGGGAGCGTGCAGCCGCTCCAGCCTGAGGTCGCCGAGGTCGATCTCCGAGTACGGCGCGTTGTGCAGGGTGAACATGACCTGGAACAGCGGGCTCGTGCTCATGTCCCGGCTCGGCTGGAGCGCGTCCACCACCCGGTCGAAGGGGACGTCCTGGTTGGCGTACGCGGCCAGGGTCGTGGACCGGACGCGGTCGAGCAGCTCGGTGAAGGACTCGTCCGCCCGGAGCGTGTTGCGGAAGACGATCGTGTTCACGAAGAACCCGACCACGTCCTCGATCTCGACCGAGCGGGTCCCCACCGGGGTGGCGACCGCGATGTCGGCGGCGCCGCTGTAGCGGTGCAGCTGGCAGTTGAACGCCGCGAGCAGCGTCATGAACAGGGTCGCGTTGTGCTCGCGGCCCACCTGCCGTACCCCGCCGACCAGTTCGGCGTCGAGGATCCGGCGTACCGTCAGGCCCCGGTTGGTCATCGCCGCCGGCCTCGGCCGCTGCGCCGGGAACTCCAGGAGCGGCGCCGGCTTCGCCAGCGTCTCGCACCAGAAGTCGAGCTGCGCCTGGTGGTCGCCGCCCTCGACGCGCTCGCGCTGCCAGCTCGACCAGTCGGCGTACTGCACGTCGAGCTCGGGCAGCGGGGAGGCCGTGCCCTGGCGGTGTGCCTGGTAGAGGGCCGCGAAGTCGCGGACCACGATCTGCAGGCCCCAGCCGTCGGCGACGACATGGTGCACGGCGAGGACGAAGACGTGGTCCTCGTCGGAGAGCCGGATCAGGGTCGCCTGTTCGAGGGGTGCCTCGGCCAGGTCGAAGCGGTGCCGCGCGGCCTCGTCGACGAGTTCCGGCCAGCGCCGCTCGGCGGTCTCCTCCGGCTCGCCGCTCAGGTCGACGACCGTGAGCGGCATGGTGACCGCGTCGGCGGGCTCGACGATCTGGCTCACCCGGCCGTCGTCCATGACGAGCCGGGTGCGGAGCACCTCGTGCCGGGCGACCAGCTCGTCGAGCGTCGCGGCCAGGGCGCCGGTGTCCAGCGGGCCGCGCATGCGTACGACCGTGGCGCTGTTGTAGGCGCCGGTGTCGCCCTCCAGCTGGTCCAGGAACCAGAGGCGTTCCTGGCCGTACGAGGCGGGCAGCGGACCGGTGCGGGGCAGGGCGACGACCGGTGCGGTCTCGCTGCCTCCGCCGGAGACGCCGTCGATGTGCGCGGCGAGGTCCCGTACGGTCTGCTTCTCGAACAGGGTGCGCAGCGCGATGTCGCAGCCGAACACCCGGCGGATCCGCGACACGACCTGGGTGGCCATGAGCGAGTGCCCGCCGAGGTTGAAGAAGTTGTCCTCGGGGCCCACCGTGGGCGCGCCGAGCACGTCCTGCCACAGGCCGGCCACCAGTTCCTCGGTGGGGGTCAGCGGCGCGCGCGGTCCGTCCTCGTGGCCGCCGGTCACCGAGGAGGGCTCGGGCAGCGCGGCGCGGTCGATCTTGCGGTTCGGGGTCAGCGGGAAGGCGTCGAGGGCGACGACGAACGCCGGGACCATGTAGTCCGGCAGCCGCTTGCGGACGAAGGCCTTCACGTCGTTGCCGACGGCCCTGGTGCCGGGCCTCGACACCACGTACGCGACCAGCGCGTTCTCTCCGCTCGCGTCGGCGCGGGCCACGACCAGGGCGTCCTGGACGTCCGGCGCGGCGCAGATCACGTGCTGCACCTCGTCCGTCTCGACGCGGTAGCCACGGATCTTGACCTGGGTGTCGGCGCGGCCCAGCGGGGTGACGGAGCCGTCGGGGAGATGACGGCCGAGGTCGCCGGTGCGGTACATGCGGTCGGCGTCGGAGTCGCCGAACGGGCTGCGCACGAACTTGGCGGCGGTGAGCACCTCGTCGTGGGCGTACCCCAGCGAGATGTGCGGGGAGCGGATGACGATCTCTCCCGGCTCCCCCACGCCGGCCTGCCGCCCCGCCTCGTTCAGTACGAGGAGCTGGACGTCCTTCATGCCGCGACCGAGCGGGTACGTGACACCCGGGTCGGTGTCGGCGACGCCGTGGGCCGCGGGCACCACGTAGTAGCCGACCGCGCGCTGCGTCTCGGTCGAGCCGTACAGGTTGACGCAGGTCGCCGAGCCCGCCATGCGGGTGATGGCCCGCACGTCACGGCTGGTCAGCGTGTCGCCGAGGAAGAAGACCCGCTCCAGGAGCGGCAGGGTGCCCGGCGCGACCGACAGCTGGTCGAACAGCCTCGCCATCGGGGGCGTCATGTGGCTGACCGACACCTGCGCGGTACGGAACCACTGCGCGAGCCGGCCCGGGGTCTCGACGTCGAGCCGGTCGGGCACGCAGATCGTGGCGCCCGTGACCAGCGGCGTGAACACCTCGCGGTGCAGCGGGTCGTGGCTGATGCCGGAGAGCAGGCTGTAGCGGTCGGTCTCGCGGAGCCCGAAGGTCTCCACCATCCACGGCACGAAGTGGGTGAGGGAGCCGTGCGCGCCCCGGATGCCCTTCGGCTTGCCGGTGGAACCCGAGGTGAACGCGATGTACGCGCAGTCCCCCGGCCCGACCTCGACCGCCTCGGCCGGCTCCGCGCCCTGCGGCACCAGGTGCCGGGCGTCCGCCAGCCTCGACGGCAGCTCGAAGCGGCAGCGCAGCGACGCCGCCTGGAGCGCGGTGTCCACGGCGAGCGGTACGGCTCCGGCGCCCTCCAGCTGGAGGAAGGCGCTCGGGCGGGCCACCGCGAGACAGTCGGCGATGCGGTCCGCCGGATAGCTCGGGTCGAGGATGGCGAACGAGGCACCGGCGCGCAGCACGGACAGGATCGCCCAGACCAGCGAGGCACTGCGCTCGCCGTAGATGGCGACCACGTCGCCCTTGGCGACGCCCTGCTGGTTCAGCAGGCCCGACATGGCGGCCGTCGCCCAGGACAGCTCCCCGTAGGTGAGCTCCTGGCCCGGTTCGGTGATCGCGATCCGCCCCGGTTCACGGGCGGCCCGCCGCTCGAACTGCTCGACCACCGACCCGTACCAGGTGGTGTCCAGCGGTGCGGCCGGGTCGGGCAGCGCGCGGCGCGCGAGCGGGGTGTCGAGCCGCAGCGCGGCGACGGGGCTGCCGCTGTCGGCGACGGCCTGCTCGATGACCCTGATCCACTGGGCGAGCAGCTCGTCCACGGTGGCCCGGTCGAAGCGGTCGGCGGCGTACATCAGGTCGAGCGAGAGACCCGGCTGCCCGGGGTCGACGTAGAAGGTCAGGTCGAACTTCGCGCCCAGGTCGGGGACGGCGAAGGTGTCGACGGTGAGGCCCGGCAGGTCGCCCTGGTGCGGCGGGATGTTGAGCAGGTTCAGGTAGACCTGGAAGAGCGGGGTGGTGTTCAGGTCGCGCTCGGGGGCGAGCCTGCCGACCAGCGTCTCGAACGGCACGTCCTGGTGCTCGTACGCGTCTAGGGTGCTGGTGCGGACCCGCTGGAGCAGCTCGTCGAAGGTCGGGTCGCCCGACAGGTCGGCGCGCAGCACGAGCGAGTTGATGAAGAAGCCGATCAGGTCCTCCACCTCGCGGTGCCCGCGGCCCGCGATGGGCACGCCGATTGCGAAGTCACGCTGGCCCGCGAGCCGCCCGAGGGTCAGCTGGAGGGTCGCCGCGAGCACCATGAACAGGGTCGCCCCGGACTCGGCGGCGAGCCGCTCCATCGCCTCCCGCAGCTCCGGCGTGACGGTCGCCCGGGTCCGGTGGCCCCGGCCCTCGTCGGCGACGGGGTCGGAGGCGCCGCGCGAGACCGGCAGGCTGAGCGAGGGCAGCGCGTCGAGCTGCTCGCACCAGTACGCGACGGAGGCGTCGAGCGCGCCGGAGTCGAGCTGGTGGCGCTGCCAGCGGGAGAACTGCTCGTAGGTGACCTGGAGCGGAGGCAGCGGGGAGGACGGCTCGTGGCCGGTCTCCTCGGCGTAGAAGTGGGTCAGATCCCGCTTGAGGATCTCCATCGACCAGCCGTCGCCCACGATGTGGTGCAGGGTCAGGACGAGGACCGCGTCGTCGTGGCCGAGCTGGAGCAGCCGGACCCGCAGCAGCGGGCCGCCCGCCAGGTCCATCGGCTCCGCCGCCTCGCGTTCCACCAGGGCGCGGGCCTCGGAGGCGCGCTCCTCGGCGGTCGCGCCGGTCAGCTCGGTGCGCGTCAGGGTGACGTCGGCGCTGTCCAGGACGGCCTGCGTCAGCTCGCCCTCCTGGTGGGCGACGACCGTGCGGAGCGTGCTGTGCCGGTCCACCAGGCGGGTGACGGCCCGCTGGAGGGCGGCCTCGTCGAGTGCGCCGGTGAGCCGGATCGCGCCGGCCAGGTGGTAGCGGCCGGTGGAGGTGTTGCCGGTGCGGCCGGTCGCGCGGGAGCCGTTCTCGACGGAGCCGGTCTCTCCGGAGCCGTTCTCGATCTCCTCAAGCAGCCAGAGGCGTTCCTGCATCACCGACAGGGGTGCGTCCGCACCGCCTGCGGCGTGGGTGGCGATCCCGCCGGAGGTGTCCCGGACGGCCGCGGCGTCGCACAGCGCGGCGTACTCCCGGAGCACGGGCGCCTCGAACAGGGCCCGCAGCGGGACCTCCCGGCCCAGCTCCTCGGCCACCTGCGAGGTGATCACGGTCGCGAGCAGGGAGTGACCGCCGATGGTGAAGAAGTCGTCACCCGCGCCGACCATGTCGACGTCCAGGACCTGGGCCCAGACCCGGCCGACGGTCCGCTCGGTCTCCGTCTCCAGGGCGGCGAACTCGGCGAGCGCGAAGTCGGCACGGCCCGGACGCCCGAGGCGGCTCGGGTCGATCTTGCCGCCGGGCAGCCGGGGCAGTTCCCCCCGGACCACGAACGCGGCCGGGACCATGTGCGGCGGCAGCTCGGCCGCGCACAGCTTCGCCAGTGCCGGCGGGGTCAGCTCCGTCTCGTCGGACTCGACATGGGCGGACTCGACATGGGCTACGAGCACCCCGTCGAGGCCCCGCACCACGGCCCGCGTCACACCGGGGAGGGCGAGGAGCACCGACTCGATCTCGGCCGGCTCGATCCGGTAGCCGCGCAGCTTGATCTGGCTGTCGCGACGGCCGCAGTAGTCCAGGGTCCCGTCGGCGCGCAGCCGGACGAGGTCGCCCGTGCGGTACATCCGGGCGCCGGGAGCGGCGGAGAACGGGTCGGGCAGGAAGTGCCCCGCGGTCAGTCCCGGCCTGCCGTGGTAGCCGAGGGCCAGGCCCGCGCCGCCGACGTACAGCTCGCCGACCGCGCCTGCGACGACCGGCCGCAGCTCCGCGTCCAGGACGTACGCCGTCCCGCCCGGCAGCACCGCGCCCAGCGAGGCGGGACGCCCCGGGACGCACTCGGCGGCCGTGATGACGACGGTGCACTCGGTGGGGCCGTACGCGTTGACGAAGCGCCGTCCCGGCTGCCACCGCTCGACCAGCTCGGCGCGGCAGGCCTCGCCGCCCGACACCAGGGTCCTGAGCTCCGGCAGTTCACGGCCGGGCAGGGACGCGATCACCGAAGGCGGCAGCAGGCACACGCTGATCGCGCGCTCGGCGAGGACGTCGGCGAGCGCCTCACCGACGAGGGCGTGTTCACGGCCGGCGACGCACAGGGTGCCGCCCGCGGCGAGCGTGGAGAAGATCTCCCAGACGGAGGCGTCGAAGCTCAGGCTCGCGAACTGGAGCATGCGGGCGTCGGCGTCGATCCCGAAGACACCCGCCTGGTACGCCGTGAGGTGGGCGAGCGCACGGTGGGAGACGAGCACACCCTTGGGGCGGCCGGTGGAGCCCGAGGTGTAGAGGAGGTACGCGGGCGCGTCCGGATCGGCCTGCGGCAGCGCCGCAGCTTCGGCGGGGGCGTCCGCGTCGGCCTGCGGCAGCGCCGAGTCCTCCGCGTCGGTTGCCTCGCGCAGGGCCTCCTCGACGAGGTCGCGGGTCACCAGACCGCGCGCCCCCGAGTCGGCCAGCATGAACTCCTTGCGCTCCGCCGGGTAGGCGGGGTCGATCGGCAGGTACGCCGCTCCGCAGCGCTGCGCCGCCAGGACGGCGACGACGGCCTCGACGGACGGCTCGACCGACACGGCGACGACGTCCCCGGGGCGCACGGCGAACCGCCGCGCGATCACCCCGGCGACCCGGTCCACCCGGGCGCGCAGCTCGCCGTAGGACAGCGCGCTGTCGGGGCCCTCGAGGGCGATCGCGTCGGCGCGGCTGTCCGCGACCCGCTCGAACCGCGCCCAGAAGGTGTCGGGCCGCTCCTCGGCGCCCGCGGGGGACGGCCAGCGGTCCAGGGACGCCGCCGCGGAGGGGGTCTCGACGCGCTCGTCCGGCCGCTGCGCCATCGCGCGGGCCGTCTCGCCGAAGAGCCGGGCGATGAGCTGAGCCGTCTCGGGCCCGAACAGGTCCGAGTTGAACTCCAGCCAGCCCGTCAGCGGACCGCCGTCGTCAGTGATCTCGAAGGCCAGGTCGGTCTTGGCGGTGCCGGTGTACAGCGGCGCCGTCTCGACCCGCAGGCCGGGCAGGGCCGGCGTGGGCAGCGCGCCGTTGCGGACGTCGAGGATCGCCTGGAAGAGCGGGCTGCGGCTCGGGTCGCGGTCCTGTCCTGTCGCCTCCACGATCGCGGAGAAGGGGACCCACTTGTGCGGCAGCGTCTCCAGGGTGGTGGCCCTGGCGCGGTCGACGAGGTCGCGGCCGGTGGCGGCGCCCGGCACCTCGAAGCAGAGCGGCACGGTGTTCACGAAGAAGCCGACGACGTCGTCGTACGCGCCGTCGCCCGTGCGGTTGGCGTCGGGTACGCCGATGACCACCCGCTCCTGCCCGGTCAGCCGGGACAGGGTGGAGGACATGCACGCGGCGAGCGTCATGAAGACGGTCGCCCGCTGGTCCCTGGCGAGGGAGCGCAGCAGGTCCGAGTCGGCCTGGCCCAGCGTCAGCGGCACCCGCGAGCCGTCGAAGGTCTGCACGGCCGGGCGGGGCCGGTCGAAGGGCAGGTCGAGGGCGAGCGGCGCACCGCCGAGGTGTCCGGTCCAGAACTCCAGGCCGCGCCGGCCCTCGGCCGACTCGAGACGGACGGTCTCGTCGACCGCCCACCGGGCGTACTCGTGGACGACCGCGGGCGGTTCGCCGTGACCGGCGACGCCCGAGCCGTGCGCGTACAGCTCGGCCAGCTCCCCGGCGATGATCTCCATGGAGCGGCCGTCGGAGACGATGTGGTGGAAGGCCAGGAGCAGCGCGTGCTCGTCGGGCCCGAACTCCACCAGGGCGGCGCGCATCAGCGGCGGCTCGTCCAGCCGGAAGAGCTGCCGGGTGTGGTCGACGGCGAGTCCGGCCAGCTCCGCCTCGCGCTGTGCGGGCGTGGTCGCGGTCCGGTCGATGACCTCGAAGGGGCAGGTGAGGCCGGTGTGCACGAAGGGTACGGGCCGGCCGCCCTCGTCCTTGAAGCCGGTACGCAGCGCGGGGTGCCGCTCGACGATCGCGTCGAGCGCGCCGCGCAGGACGGCCGCGTCGAGCTCCCCGTACAGCCGGAGCACGCCGGGCACGACGTAGGCGCGGGAGCCGGGGGCGAACTTCTCCAGGAACCACAGCCGGCGCTGTCCCAGCGAGAGGGCGGGCTCGGCGACGGCGGGCGGGGTCTCCCGCGGGACCACGGCGTCTTCCGTGGCTGCCGCGAGTTCCGCGATCCGCGCCGCCTGGGCCCGTACGGTCACGGACTCGAAGAACATCCGCAGCGGCGGCTGGACGCCGAACTCCTTGCGTACCCGGGTGTTGAGGTCCGCCGCGCGCAGCGAGTGGCCGCCGAGCGCGAAGAAGTCCTCGTCGGGACCGACCCCGGCGACTTCGAGCACCTCGCACCAGATCGCCGCGAGCCTGCTCTCCAGGGGCGACATGTCCGCGGCCCCGGCCGATCGGGACGCGTCGAGGGCGAGTTCGCGCAGTGCGTGCGCGTCCACCTTGCCGTTGGAGGTGAGCGGGATCGCGTCCAGGACGAGGAGCCGGCTCGGGACCATGTAGCTGGGCAGCTCGCGGTTCAGCCAGGCGCGCAGTCCTTCGACGCCGACGCCCTCGCCGGTGACGGCGGCGATCAGCTCCGTCTCGCCCGTGCCCCGGGAGGCGACGACGGCCGCCTCCGCGACCTCGGGGTGACGCCGCAGCGCCACGTCGACCTCACCGAGCTCGATGCGGTAGCCGCGTACCTTCACCTGCTGGTCGGCGCGGCCGACGTAGCGCAGCTCGCCGTCGGCGGACCGGCGGACCAGGTCTCCGGTGGCGTACAGGCGCCGGCCCGGCTCGGTCGCGAACGGGTCGGGGACGAACCGCTCGGCGGTCTTGCGGGGTGCCGACGCGTAGCCGCGTCCGACGCCCACGCCGCCGATGTACGCCTCGCCGACGACGCCGTCCGCGACGGGCCGCAGCCCTGCGTCGAGGACGTGGATGACCGCGTCGGTCATGTCGGCGCCGATGGAGACGTCGCGGGCGCGGGAGACCTGGCCCGACTCCGGGCCGAGGTGGGCGACGGTCGAGCACACCGTGGTCTCGGTGGTGCCCCAGCGGTTGTAGAGCTCGACGTGGCCGCGGTCGGCCGCGAACCACCGGGCGAGCTTGTCGGGGTGCGCGGCCTCGCCGCCGATGAGGATCGAGCGGAGCGCCGGCGGGACCTGCGCGCCGGCGTCGAGGGCGGTGACGAGGACGTGGAAGAAGGCCGTGGGGATGTCGAGGAGGGTGAGCCGCTGCTCCTCGCACCAGGCCCAGAACCGCTCCGGCGAGCCGAGGACGGACTCGTCGCGCAGCACCAGGGTCGCGCCCCGGGTCCAGGCGGAGAAGATCTCCTCCAGGCAGGGGTCGAAGGTGAGCGGCGCGAACTGGAGCACCCGGTCGCCCTCCTCGACGTCGAAGGCGTCGAGGAAGGACAGCAGGTAGCTGACCAGCGACCGGTGTTCGATCTGCACGCCCTTGGGGCGTCCGGTCGAGCCGGAGGTGAAGATGACGTACGCCAGGGTGTCGCCGGTGGCGACGAGCGCGGGGCGGTCCTCGGGGAGGTCCGCGCCGGACTCCTCGTCGACGCGGGTCGCGGCGCCCAGGGAGCCGGCGAGGTCCGCGGTCGCGCCGTGGCAGAGGATCCGCGCGCAGCGCGCGTCGCCGACCATGTCGGCGAGACGGTTCTGCGGCAGCGTCGGGTCCAGGGGCACGAACGCGGCCCCGGACTTCATCACCGCCAGCATCGCGACGATCAGCTCGGTGGAGCGCTCCAGGCAGAGACCGACGGTGTCCTCGGGGCCGAGGCCGTCCTGCCGGAGGCGGTGCGCGAGGCGGTTCGCCGCGCGTTCCACCTGGGCGTACGTCAGCTCCACCGGCCCGGCCGTGAGCGCGACCGCGTCGGGGGTGCGGTCGGCGGTCGCCTCGAACAGCTCGTGCACGGAGGTGACGCCCGGCAGGGTGCGGGCGGGGACGTCGGCGCGGCCGAGGGACTCGGTCGCGCCGGTGAGGCGCAGCGCCGAGACCGGCGAGTCGCCGTGGCTGACGAGCTGCCCGAGCAGTTCGAGGAACTGCTGTCCCAGCTGTTCGGCGAGGGCCTCGTCGAAGCGGTCCGCGCGGACCAGCATGTGCGCGAGGAGGCCGCCGTCGGCGGGCACGGCGTGCAGGGTGATGTCGAACTGGGTGGCCAGCTCACCCGCCGGGAACGGCGCGAGGGTGAGGTCGCCGAGGACCGCGCTGTCACGGCCCGCGCCGAAGAGCACCGAGGTGACGTCGTCGGCGATCGCGTTGTGCGGGCGCTCGAAGACGACCGCCGTGTTGATCGCGACCGAGGTGTTGCCGCGGGCGCGCAGCAGCTCGACGAGCCGGCTGACCGGGAAGTGCTGGTGGCCGAGGGACTGGCGCAGCTGCTGCCCGGTGCTGCGGATCAGCTCGGTGACGGTGGCGTGGGCGCCGGGCTCGGCGCGTACCGGAATGGTGTTGACGAAGTAGCCGAGGGTGTTGCGGAAACGTGCCTGCGGACGGCCGGCGGTGGTGGCGCCGACGACGAAGTCACGCGAGCCGCTGTGCGCGGCCACGAGGACCTCGAACGCCGCCATCAGGACCGAGAACACCGTCGTGCCGCTGTCGCCCGCGACCCGTTCGAGGTCGGCGAGCAGCTCGGCGCCCACGGTCACCCGGTGGCTCGCGATGCCCTTCTCCGGCTGCGGACGCTCCCGTACCGGAAGGGTCGGCGCCTGGACGTCACCGGCGAGCAGGTCGAGCCAGTAGCGCTCGTCGGCCCCCCACTGCGGGGAGCGCTCGTAGTCCTGCTGCCAGCGGACGAACTCCTCGTAGCCGACGGCCGCCGGAAGCTCGGGCGTGCGCTCGTGCAGCAGGTCGCCGTAGACGGTCGTCAGCTCGTCGAGCAGGGTCACCACCGACCAGAAGTCCGTGATGGCGTGGTGCTGCGCGAGGACCAAAACCGGTGCGCCGCAGCCGGTGAACAGCTTCGCGCGGGCGACGTCGCCGCTCTCGATGTCGAAGGGGGCGAGGGCGCACGCGTCGACCCGGGCCCGGAGCGCCGGCTCCGCCTCGCCCGTCAGGTCGACGACGTCGAGCTCGAACGGGACGGCCGGGTCGATCAGCTGCGTACGCCGGCTGCCGTCGGTGGTGAAGCGGGCGGTCAGGACGGGGTGGCGGGCGCCGATGTGGCGTACGGCCGCGGACAGCACACCGGCGTCGACCGGCTCGTGCAGCCGGACGGCCACCGACACGTTCTGCAGGCAGTCCGGGCCTTCGAGGTCGCGCATGAACAGCAGCGACTGCTGACCGGCCGACAGCGGTACGGCCCCGCCGCGCCGGCCGGGCTCCTGCCGCACCCGTGTCTCGGGGGCGGTGTGGGCCCGCTCCTCGATGGCCGTGGCCACCTCGCGCAGGCTCGTCGGCTGGAGCAGCAGGCCCGGGTCGGTGACGACACCGAGCTGCTCCTCGATCCGGAAGGCGAGGTCGACCGCCGCGAGGGAGTCGAGGTCGAGCTCGGCGACCATGGTGGCGGGCGCGTCGCCCTCACCCCGCCCGACCAGGCTCAGCGCGCGCTCGATGGCGTCGACGCGCTGCTCACGGGGGAGCGCGAGGAGTTCGGCGCGCGCCGGGAGGGTGAGCTGCCGCTTCTCGCCGCGGGCGGGGGCGGCGGCGGGGCGGCGGTGCAGCTCGCCCTCGACCTGACCGGCGGTGTACGCCGTCCGGCCGGCCAGGCGCTGGATCTTGCCGCTCGAGGTCTTCGCGAGGCTGCGGGCGCCGAGCAGGACCACGTCGAACAGGGCGATGCCGTGCTCGTGCTGGACGGCGGCGGCGATCGCGTCGGCGATCCGGGGCAGTTCCTCGTCGGGGGTGCCGACGGCGACCTCGTGGAGGATCACGCACTCCTCGCCGTCCCCGGTCTCCACCGAGAACGCCGCGCCACAGCCGGGGCGGGCCCAGGAGGACGCCGCCACGGCGGTCTCCTCCAGGTCGTGCGCGTAGAGGTTGCGGCCGCGGACGACCATCATCTCCTTGAGGCGGCCGGTGACGTGGATCTGGCCGTCCAGGACGAAACCGAGGTCGCCGGTGCGCAGGTACGGCTTCGGGTCGTCGGCGAGCAGGGCGCCGAACGCCGCCTCGGTCGCGGCCTCGTCCTCCCAGTAGCCGGCGGCGACGGAGGTGCCGCGCACCCACAGTTCGCCCACCGCTCCGGGCGCGACGCGCGCGCCGGACTCCGGTTCGACGACGGCGAGTTCGTGCCCCTCGGCCACGAGACCGGAGGAGATCAGGGGGTCGCCGTCCGCACGCACCTCGGCGCGGCCCTGCTCCAGGGCCGCGCGGTCGAGACGGGTGGTGTGGGCGCCGTTGCCACGGCCGCTGCCGGCCACGAACAGGGTGGCCTCGGCGAGCCCGTAACAGGGCAGCAGCGCGGACCGGTCGAAACCGCTGGGGGCGAACGCCTCGGCGAAGCGCTCAAGGGTGCGGTGACGCACCGGCTCGGCGCCGCAGAACGCGACCCGCCAGGACGACAGGTCGAGGGCCTCGCGCTCGGCGGGCGTGCTCTTGTTGACGCAGAGGTCGAAGGCGAAGTTCGGGCCGCCGCTGACGGTCGCGCCGCGGGAGGAGATGGCCTCCAGCCAGCGCATGGGCCGGCGCATGAACTCCAGCGGCGACATCAGGACGTTGGACAGACCGGAGAGCATCGGCTGGAGCACACCGCCGAGCAGACCCATGTCGTGGTAGAAGGGCAGCCACGAGGCGACGACGTCGCCCTCGCCGATGCCGAAACCGGCGGCGATCGCGGAGCCGTTGGACAGCAGGTTCCCGTGCGTCACCACGACACCGCGCGGGGTGCCGGTGGAGCCGGACGTGTACTGGAGCAGGGCGACCGAGTCGGGCCTCAGGTCCGGGCGGCGCCAGTCGTCGGCGCCCTCCAGCATCGCGTCCTCGGTGACCACCCACGGCAGCCGGGCCACCTCGGGCGCCTGCTGCTCGAACAGCTCGTGGGTGAAGGCCTGTACGAGGCTGTCGGAGAGGACGATCTCGGCGCGGGAGCTGCGGACGACCGCGCGAAGGCGGGGCAGCGTACGGGCGATCCGCATCGGGTCCGGCGGGTAGACGGGGACCGCGACCATGCCGGCGTACAGCGTGGCCACGAAGCCCACGACGAAGTGCTCGCCCGGCGGATAAAGCAGCATGACCCGCGCACCGGGTTTCGCCCGCTCCAGGAGCGAGACGGCTATCGCCCGCGCACGCCTGTCGATCTCGAGCATGCTGAGCTCGGTGTCGACACCGCCGGCGTCGGCGAGGAACTCGTAGCTCAGGGCGGCACCGCGCTCGGAGACATTGCGGCGGATGACATCAACGACAGAGTTGTTTGCGTACATAGACCGTTCTCGCATCGGCGTGGAGTTCTGGAGCCCGGACGGGTGGGGCGGGCCTGGGGGTCCGCCCGAGGGCGCACCGCGGGGGCGGGCCGGCGTGATGGGGGTGCCGGCCCGCCGGGGAATCGCGGTCAGTAGCCGGCGACGGGCCGGCGGTGGCAGAGGGAGCGGATCCGCTCCTGGACGCGCGCCTGGAGCGCGGGGTCGAGCGCGTACGTGGTGTTCGCCGTGTTCTCCGTGGCGGTCAGCACCTCGTGGACGAGGCCCGCGACCTCCGCGACGTCGGCGAGCTCGAACCCGCGCGCCGCCATGCTGTTGCTGCCGAACCGCACGCCCGAGGTCACCATGGCCGAGTGCGCGTCACCGACGATCCGGTTCTTGTTGACGAGGATGCCGCACTGCTCCAGCGCCTTCTCGGCGTTGACGCCCGTGACGCCGTACGACGTGAGGACGTCGGCCACGACGATGTGGTTGTCGGTGCCGCCGGAGATGACCCGCACACCACGGCCCACGAGCTGCTCGGCGAGCGCGGCCGCGAGGTCGCGCACCCGGTGGATCCTGGCGGTGAACTCCGGCGTGGTCGCCGCCCCGAGCGCGTAGGCCTTGGCGGCGATGCTGTTCACCACCGGCGCGCCCTGGATCAGCGGGAAGAGCCCGCTCTGCAGGGTCTGCCGGAGCGTACGGCCGGTGGGGAGCACGGTGTCGGCGGAGTCGCCGAGCAGGATCAGACCGCCGCGCGGGCCGTAGAGCTGCTTGTGCGTGCAGGTGGTCACCACATGGGCGTGGGCCAGCGGCGACGGGTGCAGCCCGGCCACCACGAGACCGGCGATGTGGGTGATGTCGGCGAGCAGGTACGCGCCCACCTCGTCGGCGATGGCGCGGAACGCGGCCCAGTCGAGCGTACGGGGGTACGCCGTGGTGCCCGCGACGATCAGGCGCGGCCGGTGCAGCAGGGCCTGGGCCCGGACCTCCGCGTAGTCGATGAGGCCGTCGGCCCCGAGGCCGTAGCTGTGCGCGTCGAAGATCCGGCCCGAGATGTTGACCGAGGCGCCGTGGCTGAGGTGGCCGCCCGCGTCCAGGTCGAGGCCCAGGATCGGGTCGCCGGGCTTCAGGAGCGCGTTCATGACGACCTGGTTGGCGGTGCTCGCCGAGTGGGGCTGGACGTTGGCGTAGCGGGCGCCGAAGGCCTGCTTGGCGCGCTCGACCGCGAGCCGCTCGACCTTGTCGACGTTCACACAGCCGGCGTGGAACCTCCGGCCCGGGTACCCCTCGGCCGTGACGTTGGCGAAGAAGCTGCCCTCGGCGAGCAGCGCCGCGGGCGTCACCGGGCTGCACGAGGCGACCAGGGCGAGGGTCTCGTGCTGCCGGCGGAGCTCGTCGTCCATGAGCCCGTAGAGCGCGGGGTCGCCGAGCTCCATGGCGTGCAGGGCGTTTTCGTAGAAGGACGACAGCGGGGCGGTCGGACCGGTGAGCGTGGGCAGACCGACGGCGTGGGTCATGGAGTCGCATCCAAACTGTGAGAGCGGCGGTCGACGGGCGACGGGCGGAGGAGAGCGGAGGCGGTACGGGGGGCGCGCGGCGGTGGAGTGGGCGCGGGCGGGGGCCGGGCGATCAGAAGTTCGGCGTCGAGAGCATCGCCGCGACCTTGCGGTCGGGGTCCTCGAAGCCGCGCCGGCCGTGCATCACGCGCTTGTTGTCGATCATGACGATGTCGCCGGCCTGCCACTGGAGGTCGACCCGCACCTGCTCGGTGGCGTCGAGCGCGTCCCAGCGGACGTGCTGCGGGATGGAGGATCCGTCCTCGAAGGAGACGATCGCGCCCGAGCCCAGGTAGCTGTTGCACAACGTGGGCGCGTCCACGTAGGGCGCCTGCGGGACCGCGGAGACGGTCCACTTCCAGTTGAGGTTCCCGGCGTCGTCGAAGTCGTACTCGAAGTCGTCGAACGTGGCGAACAGCGCCTCGAGCTCGGCGCGGTCGGCCGTACCGAACACGCGCTCCTGGTGCTCCGGGGCGGTCGGGAACGGCAGGCGCCAGGTCAGCCGCAGCTTGTCGAACAGGTCGCGGGTCTCGGTGGCGAGCCGCTTGTACGCCTCGACGCCGTCGTAGACGGTCGTCTCACCGTCCTCGTCGGCCGGCCGCACGCAGTAGAACCACTGGAGGCCCGGGTGCAGCGGGCAGTAGCTCATCTCGGAGTGCGCCGGAATGGGATTCCGGTGCGCGTCCACGAGGAGGACGGCGCCGTCGTCGGAAATCGTCTCGCGGTTGGGGTTCTGGTGGAAGAAAAGCTTCGACGAGAACTTCTGGACGAGGGCGCGGAAATCGTCGGCGCCGGCCCCGAACCCGCGGAACATCAGCGTGCCGTGCTGCTTGAAGAGTTCGGCTATCTCGGAGTGCGGGAGTTCGGCGAGGGGAAGATCCGCACTCTCGATCACCAGACCGTGGTGATCGGAAAGGGGAGACGTTTTGAAGGGGGTTACAGCCATGAGAATTCCTAGTGAGGAGTGGCCCTGACTTTCGATCACGACGGTGACGTTAGAGGGGCGCCGAGAGGGTGGGCAATATCGGATCCCTGGACGGATCCGGTCAATGCCGGGGGCGTGCAATTCCGTCCAAGGGGTGGACAGTGCGTTGTCTTGTTCCTGAACAGGCGGTGTCCCCCGAACAGGTGTCACGGCTTTCGGGGGCGTGTGTTCGCGCCGTGACGCGGTGACCATGGGAGGCCGACCGGCAGTGGACGGCATGACGGAAGGCGATGCGGTGGAAGACGACCTCGGGCCCGGCGCCGTACGCGGCCGGCTCGCAGAGATCTGGTGCGGGGCGCTCGCCATGGACCGCGTCGAGGACGCCACGGACTTCTTCGCCGTCGGCGGCCGCTCCCTGCTCGCGGTGCAGGTCACCGCGCGGGCGGCCGACGTCTTCGGGGTCGAGGTGAGCAGCAGCGACCTGGCCGTCGACGCCTCGTTCGGCTCCATGGTGGAGCGCGTCACCCGGGCTCTGCCCTCGACCACAGGGAGAGCACGTGCTGCTTGACGCGCCCCCGGCCGTCCCGGCGCTCGGTTCGGCCGACTGCCACATCTGGTGGACCGATCCGGCCACGGTCACCGACGAATGCCTGACCCTGCTCGACGGGGCCGAACAGGAACGGGTCCCGCAGCTGCGCAGGGCGGAGGACCGCCGACGGTTCATCGCCGGCCGGGCCCTGTTGCGTACGGCCGCCGCCGGCTATCTCGGCCTTCCGCCCCGGCGTATCGAGGTGGTCGCCCACTGCCCCGACTGCGACAGGAACCACGGCAAGCCCGAACTGCCGGGCACCGGACTCCAGGTGTCGGTCTCGCACTCGGGCGACCGGGTGGCGGTCGCCGTCACCAGGGCCGGTGCGGTCGGCATCGACGTGGAGGAGATCAGTACGTCCGTGTCCCCCACGGAACTGCTCCCCCATGTCATCGGGCCGGCGGAACCACGCACCCCCGCCCACGCCACCGCGAGCGGCTTCCACCGGATGTGGACCCGGAAGGAGGCCGTGCTCAAGGCGACGGGCCTGGGGCTGCGGGTGCCGCTCTCCGAGATCGGGGTGTCTGCCCCGGAGGAGGACCCGAGGGTGCTGTTCCTGGGAGGTCCGGCCGCCAGGCCGGCCGAGGACTTCGTACTGGCCGACCTGGAGGCGGGTGCGGGCCGCGCGGCCGCGGTGGCCGTGATCGGCGGCGGGCCGCTGGCCTTCACCGCCTACTCCCGGAGCCGCCCCTCGGCCGCCGCGTTCAGCGCGGGGCCGCCGCGGGCTCCGGGGACCGGGCGCTGAGCGGCCTCATGTCCGTCCACACCTGCTCGATGTGGTCGAGGCACTGCTGACGGTCGCCACGGAACCCGTCCGGCTCCCAGCCGGCCGGCAGCTCGCGGTCGGCGGGCCAGAGCGAGTACCGCAGTTCGTGATTGCGGACCACGAGATGGGCGCTGTTGTCTTCGGACGTCATGTCTCCACCTGCTGTCGTTGTCGGGGTGAGTGGGGTTTCTTCGGGCTAGTGGTGCGCGGACTGCGCCGCGCGCGGTGCGGTCAGGGCGGCGCGGACCAGCTGCGCCTTGTTGTGCGCGCCGAGCTTGGAGCGGATGCGCTTCACGTACGTGTCGACCGTGTGCTGGCTGATGCCGATCCGCCGGGCCGCCTGGTCATGGGTGCAGCCCTCGACGAGATGCCCGAGCACCTCGCGCTCCCGCGGGGAGAGCGTGGCGACGCCCTGCGGCGCGCCGGGTGCGGCACCGGCCGGAACCGGTCCCGGGCCCGCCACCCGCCGGACGGCGTCCACGAGCAGCAGGGGCGCGTCGTCGAACGGATGCGTCTCGCCCATCGGGTGCGGGCCCGCGTCGCGGCCGGCGGAGGTTCCGTCGGCCGTCAGCAGGACCGTACGGGCGGCGGGCACCCCGGCGGGCAGTCCGTCGAGCAGACCCAGGTCGAGGACCAGGCAGTCGACCGTGCCGGCCGCCACCGCGAAGGGCGTGCCCGTCGCGAACGCGACCTGGATGTCGGCCTCCGCGTCGAGCAGGTAGCGGATGCCCAGGAGGGCGAGCTGGTTCCGGACGAAGATCCCGGCACGCACCATGTCGACTCCCCGTCTGCGGCTGGTTCCGGTCCATTCCGGCTGTACGGGGCCACTCTTCTGGATCGTTCGGACGGTACGGAAGACAACTCCGGTGGCCCATTGGGGTCCTGGACAGAAGGGGACATCGGGGCGCCGGGCCCGCAGGGGTACGGCGAGACCGCAGGGGTACGGCGAGAAGACCGGCCTGCCACACGGGCAACCGGTCTACGGGGAGGACGACCGGCCCACCTCAGGGCCACCGGTCTATGGGGGGACGACCGGCCCACCTCAGGGCCACCGGTCTACGAGGGGACGACCGGCCCCATCAAGGGCCACCGGTCTCCGACGGTCAGCGGTGCTCCGAGAGCCAGCCGTTCTGCACGGCGCGGACGCCCGCCTCGAACCGGCTGCGCGCCCCGAGCCGGGTCATCAGCTCGGAGGCAAGGCGCCGCGCGGTCCGCGGCGACACCCCGAGCCGCTTGGCGATGGTCTCGTCGGTGTGGCCCTCGGCCAGCAGGACCACGACCATGGCCTGCTGGTCGGTGAGCCCCTGGTCGTCGGCCCTGCTCTCCTCGTTCAGTGGCCGGGCGCCGCTCCACACGCTGTCGAACAGCGCGCACAGCGCGGTCAGCGTGCCGTGGCCGGTCAGTATGAGGGCTCCCTCGGAGCTGTTGTCGCTGTTCACGGGGATGACGGCGGCCTTGCGGTCGACGACGATCATCCGGGTCGGCAGCGTCGGCACGGTACGCACCTCGCCGCCCAGCTTGGACAGCCAGCTCACGTACTGAAGGGTGTGCGGGCTGTTGCTCGCGCTGTTGAGATAGACCGTCCGCATCCGGACACCGCGCTCCAGGAGTTCCTGGTTGAGCGGCTTCGCGGCCTCGATGTGCTCCGGCCGCTGGGGCCCGTCGGGGGCGAAGGTCATGACCTCCTCCCGCGTCTCCCGGGTGAGGGCCGCGAGCCGGTCGCGGATCTGGTCGATCCCGGTCAGGCGCTCACTGTGCGAGCGGGTGTCGGCCGGCCGTGCCTCCGCGAACTCCGCGATCAGCCGGGCCGCGGCCGCCCGCGAGTCGTCCATCTGCTTCTGGTGTGCGGCGAGTTCCGCCTGCTGGCGCGCCATCAACATCTGGAGGCCGACCTCGGGCGATACGGGCCACAGCTCGCCCTCGCGGTCGTACGAGGGTCTGAGCAGCGCCAGCTCGCTCAGGGTGTCGAGGGCGTGGCGCACCTGCTCGGGCGTGAGCCCCAGTCGCTCGGCGAGGTCCGTCACGCCGTCACGCGGCTGTGCGAGAAGGCCCCGGTAGACGGCCTCGGCAATGGCATCGAGACCAAGCGACTTGAGCACGGAACTTCTCCCCCCGGAGCTCTCGTAAAGACGCTACATCATCACACGTGTGGCCTGATTTCTACAGGTGGAGGGGTGGACTGTACCGGCCATTGCCGGAATGGGACTTCTGGTGCTCTTCTCCCGTGTTCGCCCTTTTGGGAAAATGCGAGCGTGTATCTCGTTCACACCGAACTCCTTAACAGGAAGGTGGACTTGTGTATCCCTCAGAACCTCGCGGATCTCCTTCGCGCCCTGGCGCACCCCGACGAAGGTGTGGAACATGTGGTCATCCACCCCCGCCCCGGGCACGGGGTGACGGTGGGCGTCTACCTGCTGACCGACGGCCTGCGGGACGCGGAGGAGACGGCGGCGAGACTGTGCGGACGCGCGGTGGACGCGATCGGTCCGCTGCCGGGGTGGCGGGTCGGGCGCTCCGAGGCGCCGCTGCTCGCCCCGTACGGGCTCGAGGACCTGTGGCTGAGTCCTGATGTCTGATCGTTGAGGACGGGGACGCGTCCCGCTGACCGCTTCGGTCCAGGGCCCGTTCCGTCCACCGGATTCCTCTTCCGAAGGTCTTTCTGCTTGGCGAAGCTTGTCGCACAGAAGGAACAACTCCTTACTTCGGAAGGGAATCATCCGTTGCTGCGCTTTCGTCCCGCCCGCTGGGCTGCGGTTCTCCTGACGGCCTTTGCCCTCCTGACCCCGGCGATCGCCATGTCCGGCGACACCACGGAGTCCGTCGTCGTCGGCGGCCCCGCGCCGGACGACATGATCTGGGGCTGACATCCGCCTCGACGCCTCGACGCTTCGCCGCCATGGCGTCGCCCGGTGACGCGGGACGGGGCGCCCGGAGTGCCCGGTGCCCTTTCCAGAATGAGCACGGCATCGAGGACAACGGTCCTCGGTGCCGTCTCGGCTTTCAGGGGTCACGCACGCGTCCCCACACCCATCTCACACCTCACACCTCACACCTCACGCGCGAGCGTCACCGTGTACGGCGAACCGCCGGGCGTGGCCCCGCCAGAGGGCCAGCAGGACGGGCGAGCCGACCGGCTCCGGATGCGCCGCGCAGACGTCGACATGACGGACCCGGCAGGTGTCCGACGGCGCGGCGGAGGCCGGACCGGCCACGGTCCCGTCACCCGCGACGCGCCAGCGGCTGCCCGCCGGAACGACGGCCGCCCTCAGCGTCCCGGGCTCGATCATGATCCAGTGCCCCCGTACCGTACGGCGCCACTCGATGCGGGCCCCGCACTGCTCGCAGGCCGCGAGGGCGGGAGCGGCCACCTCCGGTACGAGCGCCCCGGAGCGGGGCTCCGGCACGACGACCGTGAACGCCGCGGCGTCGACCAGGCCTGCCAGAACGTCTCCCACCAGCACCGGGTCCCGCGTGGCCCCGGACCCCTCGCACCGCGGGCAGAGGTCCATGCCGAGGCTCGGGACCCATGTCCCGTACGGCGCACCGCAGGAGTCGCACGCGTCGCTTCGCCCGCCCGAGCCCATGTCCCGCCCCCCTGAGACGCCATCAGCTCTCAGGGACATTCCCCCGCGGGCCCGAAAACGAACGGATGTTTACGGCCATGTCGGGGCGTAGCCGCCGGGCGGTGCGGTCCCGCCCCCGCCGGGCCCGGCCGGCGACCTCGGTCACTCATATGTGCGGCTCCCCGCACGCCCGTGCGTTCGGTGCGGAAGAATGGTGCGGTGACCTCTCCCCGTGCCCCGCGCACTCCCGCCCCGGCGCCCCGGCTGATCGCCACCGACCTCGACGGCACGCTGCTGCGCGACGACAAGTCCGTCTCCGAGCGCACGGTCGCCGCACTCGCCGCGGCCGAGCGGGCCGGGATCGAGGTCTTCTTCGTCACCGGCCGCCCGGCCCGCTGGATGGACGTCGTCAGCGACCACGTCCACGGTCACGGCCTCGCGATCTGCGCCAACGGCGCCGCCGTCGTCGACCTCCACGCGGGAGGCACCTTCCTCGAGGTGCACCCGCTGGAGCGGCCGATCGCCCTCGACGTCGTCCGGGCCCTGCGCGCCGCCGCGCCGGGGACGTCCTTCGCGGTCGAGCTCACCACCGGCATCCACTACGAGCCCCAGTACCCGCCGTTCTTCCTCGACCCCGGGGCGACCGTCGCCACCGCGGAGAAGCTCCTCTTCGAGGAGACGCCCGGCGCCGCGGCCCCGGTCCTCAAGCTGCTCGCCCAGCACCCGGAGCTCGACCCCGACGTGTTCCTCGCGACGGCCCGGGCGGCCGCCGGAGAACGGGCCTCGTTCACCCGGTCCAGCCCCACCGCCCTCATCGAGATCAGCGCGCTCGGCGTCTCCAAGGCCTCCACCCTGGCCCTGTGCTGCGCCGAGCGCGGCATCACGGCCGAGGAGGTGGTCGCCTTCGGCGACATGCCGAACGACATCGAGATGCTGAGCTGGGCCGGCCGCTCGTACGCAATGGACAACGCCCACCCCGACGTGATCAGCGCCGCCTCGGGCCGCACGGTGAGCAACAACGAGGACGGCGTGGCCGCCGTCATCGAACAACTGGTCACCGAGGTGAAGGCGGCCGCCGAGACCCGGCAGGACACCACCTGAGCTCGGGCCGGAGCGGACACCCGCCAGAGCAGGCACCCGTCCCGGCGGACACCCGCCGGAGCAGGCACCCGTCCCAGCGGACACCCGCCAAGCAGGCACCCGTCCCAGCGGACAGCCGTCAGAGCGGTGCCTCCCACACCACCGTCGTACCGCCGCCGTCCTCCCCGACACCCGGCCCGCACCAGCTCGCGCCGCCCAGTGACTCGGCCCGCCGCGCCAGGTTGCGCAGGCCGCTGCGGCGACCGCCGGCCGGGAGGCCGATGCCGTCGTCCGCGACCGAGAGCCGTACGCCCGCGGAGCCGTCGGGCAGGGTGACGCCCGCTTCGACGACCACGTCGATCCGGCTCGCCTCCGCGTGCCGGAACGCGTTGGAGAGCGCCTCACGCAGGGCGGCGATGAGGTTCTTGCCGGTGAGTTCGCCGACGGTCGAGTCGATCGCGCCGAGGAAGCGGTGCGCGGGCTTGAAGCCGAGCGGCACGGCGGCCATGTTGATCTCCCGCAGGACACGGGTGCGCAGCCCCGACGGCGCCTCGGCGGGCCCCTGCTGGAGCGCGAAGATCGCCGTACGGATCTCCTGGATCGTCACGTCGAGCTCGTCCACCGCCTTGCCGACGCCGTCCCGCACGGCCGGCACGATCGACCTGCGCTGGGCGCTCTCCAGCATCATGCCGGTGGCGAAGAGCCGCTGGATCACCAGATCGTGCAGGTCACGGGCGATCCGGTCGCGGTCCTCGTACACGGCGAGCCGTTCCCGGTCCCGCTGCGCGTCGGCCATCATCAGCGCAAGCGCCGCCTGCGAGGCGAACTGGGTGGCGAGCGTCCGCTCCGTCTCCGTGAACGGGCGGGCCCCCCGCGCCCGGGGCGTGGCGAGCGCGCCGAGCACCCGGCCACCGCTCTGCAGCGGCAGCATCATGCTCGGCCCGTACGAGGAGGTCAGCCGACTGATCATGCGCGGGTCCGCCGCCGCGTCCGTCACGAAGACCGCCTCGCCCCCCAGGAGCCGCCGCACCACGGCGCTCTCGGGCGGGATCACCACGCCGAGGGATTTCGTCGGCCGGGGCGAGGAGACGGCGACGATCTCGAGACCGCCGTCCTCGGCGGGCAGCAGCACGATCCCCGCGTCCGCGTCGGCGAGGCGGCGGGCCTGCTCGGCGACGACCGTGAGGGCGTCGTCCGCGTCACCACCGGAGAGCAGCGCGGTGGTGACGGCGACCGAACCGTCGATCCACCGTTCGCGCTGCCGGGCCGCCTCGTACAGCCGGGCGTTGCCGATGGCGATGCCGGCCTCGGTGGCGAGCACCCGGACCATGTGCACGTCGTAGTCGTTGAACGCGCCGCCGCCACGCTTCTCCGCGAGGTACAGATTGCCGAAGATCTCGCCCTGGACCCGGATGGGGACGCCGAGGAAGCTGGCCATCGGGGGGTGCGCGGCCGGGAAGCCCGCCGAGCGCGGATCGGTGGACAGATCGGCGAGACGGATCGTCTGGGGCTCGCGGATCAGCGCGCCGAGCAGCCCAGCGTGGCCGTCGGGGCGGCGCCCGATCCGGCGGGCCACGTCCTCGCCGACGCCGAAGGTGACGAAGTCCGACAGGCTCTTGCCCTCCTCGTCGACGACGCCGATCGCGGCGTAGCGGGCGTCGGCGAGTTCGGCGGCGGTCTCGCAGATGCGGTCGAGGGTGGAGTGGAGTTCGAGCCCGGTACCGACCGAGCGCATGGCCTCGAGGAGCTGCGGTACGCGGGCGGTGAGCTCGGTGGACAGTCCCTGGAGGCTGCGGGCGGCCTGCGTGGCGGCTTCCAGGGGGTCCGGGGCGTCGGACGCTGCGGCGGTCATGGGCTTGAGCCTAGTAAGTCCTATTTGGCGAGAAAAGTCGGCCGTCCGTCACTGTCCGCCCCGGCGCCGACGACGAGCAGGTCGGTCTCCCGCTCCTGTTCGAGCATCCGGCGCAGCGGCCCGTCGGCCGCGGCGAGTTCCGCGTAGGGGCCGCGCTGCACGGTCCGGCCCTCGTCCAGGACGAGCACCTCGTCGACCGCGTCGAGCCCGTGCAGCCGGTGGGTGATGAGGACGGTCGTACGGCCCTCGGTGGCCCGGAGCAGATCGTCGGTGAGCGCGTCGGCGGTGGCCAGGTCCAGGTGCTCGGCCGGCTCGTCGAGGACGAGGACGGGGAAGTCGGCGAGCAGGGCACGGGCGAGCGCGAGGCGCTGCCGCTGACCGCCGGAGATCCGGGAGCCGTGCTCGCCCACGAGGGTGTCGAGCCCGTCCGGAAGCCCGTCCACCCAGTCGAGCAGCCGCGCCCGGCGCAGCGCCTCGCGGAGTTCCTCGTCGCTCGCCCCGGTGCGGGCGAGCCGCAGGTTCTCGCGGACGGAGCTGTCGAAGAGGTGGGCGTCCTGCGCGCAGAGCCCGACGAGCCGCCGGACCGCGTCGCCGTCGAGCTCCCGGGCGGGCACCCCGCCGAGGCGGTACGTGCCTGATTCCACGTCCAGGAAACGGAGCAGCACCTGGGCGAGCGTGGTCTTGCCGGAGCCGGAGGTGCCGACGACGGCGACCCGGCGCCCGGCCTCCAGGGTGAGCCGGAAGTCGGCGAGCGCCGGCCGCTCCTGGCCCGGGTACCGGGCGGACAGACCGGCCAGCTCCAGCGGGAACGGGCTCGCCGGGGGAGTGCCGGGCCGGGCCGGTTCGTGTACGGGAACGGGGGCGTCGAGCACCTCGAAGACGCGCTCGGCACTGTGCTTGACGCGCTGCCGGTACTGGACGGCGAGCGGCAGCCCGGTGACGGCCTCGAAGGCGGCGAGCGGGGTGAGGACGACCACGGCGAGGGCCACTCCGTCGAGCCGCCCGTCCCGTACGGCCTGGACGCCGACGACCGCGGCGGCCACGACCGTGAGCCCGCACACCAGGGCGGAGAGCCCGGCCCCGAGCGCGGTGGCGGCGGACTGCCGGGAGGCGATGCCGGTGAGGGTACGGTCGGCGGCCCGCGCCCGCTCGATACGGCTCCGCAGGGCCCCCGCCACCGTCAGCTCGGCGCAGCCGCGGAGCAGGTCGGCCACCGCGGTCGCCAGGGCGCCGCGGGCGGGGGCGAGCCGCCGTTCGGCCCGGCGGGCGAGCGCCCCACCGGCCGCCGGCACGAGGACACCCGCGACGAGCAGGCCCACGGCGAGGACGGCACCGGCCTCGGGCAGCAGCCAGGCGGTGAACCCGGCGGAGGCGACGCCCACGACGAGCGCGGCGCCCGCGGGGAGCAGCCAGCGGAGCCAGTAGTCCTGGAGCGCGTCGACGTCCTGGACGAGCCGGGCGAGCAGGTCCCCCCGGTGGGTGCGGCGCAGCCCGGCCGGGGCGATCCGCTCAAGGCGCCGGTAGACGGAGACCCGGAGTTCGGCGAGCATCCGGAGCACGGCGTCGTGCGAGACGAGCCGCTCGGCGTACCGGAACACGGCCCGCCCGATACCGAAGGCGCGCGTGGCGGTGACGGCCACCATGAGGTGCAGCACGGGCGGTTGCTCGGAAGCCCGCGAGATGAGCCACCCGGACACGGCCATGAGCCCCACGGCAGACCCGAGCGCCAGACTCCCGAGCAACAGAGCAAGCCCCATCCGCCCCCGGAACTCCCCCACCATCCCCCGAACCCGCCCCAACCCGGCCCCCCGGATCGCGGGCGACTCCGCACCCCCGGTCCCGGCGCCCCCATCGCCCACCCCGGCTGCAGGCACCCCGTGCCCGCCCACCCCGGTTGTGGACTCCCCGCCCCCGTCCCCACCAGTTGTGGGCATCTGTTCCGCAAAGGGCGGAACGGGTGGGCACAACCCACCCGCACCGAACCCGGCGCCCCCGTCACCCCGGCCCACCCCGAGCGCGTCCGCCAGAACAGCACCCCCGCCCCCCGGCACCCCGTCCTGAGGGAGCACCCCGCCCCCCGGCACCCCGCCCCGCGACGGCACCCCGGCCGGGGCCAGACCGACCACCCGGTCCGCGACAGCGAGCAGCGCCGGCCGATGCACGACCAACAGCACGGTCCGGCCGGCCGCCAGCCTCCGTACCGCCTCGACCACCCCCGCCTCCGTCGCCCCGTCCAACGCCGCCGTCGGCTCGTCGAGCAGCAGCAGCGGCCGGTCCGCGAGGAACGCCCGGGCCAGCGCGAGCCGCTGCCGCTGCCCCGCCGAGAGCCCGGAACCGTCCTCCCCGAGCACCGTGTCGAGCCCCCGCGGGAGCCCCGCGACGAACCCGTCCGCACCGGCGTCCCGCAGAGCATCCCGTACCGCCTCGTCGGAGGCGTCCGGGCGGGCCAGGCGGACGTTCTCGGCGATCGTCCCCGCGAAGAGGTACGGCCGCTGCGGCACCCAGGCGATCCGCGACCGCCACTCCTCGAGGTCGACCGCGGCGAGGTCTTCGCCACCGACCCGCACGGAGCCGCCCTCCTCGGGCACCGCGAAGCCCAGCACCACGTCGAGCAGCGTCGACTTCCCGGCCCCGCTCGGCCCCACCAGGGCCACCGTCTCGCCCGGCTGGACCGTCAGCGTCGCCGCGTCGAGCGAGGGCTCGGCCCGCCCGGCATGACGTACCGTCACCCCCTCCAACTCCAGCCGGACGGAGCCCGGAACCGCAACACCCGCACGCGGCCCCGCACCCCCCACCCGCACCGGCTGCTCCAGCACCTCGAAGATCTCCTCCGCCGCCGCAAGCCCCTCCGCCGCCGCGTGGAACTGCGCCCCCACCTGCCGCAACGGCAGATACGCCTCGGGGGCCAGAATCAGGATGACGAGCCCGACGTACAGATCGAGTTCCCCGTGGACGAGCCGCATGCCGATGGTCACGGCGACGAGCGCGACCGACAGGGTCGCGAGGAGTTCCAGGGCGAAGGAGGAGAGGAAGGCGATCCGCAGCGTGCGCATGGTCGCCCGGCGGTACTCCGAGGTGATCGAACGGATCGACTCGGCCTGGGCCTTCGCCCGGCCGAAGATCTTGAGAGTGGGAAGCCCGGCGACCACATCCAGGAAGTGGCCGGAGAGCCGGGAGAGCAGCTTCCACTGCCGGTCCATCCGGGCCTGGGTGTACCAGCCGATGAGGATCATGAAGAGCGGGATGAGCGGCAGGGTGACGACGATGATCGCCGCCGAGACCCAGTCCTCGGTGACGATCCGCGCCAGGACCGCCACCGGCACGACCACCGCGAGGCCGAGCTGGGGCAGATAGCGGGCGAAGTAGTCGTCGAGGGCGTCCACACCCCGCGTGGCGAGGGCGATCAGGGAACCGGCCTTCTGCCCGCTCAGCCAGCCCGGCCCGAGCGCGGCGGCGCGGTCGAGGAGCCGGCCACGGAGTTCGGACTTGACCGCCGCGCTCGCCCGGTGGGCGGCGAGCTCGGTCAGCCAGGAGACCAGGCCCCGCGCCGCCGCCACGCCCGCGAGAAGGAGCAGCGGGGTCGTCAGGTCCGCGACCGACTGCCCCTTCTGGAAGGCCCCGACCACGATCTCGGCGATGAACATCGCCTGGGCGATGACCAGCGCCGCCCCGACGAGGCCGAGGAACACCACCGCGATCAGGAAGACACGGGTGGCCCTGGCGTACCGGAGCAGACGCGGATCGATCGGTTTCACGTGAAACATGCTCCCTGGGAAGGGCCGGCCAAGAGCTGGCCGAAGGACGGAGCCGACTACGGGCGGACCGGCTGGTGGGCGTCGGCGATGTGCTGCGTACCGATCCGCTTGCGGAACACCCAGTAGGTCCAGCTCTGGTAGAGCAGCACCAGCGGGGTCGCGATCGCCGCGCACCAGGTCATGACCTTGAGCGTGTACGGGCTGGACGACGCGTTCGTCACGGTGAGGCTCCACGCGGGGTCGAGCGAAGACGGCATGACGTCCGGGAAGAGCGCGAGGAAGAACATCGCCACGGCGGCGGCGATGGTCACGCCCGAGAGCGCGAACGACCAGCCCTCCCGGCCCACCTTGATCGCGCCGATCGCGCCGATCAGGGCCACCACGGCGATCAGCATCGCCGCGAGGCTCCAGCTGTCCCCGGTGTGGACCTGGGTCCAGACCAGGAAGCCCAGCGCGAGCACCGCCGTGACCAGACCCAGCTTGAGCGCGAGCGCCCTCGCCCGGACCCGAATGTCACCGACCGTCTTGAGCGAGGCGAAGACCGCGCCGTGGAAGGTGAAGAGGGTGAGCGTGACCAGGCCGCCGAGGAGCGCGTACGGGTTGAGCAGCTCCCAGAAGCCGCCGACGTACTCCATGTCGGCGTCGATCTTCACGCCCCTGACGATGTTGCCGAAGGCCACACCCCAGAGGAACGCGGGGAGCAGCGAGGTCCAGAAGATGGCCTGCTCCCAGTTCCGCTGCCAGTTCTCCTCGGGCCGCTTCGCCCGGTACTCGAAGGCGACGCCCCGGATGATCAGGCAGATCAGGATGGTCAGCAGCGGCAGGTAGAAGCCGGAGAAGAGGGTCGCGTACCACTCGGGGAACGCGGCGAAGGTCGCGCCGGCGGCGGTGAGCAGCCACACCTCGTTGCCGTCCCAGACGGGTCCGATGGTGTTGATGAGGACCCGCTTCTCGACCCGGTCGCGGGCGAGCAGCTTGGTCAGGACTCCGATCCCGAAGTCGAAGCCTTCGAGGAAGAAGTAGCCGATCCAGAGGACGGCGATGAGTACGAACCAGACGTCGTGGAGTTCCATGCCTCGATCTCCTGAGCCTCAGTACGAGAAGGCCATGGGGCGGTCGGGGTCTCGCGAGTCCCCGCCGATCTTGGTGGGCGGGTTGAGGTCGTCCTCGGTGAGTTCGGGCGGGCCCGCCTTGATGTACTTGACGAGCAGCTTGACCTCGATCACCGCGAGGATCGCGTAGAGGGTGGTGAAGAGGATCATCGAGGCGAGTACCTCGCCCTGGGAGACGCCGGGGGAGACCGCGTCCCGGGTGCGCAGCACGCCGTAGACGACCCAGGGCTGACGGCCCATCTCGGTGAAGATCCAGCCCCAGGAGTTGGCGATGAGCGGGAACGCCATGGTCCAGAGGGCGATGATCCAGTACCACCTGCCCAGGCGGGGGCTGAGCGCCTTCCGCTTGAACAGGACCAGGTTCGGCACCTCGTCCTCACCGGTCCTCAGGCCCGGCGCCAGCATGAACTTCTTCCGGGTCAGCCAGAGGCCGAGCATCCCGATGGTCAGCGAGGCCATGCCGAAGCCGATCATCCAGCGGAAGCCCCAGTAGGCGACGGGGATGTTGGGCCGGTAGTCGCCGGGACCGAACTTCTCCTGCTCGGACTTGTTGATGTCGTTGATGCCGGGGACGTACGAGTCGAAGTCTCCGTTGGCCAGGTAGGACAGGATGCCGGGGACCTCGACGGCGACCTTGTTGTGGCCCTTCTCGACGTCGCCGTAGGCGAAGATCGAGAACGGCGCGGGCGCCTCGCCGTCCCAGAGCGCCTCGGCGGCGGCCATCTTCATCGGCTGCTGCTTGAACATGACCTTGCCGAGCAGGTCACCGCTGATGGCGGTGCCGAGGCCGGCGATGATCAGGGTGATCAGGCCGACCCGCAGCGAGGTCCGCATCACCGGGATGTGCTTCTTGCGCGCCAGGTGGAAGGCGGAGATGCCGGCCATGAACGCGCCGCCGACCAGGAAGGCCGCCGTCATGGTGTGGAAGAACTGGGTGACGGCGGTGTTCTGGGTGAGCACCTGCCAGAAGTCCGTGAGCTCCGCCCGGCCGCGCTCCTCGTTGATGCGGTAGCCCACCGGGTGCTGCATCCAGGAGTTGGCCGCGAGGATGAAGTACGCGGAGAGGATGGTGCCGATCGACACCATCCACATGCAGGCGAGGTGGATGCGCTTCGGCAGCTTGTCCCAGCCGAAGATCCACAGACCGATGAAGGTCGACTCGAAGAAGAAGGCTATGAGCGCCTCGAAGGCGAGCGGCGCGCCGAAGACGTCACCGACGAACCGGGAGTAGTCGGACCAGTTCATACCGAACTGGAACTCCTGCACGATGCCCGTGACGACACCCATGGCGATGTTGATCAGGAAGAGCTTGCCCCAGAACTTCGTCGCCCTCAGGTACTTCTCGTTCTCCGTCCGCACCCAGGCCGTCTGAAGCCCGGCGGTGAGCGCGGCGAGGGAGATCGTCAGGGGGACGAAGAGGAAGTGGTAGACGGTGGTGATGCCGAACTGCCAGCGCGCCAACGTCTCTGGCGCCAGAGCGAGGTCCACGTCGTTCTCTCCTTACATCGCCGCGATCACATCGGCAGTTCGCCCCCTGGATTCCACCCATAACGGGAGGAACCGGAAGCGCTTGTGAACGCGTTCACATTCACAAGCTATTATGGCTCATACGAAATCCGTATCGTCAACCGGGGCCCCCTAGAACCGGACAGGGCCGGAAACCGGGACATACCCAAGCGAAGGCCCCCACGAGCGGCGCGCTCGCGGGGGCCTGGGTCAGAAGGTGGGACAGCTGGTCAGCTCTCGCTGCGGAAGCCCTCCGCCGCCTTCAGGAACAGGTCGTTCGCCTCGGTCTCACCGATCGTGACGCGCACACCCTCACCGGCGAACGGCCGGACCATCACCCCGTGCCGCTCGCACTCCGCAGCGAACTCCGTGGTCCGCTCGCCGAGCCGCAGCCAGACGAAGTTGGCCTGGGTGTCCGGCACGGTCCAGCCCTGGGCCACGAGCCCCGCGCGCACGCGGTCGCGCTCGCACACCAGCGAGCCGACCCGCCCGAGCAGCTCGTCCTCGGCCCGCAGCGAGGCCACCGCGGCGTCCTGCGCCAGCTGACTCACCCCGAACGGCACCGCGGTCTTGCGCAGCGCCGCCGCCACCGGCTCATGGGCGACGGCGAAGCCGACCCGCAGCCCCGCCAGGCCGTACGCCTTCGAGAAGGTCCGAAGCACGGCGACGTTCGGACGGTCGCGGTACAGCTCGATGCCGTCGGGGATCTCGGCATCGCGCACGAACTCGCGGTACGCCTCGTCGATCACCACGAGCACGTCGGAGGGCACCCGGTCGAGGAAGCGCTCCAGCTCGGCCCGGCGCACCGCGGTGCCCGTGGGGTTGTTGGGGTTGCAGACGAAGATCAGCCGGGTCCGGTCGGTGATCGCCTCGGCCATCGCGTCGAGGTCGTGCACCTCGCCCTCGGTCAGCGGCACCTGCACCGAGGTGGCCCCGCTGATCTGCGTGATGATCGGGTACGCCTCGAAGGAACGCCAGGCGTAGATCACCTCGTCGCCCGGGCCCGAGGTCGCCTGGAGCAGCGACTGGGCGACGCCGACCGAGCCGGTGCCCGTGGCCAGGTGCGAGACGGGCACGCCGAAGCGGTCGGCCAGCTCCTCCGTCAGACCCGTGCAGGCCATGTCGGGGTAGCGGTTGAAGTTCGAGGCGGCGGCCAGCGTGCTCTCCATGACCCCCGGCAGTGGCGGGTACGGATTCTCGTTGGAGGACAGCTTGAAGGCCACGGGGCCGCCCGCGGCCGCCGGCCTGCCCGGCTTGTAGGTGGGGACGCCGTCCAGCTCGGCGCGCAGCTTGGGGCTGCCCGTACTCGTCCCGCTGGTCTCGCTCACTGTGTGGCCTCCTCGACCGTCCGTACCGCCAATACTCCTCACCTTAAGAGGATTCACCCCCGCTGCGAATGGCCTGTGGACAACAGGAGGGACACGCTGGGGACACAGCCACCCGGAGCGGCCCGAAACAGGGGGAGCGCGGACCGGGGTGGCGCGCGCCGGTGGCGAGCGCCGTGGCGCGCATCCCCCGTAGAGGTGAGTTGAGACCTCTTCGAGACCTCGCCCCCACGCCAGGCCTACGCCGTTCGACAACCACAGGTCCCATGTCAAGAACCCCAACTACCTTGGATTCCTTGCCGATTGGCCGCTGTCGACCATGCAGAAACGTGCCTGTCAACGCTTGCATATGCGACCGTCTCAACCGCCCCTCATCGCCCTACTATCGGCTCGCCATGACAGCAGCAGGGAAGCACCAGGTGAGCCGGGCACAGACCCGGGGAAGCCGGCAGGGCCGGGCGGGCATCCGGGACGTGGCCGCCGCCGCCGGGGTCTCCATCACGACTGTCTCCGACGCGCTCAACGGCAAGGGCCGACTCCCCGACGCCACCCGCCGTCACGTACGCGAGGTCGCCGACCGGCTGGGCTACCGCCCGTCCGCGGCGGCCCGCACGCTCCGCACCGGGAAGTCGGGACTCATCGGCCTGACCGTGACCACGTACGGGGATGAACCTTTCACCTTCACCGAATTCGCGTACTTCGCGGAGATGGCCAGAGCAGCCACATCGGCCGCGCTCGCCCGGGGCTACGCCCTGGTCATCCTCCCCGCCACCTCCCGCCATGACGTCTGGTCGAACGTCGCCCTCGACGGCACCGTCGTCATCGACCCCTCCGACCACGACCCGGTCGTCACCGAACTGGTCCGCCAGGGCCTCCCCGTCGTCTCCGACGGACGCCCCGCCGGCACCCTTCCGGTCACCGCCTGGGTCGACAACGACCACGAAGCCGCCGTCCTCGACCTGCTCGACCACCTCGCCGACGCCGGCGCCCGCCGCATCGGACTCCTCACCGGAACCACCACCGACACCTACACCCGCCTGTCCACCACCGCCTACCTCAACTGGTGCGAGCGAGTGGGCCAGGACCCCGTCTACGAGGCCTATCCGGCGCACGACCCGTGCGCGGGCGCCGTCGCGGCCGACCGGCTGCTCGCCCGACCGGACCGGCCCGACGCCGTCTACGGCCTCTTCGACCCCAACGGAACCGACCTCCTCGCGGCCGCGCGCCGCTACGGACTGCGCGTCCCGGACGACCTGCTGCTGGTCTGCTGCAGCGAGTCGACCGTCTACGCCACCACCGAACCGCCCATCACGACCCTCTCGCTCAAGCCGCGCCGCATCGGCACGGCCGTCGTCCAACTCCTCATCGACGCCATCGAGGGGACCGACGCCGACGGCCCGGTCGAGCAGGTCATACCGACCGAACTCATCGTCCGCACCTCCTCGCAGCGCCGTCCGCCCCGCACGACGGTCAGCCCGCCGCGCTCACCCGCGAAGGACTGAATTCCGCCCCGCCCAATCCGCCGTCCCCGCCCCTGCCCGTGGGCAGGGGCGGCGAAACCGGCCATCGAACCGGCCTCAACCCTGGACTCGACCTTCTCAATTCGGGCGAAACAACCGGTGAACCCGGAGTGGACCCGGATTCACCACCCCTGGTGCGTCACACAGGAGGAAGCTCATTCCTATGATGGGCGCACGACATCGTGGACCACCCCGACCAGGCCGGGCCGCGATGTGCAGGGCATCGCGACGGTGGTGGAGGGGTCCATGACTCAGGGGGCCGGGCAGGAGCCCGTGGTGCGCACGGCGACATTGCGCGACTTCCGCGTACCGCCGTACGCCCGGGTGCCCGTACAGGGCCATGTCACCGAACCGACGCCGGCGGAGCCCCGGCCGACCTCCGCGGCGCCACGACCGGCGCACGCACCGGCCGGGAACCCACCCGCGCCCGCCGCACCGCCGGGCGCGCCCCTGCCCCCCGCCGCACCGCCGGCCGCACCCGCGCCCGCACCGCCGCAGGCCGCACCCGCGCAGCCCGCGCCCATGCCCGCCGAGCCGACCCTCCATCTGGGACGCCGTACCGCACCCGCGTACGCCGCCACGGCCGGTTCCTCCATCGTCTCCGTCGCCACCGGTCACCCGGGCAACGCCTTCCCGGACGACGCGATGCCCGAGGGCTACACGCCGACCGAGCGCGACCTCCCGGTCATCAACCGCGGCGACACCGTCCAGGTCCCGGTCGCCCCCGAGACCGCCCCCGCCACGGAGCCCGCGCCCGCGAACGGCGAGGGACCCGGCCCGCTCTTCGTCGTCGGTGACGTCCACGGCTACCTCGACGAGCTCGTCGCCGCCCTCCACGCCCAGGGCCTCATCGACGAGAACGGCAGCTGGGCCGCGGGCAACGCCCGCCTCTGGTTCCTCGGCGACTTCACCGACCGCGGCCCCGACGGCATCGGCGTCATCGACCTCGTCATGCGGCTCTCCGCCGAGGCCGCCGCCGCCGGCGGCTACTGCAAGGCCCTCATGGGCAACCACGAACTGCTGCTCATCGGCGCCAAGCGCTTCGGCGACACCCCGGTGAACTCCGGCGCGGGCACCGCCACCTTCCAGGCCGCCTGGCTGCTCAACGGCGGCCAGAAGCACGACATGGACCGGCTCCAGGACGTCCACCTCCAGTGGATGTCCCGGCTCGACGCCGTGGTGCGCGAGGACGACCACCTCCTCCTGCACTCCGACACCACCGCGTACCTCGAATACGGCGGGACCATCGAGGACGTCAACGACACGGTCCACGACATCCTCAACCGGAACGACGCCGACGAGGTCTGGGACGTCTTCCGCAAGTTCACCAAGCGGTTCGCCTTCCGCGACGAAGGCGGCCCCCAGGCCGTCCAGGAGCTGCTCTCCACCTACGGCGGCCACCGGATCGTCCACGGCCACAGCCCCATCCCGTACCTCCTCGGCCAGGTCGGCACGGAGGACGGCGAGGGCAATTCCGGCCCGGTCGTCGACGGACCGCACGTCTACGCGGACGGTCTGGCGATCGCCATGGACGGCGGAGTGACCATGGCCGGAAAGCTACTGGTCGTCCAACTCCCCCTGGACCGCTGAGGCATAACCCTGCGCATCCGGGGAAGGCGAATTCCGGAAACTCCCTGTCAGCGCGTGGCACCCCGGCCCTACCATCGGGTCCATCCGTAGCAGGCTCTCCTCCGTTTCCGCCCGACCCACCGTGTCCCACGGCTGATCCGGGCCTACGGAGCATCGGGGGATGCACATGAACGTGGCTCCGCACCTGCTGACCGAGGACCGCGCCGAGTACGAGCGGATCCTCGACCAGGCACTGAGCACCGCCCACGCACGCCCGGACCTCTCCGGAGCCGGGACCCGGCTCACGCTCGCGCAGCTGCGCGCCATGACGCTGAACGCGACGGCACTGGTCACCAGCGCGGCGGCGAGCGAGTACGACCACTTCGTGAAGGTCCGCGAGGCGAACCGCGCCGCGCTCGGGGCCCGGTCACCGGAACCGGCCGACCGTCCCGGTCCCGGCGCGGGCGTCGTCGCGATCTTCACCGTCCTGGTGCCCGTCCTCGCCGGGTCGGCCGCAGCCGTACTCCTGCTGGTCGGCGCGGTCCTGCGGGCCCTCGCCCCCACCCTGGTCTTCGGTGCGACGCTGCTGACGGCCGGCCTGGTCTTCGGCACCCTGGCCGCGGCCGGACTGCTCTGCGCGGCCGCCGGGCTCCTCGTGACGGCCCTGCGCAACACTCCGGCCGCGAGCGCCCCACCCGACGAGGAGCTGACCCGCGCCCGGGAGGCCTGGCACCGCGCCCTCCTCGAACGCGGCATCCTCCCCTTCCTCCGCGACGCCCTGGCCGCCACCGGCCCACCGGCACCGCCCCTCCCCTGACACGCCACCGGCCCGCGGCTCCCCCGGGGCCGCGGGCCGGACAAGCGCCGGAGAAGGTCAGTCCGCCACGGGTCGGTCCGCCACGGGTCAGTCCGCCAGCGGCAGGTAGACGCGGTTACCGCTCGCGGCGAACTCCTTGGACTTCTCCGCCATCCCGGCCTCGATCTCCTGCTGCGTACCGCCGTGCTCCCGGCGGATGTCCTGCGAGATCTTCATCGAGCAGAACTTCGGACCGCACATCGAGCAGAAGTGCGCGGTCTTCGCGGGCTCCGCCGGCAGCGTCTCGTCGTGGAACTCGCGTGCGGTGACCGGGTCGAGCGCCAGGTTGAACTGGTCCTCCCAGCGGAACTCGAACCGCGCGTCCGACAGCGCGTCGTCCCACTCCTGCGCGCCCGGGTGCCCCTTGGCGAGGTCCGCCGCGTGGGCCGCGATCTTGTACGTGATGACGCCCGTCTTCACGTCGTCCCTGTTCGGCAGGCCCAGGTGCTCCTTGGGCGTGACGTAGCAGAGCATCGCCGTGCCCCACCAGGCGATCATCGCCGCGCCGATGCCCGAGGTGATGTGGTCGTAGGCGGGCGCGACGTCCGTCGTCAGCGGGCCGAGCGTGTAGAACGGCGCCTCCTCGCAGATCTCCTGCTGGAGGTCGATGTTCTCCTTGATCTTGTGCATCGGGACGTGCCCGGGGCCCTCGATCATCGTCTGGACGTTGTGGCGCTTGGCGATCGTGTTCAGCTCGCCGAGCGTGCGCAGCTCCGCGAACTGCGCCTCGTCGTTGGCGTCGGCGATCGAGCCGGGGCGCAGTCCGTCGCCGAGCGAGTACGTGACGTCGTACGCCGCCAGGATCTCGCAGAGCTCCTCGAAGTTGGTGTAGAGGAAGTTCTCCTCGTGGTGCGCGAGACACCAGGCGGCCATGATCGAGCCGCCGCGCGAGACGATGCCGGTCTTGCGGCGCGCGGTGAGCGGCACGTACGGCAGGAGTACGCCGGCGTGCACGGTCATGTAGTCCACGCCCTGCTCGGCCTGCTCGATGACCGTGTCCTTGTAGATCTCCCAGGTCAGGTCCTCGGCCCTGCCGTCGACCTTCTCCAGGGCCTGGTAGAGCGGCACGGTGCCGATCGGCACGGGGGAGTTGCGCAGCACCCATTCGCGGGTGGTGTGGATGTTGCGGCCGGTGGACAGGTCCATGACCGTGTCGGCGCCCCACTTGGTCGCCCAGGTCATCTTCTCCACCTCCTCCTCGATGGAGGAGGTGACGGCGGAGTTGCCGATGTTGGCGTTGACCTTCACCAGGAACCGCTTGCCGATGATCATCGGCTCGATCTCCGGGTGGTTGACGTTCGCCGGGAGCACCGCGCGGCCTGCGGCGATCTCCTCCCGTACGACCTCGGGAGAGACGTTCTCCCGGATCGCCACGTACTCCATCTCCGGGGTGATCTCGCCCCGGCGGGCGTACGCGAGCTGCGTCACCGCCTCGCCGTCGCGGCCCCGGCGCGGCAGGCGCGGGCGGCCGGGGAAGACGGCGTCGAGGTTCTTGAGCCCGCCCCCGCGCGGCGAGGTGTGCTTGATGCCGTCGTCCTCGGGGCGGACCGGGCGGCCCGCGTACTCCTCGGTGTCGCCGCGCGCGATGATCCAGTTCTCGCGCAGCGGCGGAAGGCCCCGGCGTACGTCGGTGTCGACGGTGGGGTCGGTGTACGGGCCGGACGTGTCGTACAGCGTGACGTCCTTGCCGTTGGTGAGGTGCACCTGACGGACCGGCACCCGGAGGTCGGGGCGCGAGCCCTGGACATACCCCTTGTGCCAGCCCGGCGTGCGCTCGCCGTCGACAGAGGTGCCGTCCTGGTCGGAGGCAGGCGTGCGTGCGTCCTGAATGGTCATGAGACCGATCTCCCTACGCCGGCATTACCCGGTAACAGGTTCGGCGGTCGGCGCAGCCTCTTCCCGTACGTGCGTACGGTGATCAGCGCCCTCTCAGCCCGGTGCTCCGAGCTCCCGCGTGTGCAAAGGTGCCACCACGCTAGCGTCATCCCTGGCGTGCTGAACAGTGGGCCCCCGTCGTTCTTGCGATGATCGGTCGGTGACTTCCCCCGAGCAGACTCCCGAGCCGCACGGCCACGACCACGGTCCAGGCCCCTCCCACGGGCACGGCCAGGGGCACGGCCACAGCCACAGCCACGGCCCCGCCGCCCCGGTCTCCCGGCACCTGCGCAAGGTCATCGCCGCGGTCCTGATCCCCTTCGCCACCGCTGTCGTGGTGGGCCTGGTGTGGCTGTGGCCGGGCGGCGCCCCGGCGCACGAGCGCACCGGCGTCGGCTTCGACCGGCAGACCGAGCAGGGCAGCGTCGTCTCCGTCGAGCAGGTCGACTGCAAGGACGTGAACGCCGCGCAGGTCCCGCCGACCGGCGACACCTCCACCCCGGAGGGGCGCGAGGCCGTCGAATCCCAGCAGGGGCAGTGCGAGAAGGCGACCATCGAGGTGACAAGCGGCCCGGAGAAGGGACGTACGTTCACCGAGATCGTGCAGCCGGACGCGCCACGCCAACTGCACGAGGGGCAGGGGGTGGTGGTGGCGTACGCCCCCGACGCCCCACGCGACCTGCAGTACTCGGTGACCGATGTGAACCGTAAGGTCCCGTTGGCGATCCTCGCCGGGATCTTCGCCCTGGTCGTCGTCCTCGTCGGCCGGATGCGGGGCGTGATGGCACTCATCGCCCTCGTCGCGAGCTTCCTCGTGCTCACGTTCTTCATCCTGCCGGCGATCCTTCAGGGATCGAACCCGCTGGTCGTGGCGCTGGTCGGTTCGAGCGCCATCATGCTGATCGCGCTCTACATGTGCCACGGCCTCTCGGCCCGCACCTCGGTCGCTGTGCTCGGGACGCTGATCTCCCTGCTGCTGATCGGCCTGCTCGGCTCGCTCTTCATCGGCTGGGCCTCGCTCACCGGCAACACCGACGACAACACCGGCCTGATCCACGGCCTGTACCCGAACATCGACATGTCCGGCCTGCTCCTGGCCGGGATCATCATCGGTTCGCTCGGTGTGCTCGACGACGTGACCGTCACCCAGACCTCGGCGGTCTGGGAGCTGCACCAGGCAGATCCGGGCATGGGTCCACGCGCGCTGTACCGGGCCGCCATCCGCATCGGCCGCGACCACATCGCCTCGGTCGTGAACACCCTGGTGCTCGCCTACGCGGGCGCCGCCCTCCCGCTGCTGCTGCTCTTCTCGATCGCGCAGAGCAGCATGGGGACGGTGGCCAACAGCGAGCTGGTCGCCGAGGAGATCGTGCGGACGCTGGTGGGATCGATCGGGCTGGTCGCCTCGGTGCCGGTCACCACGGCGCTCGCGGCCCTGGTGGTCTCCGCCGACCGACCGGCTTCCGGGGGATCCCGGCCCGCGGCGGTACGGGGCGGACGGCGCCGCCGCGCCAAGTGAGGCGTACGAGCCGGGCCACCTGAGGCGTACGAGGGGGCGCGTGCGCCGGGTCAGGCGGCCGGGCCCGCACTCTCCTCGGCCAGGATCCGGCCCAGCGCGGCCTCCAGGTTGTCCTCGAAGTCGCCGAGGGTCCGTTCCTGACCGAGCGGAACCAGTTTGTCCGTACGGTCGAGGAAGGCGACCAGCGGTGGCGCGCTCGCGCGGAACAGCGCGCGGTCGCCGCCGACCTGGAGCCGGATGGAGACGTCCGAGAGTCCTTCGGGCTCGGTCGGTGCGATGTGCACATCGCCGTCCCCGCTCGGCCGGTTGATCCCGTCGAGCAGCAGTTCTCTGCCGAACGCCCAGGTCACGGGAGCGTCCCCGGGAAGGTGGAAGGTCATCCGCACCGCGTAGGGATCCCGGGACTCATATCGCAGTTCGACCGGGATCCTGAAGGAGAGCTCCTCGGAGACGAGGAAGCTCATCAGGACTTCGGCCTGAACGGACTCTCGCATCGTGTACCCCGCAGTAGATGAAGCAGTTGTGTGAACACAGCTGCTGAAAGCTGTGACCGAAACGGCCAGGAATGATCCCCCGTGGCCCTCTTGACGCAATCGTGCTGGAAGCGCTAGCAGATCACAAGGAGTGATTTTTCAGATACTGATAGAGAAAGCGAGTGAACTGAAGAGCCTTCCGATCTCGTTACGTAGCCGCTCGATTGCTGGCAGCAACCGTTCTTCCTGGTGAAGGGGGAGGGAAATGGCCATCGCGGCCGCCGCGGAGCCCGCGGTGATGGGGATCGCGGCACAGACCGTGCCGAGCGCATATTCCTGACGCTCTACCAGGGGTTCCATTCGCCCCAAACCGTCCAAACGCTCCAAAAGCACACGGTGGTTACGCACCGTGAAGGGAGTGATGGCTTCCACCGGATGGCGGTCGAGGTGGTCTTGACGAGACTTCGGATCGAGTTGGCTCAGCAGACACTGCCCGATCGCATGGGCGTGAGCGGTCTGCCGGAAGTCGGCCCATTCCTCCACGGCGGGGGCGGAGGGAGTGTCGGCGACGGCGACGAGCTCGATCTCCCCCTCGCGGTAGAGGGCGAAGTACACCGGCACACCGATCTCGTCCCGCCAACGGGCAAGGGAGTCTTCGATCTTGATGCGACGATTCTGCACAGCTTCGCCGCCGGCCAGTCGGACGGCGGCCTCACCCAGCACGAACACACCCTTCTCACGGCGCAGATAGCCCTCGTGCGTCAGGGTGCGGAGCAGGTGGTACGTGGTGGGCAGCGGGAGGCCCGTCTCACGGGCGAGCTGTTTGGCCGGTGCGCCGCCCTCGTGGGAGGACACGGCCTCCAGAAGTCTCAGCGCCCGCTGCACCGAGCCGATCAGGGTAGGCGCAGCTGTCTGCGTAGCCGTGGCCAAAGGTCACCCCCAGGCGTGTCGACGGATGCAGTGCACCCGCCCGCGGGGGCCGCCCCCGCGCGCCCGCCGGGCCTGGGAAACCGCTGGTCAGTACGGAGGTCTACGCCTGTAGTCCCCAACGCGGCGGAGAGATTCCACCATAGTGGCAGCCCTCGGGCCCCCGCCCCGATTCGACCGGCGCGTTCCCCCGGCCGGGCTAATACCCTCCGTCGCCTTCATACCGATGAGTAGCTTGTGCTACCAGTCCTCACGGGAGCGGCCGGAGGAGCTGAACTTCCGTACGACGTAGATCAGTCCGGCGACGAGGGCCACGAAGAGCAGCACCTTGAAGAGCAGTCCGACCACGACGGCCAGGACGCTGGTGATCAGCCCGCCGAAGACGAGCAGGGCGAGCGCCGGTATGGCGAGCCACTTCACCCACCAGGGCATCCCCGCGAGAATCTCCTGTACGGCCATCGTCCTACCTCGCTCTCGAATCCCGTCCGGCACACTCCGCGCCGAACACCCCCAAGGCTAGGGGCCGGGAGAGACGCATGGGGGCGCCGAGGCCCCCGCTCTCCCCTGATCCGACCCCTAGGGGGTGGCTGGCCAGGACAGGGATTCAGCTCTCCGGTGGGGAGAAGACCACCATCACCCGCAGATCCTCGCTGACGTGGTGGAACTTGTGCTCCACCCCGGCCGGCACATAGACCACGCTGCCGCGCGCCACCTGGGTCGTCTCCGTCCCGACCGTGATCGCCGCCCGGCCGCTCACGACGAAGTACACCTCGTCCTGACGGTGCGGCTGCTGGGGGTCGAGCTCCCCGGCGTCCAGCGCGTACAGGCCCACCGACATGTTCCGCTCCCGCAGGAACTGGAGGTACGCGCCCTTGTTCGCGGCACGCTCCGCCTCCAGTTCATCCAGTCGGAATGCCTTCATCGCCCGCTCGCCCCTGCCCTCGGCCCGATCATGTCTGCCACGATCAGACACATGATGAATTTCGTAGTCAAGACGCTCGCCAACGCGGGCGCCCTGGGAGTGGCCATCTGGCTGCTCCAGGACATCACCCTGACCGGTGAGAGCACCGGCAAGAAGGCCCTGACCCTCATTCTCGTCGCCCTGGTCTTCGGGCTCGTGAACTTCTTGGTCAAGCCGGTCGTCAAGCTGCTTACGCTGCCCCTCTTCATCCTGACACTCGGCCTGATCACCCTCGTGGTCAACGCCCTGATGCTGCTCCTCACCTCCTGGCTCGCCGAGCAGTTCGACCTCAGCTTCCACGTCGAGGGCTTCTGGACCGCCGTCCTGGGCGGCCTGATCATCTCCGTCGTCTCGTGGGCGCTGAACGTCGTGCTTCCGGACGGCGACTGAGTGGGCACCACGAGCGGGGACGCCGTGACCGACAAGGAATACGGCGACGGGACCCGCGCCGTGCGGGCCGGGCTTCCCGAACCCGTGAAGTACGAGCCGACCCTGCCGGGGCCGGTCTTCGCCGCGCACTTCCATCTGCCGGGCGAGCCGACGGGCCCGTACACCTACGGCCGCGACGAGAACCCCACCTGGACCCATCTGGAGCGGGCCATCGGCGAGCTGGAGGCGCCGGGGGAGCAGGGCGTCGAGACGCTGGTCTTCGCCTCGGGCATGGCCGCGATCTCGGCCGTCCTCCTCTCCCAGCTGAAGGCGGGCGACGCGGTGGTGCTGCCCACCGACGGCTACCAGGCCCTGCCCCTGCTGCACGAGCAGCTGCGGGCGTACGGCATCGAGGTCCGCACCGCGCCGACCGGCGGCGACGGCCAGCTCGCCGTGCTCGACGGGGCCCGTCTCCTCTGGATCGAGACCCCGTCGAACCCCGGGCTCGACGTCTGCGACATCCGCCGCCTGGTGCGCGAGGCGCATGCCGCGGGGGCGCTCGTGGCCGTCGACAACACCCTCGCCACCCCGCTCGGCCAGCGGCCCCTCGCCCTGGGCGCGGACTTCTCGGTCGCCAGCGACACCAAGGGCATGACCGGGCACGGCGACATCCTGCTCGGCCATGTCAGCTGCCGCGATCCCGAGCGGGCGGCGGAGGTACGGCGCTGGCGCAAGGTCGTCGGGGCCATTCCCGGTCCCATGGAGGCCTGGCTCGCCCACCGTTCGCTCGCCACGCTCCACCTGCGGATCGACCGTCAGTGCTCCACCGCCCTCACGCTCGCCCGGGCGCTCGCCGAGCGCGCGGACGTGACCGGGCTGCGGTACCCGGGGCTGCCCGGCGACCCCTCGCACACGGTCGCCGCCCGCCAGATGCGGCGCTTCGGGTCCGTGGTCTCCTTCGAACTCGCGGACCGGAAGCGGGCCGATCGGTTCCTCGAAGCGCTGCGACTCGTGGACGACGCCACCAGCTTCGGCGGCGTGCGCTCCACGGCGGAGCGGCGCGGGCGGTGGGGCGGGGACGCGGTCGCGGAGGGCTTCATCCGGTTCTCGGTCGGCGCCGAGGACCCGGAGGACCTGATCGCCGATGTGCTGCATGCCCTCGACGAGGCCGGAGCCGCCGGCTGAGACCGGCGCCACCGGCCGCCGGTACGCGGAACGGGGCGCTCCGAGCCTCCCCCCTCGTGGCTCGGAACGCCTCGGTCCACGCGCGGAGACCGCCTGAGCAAGGCTAGTTGACCGAGCGTCAGTGTCCAATCACGGTAGCGACAGAGACCTATCGACTTATTTATAGTTGGACGTTCCTGAGGCGCAGTCAGCCGACCGCCTGAGTCGAACGGCCGCACGCCCGGGAGGGGACGGACATGGACCTGGCCCTGCTGCGCACGTTCGTCACGGTGCACCGGGCCGGCTCCTTCACCCGCGCGGCCGCGCTCCTCGGCCTCTCCCAGCCGGCCGTCACCAGCCAGATCCGCACCCTCGAACGGCAGCTCGGCCGGCCGCTCTTCCTCCGGCGGGCGCGCGGAGTCACCCCGACGACCATCGGCGACGAACTCGCGCACCGAGCCGCTCCGCACCTGGACGCCCTCGTCGAGATCGCCGAGACGGGCCTCGACGAGGAGAGCGGCGTCCGTACCCTCCATGTCGCGGGGCTGCCGGAGTTCACCGCCTTCCGCGTCCTGCCGGCTCTCACTCCCCTCGTCGGCCAGGGGCTCGCCGTACGGGCGTCGTTCCTCGGGAACACGGAGGAGATCCTCGACGGCCTCGCCGCGGGCCACCACGACCTGGCCGTCGCCACCGCGCGCCCCCGGGGCGGGCTGCTCGTCTCCACCCCGCTCTGCGACGAGGAGTACGTCCTGGTCGCGGCGCCACGCTGGGCGGCCCGGCTCTCCCCCGAGGCGCTCCTCCACCGGGGCGCGGTGGCCCTTGAGCAGCTTCCCGTGGTCGAGGTGCACGAGTCGCTGCCGTTCGTCGCCCGCTACTGGGCGAGCGTCTTCGAGTCCGAGCCGGCGGTCGCCGCCACCGTGATCGCCCCCGACCTGCGCGCGGTACGGGACTCCGCCGCCTCCGGCGCCGGGCTCGCCGTCCTGCCCCGCTACCTCTGCGAGGAGGCGCTGGAGCAGGGCCGGCTCGTGGCGCTGCTCGACCCGCCGGTCCCTCCGCTGCGGACCTACTTCCTCGTCGTGCGTACGGGGACGCTCGCACTGTCGCCGATCGCCCGGGCTCACGAGGAACTGCTGCGAGCCGCTGCGGACTGGTGAGTTTCAGGACACCGCGTACGGGCCATTTTCTTCCCATGAACGAACGGCCCGTGATCAAACGCACCGCACGCGCCATCCTGCTCGACGGGGACGACCTCGTCCTCATCAAGCGCACCAAGCCGGGGATGGATCCCTACTGGGTCACGCCCGGTGGCGGCGTGGAAACCTCCGACACCACCGTCGTCGAAGCCCTCCACCGCGAGGTGCACGAGGAGCTCGGCGCGAAGATCACCGACGTGGTGCCCTGCTTCGTCGACACCGTCGAACACATCGTCGACGGCGGGGTCTCCGGGGTGAAGGTCCAGCACTTCTTCGTGTGCCGGCTCGACTCCATGGACCCCTCGATGCGCCACGGCCCCGAGGTGGAGGAACCGGTCGGCGAGTACGAGATCGTCCGGGTGCCCTTCAGCCGGGTCGGCATCGCCGCCGTGCACCTCGTGCCGCTCTCGCTGCGCCACTACCTCGACGGCAACATCGAGGGAGTCCGCGCGATGCACGCCCCCGACCTCGGCTGATCGGAAGCCTTCGCCGGGGCGAGCTCGGCGAGGAAGTCATGGCGGATGCGCTCCGCGGGAATCCCGGCTCCCCGGAGCGCGTCCACCCCACGACGGACCATGCCGAGCGGACCGGAGAGATAGGCGTCGCGCTCGCTCCAGGGGCCGTAGCGGCAGACGGCCTCCGGGAGCCGCCCCTGCTCTTCCGTGACCGGGTGGACGGAGAGCCAGGGGAAGGTCTTCTGGAGCCGCATCATCGTGTCGATGTCGTAGAGGTCGTGATCGCTGCGTGCCCCGTAGAAGACATCGACCGGCCGCCGGTCCCCGTGCTCTGCCACGTCCTCCACCAGGGCCTTGATCGGCGCGATCCCGGTGCCGCCGCCCACACAGAGCAGGCTGGTGTCCGTGGCGTGGTCGACCGTCATGGAGCCGGCCGGCGGCCCCAGGCGCAGTACGTCCCCGGGGCGTGCCCGGTGGACAAGGGCGTTGGACACCCAGCCGGCCGGGACCGCCTTGACGTGGAGGGAGAGCAGCCCGTCGGGCCGGGGGGCCGAAGCGAAGGAGTAGTGGCGCCAGGTCCGTGGCCACCACGGGGTCTCGAGCGTCGTGTACTGCCCCGCGAGGAAGGGATACGGCTGGTCGGGCCGGAGCGTGACGACGGCGATGTCCGGGGTCCGCAGCTCGTGGGAGACCACTTCGGCGTGCCACCAGGCGGGCGCCGACCGCTCGTCCTCCGCCGCCGCGTCGATCATGATCTGGGAGATCGTCGTGTACGTACGGACCCAGGCCGCCTCGGTCTCCTCGTCCCAGCTCGTCGTCGCGTACCGGACGAGCGCCCCGATGAGCGCCTCGCCCACGGCCGGGTAGTGGGCGGAGTGGGTGCCGTACTTGCGGTGCCCTCGGCCGAGGTTCTCCAGGTACGCGGTGAGCTTCGGGGTGTCGTCCAGATGCTCCGCCGCGGTGAGGAGGGCCTTCAGGAGCCGGTCCCGCTGGGTGTCCATGGCCGCGGGGAACATCTCGCGCAGCCCGGGGTTCCGGATGAAGAGCAGGGCGTAGAAGTACGAGGTCACCCGGTCGGCGAGCGGCTCGATCTCCGCCAGGGTGCGGCGTACGAGCACCGCGTCGGCGGAGGGCTCGCCGGATATTCGGGGCTCGTCCGTGTCCTCCGCTGTCGTCGTGGTGGTCGGAGCATCCATCATGTGCCTCGCCTCGCGCTGGACGGCTTCCGTGATCGCAGCATGCGCCTACCCCCCGACGCTTCAGACGGAAACAGCCGTTCTCGGGCCAAAGGCCAAGGTTTCTGGCTAGGCTGCGCTGTTCTGGACCAGCGCGTAGGCCTCTCGCAGATCGCCGCCCGCATAGCTGTGGCGGGAGAGCCCGGCGAGATGGTGATCCGCGTTCACGGCCACGGTCTCCGGCACGATCGCGAAGAGTTCCGCGTCGGACATCGAGTCTCCGTAGGCGACGCAGTCGACCGGGTCCACCCCGAACTCCACGCAGAGCCGCCCCGCGATCCGCACCTTCGCCCTCGCGTCGAGGATGCTGGGCCGGTGGATCGGCTCGGTGAAGGGGACGGCCGGCCAGCGCGAACCGTGCGCCGCGTCGGCACCCCAGTCGAGCAGCCGCTCGACGAAGAAGTCGGGGGAGAGGGAGATGACCGCACAGCGGTCGCCCCGCTCCCGGATGTCGGCCCAGACCTCACGGATGCCCGCCAGCCAGGGCGCCCCTTCGAAAGCAGCCGTCACCTGGTCCTCGGTGAGCGCGGACCACAGCGCATGGGCCCGGACGGCGAACTCGTCCGGAGTGAGCCCCCGCCGCAGGAAGCTCTCCTCCAGAGCGGCGATCTCCTCGCTGAGCCCCAGTTGCCGGGAGATCTCCACGGCGGCGGCCGACCCCCGGATCAGGGTGCCGTCGAGGTCGAAGAGGTGCAGTCGCTGCTTACGGGGTTTCACGTGAAACATCGTCCTCATGCCGCCGGGTGGATGCAACGCCGCCTCGCGTATCGGCCAGATCCACTAAAACGGTGGACGGAAGATCTCCGAGTCGGACAGCCTGAAAGCATGCCGATCTCCCCCTCCGCCCTCGCACAGCTCCCCATCCGGCGCCTCACCTCGGTCGACCTCCCCGCCTGCGCCGACCTGGCCGAGAACCGGGGCTGGCACCGCGAGGAACACAAATGGGGATTGCTGCTCACCGCCGGCACCGGCTACGGCATCGACGACCCCTCGGGAACCGGGCTGATCGCCTGCTCCGTGGTCACGCCGTACGGTCCGGAGCTGGCCGCGATCGGCATGGTCCTCGTCGCCGAGCGGTACGCCCGCCAAGGGTTGGGGCGCCGACTCATGGAGCACGTCGTCGCGGAGGCCGGGGACACGCCGCTCACGCTCCACGCCACGGCGAACGGCCGGCCCCTGTACGAGCAGCTGGGCTTCACGCAGACGAGCCGGGCGGAGATGGTGCTCGGGCGGTACACCTTCACCACACCCGCCCCGGCCATACCGGTGCGCCCGGCGACAGCGGAGGACCTCCAGGCGATCCTGCGCCTGGACCACGAGGTCTTCGGCCTCGACCGCACCCACGTCATCACACGCCTCCCCGCGTTCGCGGACCACCTCCGAGTCGCGGAGGCGGACGGCGAGATCACCGGCTTCGCGGCGGCCTGGCCCAACATGGACACCCATGTCGTCGGACCGCTGATCGCCCGGGACCCCGCGACGGCCCAGGCCCTGATCGCCTCCCTGGCGGCCGCCACCCACCGTCCGCTGCGCACGGACATCGACGTACGCCACACGGCCCTGCTGAGCTGGGTCAAGGAGAACGGCATCGACGCGATCGCCTCCAACGCGGTGATGGTCCGCTCCCTCCCCGACCTCCCCGGCGACTGGCGCCGCCGCTTCGCCCCCCTCACCGTCGCGGCCGGATAGCCCTCACATTTGGTCCAGGTCGTGGAGGGCGTGAGCGTTCCCGCCTGACGCACAGCCGCACGGCATGACCGGCGTACGCTGCGGGCCATGAGCGATCTTGAGATACGCCCCGCCACAGCGGCAGACCTCGAAGCCATCGTCGCGATGCTCGCGGACGACCCCCTGGGCGCACAGCGCGAATCCCCGGACGACCTCGGCCCGTACCTCACCGCCTTCGAGCGTCTGGCGAGCGACCCCCACCAGCACCTCGTCGTGGCCGTCCGCGCGGAGAAGGTCGTCGGCACTCTCCAGCTGACTGTCGTCCCGGGGCTCTCCCGCCGGGGCGCCACCCGCTCGATCATCGAGGGCGTCCGCATCCACGCCGATGAGCGCGGCAGCGGCCTGGGGACACAGCTCATCGAGTGGGCCGTCGCGGAGTCCGAGCGCCAGGGCTGTCAGCTCGTACAGCTGACCTCCGACGCCACCCGCACCGACGCCCACCGCTTCTACGAGCGCCTCGGCTTCGAGGCCTCCCACCTGGGCTTCAAGAAGAGCCTCTGAGACGGTGAGCGAGGCAGCGGCGCGCCAGGACACAGGTCCGGGCGCGCCGTTTCACGTGAAACACCGCGGAACGGCTCAGAGGCCGCGCCACCCTGCCTCGTCCACTCCGCCCGGCACGACGTCCGCCGGCGCGTACGGCTCCCGCGTGAAGACGAACGAGCCCAGATCGAGATGGCTCACGCTGCCGTCGGCGCGCCGGACCGCCCGGAGCGTCTCCCCCGCGTAGTAGCCGTTCAGCCCGACCCAGCCGCCCTCGGGCAGCGCCCGGAAGCGGGCCCGCCGCCCGGCTCCCCGCAGGGGTTCGAGTACCACTCCCCGCTCCGGTCCGAGCCGGAGCCCGTAGGCGTACGTACCCCAGTACCAGGGCCCCGTCAGGGCAAGGAGCTCCTCGTCGACCTCGGCCTCCGGAAGCGGGCGCCACGGCTCGGGGAACCGCGGCTCCGCCTCGGCCACGATCCGCACGAGATCGGCGGCCACGACCGCCGTCGGCGGCCCCGAGGTGGCATTGGCGAGGGCGATCGCCGCAAGCCCGTCCTCCACACTCACCCACAGGGCGGCGACGAAGCCGGGCAGGGAACCGGTGTGGCCGATCAGGGTCCGACCGTCCTTGCGGAGCAGTTGGAGACCGAGCCCGTAACCGCCTTCCCAGTCCCCCTCACCGGCCGGGGCGGCCGGCACCCTCATCTCCTCCACCGAAGCCGAGGCGAGCACCCGCTCGTCACCCGCCGCGAGGAACGCGGCGAACCGGGCGAGGTCCGCCGCCGTCGACCAGAGCACCCCCGCCGGCGCCATCAGCCCCAAGGACTCGGACGGCTCCGGCAGCAGCACATCGGCCCAGGGATGCACGGCCCAGCCGCCCGCGTGCGGGGCGACCGGATCGACGGTCGTACGGCCCATCCCCAGGGGCTCCAGGATCTCGCGCCGCAGTGCCTCCTCCCAGGTCATGCCGCGCACGGCCTCGAGCAGCGAACCGAGCAGTGTGTAGCCGGGGTTGGAGTAGTGGTGCCGTCGCCCCGGCGTCTGGAGGAACGGCTGCTCCCCCAGGACGTCGGAGAGCTCCGGCCGCAGCTCGGAGGAAGAACGCTCCCACCACGGCCCGGGAGTCTCGGCCGCGAGTCCACCGCTGTGGCCGAGGAGTTGAGCGATCGTCACCTCACCGACGTCCGTGTCCTTGAGGTGCCGCTCCAGCGGATCGTCAAGGCCGAGAAGCCCCTCGTCGCGCAGCCGCATCACCAGCACCGCGGTGAACACCTTGGTGAGCGAGCCGATCCTGAACTGCGTGTCGGCGTCCGGCGCATGCCCGTCCACACAGCTGCGCGAACCGCTCCACACCAGTGCTCCGTCGCGCACCACGGCCCCCACGAAGGACGGCGACCGCCCCTCGGACTGGGCGACGGCGACGCGGTGCAGCAGGGCCCGCTCGGTACCGGGCAACAGGGCTTCGAAAGATGAGGTCATGAGGGCCATCCAACGCGACGGCCCCCCACAATGCTTCTCGATTTGTCCGCAGACGGCCCCGCGCCGCCCCCACGCCGTTCTGCCGACGGTGAAGACCGGCCCGTCCGGGCTCGCCCCTCACTACAGTCCGTCTCATGACGACGGTCACCACACGCACGGTCGAATACCCGGCCGACGGCCTCACGATGATCGGGCACCTCGCGCTCCCCGCCGGTGCCGACCGCCGGCCCGCTGTCCTGCTCGGGCCCGAGGGCCCGGGCCTGAACGACGTCCAGCGCCGCCGGGCCGACGCCCTCGCCGAACTGGGTTACGTGGCACTGGCCTTCGACATCAACGGCGGGCGCTGGTTCACCGACCCCCAGGAGATGCTGGCGCACGTCACCCCGCTGCTCGCCGACCCGGACAGGATGCGGGGGATCGGCCATGCGGCACTCGACGTCCTGCGCTCCGAGCCACGCACCGACCCGGGCCGGATCGCCGCCATCGGCTACGGCACCGGGGGCGCCATCGCACTCGAACTCGGGCGCGACGGCGTCGACCTGCGCGCGATCGGGACGGTCAACGGCCTGATCACGGGCCGCCCGGGCGAGGCGGCCCACATCCGTTGCCCCGTCTGGGCCGGGGTCGGATCGGAGGACCCGATCATGCCCGCCTCGCAACGGGACGCCTTCACCGCCGAGATGCAGGCCGCGGGCGTCGACTGGCGCCTCGTGGTCTACGGCGGAGCCCTGCACGCCTTCCACCACCCGCCGGTCGACCAGACCGTGCTCCCCGGCGTCGGCTACCACCCCCAGCACGCGCGGCGAGCCTGGCGCGACATCGTCGACCTGCTCGCCGAGTGCCTGCCTCTATGAGTTCTGCCGTGCCCGCCGACGGGCGTTCCGAATCGACCGGATCTGGGCCGACGCCTTCGAGGGGTTCACACTGCGGCAGTTCGACCCGGAGGCCGGGGTGTGGCGCATCTGGTGGGCCTCCAGTGGGCGACCCGGCCACCTGGACCCGTACGTCGAGGGTTCCTTCACCGACGGCAACATGTACCTCACCCGGAGCGCATAAGCCTTCCTGCGTCAGGTCTGGGCCATGTCCACGAAGCGGGAGTAGTGGCCCTGGAAGGCCACGGTGATGGTGGCCGTCGGGCCGTTACGGTGCTTGCCCACGATGATGTCCGCCTCGCCCGCGCGGGGGGACTCCTTCTCGTAGGCGTCCTCGCGGTGGAGCAGGATCACCATGTCGGCGTCCTGCTCGATCGAGCCGGATTCACGCAGGTCGGAGACCATCGGCTTCTTGTCGGTGCGCTGCTCGGGGCCACGGTTCAGCTGGGAGAGCGCGATCACGGGCAGCTCCAGCTCCTTGGCGAGGAGCTTCAGGTTTCGCGACATGTCGGAGACCTCTTGCTGTCGGCTCTCCTGCCGCTTCGAGCCGCCGGACTGCATGAGCTGCAGATAGTCGATGATGACGAGCTTGAGGCCATTGCGCTGCTTGAGCCGGCGGCACTTCGCCCTGATCTCCATCATCGACAGGTTCGGGGAGTCGTCGATGTAGAGCGGGGCCTGCGAGACGTCCGGCATCCGGCGGGCGAGGCGGGTCCAGTCCTCGTCGGTCATCGTGCCGGAGCGCATGTGGTGCAGCGCGACCCGGGCCTCGGCCGAGAGCAGACGCATCGCGATCTCGTTGCGGCCCATCTCGAGCGAGAAGATGACGCTGGGCAGGTTGTGCTTGATGGACGCGGCCCGGGCGAAGTCGAGGGCGAGGGTCGACTTACCCATGGCGGGGCGGGCCGCGATGATGATCATCTGGCCGGGGTGGAGGCCGTTGGTGAGCGAGTCGAGGTCGGTGAAGCCGGTGGGGACACCGGTCATCTCGCCACTGCGGGAGCCGATCGCCTCGATCTCGTCGAGCGCCCCCTCCATGATGTCGCCGAGCGGCAGATAGTCCTCGGTGGTGCGCTGCTCGGTGACCGCGTAGATCTCGGCCTGGGCCGAGTTCACGATCTCGTCGACGTCTCCGTCGGCCGCGTAGCCCATCTGCGTGATCTTGGTGCCGGCCTCCACGAGGCGGCGCAGCACCGCCCGCTCGTGGACGATCTCCGCGTAGTACGAGGCGTTGGCCGCGGTCGGCACGGACTGGACGAGGGTGTGGAGGTAGGAAGCGCCGCCGACACGGGTGATCTCGCCGCGTTTGGTGAGCTCTGCGCCGACCGTGATGGGGTCGGCCGGCTCACCCTTGGCGTAGAGGTCGAGAATCGCGGCGTAGACGGTCTCGTGCGCGGGCTTGTAGAAGTCGTTGCCCTTGATGATCTCGACGACGTCCGCGATGGCGTCCTTGGAGAGCAGCATGCCGCCGAGGACGGACTGCTCGGCGTCGAGGTCCTGCGGGGGGACCCGCTCGAAGCCGGAGAGTCCGCCGTCCCAGGCACCGTCACCGCCCCGCTCATGCTGGTCGTCGCGGCCTCTGCCGCGGCCACGCCCTTCGCCGCGGGGACGGGCGGGCAGCCGGTCGCTCGGTCCGCTGTCGGCCCAGGGGTCGTCCAAGGGCTCGGTAACGCTCACCAAGCCACCTCCTCCCGTCCGCTCCGCGGACCTCGCCATGCCACTCTTTCTTACGCCACGGCCTTCATCAAAGAGTGGCTTCGCGACCGCTTCTGGCGCGTCGGGCGCCGGTCCACGGTAGGCCCGCGAGAGGCGTCAGCCAATCTGGTTATCCACAGGCCCTGTGGGTGAAGGGCCAGATGCTGTGGAGAACTTGCCGGAACCTGTGCACGCAGCGGGGGACAGTCATGTGGACAAACTCATAAGGCTCCCTGCCCCACCCATCTGACCTGGTCTTTTACCATCCACGGCCTGTGGGGGAGAAAAACTTTTCCCGCTGGACCAAGATCAGAACAAACGACCCACATCCGAAGCCCCTTCCCCTCCACAGGTAAGGACTACAGAGGCATTGCGTCGCTTACCTGTGGAAGATTAGATTGATCCCATGACCCAGGCCCCCGCGACCTCCAAGGCCATCCGCCGACAGCACGACCGCGAGATCGTCTCCCTCGCCCTCCCGGCCTTCGGTGCTCTGGTCGCCGAGCCGCTCTTCCTCATGGTCGACAGCGCCGTCGTGGGCCATCTCGGCACGCCCCAACTCGCGGGTCTCGCGATCGCCGCGGCGCTGCTGACCACCGCCGTCAGCGTCTTCGTCTTCCTCGCCTACGCCACCACCGCCGCCGTCGCCCGCCGTGTCGGCGCCGGAGACCTCCAGGCCGCGATCCGTCAGGGCATGGACGGCATCTGGCTCGCCCTCCTCCTCGGCGCCGCCGTCGTCGCGCTGACCCTGCCCACCGCACCGTGGCTCGTCGACGTCTTCGGGGCCTCCGACACTGCGGCCCCCTACGCCGTCACCTACCTCCGGATCTCCAGTCTCGGCATTCCCGCGATGCTGGTGGTCCTGGCCGCCACCGGTGTCCTGCGCGGCCTCCAGGACACCCGTACACCGCTCTACGTGGCCATCGGCGGTTTCACGGCCAACGCCGCGCTCAACGTCGGTCTGGTCTACGGGGCCGATCTGGGCATCGCGGGCTCCGCCTGGGGCACGGTCATCGCCCAGTGCGGCATGGCCGCCGCGTACCTTGTCGTGGTCGTACGAGGCGCCCGCCGCCACGGGGCCTCCCTCCGCCCCGACGCGGCCGGCATCCGCGCCTCCGCCCAGGCCGGCGTCCCGCTCCTCGTTCGTACGCTCTCGCTGCGCGCGGTCCTGCTGATCGCCACGGCCGTCGCGGCCCGGCTCGGCGACGCGGAGGTCGCCGCCCACCAGATCATCCTGTCCCTGTGGAGCCTGATGGCCTTCGCCCTCGACGCGATCGCCATCGCGGGCCAGGCCATCATCGGTCGCTATCTCGGCGCGGACGACGCCGAGGGCGCCCGCCAGGTCTGCCGCCGCATGGTCCAGTGGGGCGTGGTCTCCGGCGTGGTGCTGGGCGCCCTGATCATCGTCGCCCGCCCCCTGTTCATCCCGCTGTTCACCAACGACACCACGGTCCAGGACACCCTGCTCCCGGCCTTGCTCGTGGTCGCGCTCTCGCAGCCGATCTCCGGAGTGGTCTTCGTCCTCGACGGCGTCCTGATGGGCGCGGGAGACGGCCCCTATCTGGCCTGGGCCATGCTGCTGACCCTCGCTGTCTTCGCCCCGGTCGCCCTCGTCATCCCGGCGCTCGGGGGCGGCCTCACGGCGCTCTGGTGGGCGATGGCGCTGATGATGTCGGTCCGGATGGCGACGCTGTGGCTGCGGTCCCGCTCCGGACGCTGGATCGTCACCGGCGCGACCCGGTGAATGTTTCACGTGAAACGGCGGAAGGGCCGCACCCCGAGGGGTGCGGCCCTTCCTCACTGCTGAGCGCAGACTGCCGAGGGCAGCGTTACGCGGCGACGACCTCGACGCCGAGCTTCGCGGCAACCTCGGGGTGCAGACGCACGGACACCTGGTGCGAGCCCAGGGTCTTGATCGGCGAACCGAGCTCGACGCGACGCTTGTCGACGTCGGGGCCACCCGCGGACTTGATCGCCGAGGCGATGTCGGCCGGGGTCACGGAGCCGAAGAGGCGGCCGGCGTCGCCGGAGCGAACGGCCAGGCGCACCTTCGTGCCCTCGAGCTTGGCCTTGATCTCGTTGGCCTGCTCGATGGTCGCGATCTCGTGGATCTTGCGGGCGCGGCGGATCTGCGCCACGTCCTTCTCGCCACCCTTGGTCCAGCGGATCGCGAAACCACGCGGGACCAGGTAGTTGCGAGCGTAGCCGTCCTTGACGTCGACGACGTCGCCAGCGGCACCGAGGCCAGAGACCTCGTGGGTGAGGATGATCTTCATTTTTCGGTCACCCTTCCCTTATCGCGCGGTGGACGTGTAGGGCAGCAGCGCCATCTCACGGCTGTTCTTGACGGCCGTGGCGACGTCACGCTGGTGCTGCGTGCAGTTGCCGGTCACGCGGCGGGCACGGATCTTGCCGCGGTCGGAAATGAACTTCCGCAGCATGTTCGTGTCCTTGTAGTCCACGTAGACGGTCTTGTCCTTGCAGAACGCGCAGACCTTCTTCTTAGGCTTGCGCACAGGCGGCTTCGCCATGGTGTTTCTCCTGTGTGATCAAGAAGTGGGATACGAGCTGCTTCGAGGGCTTGCGCCCTAGAAGGGGGGCTCGTCCGAGTAGCCGCCGCCGGAGTTTCCACCCCAGCCGCCTCCGCCGCCCTGCTGGCCGCCGGAAGAGCCGGAAGAGGAGGGACCGCCGGTCGCCCACGGGTCGGCGGCGGGAGCACCGCCACCACCCTGCTGGCCACCGCCGGAGTTCCCACCCCAGCTGTCTCCGCCGGCCTGCTGGCCGCCGCCACCGCCGCCGTACCCACCCTGGCCGCCGCGACCGGTGGTCTTGGTGACCTTGGCCGTGGCGTTCTTGAGGCTGGGGCCGACTTCCTCGACATCCAGCTCGTAGACCGTGCGCTTGACGCCCTCACGGTCCTCATAGGACCGCTGCTTCAGCCGGCCCTGCACGACGACGCGCATGCCTCGCTGAAGCGACTCGGCGACGTTCTCCGCCGCCTGACGCCAGACCGAGCAGGTGAGGAAGAGGCTGTCGCCGTCCTTCCACTCATTGGTCTGACGGTCGAAGGTGCGGGGGGTGGACGCGATACGGAACTTCGCGACCGCCGCACCGGACGGGGTGAAGCGCAGCTCGGGGTCGTCGACAAGATTGCCGACGACCGTGATGACGGTCTCGCCTGCCATGGGGGAACCTCTCGGCGGGATTGCTTCTGGCTGCTTTGCTGCTACTCGGACCCGATGACCACTGAGCTAGAAGCTCAGTGGGTCTCGGGACGGAGGACCTTGGTCCGGAGGACCGACTCGTTCAGGTTGAGCTGTCGGTCGAGCTCCTTGACGACCGCAGGCTCGGCCTGCAGGTCGATGACCGAGTAGATGCCCTCGGGCTTCTTCTTGATCTCGTAGGCCAGACGACGACGGCCCCAGGTGTCGACCTTCTCGACCTTTCCGTTGCCCTCACGGACGACAGAAAGGAAGTTCTCGATCAGCGGGGAGACAGCGCGCTCCTCGAGATCGGGGTCGAGGATGACCATCACTTCGTAGTGACGCATGTGGAACCCACCTCCTTTGGACTCAGCGGCCACGGTCGTTCCGTGGCAGGAGGGTCGTGATGCGTAAGCAACGGTATCCGCCGCCACTGACAGTCCCCCTCGCGAACGAGGGACACCGCCGGGATCCAGACGGACCAGGGCAGACACCGGTGCAGACCGTACAGCGTACCCGGACATCGCCCTCCGGTTGAAATTCACTGGTGAGGGGACGCAATCTGTACACATCGGATGTCGGCGGCGCCACGACGCGCCGCCTTCCCGCAGGCACGCCAGGAGGTGCTCCATGGCACAGGCAATGCGACCCGACCCGGGCCACTCCCTCTTCGCCACCGACGGCAAGCCCCATCCGCTCCAGGACACCCTGGTCGGAGTGACACTGGTGCTGGGCGTCCTCGCCCTCGTCACCGCGCAGTTCCACAACCTGCATCTGCTGAGCTCCTGGTCGGGCCTGATCGGCATCCTGACCGGCGCCTACGGCCAGTTCATCTCCGTGACGACCCGCGAGCGCTTCGCCCTGATCGTCGGGCTCGGCGCGGCAGCCCTGGGCTTCTTCCTCGGCATGGCCCACGGCGGTCTCTTCGGAGGCGTCGTCGGCTGACCGGCGGCACGTCAGGGCACACATGCCCATCCGGGGCGCTCCCCGGTCACAGTAGGCTTCGGCGCGAGAGCCGGAGCCCCTGACCGATGGGGACACACCTGCCGAGGAGCGCCCCGCATGAGCCTGACCCTGAGGACCATCAGCCGTGAGCAGCATCTGGCATTCATCCAGAGCCAGCCGTCGGCGAGCCACTGCCAGGTCCCGGCGTGGGCTGATGTGAAGACCGAGTGGCGCTCGGAGAACCTCGGCTGGTTCGACAGGGACGGCGAGCTCGTCGGCGCCGGCCTGGTGCTCTACCGCCAGCTGCCGAAGATCAAGCGCTACCTCGCCTATCTGCCCGAGGGCCCGGTCATCAACTGGCACGCGCCCAACCTCGACGACTGGCTGCAGCCGATGCTGGCGCACCTCAAGCAGCAGGGTGCCTTCTCGGTGAAGATGGGCCCGCCCGTCGTCATCCGCCGCTGGGACTCGGCCGCCATCAAGTCCGGCATCCAGGACCCGGACGTCAAGCGTCTCAAGGACGTCCAGGCCACCCATGTCGAACCGCGTGCCTTCGAAGTCGCGGACCGGCTGCGGAAGATGGGCTGGCAGCAGGCCGAGGACGGCGGCGCCGGCTTCGGCGACGTGCAGCCCCGCTACGTCTTCCAGGTCCCGCTCGCGAACCGCTCGCTCGACGACGTCCTCAAGGGCTTCAACCAGCTGTGGCGCCGCAACATCAAGAAGGCCGAGAAGGCCGGCGTCGAGGTCGTCCAGGGCGGCTACGAGGACCTGGCCGAGTGGCAGCGGCTGTACGAGATCACGGCCGTACGTGACCACTTCCGGCCGCGCCCGCTCTCGTACTTCCAGCGCATGTGGACCGTCCTCAACAACGAGGACCCCAACCGCATGCGGCTCTACTTCGCCCGTCACGACGGTGTGAACCTCTCCGCGGCCACGATGCTCGTCGTCGGCGGCCACGTCTGGTACTCCTACGGCGCCTCCGACAACATCGGCCGCGAGGTCCGGCCCTCGAACGCGATGCAGTGGCGCATGCTGCGCGACGCCTACGCGATGGGCGCGACCGTCTACGACCTGCGGGGCATCTCGGACTCGCTCGACGAGACCGACCACCTCTTCGGACTCATCCAGTTCAAGGTGGGCACCGGTGGCGAGGCCGTCGAGTACGTCGGCGAGTGGGACTTCCCGCTGAACAAGCTGCTGCACAAGGCGCTCGACATCTACATGTCGCGCCGCTGACGTTTCCGTAGTCTCGTACATACCTTTGATACACCGCTGCCATCAGAAAGGTTCCGGGCCGGCCATGGCGCTCTCCCTCTACGTCGACACCGCTCGCTGGCGCGCGCACCAGAAGACCGTCATCGACCAGTTCCCCGGTGTGATCCCTGTCTGCAAGGGCAACGGATACGGCTTCGGGCACGAGCGCCTCGCCGACGAGGCGGCCCGCTTCGGTGCCGACATGCTCGCCGTGGGCACCACCTACGAGGCCGCGAAGATCAAGGACTGGTTCAGCGGTGACCTGCTGGTCCTCACCCCCTTCCGCCGGGGTGAGGAACCGGTTCCGCTGCCCGACCGGGTCATCCGCTCCGTGTCGTCCGTGGACGGCGTCCACGCCCTGGTGGGGGCCCGGGTCGTCATCGAGTGCATGAGCTCGATGAAGCGCCACGGCGTCCGCGAGGAGGAGCTCCAGCAGCTCCACGCCGCCATCGAGGACGTCCGTCTCGAGGGCTTCGCGCTCCACCTCCCCCTGGACCGCCCGGACGGCACCGACGCCGTGGAGGAGGTCATCGGCTGGATGGACCGGCTGCGGGCCGCCCGGCTGCCGCTGCACACCATGTTCGTCAGCCACCTGCGCGCCGAGGAGCAGGCCCGGCTCCAGCAGCAGTTCCCCCAGACCCGCTTCCGCGCCCGGATCGGCACCCGGCTGTGGCTGGGTGACCACGAGGCCACGGAGTACCGGGGCGCGGTCCTCGACGTGACCCGGGTCGCCAAGGGCGACCGCTTCGGCTACCGCCAGCAGAAGGCCGCGTCGGACGGCTGGCTCGTCGTCGTCGCCGGCGGCACCTCGCACGGCGTGGGCCTGGAGGCCCCCAAGGCGATGCACGGCGTCATGCCGCGCGCCAAGGGCGTCGCACGGGCCGGTCTGGCCACCGTCAACCGGAACCTGTCGCCCTTCGTCTGGGCCGGGAAGCAGCGCTGGTTCGCCGAGCCGCCGCACATGCAGGTGTCGATCCTGTTCGTGCCAGCCGACGCCCAGGAGCCCCGGGTCGGCGACGAGCTCGTGGCGCATCTGCGCCACACCACGACGCAGTTCGACCGGATCGTCGAGCGCTGAGCCGGCCGGACCCGCTCACCCCCGGGAGACCTGCTCCCCGGGGGTGCCCCACTCCACGCGCGGCCCTGTCTCCATGGCCGGTGCCGCGTGCCGGGCCGGATGTGCGGCCCTGCCGGCCACGAAGACATCCTCCGCGCCGTCCAGGACACCCCCCGAGGGGTCGTCGGCGCCGTCCTGCCGGACGGGGTCCTTCTCGGGCCTCAGGATGTCGCGTACGACCATCGCGCACAGGTAGAGCGTGCCGAGCAGGTGCAGGACGGTCGCGAACTGGTAGCCGTCCACCGGCAGTCCCTGCTTGTTGCCGCTGTACGTGAACGCCAGGTACATCCAGACGCCCACGAAGTACATGACCTCGCACGCCTGCCAGATGAGGAAGTCGCGCCAGCGCGGCCGGGCGAGGGCCGCGAGCGGGACCAGCCACAGGACGTACTGAGGCGAGTAGACCTTGTTGGTCAGTACGAACGCGGCGACGATCAGGAAGGCCAGCTGGGCGAAGCGGGGCCTGCGGGGCGCCGTGAACGCCAGGTAGGCGAGGCCGGCCACCGCCGCCAGCATCAGCAGCAGCGCGTACAGGTTGGCCCGGTCCGGCGGGATCGACACGCCCGTCCGCTGACTGACGAGGAGCCAGACCGAACCGAAGTCCACGTTCCGCTGGCGGCTGAAGAGGTAGAACTGCTTCCAGCCCTCGGGGGCGAGCAGCATCACCGGCAGGTTCACCAGCAGCCACGCGCCGCCCGTGCCGAGCACGGCTGCCCCGTACTCACGCCACTTCCCGGCCCGCCAGCAGAGCAGCAGCAGCGGGCAGAGGAGCAGGACCGGGTAGAGCTTGGACGCGGCGGCCAGGCCGAGCAGGATGCCGAAGGCCAGCGGCCGCCCGCGCGACCACATCAGGACCGCGGCGGCGGTCAGCGCGACGGCCAGCAGGTCCCAGTTGACCGTGGCGGCGAGCGCGACCGAGGGCGCCAGGGCGACGAGGAGGCCGTCCCAGGGTCGCAGACGGTGCGTACGGGCCACACAGACCGCGAGGACAGCCGTGCAGACCATCAGCAGACCGGCGTTGGCCAGCCAGTACGCCCGCTCCTGCTGCATCGTGTCGCCGCCGCTCGGCGTCAGCCAGGCCGCGACCTCCATGAACAGGCCCGTCAGGACCGGATACTCCAGAAACGGTATGTCGCCGCCCAGCCGGTCGAAGTACGGCACCAGACCGTCCGCGAAGCCCCGCCCGGAGTAGAGGTGCGGGATGTCCGAGTAGCAGGCGTGGGTGTACTGGGAGGTCGTACCCCGGAACCAGGCCCAGTTGTAGCAGGGCAGCTTCTGCACCATGCCGAGCGCGAACATGCCGATGGCCACGAGGGCGATCACCCGCACCGGCGTCAGCTGTCCGGTACCGCTCAGCGCCCGACGGCCGTAGGGGCCGCCGATCAGCTCGCTGCCCGTGGCGGCCACCTTGTCCCGGTGGGTGGGGATGACCGTCTGCGAGCGGCCCTGCGACCGTCCCTGCGGCGCGCTCGTCTTCTGGAGGCTCGGCATGGGGGACATCCTGCCGTACGTCTCCGGGAAAACGGCGAGGGCCGCCGCGCCCGGCCCGTACGGAAGGTACGGAGCGGTCGCGGCGGCCCTCAGGAAGTGCCCGGGCGGGAGGGATCAGGGGATCCAGGTCCCGTCCTCGGGTTTCCCGTTGTTGCCGTTGCCGTCGTCGCTCGGTGTGCCGCTCGGCGTCGTCGGTGTGCCCGACGGGGTACCCGTGGTGGTGGGCTGCCCGGTGTTGCCGCCGGGGTCACCCGGTTCCCCCGTGTTGTCGCAGTTCCAGTTCCAGACGTCACAGGTCGTCTTGCCCGGCTTGGGCGTCCTGGTGGCGGTGGGCGGGGGAGTCGTCGTCGGCGGCGTCGTCGGGGGAGTCGTCGTCGGCGTCGGCGTCGTCATGGTCGGCGACGGCGTCGTCGCGGTCGGGGTCGGCGTCGGGCTGGTGGCGCCACCACCGAAGACCGGCTCGGCGCCCTCCAGCTTCTCCGGCTTCGGGAAGCTCTTGACCGGGTAGCTCGCCACGGCCCCGGTCATGTAGTCCTGCCAGATCCGGGACGGGAACGACGAACCGTGGATGCGCGGCTGGGCACCCGTGCCGAACATCTCCTGGAACTCGCGGTTCTTCTTCGTCTCGTCGTCGTCGAACCGGTACATGTCGATCGCCGTCGACAGCTGCGGGGTGTAGCCCACGAACCAGGCCGACTTGTTGCCGTCGGTCGTACCCGTCTTGCCGGCCACTTCGCGGCCCGGGATCCGGGCCTTCCTGCCGGTGCCCTCCTCCTCGTCCACGACGCTCCGGAGGACGTCGGTGACGTTGTTGGCGACGGCCGGGGAGAAGGCGGTCGCCGGCTTCCCCTCGTGCTGCTTGATGACGACGCCCTCCCGCTTCACGGTCTCCACCGAGTAGGGGTCGTTCTGCTTGCCCTCGTTGGCGAAGGTCGCGTAGGCGCCGGCCATGCGGATGGCGCTGGGACTGGAGACACCGAGGGAGAAGGAGGGGAACTCGCCCGGGACGAGCGAGTCGGGGCGCAGGCCCGCCTTGATGGCGGCCTCGCGGACCTTGTCGATGCCGACGTCCATACCGAGCTGCACGTACGGCGAGTTCGCCGACTTGACCATGGCCCGGCGCAGGGTCATGTCCTTGTAGCTCGCGTCGTCGTCATTGGTCTGGCGCCACTCCTTGCCCTTGTCGTCGTGCCAGATCTCGCCGTTGTACTTGCGGATCGTCAGCTTGTTCTGGCCGGAGTAGCGGCTCTTGTCCGGGTCCACGATCGTGCGGGTGGACCGGTCCTGGACCTCTCCGAGGTCCTTGTCCCGGACCCCGTCGGTCATGGCGGCGGCGAGCACGAAGGGCTTGAACGTCGATCCGACCTGGGCGCCGGTGTTGTCGGCGTTGCTGCGGAAGTGCTTGGTCGCGTCGACGCCACCGTAGAGAGCGACGATCTTCCCGGTCGCCGTGTCGACGGAGGCACCACCGAACTGCACGTTGGTGTCCTCCTTCGGGCGCTTCTTCGGGTCGATGTACTCGTCCAGGATCTTCGTGACCGACTTCTCGAGGGCATTCACCTTCTCTTTTTCGAAGGTGGTGTAGATCTCGTAGCCGCCACGCTCCAGATCCTGCTCGGTAATACCGAACTGGGCCTTGACGTTCGCCTTGGCCGTGCTGACCAGATAGCCGATCTGACCGCTCAGGTTGGCGCTCTTCTTGGGCACCTCGACCTTGGGGAACGTCGTGTACTTCGCACGCTCCTCGGCCGAGAGATGCCCGTCGTTCTTCATCTCGTCGAGAATCCACGCCCACCGCTCGGTGGCACGTTTCGTGTTCTTCTCGGGCGTGGCCTCGGAGTCGATCTCGGGGTAGCCGGCGGGGTCGTAGTACGTCGCGCCCTTGAGGACCGCGGCCAGCAGCGCCGACTGGCTGGGGTTGAGCTTCTCGGCGTCCGTGTTGAAGTAGGCACGCGCCGCCGCCTGGACGCCGTAGGCTCCCCGGCCGTAGTACGCGGTGTTCAGATAGCCGGCCATGATGTCGTACTTTTCGACCTCGCCGCCGACCTTCATGGAGATGAAGAGTTCCTTCACCTTCCGGCTGAGGGTCTGCGACTGGTCGTCAAGACGGTTGTTCTTCACGTACTGCTGGGTGATGGTCGAACCACCCTGGGTCTCGCCGCCCTTGGCCATGTTCCACACGGCCCGGCCGATACCCATGGGGTCGATTCCGGAGTCGTCCCAGAAGGTCTTGTTCTCGGCCGAGATCACCGCGTTCTGCATCGACTTCGGGATCTGCTCGAAGTTGACGATCTGGCGGTTCTGGCCACTGCCCGTCGCGACCATGCGGGTCTTGTCGGCCCAGTAGTAGATGTTGTTCTGCGACTTCGCGGTCAGGGCCTCGTTGGGAATCTCCACCTGCGTATACGCGATGGCGCCCGCGCCCATCAGGCTCGTCACGAAGAACAGGAACGTGCCCGTCACGAGCTTCCACGACGGCATCCAGCGACGCCAGCCGTACTTTCCGTAACGGGGGTAGTCGATGATCCGCTTCTTGCCGGGCGGGGGACCGCCGGAACCGCGTCCCGGACCGCTGCCGCGGCCGCCACCACCTCGTCGTCCACCACCGGACCCGCCGGGGCCCGCAGGGCCACCGGGGCCGACGTCGGCCCCCTTCCGGCGGCTGCCGCGCTGGGCGGCCCTGCGGGCCTCCGCGCGACCCCCGTAGGGACGCTGCTCCTCCCCATGGGAGGAAGCGGGACCGTACGAGGCCGAAGGGGCCCCCGTACCGACGTCATGGGCCGGGGCCGACCTGCGGCCCACCGGCTGCTGGGCAGCGCGCCGTGTCGCCGCGCGTCCGCCCGTCGGCGGCTGCTGCGGCGGCATTTTGCGACGATGCTCGCTCATCGAACGACTACTCCTCGGGCAGGCGCATACGCCTGGAAGCGGCAGTTGAGTTCCGGTCCCCCCGAAATGCGCACGGCCGGAACCCCATCGGAAGTCCCTCCGTACCGCAGCCGGTCACCCGGAGCACTGACGCCCCACGGCGATGCTCGGTTCCCGGTGTTCTGCATGCCGCACAGACTACGCACGGCCAAAACCCTCCTAGGGCCGGACTTCACCCCAAATCAGGCAAGTCGAACGCTGTGAATTGACGATGTGACGCCGGTCACGGCGGTCCCACTTGTCGGGACAGGGAGGCCGTTCTATCGTGCTGATGTATCGAGTCGATACATCAGCACGGCATAAGGGCCCCGAAGGCGGAGGAGGAGGCGACGAATGAGCAGACGCTCCGGCATCCTCGAGTTCGCCGTCCTCGGCCTGCTGCGCGAGGCCCCGATGCACGGGTACGAGCTGCGGAAGCGCCTCAACACCTCGCTGGGGGTCTTCCGGGCCTTCAGCTACGGAACGCTGTATCCCTGCCTCAAGACGCTGGTCACCAACGGCTGGTTGATCGAGGAACCGGGCAGCGCTCCCGAGGAGGCCCTCGCCGCTTCACTCGCGGGACGCCGAGCCAAGATCGTCTACCGGTTGACCTCCGCGGGCAAGGAGCACTTCGAGGAGCTGCTCTCCCACACCGGGCCGGACGCCTGGGAGGACGAGCACTTCGCCGCACGCTTCGCCTTCTTCGGGCAGACCGAGCGCGAGGTGCGGATGCGCGTCCTCGAAGGACGCCGCAGCCGGCTGGAGGAGCGCCTGGAGAAGATGCGCGCCTCCCTGGCCCGGACCCGCGAGCGTCTCGACGACTACACGCTTGAGCTCCAGCGCCACGGTATGGAGTCCGTGGAGCGCGAAGTGCGCTGGCTGAACGAGCTCATCGAGAGCGAGCGGGCAGGGCGGGATCAACGATCCGGCTCCGACGCCCCCGCTCTGCACGACAACGATTCTGGAGAAACGGGCGGCCTGCCCCGGCACGGGGGCAGTACCCGGCCGGATCCGTCCGACGACACCGCCAAGTGAAACCCTGCGCACTGCAGGGCTTCCACGATCACACAGGGAGCAACCGGAATGGGTTCGGTTCGCGTAGCCATCGTCGGCGTGGGCAACTGCGCCGCCTCGCTGGTTCAGGGCGTCGAGTACTACAAGGACGCCGACCCGGCGGCCAAGGTGCCCGGCCTGATGCACGTCCAGTTCGGCGAGTACCACGTCGGTGACGTCGAGTTCGTCGCCGCCTTCGACGTCGACGCGAAGAAGGTCGGCCTCGACCTCTCGGATGCCATCGGCGCCAGCGAGAACAACACCATCAAGATCTGTGACGTCCCGAGCAACGGCGTCACGGTCCAGCGCGGTCACACGCTCGACGGTCTGGGCAAGTACTACCGCGAGACCATCGAGGAGTCCGCCGAGGAGCCGGTCGACGTCGTCCAGATCCTCAAGGACCGCCAGGTCGACGTTCTCGTCTGCTACCTGCCGGTGGGTTCCGAGGCCGCCGCGAAGTTCTACGCCCAGTGCGCCATCGACGCCAAGGTCGCCTTCGTCAACGCTCTCCCGGTCTTCATCGCCGGCACCAAGGAGTGGGCGGACAAGTTCACCGAGGCGGGCGTCCCGATCGTCGGCGACGACATCAAGTCGCAGGTCGGCGCGACCATCACGCACCGCGTGATGGCGAAGCTGTTCGAGGACCGTGGTGTCCGTCTTGAGCGCACGATGCAGCTCAACGTCGGCGGCAACATGGACTTCAAGAACATGCTGGAGCGCGACCGCCTGGAGTCCAAGAAGATCTCCAAGACGCAGGCCGTCACCTCGCAGATCCCCGACCGCGAGCTGGGCGAGAAGAACGTCCACATCGGTCCGTCGGACTACGTGGCGTGGCTGGACGACCGCAAGTGGGCGTACGTCCGCCTCGAAGGCCGCGCCTTCGGTGACGTTCCGCTGAACCTGGAGTACAAGCTCGAGGTGTGGGACTCCCCGAACTCGGCGGGTGTCATCATCGACGCCCTGCGCGCCGCGAAGATCGCCAAGGACCGCGGCATCGGCGGCCCGATCCTCTCCGCGTCGTCGTACTTCATGAAGTCCCCGCCGGTGCAGTACTTCGACGACGAGGCCTTCGCCAACGTCGAGAAGTTCATCAAGGGTGAGGTCGAGCGCTAAGCTCCGCCCGCTCTGACGATCGAGGGTCCCCGAGGCGCAGCCCCGGGGACCCTCTTCGTATGTGAGTCTTGCTGCCATGTCCGTCGTACGTGATCTGCGCGTACTCCTGCGCCTGACGAACTTCCGCCGGCTGCTCACCGTCCGGCTGCTCTCCCAGTGCGCCGACGGCGTCTACCAGGTGGCCCTGGCCACGTACGTCGTCTTCTCCCCCGAGAAACAGACCTCCCCGACAGCGATCGCCTCCGCCATGGCGGTCCTCCTGCTCCCGTACTCGCTCGTCGGGCCCTTCGCCGGCGTCCTCCTCGACCGCTGGCAGCGACGCCAGGTGTTCCTGTACGGCAACCTCCTGCGCGCCCTGCTCGCCGGCGGGACTGCCGTGCTCGTCGTCGTCTCCGTCCCCGAGTGGCTCTTCTACGCCTCCGCGCTCTCCGTCACCGCCGTCAACCGCTTCGTCCTGGCGGGGCTCTCGGCCTCCCTCCCGCGCGTCGTCGACGCCGAGCGGCTGGTCGTGGCGAACTCGCTCTCCCCCACCGCCGGCACCCTCGCCGCGACCCTGGGCGGCGGTCTCGCGTTCGGCATCCAGCTGATCGCCTCCCGGTCCGACGCGGCCGTGGTCGCCTTCGGTGCCGCCCTCTACCTCTGCGCCGCCCTCGCCTCCCTGCGGATGTCCCGGGAGCTTCTCGGTCCCGACCCTGACCTCGTGCCGCAGCGCCTCACCTCAGCACTGGCCTCGACGGCCCGGGGCCTGGCAGCGGGGTTGCGACACCTCGCAGAACGCCGGCCCGCCGCCCGCGCTCTCGCCGCGGTGGGCCTCATGCGCTTCTGTTACGGCGCCCTGCTGGTGACCGTCCTCATGCTCTGCCGCTACGCATGGAGCTCCACGGAGTCCGAAGGGCTCGGGCTGCTCGGGCTCGCCGTCGGCGTCTCGGGCGCGGGATTCTTCGCGGCCGCCGTCCTCTCCCCCTGGGCGGTGGGGCGCCTCGGCCCCTTCGGCTGGATGACGGTGTGCGCGGCGACGGCCGCCGTACTCGAACCGGCACTCGCCCTGACCTTCGCCCCCGTCCCGTTCCTCGTCGCCGCTTTCCTCCTCGGGCTCATCACCCAGGGGTCCAAGATCGCGACGGACACGGTGGTGCAGCTGTCCGTGGACGACGCCTACCGAGGCCGGGTCTTCGCGCTGTACGACGTGCTGTTCAACGTCGCCTTCGTGGCCGCGGCGGGCGTCGCGGCGCTGATGCTGCCGCCCGACGGCCGTTCCGCTCTGTTGGTCGTGCTGGTGGCCGTGATCTACGCGGCGATCGCGCTGGCACTGCGGCGGGAACGCACCGAGGGGTGATGTTTCACGTGAAACACCCCCCCCTCGTAGGTACCTCGGGCGTCGCTGTTTCACGTGAAACACCGCGACGCCCGAGGCTGCTCAGCTCTGCGTGTCCCACCACTCCTTGAGCGCGGCGACCGCCCCGTCGTGCTCCATCGGCCCGTTCTCCAGGCGCAGCTCCAGCAGGAACTTGTACGCCTGGCCGATGGCGGGGCCGGGACCGATGCCCAGGATCTCCTGGATCTGATTGCCGTCGAGGTCGGGACGGATCGCGTCCAGCTCCTCCTGCTCCTGAAGCTGGGCGATACGGTCCTCCAGACCGTCGTAGGCACGGGAGAGCGCGGTGGCCTTGCGCTTGTTGCGGGTGGTGCAGTCCGAACGGGTCAGCTTGTGCAGACGCGAGAGCATCGGCCCGGCGTCCCGGACGTAGCGCCGGACGGCCGAGTCGGTCCACTCGCCGGTTCCGTAGCCGTGGAAGCGCAGGTGCAGCTCCACCAGCCGCGAGACATCCTTGATCATCTCGTTGGAGTACTTGAGCGCGGTCATCCGCTTCTTGGTCATCTTCGCGCCGACCACCTCGTGGTGGTGGAAGGAGACCCGGCCGTCCTTCTCGAAGCGACGGGTCCGCGGCTTCCCGATGTCATGGAGCAGGGCCGCGAGGCGCAGCACCAGGTCGGGCCCGTCCTCCTCCAGGTCGATCGCCTGGTCGAGCACGGTCAGGGAGTGCTCGTAGACGTCCTTGTGGCGGTGGTGCTCGTCGCTCTCCAGGCGCAGCGCGGGCAGCTCGGGGATCACGTGGTCGGCGAGCCCGGTGTCCACGAGCAGTCCGAGGCCCTTGCGCGGCTGGGCCGAGAGCAGCAGCTTGTTGAGCTCGTCACGTACGCGTTCGGCGGAGACGATCTCGATCCGGCCGGACATCTCCTTCATCGCCGTGACGACCTCGGGGGCGACCTCGAAGTCCAGCTGAGCGGCGAAACGCGCGGCTCGCATCATGCGCAGGGGATCGTCGGAGAACGACTCCTCCGGCGTACCAGGCGTACGCAGCACCCGGGCGGCGAGGTCCTCAAGGCCGCCGTACGGATCGATGAACTCCTTCTCCGGAAGGGCCACGGCCATGGCGTTGACGGTGAAGTCACGCCGGACGAGGTCGTCGTCGATGGAGTCGCCGTAGGAGACCTCGGGCTTGCGCGAGGTCCGGTCGTACGCCTCCGAGCGGTACGTGGTGACCTCGATCTCAAAGCGCTGAACGGTGTCTCCGACGCGAGCGTCCTTCTGACAGCCGACCGTCCCGAAGGCGATGCCGACCTCCCACACGGCGTCGGCCCACGGACGGACGATCTTCAGTACGTCCTCGGGGCGGGCGTCGGTGGTGAAGTCCAGGTCGTTGCCGAGCCGGCCGAGCAAGGCGTCCCGGACCGAGCCGCCGACCAGCGCGAGGCTGAACCCCGCCTCCTGGAAACGGCGGGCGAGGTCGTCGGCGGCAGGGGACACGCGCAGCAGTTCACTGACCGCGCGGCGTTGCACCTGGCTCAGTGCAGTCGGGGTGTCTTCGTTGGCGTTCGGCACAACAGAAAAGGGTACGTGCCCCGGCTCGCGGCGACGTCCCCGTTTTTCCCGGGCTCCGGGCGCCGTGAGGCCCCGGTCGGGGGCCCGGCCGGGTGCCCGCTCCAAGATCTGCGGGAGATCGGCTGGAGCAGTCCCCGGCACTTGCTCCCAGCGTGCCTCGTTACCATGCCTGGACACAGCAACCGGGAACCACCTACACCACCGGCACCACAGACAACGACGAGGACGGGCGAACGCGTGGCCGAGGCGGCAGACATCCAGGGAACCGGTCCCTCACCTGCCCGCCGATGGCTGCGGCGCACGATCACCGTCGCCTTCGGGGCGCCGCTCCTCGCCGGACTGCTACAGGCCCCGGCGGTGACCTCCCCGGCAGTCGCCGCCGAGGACGCCACCGGCTCGAAGACCGTCGATGTGTCCCTCGACACGCTGACTCCGAGCGCTCCCGTCGAGGGCGACACCGTCAAGGTCACCGGCACGGTCACCAACCGGAGCAGGAAGACCGTCACCGATGCGACCGTGGACCTGCACGTCGGGCCCCGGATGACGAGCCGCAGCCAGATCGATCAGGTGGCGGGACGTACCGGCTTCCGGCGCGACAGCGACCCCGACCCCCTCAAGGACGCCCCCACCGTCGCCATCCCCCGGTTGGGCGCCGGCCTGAGTGCGGACTTCTCCCTCTCCGTGCCGGTCTCCGAGCTCGGACTCGACGCGGCGGGCGTCTACCAGCTGGGCGTCTCCCTCACCGGGCAGACCTCGGACCAGCGCTACGACCGCGTGCTCGGCATCGAGCGGACCTTCGTGCCGTACCAGCCCGAGGCCACCGAGAAGAAGACCCAGCTCACCTATCTGTGGCCGCTGATCTCCTCCGCCCATGTCTCGGCGGAGACGGCCACGGACGATCAGCAGACCCCGGTCTTCGAGGACGACGCGCTGGCGACCGAGCTGAAGCCGGGGGGACGGCTCGACCAGATGGTCTCGCTGGGCAAGGACCTCCCGGTCACCTGGGTGGTCGACCCGGATCTGCTGGCCTCCGTGGACGCCATGGCGAACGGCTACCGCGTCAAGAGCGGCGCCCTGCACGTCCCCGGCCCGAACCAGACCGTCGCCGAGCGCTGGCTGAACGAGCTGGAGAAGGCGGTCCAGGGCCGCAAGGTCGTCGCCCTTCCGTTCGCGGACCCCGACCTCGCCTCCCTGGCCCACCGCGGCAAGGACGTTCCCGGCTCGCTGGGGCACCTCCAGTCGGCGACCGCCCTCGCCAGGGGAACGGTGGAGACGATCCTCCACGTCCAGCCGTCCACCGACTTCGCCTGGCCCGCCGACGGAGCCGTCGACCCCTCGATCGTGGCTGTGGCGACCTCGGCCGGTGCCGACAAGGTGATCGCCCGCAGCGACAGTGTCCGCGACGACCTCTCGTACACGCCCACGGCCGCCCGCCCTCTCGGCAACGGCAGCACGACGGCCGTGGTGAGCGACGCGCTCCTGTCGACCGCCTTCGAGGGGGACATGGTCCGGGCGGAGAACTCCACGCTCGCGGTCCAGGAGTTCCTCGCCCAGTCCCTCGCCATCACCCTGGAGCAGCCGGGGGCCCAGCGCAGCATCGTGGTCGCCCCCCAGCGGATGCCGACCGTCGCCCAGACGCAGACCATGGCGACCGCCCTGCAGGGGCTCTCCGGCCGGCGCTGGAGCGAGCCGATCGACCTCATGGCGGCCGCCGCCGCCAAGCCGGACCCGGGCGCCTCCACCACGGTGCCTGGCAGCTCCCGGTACCCGAAGAAGCTGCGCGACCGGGAGCTGCCGGTCCAGGCCTTCCGGGACATGAAGACCACCCGCGACGAGCTGGACGACTTCAAGGTCATCCTTGCTCTCCCGTACCGCGTGGTGACCCCCTTCGGCAATGCGATCAACCGCGAGATGTCGACCTCCTGGCGCGGTCAGGCGCGATCGGCCGCGATCTACCGGGGCAACGTCCTGGACTATCTGCAGACGCTCACCAAGGGCGTGCAGCTGGTGGACAAGTCGGACCTCACGTTGTCAGGCCGCAGCGCGACGATCCCCGTGACCGTCCAGAACCAGCTGCTGCAGGACGTACATCTGGTGCTGCGACTCACCTCCGCCAACAAGAACCGGCTGAGGGTGGACGGCGGCGACGGGCCGGCCGAACTGCCCGTGAAGATCAACGGCGGTCACAGCCAGTCGGTGAAGTTCCCCGTCTCGGCGAGCGTCAACGGCCAGGTGGCGATGACGGCCCAGCTCTACACCGACGACGGCACCCCGTACGGAAAGCCGATGACCTTCAACGTGAAGGTCTCCGAGATCACCGCCACGGTGATGCTCGTGATCGCCGGCGGAGTCCTCCTCCTCGTTCTGGCCGGCGTGCGGATGTACAGCCAGCGCAAGCGGCTCGCCGCGCGGAACGCCGAGACCGAGGAGACGGAGCCGGAGACCGATCCTGAGGCGGACCCTGAGGCGGATCCGGAGGCGGCGGAGAAAGCCGCCGAGGAGGCCGCAGGGCAGGCGGAGAAGGGCACGGAAGCGGCAGCACCGCCGACGGAGGCCGACGGGGACGAACCCGAGCAGCCGAGTGACCCGACACCGGACACCGGGCCCGAAAGCGCCGACCCGTCGGGCACGGGTGAGAAAGTGGACCGTTGAGCGATGTCGTGGCCGGTCGGCCGGGGACGATGAGGTGGGGTAACCATGAACGCGCCGTACGACGGTGACCGCGGCCAGGGCCCGGGCGGCCCCGCGCCGTCCGGTGAGACGCCCGCGGCCCCTCCCGGTTCCGGCTACCCGCCGGTGCCACCCCCGCAGCAGGCCGCCCCCGGTCCGCAGGGACACGACCCCTACGCACAGGGCGCCCACCCGCAGAACCCGTACGCCCAGGACCCCTACGTCCAGGACCCCTACGTCCAGGACGCGTACACCCACGACCCGTACCGGGCCCAGGACCTCTCCGCGCAGGACCCGGTGACCGAGGCGCTCTACGACCGCGCCGCCCACCCGCCGCCCCCGCCCGGCACCTACCAGGAGCCGCAGCCGCTCTACCAGCAGCCGGCCGCGCCCCCGCACGCTCCCGACCCCCGGGTGTGGGCGCAGACCCCGGCGCCGGAGCCCGAAGGTCCCTCACGCCACCTGCCGTACGGCGACGACGCGCGTACGGTCCAGTTCACCGGTGTCGACGACCTGGTCACCCGGGCCGGCGAGGAGGATCCCGAGCCGGACGCCTTCGCGCACCTCTACCGGGACCAGCAGACGCCCGGCCAGGTGCCCCCGCCCGCCCCGGAGCCGGACCCCATGCCCGCCCCCGCCCCCAAGAAGTCCGGCCGCGCCTCCGGGCTGCTGAAGTCGAGCGCGGTGATGGCGGCGGGCACCCTGGTCTCCCGGCTCACCGGTTTCGTCCGCAGCCTGGTGATCACCGGCGCGCTCGGCGCGGCCCTGCTCGGTGACACCTTCACCATCGCCTACACCCTCCCGACGATGATCTACATCCTCACCGTCGGCGGTGGCCTCAACTCGGTCTTCGTCCCGCAGCTCGTCCGCTCGATGAAGAACGACGAGGACGGCGGCGAGGCCTACGCCAACCGGCTGCTCACCCTGGTCATGGTGGCGCTCGGCGCCATCGTGGTCCTGGCCGTCTTCGCCGCTCCGCTGCTCATCCGGCTGATGTCGAACACCATCGCCGACGACGCCGCGGCCAACAGCGTGGCCGTGACCTTCGCCCGCTACTGCCTGCCCACGATCTTCTTCATGGGTGTGCACGTGGTGATGGGTCAGATCCTCAACGCCCGCGGCAAGTTCGGCGCGATGATGTGGACCCCGGTCCTCAACAACATCGTCATGATCGTCACCTTCGGCCTGTTCATCTGGGTCTACGGCACCTCCGCCGAGTCCCACATGGGTGTGCAGACCATCCCGGACGACGGCATCCGCCTGCTCGGCATCGGCACCCTGCTCGGACTCGTCGTCCAGGCGCTGGCGATGATCCCGTACCTCCGTGAGACGGGATTCCGCTTCCGGCCCCGCTTCGACTGGAAGGGCCACGGGCTCGGCAAGACGGTCAAGCTCGCGAAGTGGACCGTTCTCTTCGTCCTCGCGAACCAGGCGGGCGTCCTGGTCGTCACCCAGCTGGCCACGGCCGCAGGTGCGGAGTCCGGGAAGAACGGCGCCGGCTTCCTCGCGTACTCGAACGCACAGCTGATCTGGGGCATGCCGCAGGCCATCATCACGGTCTCCGTGATGGCCGCGCTGCTGCCGCGGATCTCGCGCGCCGCCCACGACGACGACCCCGGCGCCGTCCGGGACGACATCTCGCAGGGCCTGCGCAACTCGGCCGTCGCGATCGTCCCGGTCTCCTTCGCCTTCCTGGCGCTCGGCGTCCCGATGTGCACCCTGCTGTACGCCTCCAGCGGCATCGAGGCCGCCCAGGGCATGGGCTTCATCCTGATGGCCTTCGGCCTCGGCCTGATCCCCTACTCCGTCCAGTACGTCGTGCTCCGCGGCTTCTACGCCTACGAGGACACCCGGACGCCCTTCTACAACACGGTCATCGTCGCCGCCGTCAACGCGGCCGCCTCCGCGCTCTGTTACGTCGTGCTGCCCGCCCGGTGGGCCGTCGTCGGCATGGCCGCCTCCTACGGACTCGCCTATGCCGTCGGTGTCGGCATCGCGTGGCGTCGCCTCCGCAAGCGGCTGGGCGGCGACCTGGACGGCACCCAGGTGATGCGGACCTACGCGCGCCTCTGCATGGCCTCCGTGCCCGCAGCGATCGTCTCAGGCGCCGTCGGTTTCGGCCTGCTGAAGCTCCTCGGCGAGGGCGCGTTGGGCTCGCTCGTCGCCCTGCTCGTCGGCGGAGCAGTGCTCCTCGGTGTCTTCTTCATCGCCGCCAAGCGGATGCGGATCGCGGAGCTGAACACCCTGGTCGGCATGGTGCGCGGACGCCTGGGACGCTGAACCCACGGACCCCGCACAACCATCGGGGGGAACCGCGTGTCGTGCAGAGCGTCCGACTGTGGGCACAATTGGCTTGGCTGTTGGATGTGGCGCAACGGATGGGGAGGCAGGAACGACGGTGGCGGAACGTAGCACGGCTGCCGTCGACGTGGCCGACAACAGCGGTGACGACCCGCTGACCGCCAAGGCGGACACGGCCGCGACCGACGGGGTGGCGGAAGAGCAGAAGGCGGCGGAGCAGACCGCCGAGCCCACCGAGAAGAAGGCGGTCGAACGACAGAACGGCGAACAGCCCTCCCTCACGGCTCCCGAACTGCACAGCGGCCACAAGTTGGCCAGGCGCTACCGGCTCGAGGAGTGCGTCACCCGTCTGGACGGCTTCAGCAGCTGGCGTGCCGTCGACGAGAAACTGCGGCGTGCCGTCGGGGTCCACCTGCTGCCCGCCGAGCACCCCCGGGCCCGCTCGGTCCTGGCCGCGGCCCGCTCCTCGGCCCTCCTCGGCGACCCTCGCTTCGTCCAGGTCCTCGACGCCGTCGAGGAGAACGACCTCGTGTACGTCGTGCACGAGTGGCTGCCCGACTCCACCGAGCTGACCGCGCTGCTCGCGCTGGGCCCGCTGGAGCCCCACGACGCCTACCAGCTCGTCACCCAGGTCTCCCAGGCCATGGCCGCCGCCCACCGCGAAGGCCTCGCGCACCTCCGGCTCACGCCGAGCGCCGTCCTCCGCAGCTCCACCGGCCAGTACCGGATCCGCGGCCTCGCCGTGAACGCCGCCCTGCGCGGCATCACCGCCGAGCGTCCCCAGCGCACCGACACCGAGGCGATCGGCGCACTCCTGTACGCCGCCCTCACCCAGCGCTGGCCGTACGACAGCGACGCGTACGGGCTCTCCGGCCTCCCCAAGGGCGTCGGGCTGCTCCCGCCCGACCAGGTCCGCGCCGGCGTCCACCGGGGCCTCTCCGAGATCGCCATGCGCGCCCTGGTCAACGACGGGGCCACCGCCTCGCGCCAGGAACCGCCCTGCACCACACCGGACGAGCTGGCCAAGGCCGTCGCGGCGATGCCCCGTGTGAAGCCGCCGGAGCCGGAGTTCGCCGCCCCGCCCGAGTACCAGCGCACGACGTACCAGCAGGGCACGTACGGCCGCCCCCAGCAGCGCCCGGTGGCGGCCCAGCCGGTGGTCGTCCCGCCGCCCCCGCTCCAGAGCCGCACCGGCACGGCACTGAAGTGGGCCGTCTCCGCCCTTCTCATCGCCGCCCTCGGCCTGGGCAGCTGGCAGATCGCGGACCGTCTCCTCGCCCCCGAGGCCACCACCAAGACGCCGGTGACCACGCCGACGGCCGACGAGAAGCCCCCACCGCCCAAGCCGCTCGCCATCGAGTCCGCTCACGACTTCGACCCGCTGGGCAACGGTGCGGAGAACGGCCAGGCCATAGAGAACGCCTACGACGGCGACCCCAGCACCTTCTGGCACACCGTGAGCTACGCCACCGCCGAGTTCGGCAACCTGAAGACCGGCGTGGGGGTCGTGCTCGACCTGGGCAAGGCCCAGAAGGTCAGCACGGTGGAGCTGTCGTTCCAGGGTCACACCTCGGTGCAACTGCGTACCGCGCCCTCCGACGCCATCTCGGCGCCTGACACACCCGGCGCGTTCACGACCCAGGCATCCGGAGACGGCACCGACGTCACGCTCAAGCCCACCAAGCCCGTCACGACCCGCTACCTTCTGGTCTGGCTGACGAAGTTGCCCGTCAACGACGGCGATTTCCGCGGCAGGCTGACCGAGATCAAGGTCATGGGCTGACCACCGCCCGGGAGGGAGCTCACCGTTGGACGATCCGATAGACGAGGCCAAAGGCGACCAGGAGCTCTTGGCACTCCACGTCGCCGGGAATCCGGACGCCTTCGGTGAGCTCGTACGCCGGCACCGCGACCGGCTGTGGGCGGTCGCCCTGCGGACCCTGGGAGACCGCGAGGAGGCCGCCGACGCCGTCCAGGACGCCCTGATCTCGGCCTTCCGGGCCGCCCATACCTTCCGGGGCCAGTCGGCCGTCACGACCTGGCTGCACCGCATCACGGTGAACGCCTGCCTCGACCGCGCACGCAAGGCGGCCTCCCGCAGAACCTCGCCCGTCGACGACTCCGACCGGTTCGAGCAGCTCCTCGAACCCCATGAGTCGGCCGAGGCGCCCGTGGAACGGCAGGACGTCCATCGCGAAGTCCTCGCCGCGCTCGCCGCGATCCCCGCCGACCAGCGTGCCGCCCTCGTCCTGGTCGACATGCAGGGATACCCGGTGGCGGAGGCGGCCCGTATCCTCGGCGTTCCCACCGGCACCGTGAAGAGCCGCTGCGCGCGCGGGCGGGCACGTCTGCTTCCGATGGTCACTCATCTGCGCGCCGACACCGTGGGTAACGAGGCCCCCGGTGGGGGAAGGAACCGGACGCCGGGGACATCCGTCCCACAGGTGCCGGGGCCGACGGATACCGGACCGATTGATCCAGCTGCTGTGAAGGGCGGAGGTGGGCGCGCGTGAATTCCACGACCGGCAAGGCCGACACGACACAGCACCCGGACGTCTCGGAGATCTCCGACCTGACCGAGGGGCTGCTCTCACCCAGCCGCTCGGCCGCCGTACGCCGCCATCTGGACGACTGTCCGCTCTGCGCCGACGTACGGGCCTCCCTGGAGGAGATCCGCGGTCTCCTGGGCACTCTGCCCGGCCCGCCCCGCATGCCCGCCGAGATCGCCGGCCGCATCGATGCCGCCCTCGCCGCCGAAGCTCTCCTCGATGCCACCACCCCAGAGAGCGACGCGCCTGTTTCACGTGAAACATCGCGTACCCCGTCCGAGACCGTTGCCTCTCCCTCTCGGCTTCCCGCCACGGGCCGCCCTGCCGGACGCCCCGGCGCCGCCACCGGCCCCGGCCGGACCAGGAAGCCCCGCCGCCGGATCGCACTGCTCGCCACGCTCGGCGCCGCTTTCGGTGCCGCCGTCCTGGGAACGAGCCTCTTCCTCAGCCAGACGGCCAACCTCAACGCCGGAAGGACCGCTGAGGACACCACGAAGGCCGACGTCGCCGCGGGAGAGAGTCTGAGCCCCTTCTCCGGGGCTCCGGTCGAGGACCGTGTGCATGCGCTCCTGGCCGAGGAGAGCGTCGCCAAGACGCCCCGGGGAATCGGACCCGAGTCGATGTCCGCCGAGACGGGCACCACAGCCCCCGAGCGGAACAGGGACAGTGCCGTCCCCGCCTGTGTCCTGGCCGGCACCGGCCGCACCGACGCGGTGCTCGGCCACGAACGAGGCGAGTACCAGGGGACGCCTGCCTATCTGGTCGTCCTTCCGGACCCTGCGGACAGCACCCGGATCCAGGCCTTCGTGTTGGACGCCTCCTGCGCGGACCGGACCACGGGGAGCGGAAGCCCGGCCGCCGATCTCCTGTTCAGCCGCACCTACCCCCGGTCCTGACCTCTCTCCCCCGTCTGGCCCCGGTGCCGCGCGGCAAACTCGGGAATGTACGCCCCTTAGGATCCGTTGGGTGGGGTGAGAGTGACCGAGACGACCGCCCCCGTAGGCAGTGGCAGTCTGCAGAGACGAGGAAGAAACCCGTGAGCGACGTCCGTAACGTGATCATTATCGGCTCCGGGCCCGCGGGTTACACCGCTGCGCTCTACACCGCCCGAGCGTCGCTGAACCCCCTGGTCTTCGAGGGTGCCGTCACCGCCGGTGGCGCACTGATGAACACGACCGAGGTGGAGAACTTCCCCGGCTTCCGTGACGGCATCATGGGCCCGGACCTGATGGACAACATGAGGGCCCAGGCCGAGCGTTTCGGCGCCGAGCTGGTGCCCGACGATGTCATCGCCGTGGACCTGACGGGCGAGATCAAGACCGTCACCGACACCGCCGGCACCGTGCACCGCGCCAAGGCCGTCATCGTCACCACCGGCTCCCAGCACCGCAAGCTCGGCCTCCCGAACGAGGACACGCTCTCCGGCCGCGGTGTCTCCTGGTGCGCCACCTGCGACGGGTTCTTCTTCAAGGACCAGGACATCGCCGTCGTCGGCGGCGGCGACACCGCGATCGAGGAGGCCACCTTCCTCTCACGCTTCGCGAAGACCGTCACGATCGTCCACCGCCGCGACACCCTCCGTGCCTCGAAGGCCATGCAGGAGCGCGCCTTCGCCGACCCGAAGATCTCGTTCGCCTGGGACAGCGAGGTCACCGAGATCCACGGTGAGCAGAAGCTCAGCGGTCTGACCCTGCGTGACACGAAGACCGGTGAGACCCGCCGGCTTCCCGTCACCGGCCTCTTCATCGCCGTCGGCCACGACCCGCGGACCGAGCTGTTCAAGGGCCAGCTGGACCTCGACGAGGAGGGCTACCTCAAGGTGGCCGCCCCGTCGACGCGCACGAACCTCACCGGTGTCTTCGGCGCCGGCGATGTCGTCGACCACACCTACCGCCAGGCCATCACGGCCGCCGGCACCGGCTGCTCCGCCGCACTGGACGCCGAGCGTTTCCTGGCCGCCCTCGCCGACAGCGAGAAGCTGGCCGAGACCCCCGCGGTCTGACCCCGTCTCTCCTCACCCACACCCCGCGAGATCAAGGAGGCCGCTGTGGCCCTGAAGACTGTGACCGACGCTTCCTTCGAAGACGACGTCCTCAAGAGCGACAAGCCCGTCCTGGTGGACTTCTGGGCGGCGTGGTGCGGTCCCTGCCGCCAGATCGCCCCGTCGCTGGAGGCCATCGCCGCCGAGCACGGCGAGATCGAGGTCGTGAAGCTCAACATCGACGAGAACCCGGCCACGGCCGCCAAGTACGGCGTCATGTCCATCCCGACGCTGAACGTGTACCAGGGCGGCGAGGTCGTCAAGACGATCGTCGGTGCCAAGCCGAAGGCCGCCATCCTGCGCGACCTCGAGGGCTTCGTCGAGCCGTCCAAGGCCTGATGCTCCCTCGCTGTTTCACGTGAAACAGCGCTGTCGTTTCACGTGAAACGCAAACGGCCCGCCCCTCCCGGGGGCGGGCCGTTCTCATGTCCTGACGCTAGAGCGGCCGGAGGACCGGCTCCTTCTGCACGGCGCCGAGAAGCCGGTCCAGGGCCATCTCGACGTCCTCCTTCCAGGAGAGCGTCGTCCGGAGCTCCAACCTCAGCCTGGGGAAGGCAGGATGCGGCCGTACGGTCTTGAAGCCCACAGCCAGCAGGTGATCGGCCGGCAGTACACAGGCGGGCTCCTTCCACCGGGCGTCACCGAACGCCTCGATGGCCTTGAACCCTCTCCGCAGCAGATCCTTGGCCACGGTCTGCACCATCACCCGGCCCAGCCCCTGCCCCTGGTATCCGGGCATGATCCAGGCCGTCATCAGCTGCGCGGCATCGGCGGCCACGGGACTCGTCGGAAAGGCCGTCGAGCGCGGCACATAGGCCGGGGGAGCGTAGAGGACGTAGCCGACCGGCACCTCGTCGACATAGACCACCCGACCGCAGGATCCCCACTCCAGCAGAACGCCGGAGATCCAGGCTTCCTTTTCCAGCTCCGGCCGCCCGGCCTTCACCGCCGCCTCTCCGCTGACCGGGTCCAGCTCCCAGAAGACGCAGGAGCGGCACCGCTTGGGCAGGTCCGGAAGGTTGTCCAGCGTGAGCGGTACGAGCCGACGCCCCACAGCCGCTCCTCACTTCCCTCGCCATCGCGTACGGATACGCCTCTTGGAATCGTATCGATCAGGCGATCGGGGGGACACCGCTCACGAGCAAAGGGCGGGGGGGGGGGGGGGGGGGGGGGGGGGCGGCCGGGGCGCGCGGGGGGGGGGGGGGGGGGGGGGGGGGGCGGGGGGGGGGGGGGGGGGGGGGGGGGGGGCCGGGGGACGGCCGGGGCGCGGTGGCTGGGCCGGGTGGCCGCGCCCCCGGGCGACTAGGACGGGGGGTCGCCCCCCCGGCCGCGCCCCGAAGCAACCGTCTG